>NZ_JBITSK010000022.1:0-112021 GCF_044540565.1 Streptomyces sp. NPDC085931
AACGAACGAACAGCAGCCCTGGCAGACTTCCTGCACACCTACAACCACCACCGCTGCCACACCGCACTCGGCGGCCACCCACCGATCAGCCGCGTTAACAACCCTGCGGGTCAATACAGCTAGGGCGCCCCGTCCCGCCGGGTGAGCAGCCACGGCTCCACGACGCCGAGGCCGCGCACCGGCCGCTGCCACATCGGCTGCAGTGCGAACCGGTACACGGGCGGTTCCTCGCCCTCCTTCTCCGCCGCCGCGGCCTCCTCGGCCGCCTCCGCCTCGGAAGCCGGGGCGTCCTTCGTGCGGATCAGCTCCTCGGCGAACGCGGTGTCGACGAGGACGGCGTCCTTCGGAGCTATCGAGGTGAGCCGGGACGCCAGATTCACGGTCGTGCCGAAGACGTCGCCCATCCGGGTGGTCACGGTGCCGAACGCCATGCCGACGCGCAGCTCCGGCATGGTCTCGTCGTGCGCCATGGTCTCGATCAGCCGCAGCGCGATCTCGGCGGCCGTGCCGGCGTCGTCGGCGGCGTACAGCACCTCGTCGCCGAGGGTCTTGATCAGCCGTCCGCCGTTGGCGGCCACCAGGTCCGCGGCCGTCGTCTCGAAGGCCTCGACCAGTTCGCCGAGCTCCTCCTCCTCCATCCGGCGGGTCAGCCGCGTGAAGCCGACCAGGTCGGCGAAGCCGACGGCCAGCCGCCGGTCGACCATCTCCTCGTCGTCGGCGGCCTGCACGACCCGTCCGGCCGAGGCGGCGAGCTGGCGGCGCCAGACGTAGACCAGGAACTCCTCCAGCTCGGGCAGGAGCAGCTCGACGATCGGGTAGGTCACCTCGGTGCGTGTCATGCCCGGCTCGGGCGGCTCGGTCAGGCCCTCCAGGAAGGAGTCGATCTGCCACTCGGCGAGCCGCGCGGTGGTCTGCCCGGTGGAACGGGCCACCTGGACGGCCATCGCCTCGCTCAGCAGCCCGGCCTCGACCAGACCGGCCAGGCGCCGCAGGGCGAGCACGTCCGCCTCGGTGAGGGCCTTGGCCTGCCCGATGTCGGCGAAGCCCATCGCCCGCCAGAAGCGGGAGGCCAGCTCCATGGAGACCCCGGCGCTGCGGGCCGCCTGGAACGGGGTGTAGCGGCGCTCGGCGCCCAGGATGAGCTGTTCCAGCCGCAGGGCGAGCGGATCCTCGCCGGGGTCGGCGCCCTGCGCGTCCGTGCCGGAGCCCGAGTCGTCGACGGTCACGCGTGCTGCCCTTCCGATCTGTCACGGTCATGTATCGACCGGCCTCAACTCTACGGCAGGTGTGCGCCAGCTCACTCCGTCGGTTCTGCCGACGGGTGAAGGGCCGGGCGCCGCCGGGGCCCCGGGCGTCTTTCCCGCCGCCCCGGGGCCCGCCCGGCCCCGGGCCGCTGGATCCGACTCGGCAGCGGGCGTTCGCAGCGCCGAGCACGCTCACGCGGGATCACGCGGGATCACGCACGCTCACCCGGGATCACGCGGGATCATCGGGCTCACACGGGCCGCACGTGCACGATGTCCCCCGCCCCGACCGGCTCCTGCACCCCCTCCCCGGTGGCCAGCACCAACCGCCCGTCCCCGTCCACGGCCACCGCTTCCCCCACCAGCGCCCGATCCCCCGGCAGCTCCGCCCGGACCACCCTCCCGAGCGTCGCGCATCCGGCGGCATAGGCCTCGTGCAGCCCGCTCACCCCCGGGTCGCCCCCGGCCGCGCGCCACTTCCCGTACCACTCCTCCAGGGCGCGGAGCACGCCGCGCAGCAGCGGATCCCGGTCCGTGCTCACGGCCCCGGCCAGCGCCAGCGACCCGGCCGTCGGCACGGGCAGCTCGTCCGCCCTCAGCGTGACGTTGATGCCGACCCCGATGACGACCCCGTCGTCACCGGCCCGCTCGGCGAGGATCCCGCCCGCCTTGCGTTCCTCTCCCCCGACGTTGACCAGCAGGTCGTTGGGCCACTTCAGCGCCGTGTCGACGCCCGCCGCCCGGGCCAGTCCCGTCGCCACCGCCACGCCCGTGAGCAGCGGCAGCCACCCCCACCGGGCCACCGGCACCTCGGCCGGGGTGAGCAGGACGGAGAAGAACAGGCCGGAGCGCGGCGGCGCGGTCCACTGCCGGTCCAGGCGCCCGCGCCCGGCGGTCTGCTCCTCGGCGACGAGGACGGCGCCCTCCACGGCCTCGCCCCCGGCCGCCCGGGCGACCAGGTCGGTGTTGGTCGAGCCGGTGCGCTGGACGACCTCGACCCCCGACCACAGCCCTCCCTCCCGCACCAGGCCCCGGCGCAGGGCGGTGACGTTCAGGGGCGGCCGGTCCAGGTCGGACCAGCGGCTTCCGTGCGGCTCTGATGCATCTCGCGGCGTCATGCAAGCCACCCTAGGTGTGGTAAACGCCGCACTGCCGATGTGGAGGGCCCCCACTACTCTACGGATGAGTAACCGTCCCCCCTTTTGAGCAGGCAGGGAGCCGCATCCCGATGTCCGAGCCGGAAGAGCAGCAGCAGCCTGACATTCACACGACCGCGGGCAAACTCGCGGATCTGAAGCGCCGCATCGACGAGGCGACGCACGCCGGCTCCGCACGCGCCGTGGAGAAGCAGCACGCCAAGGGCAAGCTGACGGCCCGTGAGCGGATCGGGCTCCTGCTCGACGAGGGCTCGTTCGTCGAGCTCGACGAGTTCGCCCGGCACCGCTCGTCCCACTTCGGCCTCGACAAGAACCGCCCCTACGGCGACGGCGTCGTCACCGGGTACGGCACCGTCGACGGCCGCCCGGTCGCCGTGTTCTCGCAGGACTTCACCGTCTTCGGCGGGGCGCTGGGCGAGGTCTACGGGCAGAAGATCGTCAAGGTCATGGACTTCGCGCTGAAGACCGGCTGCCCGGTCATCGGCATCAACGACTCCGGCGGCGCCCGCATCCAGGAGGGCGTGGCCTCCCTCGGCGCCTACGGCGAGATCTTCCGCCGCAACACCCACGCCTCCGGCGTCATCCCGCAGATCAGCCTGGTCGTCGGGCCGTGCGCGGGCGGCGCGGTCTACTCCCCGGCCATCACCGACTTCACCGTCATGGTCGACCAGACCTCGCACATGTTCATCACCGGACCCGACGTCATCAAGACCGTCACCGGCGAGGACGTCGGCTTCGAGGAGCTGGGCGGCGCCCGGACCCACAACGCGACCTCCGGCGTGGCCCACCACATGGCGGGCGACGAGAAGGACGCGATCGAGTACATCAAGCAGCTGCTGTCGTACCTGCCGTCCAACAACCTCTCCGAGCCGCCGGCCTTCCCCGAGGAGGCGGACCTGGAGGTCACGGACGAGGACCGCGAGCTGGACCTGATCGTCCCGGACAGCGCGAACCAGCCGTACGACATGCACACGGTGATCGAGCACGTCCTGGACGACGCCGAGTTCTTCGAGACGCAGCCGCTGTACGCGCCGAACATCGTCACCGGCTTCGGCCGGGTCGAGGGCCGGCCGGTCGGCGTGGTCGCCAACCAGCCGATGCAGTTCGCCGGCTGCCTGGACATCAAGGCCAGTGAGAAGGCGGCCCGCTTCGTGCGGACCTGCGACGCCTTCAACGTCCCGGTGCTGACCTTCGTCGACGTCCCCGGCTTCCTGCCCGGCGTCGACCAGGAGCACGACGGCATCATCCGCCGCGGCGCCAAGCTGATCTATGCCTACGCCGAGGCGACCGTCCCGCTCATCACGGTCATCACCCGCAAGGCCTTCGGCGGCGCCTACGACGTCATGGGCTCCAAGCACCTGGGCGCCGACCTCAACCTGGCCTGGCCCACCGCGCAGATCGCCGTCATGGGCGCCCAGGGCGCGGTCAACATCCTGCACCGCCGCACCCTCGCCGAGGCGGAGGCGAACGGCGAGGACCTGGAGGCGGTGCGCGCCCGGCTGATCCAGGAGTACGAGGACACCCTCCTCAACCCCTACGTCGCGGCCGAGCGCGGCTACGTCGACGCCGTGATCCTGCCGTCCGAGACCCGCCGGCACGTCGTACGCGGCCTGCGTCAACTGCGCACCAAGCGGGAATCCCTGCCTCCGAAGAAGCACGGCAACATCCCCCTCTAGCCACCAGGAGCCCATATGACGATCAAGGTCGTACGGGGCAACCCGACCCCGGAGGAGCTGGCCGCCGCCCTGGCGGTGGTCAGGGCCCGCGCCGCGGCGGCGGCCGCCACGCCGCCCGGCGCGCCGACGCCGCGCGACTCCTGGTCCGACCCGTCCCGGATCGCCGCCCGCCGCCTGCCCCAGCCGGGGCCGTCGGCCTGGGGCCGCACGTACTGGCCGGCCTGACGCTCCCGGGCGCGGGGTGCCGCGCCCGGCGGAACAAGGCGGGGCGCCGATCTGAGTACCCCTACTCAGGCGCCCCGCCCCGCCAGGCCGCACGCTGGACTCATGCTGTGGTCCGACCCCGAGAACGAACCGCCCGAGGAACTGCGGGACATGCAGGGCATGCTGCGGCGGCTGAGTGTTCTCCTGGCCCTGGCCATGGTGCTGGCGATGCTCGTGATCGGCGTGAGATGAGGGAGCGCGGCGCCGCCGATACGCTGAACGCATGACAGACCAGCCGCGCCGCCGACTCGTTCTCGCCTCCCAGTCCCCCGCCCGGCTCGGCCTGCTCCGCCAGGCCGGCCTCGCCCCCGAGGTGATCGTGAGCGGCGTCGACGAGGACGCCGTCACCGCCCCCACCCCCGCCGAACTGGCGCTCGCCCTCGCCGAGGCGAAGGCCTCCGTGGTGGCGGCCCGGGCGGACGTCAAGGGCGCCCTGGTGATCGGCTGCGACTCCGTGCTCGACCTGGACGGCCGGGCCCTCGGCAAGCCCGCCGACGCCGAGGAGGCCACGGCCCGCTGGAAGGCGATGCGCGGCCGCGCCGGCACCCTGCAGACCGGCCACTGCGTCTACGACACGCTCACCGGCCGGTACGTCTCCGCCACCGCCTCCACCGTCGTCCACTTCGGCGAGCCCACGGACGAGGAGATCGCCGCCTACGTGGCCTCCGGCGAACCCCTCTACGTCGCCGGGGCGTTCACCCTGGACGGCCGCTCGGCCCCGTTCATCGACGGCATCGACGGCGACCACGGCAACGTCATCGGCATCAGCCTGCCCCTGGTCCGGCGGCTGCTGGGCGAACTGGGCGTCGGCATCACGGAGTTGTGGGCGCCGGCGGAGAGGTGACCGGGGGCCCGCCGTCGCCCGCCCCGCCCCGGGGCGCCGCGTCGGCGGGCCCGGCGGGCCCGGCCGGACGGTCGTAGGTCATCAGCAGGAGCACGATCAGGGCGAGCACCAGCACCATGAACAGGAACGCCGGCCAGCCGACGAGTCCCCAGGTGAAGGCGCCCAGCAGCGCGTGCACGACCGCCGCGCTGATCAGCAGCACCCGCCCGAAGCCCGCCGGGGGCCGGTCGCGCACCGCCACGAGCAGCGCGACCAGGCCGCACAGCGCGAAGTAGAGGCCGAAGGCGATCCCGCCGATCTTCGACGACACCGACATCATGTGCGGGTCGAGCCCGGCCAGCGACATCTCCTGCCGGTCGACGACGACCCCCAGGAACCAGTTGAGCGCCGCGACGCCGAACGCCTCGGCGAACAGCACCACCGCCACGACCCACGCCACCGGCCTGCGCACCACCGCGCCCACCCTCTTCCGTTCGGGACAGCGCGAAGGCTACTCACCGGTAAACCTGGGGACAAGGGTCCGGTGACGGGCAAAGAATCATTGGGCCATTCGTAGGGACTCCACAAAGAAACGGAGTGGCCCGCAGCACGTGATGACAGAGACCTTGACCACAGGGGACGGCTAGGGTTTCCCGGAGGAGTACTGCGTTCTGCGGTGCGACAAGGGATTTCGCGGGTCGAGCGGGCCTCGCATCACGCTCCGTGTGGGCAAGCTCACCACTGGGGACGGGTCGAAGTGCCGTGTCGGCAGTCCCTAAACTCGGCTTGTTTCAAGGAGGGAGCCTCAATC
Source organism: Streptomyces sp. NPDC085931 (assembly GCF_044540565.1). Classification (NCBI taxonomy): domain Bacteria; kingdom Bacillati; phylum Actinomycetota; class Actinomycetes; order Kitasatosporales; family Streptomycetaceae; genus Streptomyces; species Streptomyces sp. NPDC085931. The sequence goes on from NZ_JBITSK010000022.1 coordinate 5,976, forward strand.
GTGCGCAAGGTGCTCATCGCCAACCGTGGCGAAATCGCTGTCCGCGTGGCCCGGGCCTGCCGGGACGCCGGGATCGCGAGCGTGGCCGTCTACGCCGACCCGGACCGGGACGCTCTGCATGTCCGCGCCGCGGATGAGGCGTTCGCCCTGGGCGGTGACACCCCGGGAACCAGCTACCTCGACATCGAGAAGGTGCTGAAGGCCGCCCGGGAGTCCGGCGCGGACGCGATCCACCCCGGCTACGGCTTCCTCTCCGAGAACGCCGAGTTCGCCCAGGCGGTCCTGGACGCGGGTCTGATCTGGATCGGCCCGCCGCCGCAGGCCATCCGCGACCTCGGTGACAAGGTCGCCGCCCGGCACATCGCGCAGCGCGCGGGCGCCCCGCTCGTGGCCGGCACGCCCGACCCGGTGTCCGGCGCCGACGAGGTCGTCGCCTTCGCCGAGGAGCACGGCCTGCCCATCGCCATCAAGGCGGCGTTCGGCGGCGGCGGCCGCGGCCTGAAGGTCGCGCGCACGCTGGAAGAGGTCCCGGAGCTGTACGACTCGGCCGTCCGCGAGGCCGTGGCGGCCTTCGGCCGGGGCGAGTGCTTCGTCGAGCGCTACCTGGACAAGCCCCGGCACGTGGAGACCCAGTGCCTGGCCGACCGGCACGGCAACGTGGTCGTCGTCTCCACCCGTGACTGCTCCCTGCAGCGCCGCCACCAGAAGCTGGTCGAGGAGGCCCCCGCGCCGTTCCTCTCCGAGGACCAGGTCGCCCAGCTGTACCGCGCGTCCAAGGCGATCCTGAAGGAGGCCGGCTACGTCGGCGCCGGCACGGTCGAGTTCCTCGTCGGCAACGACGGCACGATCTCCTTCCTGGAGGTCAACACCCGTCTGCAGGTCGAGCACCCGGTCACCGAGGAGGTCGCCGGCATCGACCTGGTGCGCGAGATGTTCCGCATCGCCGACGGCGAGGAGCTCGGCTACGACGACCCGCCGCTGCGCGGTCACTCCTTCGAGTTCCGCATCAACGGCGAGGACCCGGGCCGCAACTTCCTGCCCGCGCCCGGCACGGTCACGACGTTCGCCCCGCCGTCCGGCCCGGGTGTGCGCCTGGACGCGGGCGTGGAGTCCGGCTCGGTCATCGGCCCGGCGTGGGACTCCCTGCTGGCGAAGCTGATCGTCACGGGCCGCACGCGCAAGGAGGCCCTGGAGCGGGCCGCGCGCGCCCTGGAGGAGTTCCAGGTCGAGGGCATGGCCACGGCGATCCCGTTCCACCGCGCGGTGGTGAAGGACCCGGCGTTCGCGCCCGAGCTGACCGGTTCGACCGACCCGTTCACGGTCCACACCCGCTGGATCGAGACGGAGTTCGTCAACGAGATCAAGCCCTTCACCGCGCCGGCCGACGCCGAGGCGGACGAGGAGCCGGGCCGCGAGACGGTGGTCGTCGAGGTCGGCGGCAAGCGCCTGGAGGTCTCCCTCCCGTCGTCGCTGGGCATGTCCCTGGCCCGCACGGGCCTCGCGGCGGGCGCCAAGCCCAAGCGCCGCGCGGCGAAGAAGTCGGGCCCCGTCGCCTCCGGTGACACGCTCGCCTCGCCGATGCAGGGCACGATCGTCAAGGTCGCGGTCGAGGAGGGCCAGGAGGTCAAGGAGGGCGACCTGGTCGTCGTCCTGGAGGCCATGAAGATGGAGCAGCCCCTCAACGCCCACAAGTCCGGCACGATCAAGGGCCTGTCGGCGGAGATCGGCGGGTCGGTGACGTCGGGCGCGGCGATCTGCGAGATCAAGGACTGACCCACCACGGCATCACCCACGGCGCGGCCCCTCAGGGGCCGCGCCGTTGCGCTGCGGGCAGTCGTCCCCAGCGCCTCAAGGGCTTGAGAGGTGCCCGCAGGGGCGGCACGGACGGTCGCGGCGACCGCCCCCCGCCGCCGCGACGCTCACCGCCGCCGTAGATCCGCCACCCGGGCCCGCTCCGCTCCCGGCCCCTGCTCGCCGAGCATCGAGGTGGAGCGCAACCCACCGCTCCCGCCTCCCGGCACCTGCCGCCGGGGCCCGGGCAACGGCACGTCCCGGCGCTGCTGACGCGCCGGGGCGGCATCACCCCCGGGGCCCGAAGACCCCGCGGAACCCCCCTGCCCGCCGGCCACGGCGATCTGCACGCCCTGGTCGGCCAGTGCCTGGAGCTCCGTGGCCGCACGCTCGTCGTGGGCGGGCGGCTCGTCCGTCACGAGGCGCGTGATGAGGTCCGTCGGCACGGTCTGGAACATCGTGTCCGTCCCGAGCTTGGTGTGGTCCGCGAGGACCACGACCTCCGCGGCGGCCTGCACCAGCGCCCGGTCGACGGACGCCGACAGCATGTTGGACGTGGACAGCCCCCGCTCGGCGGTCAGCCCGGCCCCGGAGAGGAAGGCCCGGGACACGCGCAGCCCGTGCAGGGACTGCTCGGCCCCGCTGCCCACCAGGGCGTAGTTCGAACCGCGGAGCGTGCCGCCGGTCATCACGACCTCGACCCGGTTGGCGTGGGCCAGGGCCTGCGCCACGAGCAGCGAGTTGGTGACGACGGTCAGGCCGGGCACCCGGGCGAGCCGGCGGGCCAGCTCCTGGGTCGTCGTACCCGCCCCGACCACGATCGCCTCCCCCTCTTCCACGAGATTCGCGGCGAGGTCGGCGATGGCGGTCTTCTCGGCGGTCGCGAGATGGGACTTCTGCGGAAAGCCGGACTCCCGCGTGAAACCGCCCGGCAGTACCGCACCGCCGTGCCGGCGGTCGAGGAGTCCTTCTGCCTCCAGCGCGCGCACGTCCCGCCGTACGGTCACTTCGGAGGTCTGGACGACGCGGGCGAGCTCACGGAGCGACACGGCCCCGTTCGCTCGCACCATTTCGAGGATCAATTGGCGACGTTCTGCAGCGAACACGAAACTGACAGTAACGCCAGCGACCGTCTGCTTTCAGCAGTTTGCGCTGAATAGCAGAAGATGTTCGCACCGAGCAGCGGGAAGTGGTATAGGACCTAGTCGCCCCGCCTATGCCGTACGCATGGTCGAACACTCCCCGTGACCAGCGGGGAGACGGTTTCGGCCTCAGCCGTCGCCGTTCATCTTCCGGGTGTGCAACTGCCGTGCCACCTCGGCGATCGAGCCCGACAGCGAGGGGTAGACGGTGAAGGCGTTCGCGATCTGTTCGACCGTCAGATTGTTGTCGACCGCGATCGAGATGGGGTGGATCAGTTCCGAGGCGCGGGGCGCCACGACCACGCCGCCCACAACGATGCCCGTGCCCGGCCGGCAGAAGATCTTGACGAAGCCGTCGCGGATGCCCTGCATCTTGGCGCGCGGGTTGCGCAGCAGCGGCAGCTTCACGACCCGGGCGTCGATCTTGCCCGCGTCGACGTCGGCCTGCGTGTAGCCGACGGTGGCGATCTCCGGGTCGGTGAAGACGTTCGACGAGACCGTCTTCAGGTTCAGCGGGGCCACGGCGTCGCCGAGGAAGTGGTACATGGCGATGCGTCCCTGCATGGCGGCCACGGACGCGAGGGCGAAGACCCCGGTCACGTCACCGGCCGCGTACACGCCGGGAGCGGTCGTGCGCGAGACCTTGTCGGTCCAGATGTGACCGGACTCGCGCAGCCGGACGCCGGCCTCCTCCAGCCCCATGCCGGAGCTGTTCGGAACCGCGCCGACGGCCATGAGGCAGTGCGACCCGGTGATGACCCGCCCGTCGGAGAGGGTCACCTCGACCCGGTCCCCGACCCGCTTCGCGGACTGCGCCCGGGTGCGTCCCATGACGTTCATGCCGCGCCGCCGGAAGACCTCCTCCAGCACGGCGGCCGCGTCCGGGTCCTCACCCGGCAGCACCCGGTCCCGCGACGACACGAGCGTCACCTTCGACCCGAGCGCCTGGTAGGCACCGGCGAACTCGGCGCCGGTCACACCCGACCCGACCACGATCAGCTCCTCGGGGAGCTCGTCGAGGTCGTACACCTGGGTCCAGTTCAGGATCCGCTCGCCGTCGGGCTGGGCGTCGGGCAGCTCGCGGGGGTGCCCACCCGTGGCGATGAGCACGGCATCCGCCGTCAGGGTCTCCTCGGTCCCGTCGGCGGCGCGCACCACGACCTTGCGCGACCCGTCGAGCGCCTGCATGCCCTCCAGTCGCCCGCGCCCGCGCAGGACGCGCGCCCCGGCCCGGGTCACGGAGGCGGTGATGTCGTGGGACTGGGCGAGCGCCAGCCGCTTCACACGCCGGTTGACCTTGCCCAGGTCGACCCCGACGACCCGGGCGGCCTGCTCGATGTGCGGGGTGTCGTCGGCGACGATGATGCCCAGCTCCTCGTAGGAGGAGTCGAAGGTGGTCATCACCTCGGCCGTGGCGATCAGGGTCTTCGACGGCACGCAGTCGGTGAGCACCGACGCCCCGCCGAGGCCGTCCTGGTCGACGACGGTCACCTCCGCGCCGAGTTGGGCGGCCACCAGGGCCGCTTCGTATCCGCCGGGTCCGCCACCGATGATCACGATCCGAGTCACGTACTCCATTGTCCCGCACCCCCCGGTGCGGCACCGCCCCGGGGCGGCTCTGTTACGCGAGTGACGCCGTTCGGCCTGCCGTACGCTCTCCCCATGTCGCTCTACGCCGCGTACGCCGGCAACCTCGACGCGCGGCTGATGTCCCGCCGCGCCCCGCACTCGCCGCTGCGCGCCACCGGCTGGCTGAACGGATGGCGACTGACCTTCGGCGGCGAGCACATGGGCTGGGAGGGCGCCCTGCCGACGATCGTGGAGGACCCCCTCTGCCAGGTCTTCGTCGCGCTCTACGACATCGCCCCGATGGACGAGGAGTCGCTGGACCGCTGGGAGGGCGTGGGGCTCGACATCTACCGCCGCACGCGCGTACGGGTGCACACCCTGGACGGTGAGGAGTCCGCCTGGGCCTTCACCCTGAACGCGTACGAGGGCGGCCTGCCCTCCGCCCGCTACCTGGGCGAGATCGCGGACGCGGCGGAGTCGGCCGGCGCCCCGCACGACTACGTCATGGAACTGCGCAAGCGCCCCTGCTGAGCGACCGCCTCGTCGGAAACGACAAGACAACGATCGCCACCCCGTCAGCTCCACCATCTACGCGCGTAGGCAATCACCGGCTACCCTCGTCGGCGTGAACGCATCTCTTCTTCCGGACGACATCCAGGGCGACCCCCACGCGGCCGCCGACGCCGCCGCGGCCCGCCTGCGCGAACTCACGGGCGCCGAGACCCATGACGTCGCCCTCGTGATGGGCTCCGGCTGGGCCCCGGCCGTCGACGCCCTGGGTGCCCCCGAGGCCGAGTTCCAGGTCACCGAACTGCCCGGCTTCCCGCCGCCGGCGGTCGAGGGGCACGGCGGCAAGATCCGCTCCTACCGGATCGGCAACAAGCGCGCCCTGGTCTTCCTGGGCCGCACGCACTACTACGAGGGCCGCGGGGTCGCCGCCGTCGCCCACGGCGTCCGCACCGCCGTGTCGGCCGGCTGCAAGACGATCGTCCTGACCAACGGCTGCGGCGGCCTGCGCGAGGGCATGCGCCCCGGCCAGCCGGTCCTGATCAGCGACCACATCAACCTCACCGCCACCTCCCCCATCATCGGCGCCAACTTCGTCGACCTCACCGACCTGTACTCCCCGCGCCTGCGCGCCCTGTGCAAGGAGGTCGACCCCACGCTGGAGGAGGGCGTCTACGCCCAGTTCCCCGGCCCGCACTACGAGACGCCGGCCGAGATCCGCATGGCCCGGGTCATCGGCGCGGACCTGGTGGGCATGTCGACGGTCCTGGAGGCCATCGCCGCACGCGAGGCGGGCGCGGAGGTCCTCGGCATCTCCCTGGTGACGAACCTGGCCGCCGGCATGACGGGCGAGCCCCTCAACCACGAGGAGGTCCTCCAGGCGGGCCGCGACTCCGCCACCCGCATGGGCTCCCTGCTCGCCCAGGTCCTGGGCCGCCTGTAGAGGCACCCGGCGGGCGCTGATCCACAGCCGGCAGGGCCGGAAGCCGGGACGCGCCCGCACTCGCCGGACGGCGTAAAGGGCCGTGCCGGGGGGTGTCCGCCCGCAGCGGTCGGCGCGTCAACGGACGGCGAGTCGGTACGCAAGTCGATCGCGCCGTTCCGAGGACGGGCACCCCCCCGCGCGGGCCCCCCCCCCCCCCCCCCCGCCGCGGCCCCGCCCCACCCCCCACCGTCAGGCGAAGACGCGCACCCCGCCCAGTCCGCCGCAGGCATCCGCACCCGCACCCACACCCACACCCACGACAACCGGAGAGGCTGACCACACCGTGCACGACGAACTCATCGCACAGGCCCAGGCGTGGCTCACCGAGGACCCCGACCCGGACACCCGCGCCGAGCTGGCCCGCCTCATCGAGGCCGGGGACCACGCCGAACTCGCCGCCCGCTTCGGCGGCACGCTCCAGTTCGGCACCGCCGGCCTCCGCGGCGAACTCGGCGCCGGCCCCCTGCGCATGAACCGCACGGTCGTCATCCGCGCCGCCGCAGGCCTCGCCGCGTACCTCAAGAAACAGGGCCACGACGACGGCCTGGTCGTCATCGGCTACGACGCCCGGTACAAGTCGCGCGACTTCGCCCTCGACACCGCCGCCGTCATGACCGGCGCGGGCCTGCGCGCGGCGATCCTCCCCCGCCCGCTGCCCACCCCCGTCCTCGCCTTCGCGATAAGGCACCTCGGCGCGGTCGCCGGCGTGGAGGTCACCGCCAGCCACAACCCGCCCCGCGACAACGGCTACAAGGTGTACCTCGGCGACGGCTCCCAGATCGTCCCGCCGGCGGACGTCGACATCGCCGCGGAGATCGCCGCCGTGCCGTCCCTCACCGCCGTCCGCCGCCCCACCGAAGGCTGGGACACCCTCGACGACAGCGTCCTGGACGCCTACCTCGCCCGCACGGACGCCGTCCTCGCCGAGGGCTCCCCGCGCACCGCTCGCACGGTGTACACGGCGATGCACGGTGTCGGCAAGGACGTCCTGCTGGCCGCCTTCGCCCGCGCCGGCTTCCCGGAGCCGGTCCTCGTCACCGAGCAGGCCGAGCCCGACCCGGACTTCCCGACCGTCGCGTTCCCCAACCCGGAGGAGCCGGGCGCGATGGACCTGGCGTTCGCGAAGGCCCGCGAGGCCTCCCCGGACCTGATCATCGCCAACGACCCGGACGCGGACCGCTGCGCCGTCGCCGTACCGGACGGCGGCGACTGGCGCATGCTCCGCGGCGACGAGGTCGGCGCGCTCCTCGCCGCCCACCTGGTCCGGCGCGGCGCGACCGGCACCTTCGCCGAGTCGATCGTCTCGTCGTCCCTGCTCGGCCGTATCGCCGAGAAGGCGGGGCTGCGCCACGTCGAGACGCTGACCGGCTTCAAGTGGATCGCCCGCGCGGAGGGCCTGCGCTACGGCTACGAGGAGGCCCTCGGCTACTGCGTCGACCCCGACGGCGTCCGCGACAAGGACGGCATCACCGCGGCGCTCCTGGTCACGGAACTGGCCTCGCAGCTGAAGGAGGAGGGCCGCACCCTCCTGGACCTGCTGGACGACCTGGCGGTGGAGCACGGCCTGCACGCGACGGACCAGCTGTCGGTCCGCGTGGAGGACCTCTCGCTCATCGCGGCGGCGATGACCCGTCTGCGCGAGCAGCCCCCGACCGAGCTCGCCGGCCTGCCGATCACCCGGACCGAGGACCTCACCCAGGGCTCGGAGACCCTCCCGCCGACGGACGGCCTGCGATACACGCTCGAAGGCGCCCGGGTGATCGTCCGCCCGAGCGGCACGGAGCCGAAGCTGAAGTGCTACCTGGAGGTCGTCGTCCCGGTCGCCGAGCGCGCCGGCCTGCCCGAGGCCCGAGCGAAGGCGACGGACGTACTGGAGTCGATCAAGCGCGACCTGTCGGCGGTCGCGGGCATCTGACCCGAGCGGCGCCCGGTCGGCCTCCCGGGCGCCCCCGGGCCCGCCCGTCGCCCACCCCGGTCAGCAGCCCCGCTTCGCGGCCTTCCGCCGCTGCCGCTTGCCCAGGGGTGCCAGGGAGAGGTCCTCGGCCGACGACCTGAGGTTCTTGTAGCCGTAGCCGCGCTGCTCCAGCCAGGCCCGCGCGGCGCTCTCGGCCCGCTCCGTCGCCTCCAGGATGTCCTCCTCGGCCTCCCCTGAGTCCAGGAACCGGAACGTGAAGGCGGGGCGGGCGGCCACGTCGTAGGCGAGGTGTCCCCCGGGCGTGAACGCCGCGCGCAGCATGTCGTGCTCGGCGGCGCGCTCCAGCAGCGCGGCCCGCTGCTCGTCGCTCAGTCCGTCGAAGACCCCGCGCACGGTGACGCGGAAGGTGCGAGTGCTCATCCCCGCAACGTAGGCCCGCGGCCCCACCCACTCCACCACTTTTCCGCCCACCCGCCTCACCGCACCGGCGACCACCCGGCCCGCCGAACCCCCGCCCGGCAGCCGTCCGCCCCACCGGCACCCTCGGCCGCCCGCCGGAACCCTCGGCCCACCGCCACCGGAGCCAACGCCTCCGGCGCCACCCGGCCCGCCGAACCGTCACCGCACAGCCACCGGAACAGACGCCAGGACCGGGCCCCCGGGACCAGCCCAGGCCACCCGAGGCACCCGCGGCTGCCCCAGGCCACCCGCGGCTGTCCAGGCCCCCCGGGGCCCCTCAGCCCAGCGCCACCAGGATCAGCACCAGCACCGCCCCCGCGGCCGCCGGGCCCAGGATCTCCCAGGCCCATCGCACGGTCACCTCACCCTGCGCCGACGCCGCCTCGCGCCGGTCCTCGTGCAGCGCGCGCAGATCGTCCATGATCCGGTCGGTCTCGGCCCGCACCGGCCCGTCGGACACGGGCCCCGCCTCGAAGCCGCCGAGCCCGGACCGCGTTCCGGCCGCGCCGCCGCGGCCGCCGTCCTGCCCCAGCTGCCGCCGCGCCTGCGCCGTCGCCCGCATCTCGCGCCGCGCGGCTCTCTTGCGGGCGCGCAGCGAGACGGGGACGGCCCACAGCTGGTACTTCGCGCCGGACTCGGTGAGAACCTCGTTCGAGTAGGCGGACCTCAGCGAGGCGACCCGCCCCCAGGGCACCACGACGACCCGCCAGGGGTTACGGATGCGCAGCCGGTCGCGGCCCACGAACACGGCGGGCCGCAGCGTGAAGGCGACGACCAGCGGTACGACGAGGAGCAGCACGGCGAGGGCCAGCCAGGGCGAGCGGCCCTCGCCGTTGATCACCGCGTCGATGCCGATCCACGCGGCGATGGCGAGCAGCATCGCGCCACCGGCGATGGCCGGAACCGACCGGTGTACCCGGTCCTCGGACTCGGGTTCCGACGGCTGCGGCGCTGGTGACTGGGGTTCGGGGCTCGTCATGTCTCGATTCTGCCGGACCGCTTCCGCGCGTCCGCCATCCGCCCGGGGCAAGGGCCGATCCGTCCGGGAAGGACCGGGGGCTGTACAGCCGCTACGCGCGTAGATATGCTCGTCTGGTGACCATGCCCAGTTCTGCACTCACCGCAGCTCACCCCCTCAAGGACGTCGCCTCGTCCGACAGCGCGCTGCGCCGCTTCCTCCACGGGCTCCCGGGCGTCGACGCGGTCGGGCTCGAAGCGCGTGCGGCCTCCCTCGGGACGCGTTCGATCAAGACGACCGCCAAGGCGTACGCGATCGACCTCGCCATCTCGATGGTCGACCTGACGACGCTGGAAGGCGCGGACACCCCGGGCAAGGTCCGGGCGCTCGGCGCCAAGGCGGTCAGGCCCGACCCGACGGACCGTACGGCGCCGGCGACGGCCGCGGTCTGCGTCTACCCCGACATGGTGGGCGTGGCCAAGGAGGCCGTCGCAGGCTCCGGCGTGAAGGTCGCCTCGGTGGCCACGGCGTTCCCGGCCGGCCGCGCCTCGCTCGACGTGAAGCTGACCGACGTCCGCGAGGCCGTCGCCGCCGGCGCCGACGAGATCGACATGGTCATCGACCGCGGGGCGTTCCTCGCGGGGCGATACTTGAAGGTGTACGACGAGATCACCGCCGTGAAGGAGGCCTGCGGCGGCTCGGCGCGCCTGAAGGTCATCTTCGAGACGGGCGAGCTCTCGACGTACGACAACATCCGCCGCGCGAGCTGGCTCGGGATGCTGGCGGGGGCGGACTTCATCAAGACCTCCACCGGAAAGGTCGCGGTCAACGCGACCCCGGCGAACACGCTGCTGATGCTGGAGGCGGTGCGCGACTTCCGCGCCCAGACCGGCATCCAGGTCGGCGTGAAGCCGGCCGGCGGGATCCGCACGTCCAAGGACGCCATCAAGTTCCTCGTGCTGGTCAACGAGACGGCGGGCGCGGACTGGCTGGACAGCCACTGGTTCCGCTTCGGCGCCTCCTCGCTGCTCAACGACCTGTTGATGCAGCGCCAGAAGCTGGCCACCGGCCGCTACTCCGGTCCCGACTACGTGACGGTGGACTGAGCCCCATGACCATGGACAACGTGTCATCCGTATTCGCCTACGCCCCGGCCCCCGAGTCGCGCGCGATCGTCGACATCGCGCCCTCCTACGGCCTGTTCATCGACGGCGAGTTCGTCGAGGCGGCCGACGGCAAGGTCTTCAAGACCGTCTCGCCGTCCTCCGAGGAGGTCCTGTCCGAGATCGCGCAGGCCGGTTCCGAGGACGTCGACCGGGCGGTGAAGGCCGCGCGCCGGGCGTTCGCGACGTGGTCGGCGCTGCCCGGCTCGGAGCGCGCCAAGTACCTGTTCCGCATCGCGCGGATCATCCAGGAGCGTTCGCGCGAGCTCGCCGTCCTGGAGACCCTGGACAACGGCAAGCCGATCAAGGAGACCCGCGACGCGGACCTGCCGCTGGTCGCCGCGCACTTCTTCTACTACGCGGGCTGGGCCGACAAGCTCGACCACGCCGGCTTCGGCGCGAACCCGCGCCCGCTCGGTGTCGCGGGCCAGGTCATCCCCTGGAACTTCCCGCTGCTGATGCTGGCGTGGAAGATCGCCCCGGCGCTGGCGACGGGCAACACGGTCGTCCTGAAGCCGGCCGAGACCACCCCCCTGTCGGCCCTGTTCTTCGCGGACATCTGCCGCCAGGCGGGCCTGCCGAGGGGCGTCGTCAACATCCTCCCCGGCTACGGCGACGCGGGCGCGGCGCTGGTCGGCCACCCGGACGTGGACAAGGTGGCCTTCACCGGCTCCACCGCCGTCGGCAAGGAGATCGCCCGCACGGTCGCCGGCACCCGCAAGAAGGTCACGCTGGAACTGGGCGGCAAGGGCGCCAACATCGTCTTCGACGACGCCCCGATCGACCAGGCCGTCGAGGGCATCGTCAACGGCATCTTCTTCAACCAGGGCCAGGTCTGCTGCGCGGGCAGCCGGCTGCTGGTGCAGGAGTCGATCCAGGAGGAGCTGCTCGACTCCCTCAAGCGCCGCCTGTCCACGCTGCGCCTCGGCGACCCGCTGGACAAGAACACCGACATCGGCGCGATCAACTCCGAGGAGCAGCTCACCCGCATCACCTCGCTCGTCGAGCAGGGCGAGGCGGAGGGCGCCGAGCGCTGGTCCCCGGCCTGCGAACTGCCCGAGAGCGGCTACTGGTTCGCCCCGACGCTGTTCACGAACGTCACCCAGGCGCACACGGTCGCGCGGGACGAGATCTTCGGCCCCGTCCTGTCGGTGCTGACGTTCCGCACCCCGGACGAGGCGGTCGCCAAGGCGAACAACACGCCGTACGGGCTGTCCGCCGGCATCTGGACGGAGAAGGGCTCGCGCATCCTGGCGGTCGCGAACAAGCTCCGCGCGGGCGTCGTGTGGGCCAACACGTTCAACAAGTTCGACCCGACCTCGCCGTTCGGTGGCTACAAGGAGTCGGGCTTCGGCCGCGAGGGCGGCCGCCACGGCCTGGAGGCGTACCTCGATGTCTGAGAAGACCGAAAAGACCGAGCGTTTCGACCGCCTGTCGGTCTTCAAGACCTACAAGCTGTACGTCGGCGGGAAGTTCCCGCGTTCCGAGAGCGGCCGGGTGTACGAGGTGACCGACGCAAAGGGCAACTGGCTGGCCAACGCGCCCCTCTCCTCCCGCAAGGACGCCCGGGACGCGGTCGTCGCGGCCCGCAAGGCGTTCGGCGGCTGGTCCGGGGCGACGGCGTACAACCGGGGCCAGGTGCTCTACCGCGTCGCCGAGATGCTGGAGGGCCGCCGGGACCAGTTCGTGCGCGAGGTGGCCGACGCGGAGGGCCTGGGCAAGTCCAAGGCCGCCGCGGTCGTGGACGCCACGATCGACCGCTGGGTCTGGTACGCGGGCTGGACCGACAAGATCGCCCAGGTGGTCGGCGGCGGCAACCCGGTCGCGGGCCCGTTCTTCAACCTGTCCTCGCCCGAGCCGACGGGCGTGGTGGCGGTGCTGGCGCCCCAGGAGTCGTCCTTCCTGGGCCTGGTGTCGGTCCTCGCCCCGGTGATCGCGACCGGCAACACGGCGGTCGTGGTGGCCAGCGAGAAGGCCCCGCTGCCCGCGCTGTCCCTGGCCGAGGTGCTGGCCACCTCGGACGTGCCCGGCGGCGTGGTCAACGTCCTGTCCGGCCGCACGGCGGAGATCGCCGCCCCGCTCGCCGCGCACCAGGACGTCAACGCGATCGACCTCGCGGGCGCCGACGCGGCGCTGGCGAAGGAGCTGGAGATCGCCGCGGCCGACAACCTCAAGCGCGTGCTGCGTCCACAGCCTGTGGATTACGCGCAGACGCCGGGGATCGACCGCATGACGGCGTTCCTGGAGACCAAGACGGTCTGGCACCCCACGGGTTCGCTGGGCGCGTCGGGCGCCTCCTACTAGACGCCCGCACAGCCGGAGCCCCGGCCCTCCTCCGTCCGGGAGGGCCGGGGCTTCTTCCGTCCGCGCGCCTACTGCCGCGACAGCAGCCCCGCGGCCTGCCCCACCACCGGAATGCTCGCGATCGACTGGGCCTGCGCCACCGGCGCCGTCAGCGCCTGGGACGTCAGCGGCTTGAAGTCGGCGAGCTGGGTGCCGACGCCGTTGTCGAGCGGGTCGACTCCCGTGCCGGCGAGCGGGTTGGGCTTGAGGCCGGCGACCGGGCCGGTGACGTAGCCGAGGGTGCCGGTCGCGGCCTGGAGTCCGGACTGCGGGTCGATCCTGCCGAGGTCGGTGGGGCGGGTGTTGACCACGCCGAGGAGGGACGTGGTGTCCGCCGCGGCCGTCGTCGTGCCCGCGCCCAGCGCCGCCCCCGCGGTGGCGAGGAGGGCCAGAGCCCGCCGGGCGGTCGGCTTCTTGGGGGAGTCGTGTCGGGCCATCGCTGCCACCTTCTGATGCACTCGGTAACCGAATCAACGCGAAGGGTAGTTGAGGTGTGACGCGCGCATCAAAGCCGACCCGCGGGGTCGTACGGCCCCCGATGGATGCCTCACACTGGTGTCCCGTGAGTTCCCCTGTGCCCATACCCACGCGAGTCGTGCTGCTCTGCGGCCCCTCCGGCTCCGGCAAGTCCCTCCTCGCGGCCCGCTCCGGCCTCCCGGTGCTGCGGCTCGACGACTTCTACAAGGAGGGCCACGACCCGACCCTGCCCCTGGTCGCGGGGAGCTCCGACATCGACTGGGACCACCCCGACTCCTGGGACGCGGACGCGGCCGTCGCCGCGATCACCGAGCTGTGCCGCACGGGCCGTACGGACGTGCCCGTCTACGACCTCGCGCTCAGCGCCCGGACCGGCGCGGAGACGGTCGACATCGGCCGGACCCCGCTGTTCATCGCGGAGGGCATCTTCGCCGCCGAGATCGTCACGCGCTGCCGGGAACTCGGCGTCCTGGCCGACGCGCTGTGCCTGAGCCGCGGACCGGTGAAGACGTTCCGCCGCCGTTTCCTGCGGGATCTGCGGGAGGGCCGCAAGTCGGTGCCGTTCCTGCTGCGCCGCGGCTGGCGCCTGATGCGCCAGGAGCGCTCGATCGTCGCCCGCCAGACCGCGCTGGGCGCGTACGCCTGTGACCGCGACGAGGCGATGGGCCGGCTGGCGGACGCGGCGGCGGGCCGCTGCGCGGGGCTGCGCACGGCGGCCTGACCGGACGGCAGGCACACGGAAAAGCGGGACTGGACGGACCCCCCGGCCCTCCAGTCCCGCTCCCCGTTTCCCCCGTGTCCCCCGTGTCCCCACTCTCCCGCGCAGACGCCCCCCAGCGTCTCCACGGATCCCCCGTGGGCCCCCTCCTGTGGTGCTCCCCCCCCGTACCTTCAGGCGACGAGCTCGCCGAAGGCGTCCTCCTCGTCACGGCCGAAGCTGAGGACCTCGTCCTCGCGCAGCCGGCGGAGCGACCGCCAGATGCTGGACTTCACCGTGCCGACACTGATGTCGAGGATCTCCGCGATCTCCGGGTCCGTGCGGCCCTCGTAGTAGCGCAGGACCAGCATGGTGCGCTGGAGCTCGGGCAGCCGGGCCAGCGCCTGCCACAGGACCGCGCGCAGCTCGGTGCCGCGCATCGCGTCCGTGTCGCCGGGCGTCTCCGGCAGTTCCTCGGTCGGGTACTCGTTGAGCTTGCGGCGCCGCCAGGCGCTGATGTGCAGGTTGGTCATGGTGCGGCGGAGGTATCCGCCGACCGCGGCCTTGTCGCTGATCCGGTCCCATGCCCGGTAGGTCGAGAACAGCGCGCTCTGCAGCAGGTCCTCGGCCTCGAAGCGGTCACCGGTCAGGTGGTAGGCGGTGGCGTACAGGGAGGCGCGGCGCTCCTGGACGTAGGCGGTGAACTCCGCCTCCGTCAGCGAGCGACGCTCCCCCGAGTCCTCCCCGTACGCGGCTCCCCCGTGAACCGCCCCCGTCCCCTTGCTCTCCCCCGTGCGGGCGTCGACCACCGTCATGAACCCGGTGTGCTGACGCCCGGTGCCGCGAGCGCACCCCCGCCCTCCCCCACGCTCGAAACCGCTCGCGCGGGAGGGACCCCCGTCGGCACCGGACTTCTCCGTACCCCGGTGCACGTCGTGCAGACGCGTGATCACTGCGCTGGAGCTGGTGCCGTGCAGCGTGTTCATCTCGCGCCCCCCGTCGTGGACTTCCGGTGTGCGGCCCGCCGGTCGGGCGGGCTTCCTTGCCTGTGCCGAAAAGCTTGCCGGGCCACTTTCATGGCCGTGTCCGCCGACTGTCACAGACCTGTCACAGGGACCGGTCACAGGACGAACACATCTCGTCCACAGGGTTCGCCGGTACCGGCGGCATCCCGTCGGGCCCACCGGTCGAACCCCGAGCCCTCCATGGGCCAGAATGAGCCCGTGCCTTCCCTGTTGCTGATCGAGGACGACGACGCCATCCGGACGGCCCTGGAGCTCTCTCTGACGCGCCAGGGCCACCGCGTGGCGACCGCTGCCAGTGGTGAGGACGGTCTGAAGCTGCTGCGCGAGCAGCGGCCGGATCTGATCGTGCTGGACGTGATGCTGCCCGGCATCGACGGGTTCGAGGTGTGCCGGCGCATCCGGCGCACGGACCAACTGCCGATCATCCTGCTGACCGCGCGCAGCGACGACATCGACGTGGTGGTCGGGCTGGAGTCCGGTGCCGACGACTACGTGGTGAAACCGGTGCAGGGGCGGGTGCTGGACGCCCGGATCCGGGCGGTGCTGCGGCGCGGCGAGCGGGAGTCCAACGACGCGGCGACGTTCGGCAGCCTGGTCATCGACCGCTCGGCGATGACCGTGACCAAGAACGGCGAGGACCTCCAGCTCACGCCGACCGAGCTGCGGCTGCTGCTGGAGCTGAGCCGGCGGCCCGGGCAGGCGCTGTCGCGGCAGCAGCTGCTGCGGCTGGTGTGGGAGCACGACTACCTGGGCGACTCGCGGCTGGTGGACGCCTGTGTCCAGCGGCTGCGCGCCAAGGTCGAGGACGTGCCGTCGTCCCCGACGCTGATCCGTACCGTGCGGGGTGTCGGCTACCGGCTGGATCCGCCTCAGTGACCCAGCAGGACCCGGGGGGTAACCGCGGCTGGACCGCGGCACGCAAGGGAGTTCTGTCGCGGCTGCGCTTCACCAGCCTGCGGCTGAGGCTGGTCCTCGTCTTCGGCCTGGTGGCCCTGACGGCGGCCGTGTCCGCGTCCGGCATCGCCTACTGGCTCAACCGCGAGGCCGTCCTCACCCGCACCCAGGACGCCGTGCTGCGGGACTTCGAGCAGGAGATGCAGAACCGGGCGAGCGCGCTGCCCGAGCGGCCGACGCAGGACGAACTGCAGCACACCGCGGGCCAGATGGCCGGCAGCGACCAGCGCTTCAGCGTGCTGCTGGTGGCCCGCAACGCCGACGGGAAGACCGTCTACGGCAGTTCCGGCGGGCTGAGCGGCTTCTCGCTGCGGGACGTGCCGGTGTCGCTGCGCACGGCGGTGAACAAGCGGCAGCAGGCCGACGGGGCCGACAAGCACCCGTACCACCTGTACTGGCAGCGGATAGTCGACCACGACACCCCCTACCTCGTGGCGGGCACGCGGGTGATCGGCGGCGGCCCGACCGGCTACATGCTCAAGTCGCTGGAGCCGGAGGCCAAGGACCTCAACTCGCTGGCCTGGTCGCTGGGGATCGCCACCGCTCTCGCGCTGATCGGCTCGGCGCTGCTCGCGCAGGCCGCGGCGACGACCGTGCTGAAGCCGGTGCAGCGGCTCGGGGCGGCCGCGCGGCGGCTCGGCGAGGGCAAGCTGGACACCCGGCTCAGGGTGTCCGGCACCGACGAACTGGCCGACCTGTCACGGACGTTCAACAACGCGGCCGAGGCGCTGGAGAAACGGGTCGCCGACATGGCCGCGCGGGACGAGGCGTCCCGGCGGTTCGTGGCGGACATGAGCCACGAGCTGCGGACGCCGCTGACCGCCATCACCGCCGTCACGGAGGTGCTGGAGGAGGAGCTGGAGGCGGAGACCGGCAGCATGGACCCGATGATCGAGCCGGCCGTACGGCTCGTCGTCAGCGAGACCCGGCGGCTGAACGACCTGGTCGAGAACCTGATGGAGGTCACCCGCTTCGACGCGGGCACCGCCCGGCTCGTCCTGGACGACGTCGACATCGCCGACCAGATCACCGCCTGCATCGACGCCCGCGCCTGGCTGGACGCGGTCGAACTGGACGCCGAGCGCGGCATCCACGCCCGGCTGGACCCCCGCCGGCTGGACGTCATCCTGGCGAACCTCATCGGCAACGCGCTCAAGCACGGCGGCTCCCCGGTGCGGGTGTCCGTGCGTGAGGAGGACGACTCGCTCGTCATCCAGGTGCAGGACCACGGGCCCGGCATCCCCGAGGACGTGCTGCCGCACGTCTTCGACCGCTTCTACAAGGCCAGCGCCTCCCGGCCGCGCTCCGAGGGCAGCGGCCTGGGCCTGTCCATCGCCCTGGAGAACGCCCACATCCACGGCGGCGAGATCACCGCGGCCAACTCCCCCGACTCCGGCGCGGTGTTCACCCTGCGCCTGCCCCGCGACTCCGCCGAGCCCGGGGAGCCCGCCGGGGACGGCGAGGGGCCGGGGGACGACACGGCTGAGGACGTGAAGGGGGACGCCCGATGACCGTACGACGTCCACGGGGCGCGGCGGGGGCACGCGGTGCGGGCCCGGCGGCGCCCGCCGGGGCCCTCGCGGGCCCGGCGGCGAGGACGGCTCGCGACGGGCGGTGGCGCCGCCCGGCGCGCGTGTCCCGGCTGGCCGGTCTCCCGGTGCTCGCCGTGCTGCTCGCCGGGTGCGGGATCCGGGCCACCGAGGTGCCGACGAACTTCGGGCCCGCGCCCTCGCGGGTGCAGTGTTCGCTCGCCGAGCCGGACGGGTCGGCGCGAGCCGCCCGGGGCCTGCCGGTGCAGGTGTTCCTGCTGTGCGGCTCCCAGCTCGTCACCGTCGACCGGACCGTGCGGGTGCCGGACGGCGCGGCCGACTCCGAGCGGCGCATCCTGGTCGCGCAGGGCCTGCTGGACCAGCTCGCGCAGCCGCCGTCGCCGGCCGAGAAGGAGGCCGGGTACAGCACGGACGTCCGCGGCGGCATCACGGTGGGCGGGCCCCGGCCCGGCGACCCGGACGACACGCTGCGGCTGGGCACGGCGCCGGACAGCCTCACCTCGTACGCCCTCGCGCAGATCGTCTGCACCTTCTCCGACTCCACCGCCGCCGAGGGCGACGGCTCGGTGGTCCTGGCGGGCCCCGGCGCCGAGCGGCCGCGCCGCTACGCGTGCACGGACGAGGTGCGGGCCCGCCCGGGCAGCACGGAACCGCCCTCCAAGGAGGTCGCCGCGGAGTGACCCGGGCCCGTTGTGGCGCATGCCTCACCGGTGTACCGGGGCGCCCGCCGGAACCGATCCCGCCGGCGGCGGCGTCTAGGGGGGCGTGCAGCGTCAAGGCTCCATCGGCGGCAGCGCCGCGTTCCGTGTCCGGGTGACAGGAGGTGTCCTCCTCGTCGCGCATCTCGCGTTCGTCGCCTGGCTGACGCTGCGGCCCCTGGACGTGCCCTGGGTGATGCCCGCCAACCTGCGGCCCTTCGCCGGCATCCGGGCCGATCTGGCCCTGGGGTGGCCCCGGGCGGTCCGCCCGATCGGCGAGAAGCTGGCCCTGCTCGCCCCGCTGGGCCTGCTGCTGCCGATGGCGAGCGGCCGGCTGACCGTCTCGCCCCTGGTGTCCCTGCTGCGCACCGCCGCGGCCGGCGCCCTGCTGTCGCTGGGCATCGAACTGCTGCAGACCGGCGTCCCCGGCCAGGTCGTCGACGTGGACTCGCTGTTCCTCAACACCGCGGGCGTCGTCCTGGCGCACCTCGCGCTGGTGCCCGCCGGCCGCTCCTGGCTGCGCCGCCGCGTACCCGTCTACCCGCCCCGCGCGCCCCTGGCCGTGGAGGAGCCGGCTCAGGGTCGGACCCCGACGATTCCCAGGGTCGGGATCGCCCCGTGGAGCGACGCTTTGCCCCCTTCGTCTCCGTAGCGTGGAGTGCAGATGGGGTACTCGGAAAGAGGCCTCACGCACACCGACGTTGAAGGAGCCGCACATGTCCCGCCTCGCCCGCCCCACCCACGGCCGCATGATCGGCGGAGTGTGCGCCGCACTGGCACGGCGCTTCGGCACCTCCGCGACCACGATGCGGGTCATCTTCCTGGTCTCGTGCCTGCTGCCCGGCCCGCAGTTCCTGCTCTACATCGCCCTGTGGATCCTGCTGCCCGCGGAGAGCGGGACGCAGAGCAAGGCGCAGACGGCCTGGTGACCCACCCGCGCGACACACGCCGATGGGGCGCACCCCGTGTCCGAGGGGTGCGCCCCATCGGCGTGTGTCCGCCTGGGCGTACGGTCAGCCGACCGGCACGCCGTTCACCGGCAGGCCGTGCGTGGGCAGGCCCTGCAGCGGCAGGCCGCCCAGCAGCTTGGCGGCGGGGCCGGTCGGGCCCTCGGCCAGCAGCTGCTCGGCCACCGGCTGGGCGGCGGCGAGACCGGCGCCGGCCGCCGTCTGCCCCTGGCCCAGCGCCTCGCCCGAGCCCGGCAGCGTCTGGGAGAGCTGCTCCGCCGGAAGGGCCGTGGTGACGGTCTCGAGCGTCTGGGCGGTGTCCGGGAGGGCCGGGGCGGCGGCGTTGGCGGCACCGGCGCCGGCGGCGGCGAAGGCGGCACCGAGAGCGGCGACACCGAGGGACTTGGCAGCAGACTGCTTCATGAAAGGCGTCCTCGTAATGGGATGTCGGGGTGTGTGAGCGGTCCAGCGACCGTAGACACCCCGCACCGCTCGCCGCAAACATCGAAATGCGGACGGATTGTGAACACCGCCCGCATCCGCTGTGCGCCGATTTCCTTCCGGTCAGTCCTCGGAGGGTGAAGAACCGCTGGTGGAGGCGGTTTGACGGAACAGCCATTCGGATTTCAGCTCGGCATATCCGGGCTTGATCACGTCATTGATCATGGCCAGTCGTTCATCGAAAGGAATGAACGCTGATTTCATCGCATTGACGGAGAACCACTGCATGTCGTCGAGCGTGTAACCGAATGCCTCGACCAGGTGCTCGAATTCCCGGCTCATGCTGGTGTGGGACATCAGACGGTTGTCCGTGTTCACCGTGGCGCGGAAGTGCAGCCGGCGCAGCAGTCCGATGGGGTGCTCGGCGTAGGAGGAGGCCGCTCCCGTCTGCAGGTTGGAGCTCGGGCACAGCTCCAGCGGGATGCGCTTGTCCCGGACGTACGAGGCGAGCCGCCCCAGTTCGACCCGGCCGTCCTCGTGGACCTGGATGTCGTCGATGATCCGCACGCCGTGCCCGAGCCGGTCGGCGCCGCACCACTGCAGGGCCTGCCAGATGGACGGCAGCCCGAAGGCCTCGCCGGCGTGGATGGTGAAGTGGTTGTTCTCGCGCTTGAGGTACTCGAAGGCGTCCAGGTGCCGGGTGGGCGGGTAACCGGCCTCGGCGCCCGCGATGTCGAAGCCGACGACGCCCAGGTCGCGGTAGCGGTTGGCGAGTTCGGCGATCTCCAGGGACCGGGCGGCGTGCCGCATGGCGGTGAGCAGGGCGCCGACGCGGATGCGCAGTCCGGCCTCCCGGGCGCGCCGCTCCCCTTCCCGGAAGCCCTCGTTGACGGCCTCGACGACCTCTTCGAGACCGAGCCCGCCCTCCAGGTGCTGCTCGGGGGCGTAGCGCACCTCGGCGTAGACGACGCCGTCGGCGGCGAGGTCCTCGGCGCACTCGGCGGCGACCCGGACCAGGGCGTCGCGGGTCTGCATGACGGCGACGGTGTGCGAGAAGGTCTCCAGATACCGCTCCAGGGAACCGGAGTCGGCGGCCTCGCGGAACCAGAGGCCGAGCTTGTCCGGGTCGGCCTCGGGAAGCCGGGTGTAGCGGTTGTCACGGGCGAGTTCGACGATGGTGGCGGGGCGCAGGCCGCCGTCGAGATGGTCGTGCAGCAGAACCTTGGGCGCCCGGCGGATCTGGTCCGGAGTCGGGGTGTTCGCGATGGTCTGGCTCGTCATTTCCGCACTCTAACTCCTACGCGCGTAGACGGCGCGTGCTCGGCTGCTTGACGTTTCCGTCGATATGTAACGGTGACCGCCGGGACAGGTCGAGTACACCCGGCCTTCTGACACTGTTCTGTCATGGCACACCAAGCGACGCCGGAGCGCAGGGCCCGGTTGGGAAGGACACTCGGACCGGAGCCGGCGGCGGTGAGCGGCGTGGTGCTGCTGCTTCCCGGGGGTGACGAGGTCTCCAGCCGCAGACCGTCGCCGCTGCTGGCGACCGCCTCCGTGCGCGCCCTGGGGCGCCGGCTGGCCCGCGCGGGCCGGGAGGACGGCTTCGCCGCGCACGTGGTGCACTACCGCTGCCGCGGCTGGAACGGCAGCGAGGCGAATCTCGCGCGCGACGCGGCCTGGGCGGCGGACGAGGCCGTACGGCGCTACGGGGACGTCCCGGTCTGCCTCGCCGGGGTCGGCATGGGCGGGCGGGCGGCGCTGCACGCGGGCGGGCACGAGGCCGTCAACTCCGTGGTCGCGCTCGCCCCGTGGCTCCCGGCGGAGGACGCGGCGGCACCACCCGAACCGGTGAAGCAACTGGTGGGCCGGCAGGTGCTGATCGTGCACGGCACGCACGACGGGCGGACGGACCCGGAGCTGTCGTTCCGGCTGGCGGCGCGGGCGAAGAAGGCCAACCGGGACGTGTGCCGGTTCGAAGTGCACGCGGACGGGCACGGGTTGCACCAGTACCGGGACGAAGTGCTCGCGCTGGCCGAGGACTTCGTGATGGGCGCGGTGTTCGGGCGGCCCGTGTCGCGGCCCGTGCGGGACGCGCTGGCCGCGCCGCCGCCGTTGGGGTTGCGGATGCCGCTGGCGGCGGGGTTCAGCCCGTCCCGGCGGTAGCGCCGTGCCGGGGCCGGCACGGGCCGTCCGCGGCTCGCCGCGCGGTTCCCCGCGCCCTCTCAGGTGGCGAGCAGGCTGCCTCTTCTGGAGAGCAGGAACTTCTTGAAGGCGGCCACCGGGGGCGTGTCGGGGTGGCCCTCCAGCCAGGCGACGCCGATCTCGCGCACGGCACGGGGAGCCGTGACCGTCAGTTCGGCCACTCCCGGGCGCGGGACCGCAGGCGGTGGCAGGAGGGCGACCCCCAGGCCCGCCGCGACCAGGCCTCGCAGGGTTTCCGCCTCCTCGCCCTCGAAGGCGATGCGGGGCTTGAAGCCGGCCTCCTCGCACAGGTCGTCGGTGATGCGGCGCAGGCCGTAGCCCGGCTCCAGGGTGACGAAGGTTTCGTCGGCCGCCTCGGCGAGGCGGATGCGGCGGCGGCCGGCCAGGGCGTGGTCGGCCGGGACGACCAGGCGGAGTTTCTGTTCGTCCAGACGGCGGGCGACCAGGTCCGGGGCGTCGGGGACCGGGGACGTCAGGCACAGGTCGAGGTCGCCGGCGCGCAGGCGTTCGAGCATGGCCTCGCCGTAGTTCTGGACGAGGCTGAAGCGGACGCGGGGGTGGTCGGCGCGGAAGGCCTGGAGGAGGCCGGGCACCGTCTCGGCGCCCATGGTGTGCAAGAAGCCGAAGGCGACCTTGCCGGTGGCGGGGTCGGCGTCGGCCCGGACCTCCTCGGCGGCGCGCCCGATCTCCGCCAGGGCGCGTTCGACGGAGGCGAGGAAGGTGCGGCCGGCCGGGGTGAGGGAGACCGTGCGGCCGTGCCGGGCGAACAGGTCCACGCCCAGGTCCTGCTCCAGCCGGGCCATGGAGCGCGAGAGCGTCGACTGCGGGACGTTCATCTCCCGGGCCGCGCGGGTGACGTGCTCGGTGCGGGCCACGCCGGCGAAGTACGCCAGGCGGGGCGCGAGCGTCGTCACCATGTCTTCTGTGTCACCGGACGGTGACAGCCGCTCCGCTGAACTGGGTTGATGCACCATGGGAACGATTATGACCGTTCCGTGCATTGGACGGATGAGTGGGCGGGTCCGTACGTTCGAGGCATGTCTCCCGCCAGTACCGGGGCGTCCACCGTCGTGGGCGCCGCTGCCTCCGTCCCTGTCTCCGACTCACGCATGTCCCCGGGCGGGCCCGGTTACCGCCGGATGAGCCTCGCCCTCTTCCTCGCGGGTGTCGCGACCTTCGCGCTGCTGTACTCCACCCAGGCCCTGCTCCCGCTGATCTCCGGCGAGTTCGGGGTCGCGGCGAGCGACGCGAGCTGGACCGTGGCCGCCGCGACGGGCGGGCTGGCGCTGTTCGTACTGCCGATGAGCGCGCTGTCCGAGCGCTTCGGGCGGCGCACCGTCATGACGGCCTCGCTGGCCGTGGCGGTGACCGTGGGGTTGCTGGTGCCCTTCGCCCCCTCGCTGGGCGTCCTGGTCGTGCTGCGGGCGCTGCAGGGCGCCGCGCTGGCCGGGCTGCCGGCCTCGGCGACGGCGTACCTCGCGGAGGAGGTCAGTCCCAAGGCGCTGGTCACCGCGATCGGGCTGTTCGTCGCGGGCAACAGCGTCGGCGGGATGAGCGGCCGGGTCGTCACGGGCTGGGTCGCGCAGGAGTGGGGCTGGCGGGTCGCCGTCGGGGTCGTCGGTGTGATCGCCGTGGTCTGCGCGGTGGCGTTCCGGGCGCTGCTGCCCGCCCCGCGGCACTTCACGGCCGGCTCGCTGCGGCCCCGCGTGCTGGCCCGCACGGTCCGCGACCACCTGTCCGACCCGCTGCTGTGCCGGCTGTACGGGATCGGCGCGCTGTTCATGACGGTGTTCGGCGGGGTCTACACCGTCATCGGCTACCGGCTGACCGAGGCCCCGTTCTCCCTGCCGCAGGGCATCGTCGGCTCGATCTTCCTGGTGTACCTGGTCGGGACGGTGTCGGCGTCGACGGCCGGGCGCCTGGTGGGCCGGCTGGGCCGCCGGGGCGCGCTGTACGCGGCCGGAGGGACGACCGCCGCGGGCCTGCTGGTGTCCCTGGCCGGCTCCCTCCCACTGGTCCTGCTGGGCCTGGTCCTCATCACCGCGGGCTTCTTCGCGGGGCACGCGGTGGCGTCCTCGGCGGTCGGCAAGACGGCCACGCACGGCCGCGCCCAGGCCTCCGCGCTGTACCAGTCCGCGTACTACGTCGGCTCCAGCGCGGGCAGCACGGCCGGCGCCGTCGCCTTCCACGCGGGCGGCTGGGCCGGGACCGTCGGGGTGGGGCTGCTGGCGGTCCTGGGCGTCGTGGCGATCACGGTGCTGGGGACCCGGGCGGCCCGGCACCAGCGGCACCTCGCCGCGCCCGCCTGAGTCCCGGGGCGGGGCGGAAACCTCCGGGGGGTAGGACCGGGCGCGGTGGGTCGGACCGGGCGCGGTGGGTCCGACCGGGCACGTTGGGTCGGCTCGGGCGCGGTAGGCCGGCTCGCCCGGTGGGCCTGGATCGTCGGGTGGGGCCCGATCGTCGGGTGGGGCCGGTGTGAGCGGGCCGCCCTCGGGCTGGCCGACTCGATAGCGAGTGCCGGTGGGGTCCGCCGGGGCCGGGGAGCCTGTGTGAGCGGGGCCGTCGCCGGATGGGGTCCGCCGGGTCCGGGGAGCCTGTGTGCGGGCCGTCGCCGGTGGGGCCCGCCGCAGCCGGGGGGCGACCCGCTTGAGCGGGCCGTTGCCAGGCGCGGCCCGCCGTGTCCAGGGGCCCGGGTGAGCGGGTCGTCGACAGAACGCGCCGGATGTCCGGGCCGTTGCCGGGGGAGCCGGTGGGGAGTCCGGCGCCGTGCGCGGCGGTGTGGATCACCGGTCCTGACCTGCGCCTTCGCGCGCTCGGGGGGCCGTTGTCAGTGGGCTGCGGTAGCTTCCGAAGTGCTGGGGCGCGATGGCGCGTGAACAGACGGTCCACAGGGGTGGGTGGAGATGGCGAACGGCACGGCGGCACCGACGGATCTGGACACCAGGCTGGAGGCGCACCGCAAGGAGCTGACCGGCTACTGCTACCGGATGCTCGGCTCCTCCTTCGAGGCGGAGGACGCGGTGCAGGACACGATGGTCCGCGCCTGGCGCAGCTACGACAAGTTCGAGGGCCGCTCCAGCCTCCGCTCCTGGCTCTACCGCATCGCGACGAACGTGTGCCTGGACATGCTGACCGCGGGCAACAAGCGCGCCCGGCCCATGGATCTGACGGGCTCCACCCCGCTGGCCCAGGCGGCCCTCTCCCCCCGACCGGACAACACCTGGCTGGAGCCCATGCCGGACGCCCGTGTGCTGCCCACGACCCACGACCCGGCGGAGGCGGCCGTCGCCAAGGAGTCCGTGCGGCTCGCGTTCATGGCCGCCCTGCAGCAACTCCCGGCCAAGCAGCGGGCCGTGCTGATCCTGCGCGAGGTGCTGGCCTGGAAGGCCAGCGAGGTCGCCGAGCTGCTGGACACGTCGGTGGCCTCGGTCAACAGCGCCCTCCAGCGGGCCCGGGCCACCCTCGCCGAGCGGCAGGAGCCGGGCGCGGACGCGGCCGTCTCGGACCCGCTCGACGAGGACCAGCAGAAGCTGCTGGACCGCTATGTCGCGGCCTTCGAGGGCTACGACATGACGGCGCTGACGGCCCTGCTGCACGAGGACGCGGTCATGACGATGCCGCCGTTCGACCTGTGGCTGACCGGCGTGCGCGACATCACCGGCTTCATGACCACGCTCGGGGCGCCCTGCGCGGGCTCCCGGCTGGTCCCGGTCCAGGTGAACGGCCTGCCCGGCTTCGCCCAGTACAAGCCCGACCCGGAGAAGGGCGGCTTCACGCCCTGGGCGGTGCAGGT
This sequence comes from Streptomyces sp. NPDC085931, assembly GCF_044540565.1. NCBI lineage: Bacteria > Bacillati > Actinomycetota > Actinomycetes > Kitasatosporales > Streptomycetaceae > Streptomyces > Streptomyces sp. NPDC085931. Next base: position 31,592 of record NZ_JBITSK010000022.1, read on the forward strand.
GCTGGAGATCTCAGACGGCCGGATCACCGGGTTCCACTGCTTCCTCGACACCCAGCGCTGGTTCCCGCTCTTCGACCTGCCCCTCCACCTCGAAGCGGAGCCCGACCAGGTCGAGCAGGGCGCATAGGGCCGGGTCGGGGTCACGCAGCCGGATCCGCCCCCCGGCTCGGCGGGCCGCCAGCTGAAGCCGCGCCAGCAGGTCCACGGCGGCCAGCCCCGGCGGGCCCAGCCCCGCGACGTCGCAGACCACGACCCGGGCACCGCCGGTCCGCAGCAGTGCCCGTACGTCCTCGCTCAGCCCGGTCACCTCGTCCCGGGTGACGGGTCCGGGCAGTACGAGCACGGGCGGTGTCATGGCGTCCACGAGCGGTAGACCGGGCGGGCGGCGGTAACTCATCGGGCGGTCCGTTCCGCCGGCGCCGCGAGGATCACATTGACCCGGGTGCGGCCCGGCCCCGAGGGTTTGCTGTATGCCCCATGCATCTGCCCCTGCCGCGCCGTGTGACTCCCCCTTCGCCGGTCGGGGGGTGCCGTGCAAGGGGTGCTGAGCGGTTTCGCCGTCATCGCCGTCGTCATCGCGGTCGGGTATCTGATCGGCCGCCGGGGGTATCTGGGGGACGGCGGGCGCGAGGTGCTGACGAAGCTCGCCTTCCACGTGGCCTCCCCGGCCCTGCTGTTCACGACGCTCGCCCGGGCCGACCTGTCGGTGATCTTCTCCGACCGGCTGCTGGTCACGGCGCTGAGCACGGCAGCGGCGGCGGGCGTCTTCGTCGCCGTGGGCGCCGCGCGCGGCTGGGGCGTGGGCCGGACGACCATCGGCGCCCTGTGCTCCAGCTACGTCAACTCCGGGAACCTGGGCATCCCGATCGCCGTGTACGTGCTGGGCGACGCCTCGCTGGTCGCGCCGGTGCTGCTGTTCCAGCTGGTCGGTGTCACACCGGTGGCGCTGACCGTCCTGGACCTGGCGAGCGGCGGGGCGAAGCGGCCGCTGTGGCAGCGTCTGCTCACCCCGTTGCGCAACCCGATAGCGCTGGGCTCCCTCGCGGGGGTGGCGGCGTCCGGGTCGGGCCTGACGGTGCCGGGGCCGTTGATGGACCCGCTGACCCTGATCGGCAACATGTCGGTCCCGGCGGTGCTGCTGGCCTTCGGCATCTCGCTGCGCGGCAGCACGCTTCCGCTGCGGGGCGCGGAGCGGGCCCCCGTGCTCCTGGCCGTGGCCCTCAAGTCGGTCGTCCAGCCCGCGGTCGCCTGGGCCCTGGCGGCGGGCGTGTTCGGTCTGCGCGGGGCGCCCCTGCTCGACGTGGTGGTCACCTCCGCCCTGCCGGCGGCGCAGAACCTGTTCACGTACGCGAGCAGTTACCGGGTGGGCGAGGTGCTGGCCCGGGAGGCGATCCTGCTGTCGACGGTCCTGGCGGTGCCGGTGCTGGTGGTGGTGGCCACACTGCTCGGCTGACGACTCCTCAGCGGGCCCCTGCCGCCGGGTCGGTGACGGCGCCTCGGCCGGTCGCCGCCTCCCGGTCCGAGGCGGTGCCCGCCGGGGCCGGTCCGGCGCTGTCCTCCTCGGGCGCGGGGGGCTTCGTGTAGAGGATGTCACGGGCCTGTTCCGCCGCACGGGCCATGCTCTCGGTGACGAAGTCGACGAAGCGGGCGATGCCCTCCAGGCGGACGGCGGCCGGGGTGCCGGGGCCGAGGATGCCGACGCCCTCCCGCGCGGCCTCGGCGATCTCGGCGCTGCCCCGGGCTGCGGCGATCATCGACTGGTACCAGACGTCGTCGTCGACGATGTAGTGCTCGCGGCGGCGCTCGTCGCGCTCGCGCCGGATGAGGCCCTGGCTCTCCAGGAACGCCACGGCCTTGGAGACGGACGCGGGGCTGACCTGGAGGCGGCGGACCAGTTCGGCGGCGGTGAGGCTGCCCTCGTCGGTGGTGTAGAGGCAGGTCAGCACCCGGGCCATCATCTTGGGCAGGCCCTGGCGCATGAAGAGGGTGGTGAAGACCTCCTCGTACCGGCGCACCGCCTCGGGGTCCCGGCCGTGGGGCATCGGGGGCAGACCGGCGTCCCGGGGCGCCGCCCGTCTGCGGCGGTGGGCGCGCTGTTCGGTGGCGCGGTGGGCCAGGTCGGCCCGGTAGGCGGTGGGGCCGCCGTTGCGCATGACCTCGCGGGTGATGGTCGAGGTCGGGCGGTCCAGGCGTCGGGCGATCTCGGCGTAGGCGAGTCCGTCGGCCAGGCCCAGCGCGATCTGCTGGCGTTCCTGCTGGGTGAGCCTGCCTCCCGGCATCGCGATCTCCTCTGTGCTGCGTGGACGCCCCACAGTAGCGTTCACCGCGTTTCGTTGCAACGCACACCACCACGCCTTGTTGCGTTGAGATCTCGTCGATTGCAACGAAATACCTCGCTCTACCTGTATCAACGCATCTACTACGCAACGAACTTGTTGCCGCACCCATGAACGCAACGTAGCGTTTGCGATGCCAGAAACATCGACGAAGGAGTGCACGATGCAGACGTTCCCCACCCCCGCCCCGGTCTCCGCCGTCCTCGACATCCCCGCCGGGGCCATCCGCTTCATCGCCGCCGACCGCGCCGAGACCACGGTCGAGGTCCTGCCCGCCGACGCCTCCAGGAGCCACGACGTGCGGGCAGCGGAGCGGATCGAGGTCGCCTGCGCCGACGGCGTCCTGCGCGTTTCGGCCCCGGAGGCCGGGCACCGGATGCTCGGGCAGTCCGGAGCCGTCGAGATCACCGTCCGGCTGCCGGCCGGCTCCCGCGTGGAGGCGAAGGCCGCCGCCGGCGAACTGCGCGGCGTCGGCCGGCTCGGGGACGTCGTCTCCGAGAGCGCGCAGGCCACGGTCAAGCTCGACGAGGTCGGCCGTGCCCGGCTGACCCTGGCGGCCGGCGACGTCTCGGTCGGACGCCTCCACGGCGACGCGGAGATCAGCACCCGCAAGGGCGACATCGGCGTCGCCGAGGCCCTGCGCGGCGCGGTGACCCTGCGCACCGAGCACGGCGGCATCACGGTCGGCGCCGCCCGCGGCGTCAGCGCCTCCCTGGACGCCGGCACCTCCTACGGCCGGATCCACAACGCGCTCCGGAACGCCGACGGCTCCCCCGCCCTGACCATCCACGCGACCACCGCCTACGGCGACATCACCGCCCGCAGCGTGTGACCACCCCGAGTCTGTGAGGGAGCACCTCCCCATGACCGACCGACCTGGCCGCCCTTGACGGCGCGGGCTTCTCCCCGCTCGGCCCCGACGGCGCCGGCCACGCCACCCATCCGCGGGCCGTGCGGGCCGCGCCGGAACGACGAGGGCGGCGCACACCGACGGTTCGCCGGCGTGCGCCGCCCTCTGCGCTTCCCCGCGGGGCCGCGACGACGTCACGGCGCTGCTGCGGGGCCCCCGGGTCAGGCGATGCGCTCCAGCACCACCGGCGACGGCGTGAAGTCCGTGCCGTCGGCCGCGATGTCGTAGGAGCCCTCGATCGCCTGGAGGGCGTAGTCGAAGCGGTCCGGGGTGTCGGTGTGCAGGGTCAGCAGCGGCTGGCCCTCCGTCACCGTGTCGCCCGGCTTGGCGTGCATCTCGACGCCCGCGCCCGCCTGCACCGGGTCCTCCTTGCGGGCCCGGCCCGCGCCGAGCCGCCAGGCGGCGACGCCGATGTCGTAGGCGTCGAGCCGGGTGAGGACGCCCGACGCCGGGGCCTTGATCACATGCTGCTCGCGGGCCACCGGCAGCTCGGCGTCCGGGTCGCCGCCCTGGGCCGCGATCATCCGCCGCCAGACGTCCATCGCCGAGCCGTCGGCCAGCGCCCGGGCCGGGTCGGCGTCCTTCACGCCGGCCGCGTCCAGCATCTCGCGGGCCAGGGCGATCGTCAGCTCGACGACGTCGGCGGGACCGCCGCCGGCCAGGACCTCCACCGACTCGCGGACCTCCAGGGCGTTGCCGGCGGTGAGGCCGAGCGGGGTCGACATGTCGGTGAGGAGCGCGACCGTCCGCACGCCGTGGTCGGTGCCCAGGCCGACCATGGTGGAGGCCAGTTCGCGGGCGTCCTCGATGGTCTTCATGAAGGCGCCGGTGCCGACCTTGACGTCCAGGACGAGCGAGCCGGTGCCCTCGGCGATCTTCTTCGACATGATCGAGGACGCGATCAGCGGGATCGCCTCGACCGTGCCGGTGACGTCGCGCAGCGCGTACAGCTTCTTGTCGGCGGGGGCCAGGCCGTCGCCCGCCGCGCAGATCACCGCGCCGGTGGTGTCCAGGACGTGCAGCATCTCCTCGTTGGACAGCAGCGCCCGCCAGCCGGGGATCGACTCCAGCTTGTCGAGGGTGCCGCCGGTGTGGCCGAGGCCGCGGCCCGACAGCTGCGGGACGGCCGCGCCGCACGCGGCGACCAGCGGGGCCAGCGGGAGAGTGATCTTGTCGCCGACGCCGCCGGTGGAGTGCTTGTCGGCGGTCGGGCGGGACAGCGACGAGAAGTCCATGCGCTCGCCGGAGGCGATCATCGCGGCCGTCCAGCGGGCGATCTCGCGGCGGTTCATGCCGTTGAGCAGGATCGCCATGGCGAGCGCGGACATCTGCTCGTCGGCGACCTCCCCGCGGGTGTACGCGTCGATGACCCAGTCGATCTGCTCGTCGCTGAGTTCGCCGCGGTCCCGCTTGGCGCGGATGACGGAGATGGCGTCCATGGCCATGGCTTGGCTTCCTTCCGAGGGTTCCACAAGCCGTACGGCCCCCCTGATCGACTCAGGAGGGCCGCACGGGAGTTACTTGCTGAGGTGGCCCGGCCCGAAGGCCTGCGGCAGCATCTCCGACAGCGGCAGGATCCCCTCCGGGGTCTCCAGCAGGAGGTCCGGGCCGCCGAACTCGTACAGCAGCTGGCGGCATCGGCCGCACGGGACGAGCGGCGCGCCGTCGCGGTCGACGCAGGCGAAGTGCGTCAGCCGGCCGCCGCCGGTGTTGTGCAGCTCGGAGACCAGGCCGCACTCGGCGCACAGGCCGATCCCGTACGAGGCGTTCTCGACGTTGCAGCCGGAGATGATCCGGCCGTCGTCGACCAGGGCCGCCACGCCGACCGGGTAGCCGGAGTACGGGGCGTAGGCCCGGGACATGGCCTGCCGGGCCACCTCCCGCAGCCGCTCCCAGTCCACGGCCGGGCGGGCGTCGGTCACTTGCCCTGTCCCTTCCGGTACGGCAGTCCGTCCGCCTTCGGCATGCGCAGCCGCTGGGCGGACAGCGCGAGGACCACCAGGGTGATGACGTACGGCGTGGCGGAGACGACCTGGTTGGGGACTTCGTCGGTGGAGGCGTACCAGGCGAACACCAGGGCGGCGACGACTGCGGTGATCACGGCGGGGACGTACTTCTTGCGGACCACCAGCCAGATCACGCCGATGATCAGCAGCAGCGCGCCGAGCAGCAGCAGGGCGTGCACGTTGGCGGAGCCGCCGCGCAGGTTGAGGCTGTCGGTGTAGCCGAACAGGCCGGCGCCCAGGGCGAGGCCGCCCGGCATCCAGTTGCCGAAGATCATCGCCGCGAGTCCGATGAAGCCGCGGCCGCTGACCTGGCCCTCCAGGTAGAAGGGGTTGGCCACGATGGACAGGAAGGCACCGCCGAGACCGGCCAGTCCGCCGGAGACGACGACGGCGATGTACTTGTACTTGTAGACGTTCACGCCCAGGGACTCGGCGGCGACCGGGTTCTCACCGCAGGAGCGCAGCCGCAGGCCGAAGGCCGTGCGCCACAGGATCCACCAGGTGGCGGGGACCAGCGCGACGGCCAGCAGGGTCAGCCAGGAGACGTTGGTGACCAGGCCGCCGAGCAGGCCGGCGATGTCGGAGACGAAGAACCAGCCCTGGTTGTTCAGGTCCCGCAGGGCGTCGGACAGCCCGGGCACCGTGAAGTGGCCGAGGGAGTCCACCGCCGGGGACTGCTTGGCGGAGCCGCCGGTGTGTCCCTCGAAGGCGAGGGGCGCGAGGTAGCGGGTGGCGCCGAGGGCGAGGATGTTGATCGCCACACCGGAGACGATGTGGTTGACGTTGAAGGTGACGGTGACGAAGGCGTGCAGCAGGCCGCCGATCGCGCCGCCGAGGATGCCGACCAGGACACCGGTCCACGGGCCCCACTGGAAGCCGGCCCAGGCGCCGAACCAGGTGCCGAGGATCATCATGCCCTCGAGGCCGATGTTGACCACGCCCGCGCGCTCGGCCCACAGGCCGCCCAGACCGGCGAGGCCGATCGGCACGGCGAGCTGGAGCGCGGTGGACATCTGGCTGACGTTGGTGATGCCGTCGGCGCCGGTGATGAGGCGGACGATCGAGGTGAGCGCCAGTCCGCCGGCGATGATCAGCAGCAGGACGGGCCACGACAGGCGGCGGCCGGTCGGCGCCGCGGGCTGCAGCGTGGGCTGGTTGACGTCGGTCGCCGAGGTAGGAGCGGTCATCGGCCAGCCACCTCCTTCGTGGTGTTGTGGGCGCCGAGGACGTGACCGGCGGCCAGTTCGGCGCCGACGCGGCGCTGCTGGCGGCGCAGGCCCCATTCGCGGACGGCCTCGTAGGAGACGACGACCGAGAGGACGATCAGGCCCTGCATGATGACCGCGATCTCCTTGTCGTAGCCGTGGAAGTCCAGCTCGGGCGAGGCCTTGTCGAGCCAGGCCCACAGCAGGGCCGCGAAGGCGATGCCGACGGGGCTGTTGCGGCCGAGCAGGGCGATGCCGATGCCGAGGAAGCCGATCCCGGTGGGGAAGTTCAGGCTGTAGGTGTGGGTGTCGCCGAGCAGGATCGGCAGGCCGGCCAGGCCCGCGATGCCGCCGGAGATCAGCATGGCGCTGAGCACCATGCGCCTGGGGTCCACACCGCTGGCCGCGGCGGCGGTCTGCGAGGCGCCGGAGGCGCGCAGGTCGAAGCCGAAGCGGGTGCGGTTGAGGACGACCCAGTAGCCGATGCCGAGCAGCACGGCGAGCAGCACCAGTCCGTAGATCTCGCCCGCGGCGCCCATGGGGATGCCGGGGATCCAGCCGGACTCGTACATCTCGCCGGTGGTGTTGTTGTTGCCGACCTTCACGCCGAAGACGTCCGGCAGCCACAGGTAGGCGATCACGGAGGTGGCGATCGCGTTGAGCATGATCGTGGCGACGACCTCGCTGACGCCGCGGGTGACCTTGAGGACACCGGCGATGCCGGACCAGAAGGCGCCGGTGAGGACGGCCGTCAGGAGCAGCAGCGGGATCTGCAGGGCGGCCGGCAGGTTCATGTGGGCGCCGACGATGGCGGCCATCATGGCGCCGAGCTGGTACTGGCCGTCGACGCCGATGTTGAACAGGTTCATCCGGAAGCCGATGGCCACCGCGAGCGCCGCGATGTAGTACATCGACGCCTGGTTGATGACCAGCACCTGGATGTCCGAGAAGCCGATCTGCTCGAACATCAGGGCGAAGGGCTCGACCGGGCTCTTGCCCGACGCGATCAGCACGATCGCGCTCAGGACGAAGGCCACGGCGAGCGCGATGACCGGTCCGGCCACCGCGAGGAGCACGCGCTCCTTGTCGAACTTCTTCATCAGCGGGCCTCGTCTTCCGGAGACTCGGACGGCTCGGGGGCCTTCGCCGGGGTCTCGGGGGTCTCGTCGGCGGTCTCGTCGTGTTCGAGGTGTCCGGTGGCGGCGCCGGTCATGGCCGAGCCGAGCTCCTCGGGGGTGATGGTGGCCGGGTCGGCGTCCGCGACCAGCTTGCCGTTGTAGATCACGCGCAGCGTGTCGGACAGGCCGATCAGCTCGTCCAGGTCGGCGGAGATCAGCAGCACGGCCAGGCCCTCGCGGCGGGCCTCGCGGATGTGGTCCCAGATGGCCGCCTGCGCGCCGACGTCCACGCCGCGGGTGGGGTGGGCGGCGATGAGGAAGCGCGGCTTGTGGCTCATCTCGCGGCCGACGATCAGCTTCTGCTGGTTGCCGCCGGACAGGGAGGCCGCGGTGACGTCGATGCCGGGCGTGCGGACGTCGTACTCGGTGACGATCCGGCGGGTGTCCTCCTGGGCCGCCTTCGGGTCCAGCCAGACGCCCTTGGCCAGGGGCTTCTCGGTGACGTGGCCGAGGATGCGGTTCTCCCAGAGGGGCGCCTCCAGCAGCAGGCCGTGGCGGTGGCGGTCCTCGGGGATGTAGCCGATGCCCTGCTCGCGGCGCCTGCGGGTCGGCCAGGAGGTGATCTCCTCGTCGGCGAGCCGGATGGTGCCGGAGTCGGCGGCCCGCAGGCCGATCAGCGCGTCGACCAGCTCGGTCTGGCCGTTTCCCTCGACGCCGGCGATGCCGAGGACCTCGCCCGCGTGGATGGTGAAGGTGATGTCGTCGAGGAGGGCCTTGCCGCCGGGGGCCGCCAGGTGCAGCTTCTCGACGCTGATGACCGGGCGGTCGGTGACCGTGGACTCGGCCGTCTCGGGCGTGGGCAGCTCGCTGCCGACCATCATCTCGGCGAGCTGGCGCGGGGTGGTCTCGGCCGGGACGGCGGTGCCGACGGTGGTGCCGCGGCGGATGACGGTGATCTCGTCGGCGACGGAGAGGACCTCGCCGAGCTTGTGCGAGATGAAGATGACCGACAGGCCCTCGGACTTCAGTTCGCGCAGGTTGGCGAAGAGGGCGTCGACCTCCTGGGGCACGAGCACGGCGGTCGGCTCGTCCAGGATGAGGGTGGTGGCGCCGCGGTAGAGGACCTTGAGGATCTCCACACGCTGGCGGGCGGCGACGCCGAGTTCCTCGACCAGCAGGTCGGGCTCGACGTCGAGGCCGTAGCGCTCGGAGAGTTCCTTGATCCTGCGGCGGGCCTTGGCGCCGATGCCGTGGAGCTTCTCGCTGCCGAGGACCACATTCTCCAGGACCGTGAGGTTGTCGGCGAGCATGAAGTGCTGGTGGACCATGCCGATGCCGCGGGCGATGGCGTCGGCCGGGGACGAGAAGGCGACCTGCTGCCCGTCGACGGCGATGGTGCCCTCGTCCGGCTTCTGCATGCCGTAGAGGATCTTCATCAGGGTCGACTTGCCGGCGCCGTTCTCGCCGACGAGGGCGTGCACGGTGCCCTTGCGGACGGTGAGGTGGATGTCGTGGTTGGCCACGACACCGGGGAAACGCTTGGTGATCCCGGCGAGCTCGACAGCGGTCACCGATTCGTTGACCGCCGCTCCGGCCGGAGGGCTGCTGGACGCGTTGATGGCGCACTCTCCTGGGGACGGGGGCCGTCTACGCGCGTAGCGCCCCTACGGCATACAAAGGGGCCGACGCCCCGCGGCAACGGGGTACGAGGAGCGGCTCCCCGTACCCCGTCGAGCGGACGTAACCCCGGGGGTTACCGCCTGCTTCGAGGCAGTCACTCGTCAGCTGCTCTTGACCTTGATCTCGCCGCTGATGATCTTCTCCTTGGCCGTCTTGATGGCTTCCTGGAGCTCGGCGTCGTCCGCGAACTTCGGGTTGGAGTTCGACAGGCTCACCTCGCCGGTCTTCAGATCGCCACGAACGATACCGGTCTCGGGCTTGCCGTCCTCGACCGACTTCGCCAGGTTGTACACCGCCTTGGCGACGTCCTTCATCGCCGAGGTCAGGATCGAGTCCTTGTACTTGGCGAGGGCTTCCTGCTGGTACTGGTCGGAGTCGACGCCGATGGCCCACACCTTGTTGGCGGCGGCGGCCTCGATCACGCCCTGACCGGACAGGCCGGCGGCCGCGTAGACCACGTCGGCCTTCTTCTCGATCTGGCCCTCGGCGGCCGTCTTGCCCTTGTCGGGGCTGGAGAAGCCGCCCTCCTCCGCCGTCTGGGTCAGGTACTGGGAGAGGACCTTGACCTTCGGGTTCGTGTCCTTGACGCCCTGCTCGAAGCCCGCCTGGAACTTGTGGATGAGCGGGATGTCCACACCGCCGACGAAGCCGACGACGTTCGACTTGGTGCTCTTGGCGGCGGCGACACCGGCCAGGTAGGAGGCCTGCTCCTCGCTGAAGACCAGGTCGGCGACGTTCTTGGAGTTGATGGTGGCGTCGTCGACGATGCCGAAGGTGGTGTCCGGGAACTTCTCGGAGGCACCCTTGATGGCCGCGGCGTACGCGTAGCCGACGCCGATGACCGGGTTGTAGCCCTGCTTCGCCAGCGAGGCGAGGCGCTGCTCCTTGTCGGCGTCCGTCTCGCCCTCGGTGGGCTCCACGTCGGCCGTCTGGTACCCGAACTCCTTCTTCGCCTGCTCCAGGCCCGCGTACGCGGCGTCGTTGAAGGACTGGTCGCCCTTGCCGCCGACGTCGTACGCGATGGCGAGGCCCTTGTCGCCCTTCGAGTCCGACGACCCGGCGGAGGTCGAGGTGCCGCCGCAGGCGGAGAGCGCGAGGGCCAGGGAGGCGGTCGCTGCGCCTGCGACCGTGATCCGGGAAATCCGGCGCATGTGTGGGTGCTCCTGTCGTACAACCGAGGTCGCACAGCGCCGGGACGGTTCAGCTTCAGCGCTGGCTTCGCCGCAGATTAACGCGCGTAGACCGGCCTGAAAACCCCTTCTGTCCACCTTGTTATAGGCCCGTGGCCTAGCCATCACCGGGCCTTGGCCCGGGTGTTGCCGACCGCAAACAGGAGGTGGCGCTGGGTGATCCGCGCGCCCGGGAAACGCGGAACGGGCGGACACCCTGAGGTGCCCGCCCGTCCTGGTGCCCTGTGCGGGCCGAGCTACTCGGTCTTCACCGTGATGGAGCCGTCGTTGATGCCCTGCTTCGCCTTGTCCACGGCCTCCTTGAGGCCCGCGACCTTGGCGAACTCGGGGTTCGACTCCGACAGGCCGACGCCGTCGACCTTCAGGTCGAAGGTCTGCGTGCCGGTCAGCGGCTTGCCGTCCTTGACCGACTTGGCCAGCGCGTAGACCGCTCCGCCGACGTCCTTGAGCGCGGAGGTGAGGATGTAGTTCTTGTACGGCGCGAGAGCGGCCTGCTTGTACTGGTCGGAGTCGACGCCGATCGCCCAGACCTTCGCCTTGGCGGCGGCCTCGATCACGCCCTGCCCGGACAGGCCGGCGGCCGCGTAGAGCACGTCGGCCTTCTTCTCGATCTGGCCCTCGGCGGCGGCCTTGCCCTTGTCGGGGCTGGAGAAGCCGCCCTCCTCGGCCGTCTGGGTCAGGTACTGCGACAGCACCTTCACACCGGGCTTGGTGTCCTGGACGCCCTGCTTGTAGCCGGCCTCGAACTTGTGGATCAGCGGGATGTCCACACCGCCCACGAAGCCGACGACGTCGCTCTTGGTGGCCTTGGCGGCGGCGACACCGGCGAGGTAGGAGGCCTGCTCCTCGGCGAAGACGAGGGAGGCGACGTTCTTGCCCTCGACGACCGAGTCCACGATGCCGAAGGTGGTCTTCGGGTACTTGGAGGCCACCGCCTTCATGGCCGGGCCGTAGGCGAAGCCGACGCCGATGACCGGGTTGTAGCCCTGCTTGGCCAGCGAGGCGAGGCGCTGCTCCTTGTCGGCGTCCGTCTCGCCCTCGGTGGGCTCGATGTCGGCCGTCTTGTAGCCGAACTCGTCCTTGGCCTTCGTCAGGCCGGCGTAGGCGGCGTCGTTGAAGGACTGGTCACCCTTGCCGCCGACGTCGTAGGCGATGGCGACGCCGCGGTCGCTGCTGTCGCTGTCGCCGCTGTCACTGCTGGTGCCGCCACAAGCCGTGGCGACGAGCCCCAGCGACGCGACCCCCACCGCGACGCGGGTCAGTTTCGAAATCCGACGCATCTGAAGTTCCCCATTCTCCGAAGCTCCGCAGCGGGTGCTCAGTTCGGCGCACATTAACGCGCGTAGACACTCCTGGGAACGGGTCGCCGCGGGGCCGTTATCCATTCGTGCCGATGGCCGGTTACGCCCTTGTGAACCACGGGATCGAACGGGGTCGAAAGGTGTACTCGGGGACCCGGCGCGTGCCTGCTGGTCACGCGCACCAGGCTGCCCCCGGGTTGCGCCGCTCGCAACCGGGGGCCGCCGCGGGGGGCGGCGCGGGCGTCATCCCGGCGCGGCGCCGCCGTGGCTCGTCGCGCGGTTCCCCGCGCCCCTGACGGGGTTCACCGCAGGCCGTTGACCAGAGCTGCCGCCGTGAAGAGTTCGACGCCCACGGTGATGGCCGATTCGTCGACGTCGAAGTCGCCCTGGTGGAGGTCGCGGATCTGGCGTTCGCCGGGGGTGCGGACGCCCAGGCGGGCCATCGCGCCGGGGACGTGCTCCAGGTACCAGGAGAAGTCCTCACCGCCGAGGCTCTGCTCGGTGCCCACGACGGAGTCGACCCCGCGCCGGGCGATCATCGCGTCGCGCAGCAGCTCGGTCACACCGGGCTCGTTGACGACGGGCGGGACGCCGCGCACGTAGTTGATCTCCGACTTGGCGCGGTGCAGGTTGGCGATCTCGTCGATCGCCGCGACGACCACGTCGGGGGCCTGCCGCCACGCCTCGATGTCGAGGCAGCGCACGGTGCCGGAGAGCTCGGCGTGCTGCGGGATGACGTTCGGTGCGTGTCCGGACTCGATGCGGCCCCAGGTGATGGCGAGCCCGCTGCGGGTGTCGAAGCGCCGGCCGACCAGGGCGGGCACGTCGGTGACCACCCGGGCCGCCGCGGTGACCAGGTCGGTCGTCAGGTGCGGACGAGCGGTGTGGCCGCCCGGGCCGTCAAGGCCGATCTCCAGCCGGTCGCAGGCGGAGGTGATGGGGCCTTCCCGGAGCCCGATCTTCCCGGCGTCCACGCGGGGGTCGCAGTGCACGGCGATGATCGCGCCGACGCCTTCCAGCGCGCCGCCCTTGATGGCGTCGGCGGCTCCGCCGGGCAGCACTTCCTCGGCCGGCTGGAAGACGAGCCGGACGGGGCGGGGCAACTGGCCCCGCTTGTGCAGCTCCGCGAGGACCAGGCCGGCGCCGAGGACGACGGTGGTGTGCACGTCGTGACCGCAGGCGTGCGCGCGGTCGGGCACGGTCGAGCGGTACGCGCAGTCGGTCTTGGTGTCCGGGATGGGCAGGCCGTCGATGTCGGCCCGCAGGGCGAGCATGCTGGGACCCCCTTCCCACTGCTCGCCCGGGACGCCGATGTCACAGACGAGCCCGGTCCCGACGGGGAGGACGCGCGGCTTGAGGCCGGCCTTCTCCAGCCGTTCCTTGATGGCCGCGGTCGTGCGGAACTCCTGGTTGCCGAGCTCCGGGTGCATGTGCAGATCGCGCCGGAACGCGATGAGCTCGGCGCGCAGGGCCTCGGGAAGCGCGCCGGGAAGCACGGCTCCCGCGGGAAGGTCGACCTCGGACTCCAGTGACATCAGTGGCTTCACCCTCTGAAGGGTAGGGCGCCGGGGTGGGCGCCCGACCCTGGATCAACAAAACTTCAACCCGTTAGGGGAAGAAAATATGACTGCCGGCCGCATAGCTATCGACTGAGATGGGTAAACTCGCCCGCCTTTCAGGCCGAGTCGGCGGCCGCGACCACTGGTTGTGACTTCGGCCACACCCGACTCGGTGCTTCGGTATCCATCCATCCTCCTTCACGGATACCACGCCCTGCGCGCCGAACACGGGCGCGTTCATCTGGCGGACGCGTGCGCCGATAGGGTGCGCCCCGTGCGCGCCGACAGCCCCGAGTTCCTCGCCCCGACACGGGCCTCCTACGACGCCGTCGCCGAGGCCTATGCCGCCGAGCACCCGGACAGCCTGGCCGGCAGACCGCTGGAGAGCGCGCTGCTCACGGCGTTCGCGGCACTGGCCGGTGCGGTCGGGGGATCCGCGCGGCCCCCGGTGGCCGACCTCGGCAGCGGCCCCGGGTATGTGACGGCCCGGCTGCGCGACCTGGGGCTGCCGGTGTTCGGGGTGGACCTCTCGCCCCGCATGGTGGCCCTGGCCCGCCGGGCGCACCCGGAGCTGCGGTTCCACGTCGGTTCGATGACCGCGCTGGACCTGCCGGACGCGTCGCTCGGGGGCGTCGTCGCGCTCTACTCGATCATCCATGTGCCCGACGCCCACCTGCCGTCGGTCTTCGCCGAGTTCCACCGCGTCCTGGTGCCGGGCGCGCCCGTCCTGCTCGCCTTCCAGTCCGGCACGGCGGACGGGCACCGGCGCCTGACGGAGCGCTTCGGGCAGGAGATCTCGCTCGACTACTACTGGCGCACCCCGGAGTCGGTGGCCGGCCGCCTGCGGCAGGCGGGGCTCGACCTCTACGCCCGGGTCGTACGGGAGCCCGAGGACGAGGAGAAACTGCCCCGCGCGTTCCTGCTGGCCCGCAAGCCGGGGTCGGCGGCCGACGGGGCCGCGCCCCCGAGGGCTTGAACCGAACGGGCCCTACGGCCGGTGGTCACCCGGCCCGGCCGTCCCGGGATCCCGTCCCGGACCCCGGGGGGATCGCGGGAGACCCGCGCCCCCTCGGCCGCGAGGTCCGCGGCGGTGCGGCGGCCCGCAGCCCGCGGCCCGCGAGCAGGTCGGACCCACCTGCGACTGCGGCGGCCGTGGCCGGACGGCGGAACCGCCTCGGCGGCGGCCGCAGCCGGGCGGCGGAACGGGCCAGCGGCAGCCCTGGCCGGGCGGCGGGACCGGGGTGGTGGTGGCGGTCGCACTTCGTGGACGGCGTCACCGGCGGGATCACGGGTGCCGAGAGGTGGCCGGCCGGCGGGATCAGGGGTGCCGGAGGGGGCCGGCCGGCGGGCCCGCGCCGCCGGGCGGGGCAGGCCGTCGCCGTTTTACCCCGCGGCCACCGCGCCCGCCGCACCCGTCGCGCCCGCCGTGCCCGTCGTGAGGTGCGGTACGGCCGTGAAGGGCGCCGGGGCCGGCGGGGCGGCCGGAGGGGGCGGGGCGGTGGAGGGCTCGGGGCCTGCCGGGGCCGCCGTCGTCAGGCCGTGGGTCTCGCGGGCCGAGCCCGTGACGCCGGAGAGGAAGCCCTGGGCGCGGGGGGAGGCGTGGTCGGTCAGCCAGGCCGGGTCGATGTCGCAGACGGCGACGCGGACCTCCGTGCCGGACAGGGCCAGCGGGAGGGTGTGGACCACCGTGGAGGGGAAGCTGAGGATGGTGCGGCCGATGGGGCCGCGGCGGGCGATCAGTTCCAGCGGAAGCTCGGGGCGGACGATCTCCAGGCCCGTCTCGACCGCCAGCCGGTGCAGCTTGTCGGTGCTCTCACGGCGGTGGGCGAAGTAGCGCGTGGCGCCGTGGGCCTTGGCCAGGGCGCGGACGGCCTGAAGGTAGCGGCCGTCGTCCACCACGCCCGTCTCCACCAGGGACGTGCCCACCATGTCCGCGCCCTTGGTCAGGCGCGGCGGGCCGAAGCGGGCCCGGGTCCAGGCGAAGGCGTTGGCCCGGACCGTCACGCCCGCCGGGGTCTCGTCCATCGGCATGGAGGAGAAGATCTCGACCTGCCGGCCGTCCCCCGGGGTCAGGCGGCGGCGCGCCGAGGCGGACACCGGCGCGAAGAGGACGTCCCGCGGGCCGGGGCGGCCGCCCTTGCGGTGCCAGCGCACCAGGCGTTCGCCCCGGGCCAGCTGCCCGACGAACTCCATCGTGGCCGTGCCGTCGTCGACGACGGCCAGGTCACGGGCGCGGGTGATCGTCAGCAGCAGCTGGACGTAGCGGGAGAAGGGGTCCCCCAGCACGACGCGGCGCGCCCTGCGGAGCAGGCCGGCCAGGCCGCCGATGGTCTGGAAGGGCGCCAGCGGACCGCCGCGCGCCTCCTCCCAGCGGACCTCGTGCCCCTCGTCGCGGGCCAGGTCGGACATCCGCCGCAGCTGGCCGCGCGTCATCGGGTCGACGGGGGACAGCACCACGAGGGTGAGCCCCGCGCCGGGGGCGTGCGCGTGCGCCCACTCCAGCACGTTCAGCAGCTGTACCGGGCTCTCGACGAAGGCGAGAGTGTGGGGGCCGGCGTTCCCGGCGCGGGGGCTCATCGACGTACGACCGTCCCGTCGTAAGGGGGGTGGTGGGGGTGGTGCGCTCAGACGCCGACCGGCTCGCCCGCGGCGTCGGCGATCTCCGCCTCGGCGACCACGCCGGCGACGCGGCGCAGCTTCTTCATCGGGCCCAGCTCGGACTCGTAGACCTTCTTGACGCCGTCGCCGAGGGAGGCCTCGATGGTGCGGATGTCGCGCACCAGGCGGGTCAGGCCCTGCGGCTCGACGGAGGCGGCCTGGTCCGAGCCCCACATGGCGCGGTCGAGGGTGATGTGGCGCTCGACGAAGGTGGCGCCGAGGGCGACCGCGGCGAGGGTGGTCTGCAGGCCGGTCTCGTGGCCGGAGTAGCCGATCGGGACGTTCGGGTACTCCTGCTGCAGGGTGTTGATCACGCGCAGGTTGAGCTCCTCGGCCTTGGCCGGGTAGGTCGACGTGGCGTGGCACATCAGGATGTTGTCCGAGCCGAGGACCTCCACCGCGTGGCGGATCTGCTTCGGCGTCGACATGCCGGTGGAGAGGATCACCGCGCGGCCGGTGGCGCGCAGGGCGCGCAGCAGCTCGTCGTCGGTGAGGGAGGCGGAGGCCACCTTGTGGGCGGGCACGTCGAACTTCTCCAGGAAGGCGACGGCCTCGGTGTCCCACGGGGAGGCGAACCAGTCGATGTTCTTGGACTTGCAGTAGTCGTCGATGGCGCGGTACTCGTCCTCACCGAACTCCACGCGGTGGCGGTAGTCGATGTAGGTCATCCGGCCCCAGGGGGTGTCGCGCTCGATGTCCCACTGGTCGCGCGGCGTGCAGATCTCGGGGGTGCGCTTCTGGAACTTGACGGCGTCGCAGCCGGCCTCGGCGGCGGCGTCGATCAGCTTGAAGGCGTTCTCCAGCTCGCCGTTGTGGTTGATGCCGATCTCACCGCAGACGTAGACCGGACGGCCCGGGCCGACCTCGCGCGAACCGAACTGGCGGATACGGGAGTTGGTGCTCATGGCAGGAGATGTCCTTACTTGGTGAGGGAATCGAGAGAGGGGCCGAGGATCCAGCTGGCGATCTCTCGGATCGCGCCGTCGCCACCGGGGACGGTGGTGACCGCGCGTGCGGCGCCGCGCACGACGTCGTGGGCGCTCGCGACCGCCACGGGCCAGCCGACGAGGGCGAAGCACGGGAGGTCATTGACGTCGTTGCCGACGTAGAGCACGCGCTCCGGCGCGATGCCCTGCTCCTCGCACCACTGCTTCAGCGCGAGGTCCTTGCGGTCGATGCCGTGCAGCACCGGGAGCTTGAGCTTCCGGGCTCGGGCGGCGACCACAGGGTTCTGTTCCGTGGACAGGATCAGCATCTTCAGGCCGCTCCTGCGCAGGGCGGCGATGCCGAGTCCGTCCCCGCGGTGCACGGAGACGAACTCCCGTCCGTCGGAGTCGACGAGCACCCGGTCGTCGGTCTGGGTGCCGTCGAAGTCGAGGACGACCGCGTCGATGTCGTCGGCGGTCGGGAGGGCGCCGGGGCGGTCCGCGTCGAACAGCGGCGCGAGGGCCCGGGCGCGGGCGAGGTCGTGCGGGTCGTCGATCTCCAGCACGCGTGCCGGGTCGGTGCGGACCAGTTCGGTGCGGCCGAAGAAGCGGTGCCGGTGCTCGCGGAAGCCGGTGGCCTCCATGGCGTAGGCGGCGCCGGTCTCCAGCAGGTCCTGGGGGCGGTCCTGGCGGCGGGGCCGGAAGGACTTGTCGTGGTTGACGCCGTAGCCGCCGCCGGTCGCGGCGTCGGACTCCGCGACGGAACCGGCCGTGACCTCGTCGTCGGCGTCGCGCCAGAGGAAGCCGTGGAAGGGCGCGACGGTGACGGCGGTGTCGGCGCCGTTCTCGACGATCGCGCCGGCGACCCCGTCGATGTCCTCGCGGAGGATGAACGGGCTGGTGCACTGCACGAGCAGCACGACGTCCACCGGCGCCCCGTGCAGGGCCTCGTGGGCGTCCATGGCGTGCAGGACGGCGGCCTCGGAGGTGGCGGTGTCGCCGGCGATGGCGGCGGGCCGCAGCACGACCTCGGCGCCGGCCTCGCGGGCGGCGGCGGCGATGGCCTGGTCGTCGGTGGAGACCACGACGTCGGTCACGAGCCGCGCGGCGCGGCACTCGCGGACCGCCCGCGCCACCAGCGGCACGCCGCCGACGGGCAGGAGGTTCTTCGCGGGCACGCCCTTGGAGCCGCCGCGGGCGGGGATCACCGCCAGCACGCGGCGCACGGAGGCGCCTGGGCCGGCTTCCGGTCGGGACATCGGGTCTACTCCTCGGGCAGGGGTCTCTTGGCGGCTCACAGCTCGCCCATCCGCCGGATGACGGGCGCCACGCGTTGCACGCCGTGCCGGTAGGCGCCGCGCGCCGCCCGGCGCACGATCTGCCGGACCGGTCCGGGCTCCTTGTCGGCGGCGGGCGCGCCGGGCAGGGGCGTGCCGTCGGGGCCGAGGTGGTGGCGGGCGAGGAGCCCGGGCAGATAGCCGGGCGCGGTGGCGGGGGTGTAGTACGGGGTCAGCGGGGGCAGGCCGCCGGGCCGGTCGAGCAGCTCGGCGATGCGTTCGCGGGCCGCGTCGAAGGCGGCCTCGTAGGAGCCGTCGGCTGCGACGCCCTGCCGGGCGACCCACTCCTCGTCGGGGACCGGCCGGTGTCCGGCGTCGAGCTGGTCCCAGGAGGCGAGGCAGCCGGAGCCGATGAAGTGGTGGTTGCCGAGCGACTCGCGGATGCCGAGGTCGGTCAGCACGACCGTGGGGATGCGGCGGTGCAGCGACTCCAGGGCGGCCGTGGAGCTGACCGTCACCAGCAGGTCGGTGCGGTCCAGGACCTCGCCCATGTTGCCGTACACCAGGCGGAAGTTGGCCGGGGGGTCGAGGCGCTGCATCAGCTTCTGGTAGGGCAGTTCCTCGATGTGGGTGGTGTGTTCGCCCGGCTTGGAGCGCAGCTTCAGCAGCACCTCGCGCTCGGGGTGCCGGCGGGCGTGCTCGACCAGCCGGTCGAGCAGGTAGGTGCGGTCCTTGCGGCTCTCGGGGACCGAGGGCTGGGCGGCGAAGACGACCGTGTAGGGGGTGTTCTCGCCTTCGTACGGCGCACCGCCGAGGAACGGCAGGGCCACCTCCGTCACCGCGGAGGCGTCGGCGCCGACCCCTTCGTAGACGGCCCGGAAACGCTCGGCGTCCTGCCGGGAGTTGGCGAGGACGAGGTCCGCGCCGTGGCGCAGCAGCAGGCCGTCGGCGAGCTTCTCGTAGACGACGCCGACGTAGCCGGTGACGACGACGGGCCGTGAAGTGCGGCCGTGCCAGGCGTGCTTGAGGCCGTGCAGCATCGCCTGCACCCCGCCGCCCACCAGGGACAGCACGAGGACGTCGTAGGACTCCTCCGCCATGACGCGCAGGAACTCGACCGCGGTAACCTCCCGCAGGGAGTCGGCGCGCACGCCCACTTCCCTGAGCTGGCGCGGGGTGGGCGTGGCCCGGCCGCGCAGCAGGAATCCGTCGAGGACGGGGCCGACTTGCGCGTCCTGAGGCGCTGCGGTTTCCATGGACGGCCCGGGGGCGATGCGGTGCGCGGTCAGCGCACCCCATTTCCATCGGGTGTCGGAGTCCGCGAGGACCGCGATGCGCGGGCGCTTCGGTGTACTTGCTGGCACGTCGATGACGCTAGGAAGCGAATCCTAGGTATGGCGGAACCGCGACTCAACGAGAAGTTAACAACACCCCTCCGGAAGCCGAACTGGCCCGCCGGAAAGCGGGAAGTACACGGGGTGCACCGTTCTGACACATGGAGTTCACCCGGTGTACGTTCACCGGAAAGTTCCGCTGCCGGGCGGGCTCCTAACGTTTTGCGGGTGCCTAAGCTTTCCGTGATCGTGCCGTTCTACAACGTGCAGCAATATGCCCCGGACACCCTCAGAAGCCTTCGGCTGAACGCCGACCGCGATTTCGAGTTCATCCTGGTCGACGACCATTCGAAGGATGAAACCCCGGCCATTCTCGAACGGGCGGCCGAGGAGCTTTCGGATGTCGCGCAGGTGCGTTACATCCGACACGAGAAGAACGGCGGCCTCGCCACCGCCCGCAACACCGGCCTGGACGCGGCGCAGGGCGAGTACCTGACGTTCCTGGACGGTGACGACTGGCTGGCCCCCGGTTATCTCACCGAACTGGTGTCCGCCATGGACCGGTTGGGATGCGACTTCGTGCGCACCGACCATGTGCAGGCCACCGCCCGCGCCCGCTCGGTGCACCGGGTCCCGGTCGGCCGCCGCTGGGAGGCGTTCGACCCGCGCGAGGCGATCCTCCCGGCCCACCGCTCCACGTCGGTGGACTACGCCTACGCCTGGGCCGGCGCCTACCACCGCCGCCTCGTCGACAAGGGCGTGCTCCACTTCACCGACGGGCTGCGCACGGCCGAGGACCGGCCGTGGATCTGGAAGCTGCACCGGGAGGCGGAGTCGTTCGCCGTGGTGAGCCTGCTGGGCGTGTTCTACCGGCGCGGGGTCGCCTCGTCCCTGACCCAGATCGGCGACGTCCGCCAGCTCGACTTCATCCGCGCCTTCGACCAGGTGATCGAGGAGACCGCCGCGGACCGCGAGGCCGACCGGCTGCTGCCCAAGGCGGTGCGGACCTACTGCGCGATCATCGCCCACCACCTCTCCAACGAAGACAGGTTCGAACCGGCCGTGGCGCGACAGCTGCGGTCGATGAGCGCGGCCGCCATCAAGCGGATGCCGCAGGACGCGCTCCGTGACGCACTGGAGGCCATGGACATGGACCGCGCGTCCAAGCTGCGGCGGCTGCGCCGCCGGGTGACCACGACGGGAGCGGCCGCCTGATGCCCGGGACCACTCAGATCTTCTGCGCCTCGACGCTGTACGGCGTGGCCACCCTGGCCGCCGCGATCGACTCGGACCTGTTCGAGGAGCCGGACCGCCGGGTGCTGCTGGTGTTCAACAACTCCGCGACCCCGGAGACCACCCCGGCGCTCGACGAGATGCCGGGCTTCGCCCCGCTGCGCGAGCACTTCGACGAGGTGCTCTCCTGGAACGAGGCCATCCGCCCCTTCCACCCCGGGGCCTGGACCCCACGCGCCGACGACATCCCGCTCTTCGAGCGCTACCTGCGGATGCTGTGGAACCTCGGCGACGACCACGTCAGCCTGGTCCTGGAGTCCATCCAGGTGGCCCCCGCCCTCACGGTGGCCCAGCTGTTCACCGACGCCCCGATCGACGTGTACGCCGACGGCCTGATGAGCTACGGCCCCACCCGCAACAAGCTCGACCCGCTGGTCGGCACCCGGGTGGGGCGGCTGCTCCACCTGGACCTGGTGCCGGGGCTGACGCCGATGCTGCTGACCGAGTTCGGCGTGCCGGCGCACCTGGTTTCGACGCCCGCGTTCCTGAAGGTGCTGGGCGAGGTCACCGAGACCGTGTCCGACCTGCCCGCCCTGCCCGGCGACTCGGCGCTGCTGCTCGGCCAGTACCTGTCGGCGCTGAACATCCTCTCCCCCGAGGAGGAGGAGGACCTGCACGTGCGGATGATGCGGGGCGCCGTCGCCCGCGGCCACCGCACGGTCGTCTTCAAGCCACACCCGACCGCCCCGGCCCGCTACAGCCGCGCCCTGGAGACCGAGGCGGAGAAGCTCGGCGTCGACCTCACCGTGCTGGACACCCCCGTCCTCGCCGAGGTCCTCTTCGACCGGGCCCGGCCCGCCCTGGTCGTCGGCTGCTTCTCCACCGCCCTGTTCACGGCGTCGGCCTTCTACGACCTGCCGGTCGCCCGCATCGGCACCGAGCTGCTGCTGGAGCGGCTGACGCCCTACCAGAACAGCAACCGCGTCCCCACCACCCTGGCGGACGCGCTGCTGCCCGGTCTGGAGAGCGGCGCGGAGGACGACGTCCTGCTGGCCGAGCGGCTGCCCGGCCTGCTCACCGCCGTCGGGTTCACCATGCAGCCGCAGATCTATCCGGAGCTGCGGGACCAGGCCGAGCAGTTCCTCGCCCGGCACCTCGGTCCGCGCACCCGGCGCTACTTCAAGAAGCGCCGCCTCACCGCGCTCGGACTGCCCGGCGGAATTCCGCAGCGGCTGGCGTTCCTGCCGCGCAATTCCACGGCGCGCCGGGTGGTCCGGCGGGCGCGGGCGCTGCGCAACAAGGCGGTGCGCCGCTGAGGAAGACGGGCCCCGCCGCCGTTCTCGGCGACATCCAGATGAACCCGTGGAAACCGGCGGGCGAAGCCTGTCTCCATCGAACATGATTCCGTCAACTCTCGTCCTAGGGTGACAGGCGCCCTGCCCGCCCCCAGGCGGCCCAGGTAGAGGACATACGAGCCACACAGAGGTTTCCAGCGTGACCGAGACGGTCGTCAGCACCCCCAAGCCCCGGCCCGGCCCCACCGTGCCGGTCCAACCATCGGGCGCCACGACCGTCCCACGGCGCCGGGAGAAGAGGCCCGCGGGCCGGCTGCGCGCCCTCGACGGCCTGCGGCTGGTGGCCGCGCTGATGGTCGCGGCGTACCACTACGGCGGGCGCGACGGCGAGGTCACCGAGGCCTGGGGCTCCTCGCCCAAGCTGCAGTTCCCGACGCTGCACGAGTTCCTCGCCTACGGCTGCCTCGGCGTGCAGGTGTTCTTCGTGATCAGCGGGTTCGTGATCTGCATGAGCGGCTGGGGCCGGCCGCTGAAGTCGTTCTTCGCCTCCCGCGCCTCCCGGCTGCTGCCCGCCTACTGGGCGGCGGTCCTGCTCGTCACGGCCGTCTTCGCGCTGCCGGTGGTCGCCTACCGGGCGGTCTCGCCGAGCGACGCGCTGGTGAACCTCACCATGCTGCAGCTGCCGCTGGGCGCGGACCGGGTGCTCGGGGTGTGCTGGACGCTGTGGGCGGAGGTCCGCTTCTACGCGCTGTTCGCGCTGTGCGTCGTGCTGCCCGGGGCCACCCGGCGCCGGGTGATCCTGTTCTGCGCGGGCTGGACGCTGGCCGCGGTGATCGCCGACAACGCGCACACGCCGCTGCTCGACATCGTCCTGATGCCCGAGTACGCCCCGTTCTTCATCGGCGGTGTCGGGCTCTACCTCGTCCACCTCGACCGGCGGGACGTCTACGGCTGGGGCATCGTCGCCGTGAGCTGGCTGCTCGGGCAGCACTACGCGGTGCAGGACCTGTGGCACGCGCCGGGGGCGGGCGGCTTCTCGTACCGCTCCTCGCTCGGCATCGTGCTCGTCGTCACCGTCGGCTTCGTGGCGGTCGCGGCGATCGCGCTGGGCTGGCTGCGCCGGGCGGACTGGCGCTGGCTGACGGTGGCGGGGGCGCTGACGTACCCGTTCTACCTGGTCCACGAGCATCTCGGCTGGGTGGTGATCCACGCCCTGCACCGCGGTCTGGGGCTGCCGTCGGCGGTGACTTTCTCCCTGACGGTGGCGTCAATGCTGCTGCTGGCGTGGTTGCTGAACAAGTATGTGGAGAAGCCGCTGACACCACGGCTGCGGGAGCTGCTGGCCAAGGCCCGCTGAGCTGTTCACGGGCCGTTCAACCCACCGTCGGTTCGGGCAACGCTCACAGAGAAGGCTCGTCTCATGACCAACGCACACGTGACCGACAAGCACCCCGGTGAACTGGCGGACGTCCCGGGCTGGTTCCCGGCGCTGGACCAGATGCTCTTCACCTGGTTCCTGGAGCGGCAGCGGGAGCAGGGGATCCGCGGCGACCTGCTGGAACTCGGCGTCTATCTGGGCAAGAGCGCGATCCTGCTCGGCCACCACCTGCAGCCGGGCGAGACGTTCACGGTCTGCGACCTGTTCGAGGGCGAGGCGCCCGACGGCGCCAACCAGGCGGAGGCGGCGAAGTCGTACGCCTCGCTGACCCGGCAGGCCTTCGAGCGGAACTACCTCTCCTTCCACGACAGCCTGCCGACGGTGATCGCGGCCCCCAGCTCGGTGGTGCCGCAGAGGGTCGCCCCGGGCACCTGCCGCTTCGTCCACATCGACGCCTCGCACCTGTACGAGCACGTGTACGGCGACATCGGCGCGGCCCACGACGTCCTGCGGCCGGAGGGCGTCGTGGTCCTCGACGACTTCCGCTCCGAGCACACGCCGGGCGTCTCGGTCGCCGCCTGGGAGGCGGTGCTCAACCGCGGTCTGCGGCCGATCTGCCTCAGCACGCAGAAGCTCTACGGCACCTGGGGCGATCCCGAGCCGCTCCAGGAGGACCTGCTGGAGATGCTGCGCGAGCGCACGGACGTCGGGCTGAGCGTGCAGGAGGCGGCCGGGCACCGGCTGATCCGGACCCGCTCCCGGGGCATGGAGCCGCCGCCCTTCCCGACCTCGCGGCACTACGTGGCGCCCGTCCCCGTGCAGACTCCCGCCCCCGGGGCCGCCGGGACCACCGGGGCCGTCGAGGCCCGTGCCGCGCGTCCGGCCCGGCCCGCCCCGTCCCGGGCCCGCCGGCTCGTCAGGGACCTGCTGCCGCCCGTGGTCACCCGGGCCGTACGGCGGGCCCGTGCGAAGCGGTCCTGACAGCGGGTCATGAGACGCCGTAGCGCGTCCCGATCCCGTCGATCAGCAGGGCCAGCCCTTCCTCGTAGTGCCGGTCGAAGTCCTCGAAGATCTCCGCGCCCGCCCGGGCCGACAGCGGGAAGTCGGCCATCAGGCGGGCGCGTTCGTCCATGTCGTAGCCCTCGCGGCGCTCACCCGGCAGGGGATGCACGCCCTGCTCCTCGGTGACGAAGCCCAGCGTGTACAGGTAGACCGTGGTGAAGGCGCGGGCCGCCTGCGGGAGCGTGAAGCCGGCCGCCGTGAGCAGGCGCAGGTTGTCCTCCATCTGCGCGGCGTGCTCGATGCCGGTGAAGCGCGAGCCGCTGAACACCTTCGCGCCGTCGCGGTAGCCGAGCAGCGCCGTGCGCAGCCCGCGGTTGGCCTTCAGCAGCCGCTCCCGCCAGGTGTCGGCCGGGTCGAGCGCGGTCCCCGCGATCATCCGGCGGTACATCTCGGTCGCCATCTCGTCGAGCAGCGCCTGCTTGTCCTTGAAGTGCCAGTAGAGGGCGGGCGCCTTCACGTCCAGCTCCCGGGCGATGGCGCGCAGGGTCAGGCCGTCCAGGCCCACCTCGTTCAGCAGCCGCAGCGCGGTGTCCGCGACCCGGCGGCGGTCCAGGGGCGCGCGTCGTTCCGTACTCACGCTTGACAACTTAACACCGTTAAGGCCACGCTCGTGCCCCAGCAGCACTTAACGGCGTTAAGGAGTGAGGGCACATGGATACGGTCCCGGACACGGACGTCCTGGTGGTGGGCGCGGGCCCGGCCGGGCTGGCGCTCGGCATCGACCTCGCCCGGCGGGGCGTGGCCGCACGGGTCGTGGAGCGGGCCGGGGCACTGTTCCCGGGCTCACGCGGCAAAGGGCTCCAGCCGCGCACCATGGAGGTCTTCGACGACCTGGGCGTCCTCGACGCCGTCCGCGCGGCGGGCGGCACCTACCCGGTCGGGATGGTCTGGCAGGACGGCAGGCGCAGGGGCGAGCACCGGATGTTCGACCCGGCCGAGCCGAGCGAGGACGCGCCGTACAACGAGCCGTGGATGGTGCCGCAGTGGCGCACGCAGGAGATCCTGCGGGCCCGGCTGGAGGAGCTGGGGGGTGAGGTCGCCTTCGGCCGGGAGGTCGTCGGCCTGACGCAGGACGCCGACGGGGTCCGCGCGGAGTTCGCCTCCGGCGGGGCCCTCACCGCCCGGTACCTCGTCGCCGCGGACGGCGGCCGCTCGACCGTGCGCCGGCTGCTGGGCATCGGCATGACCGGCGAGACCGTCGACCCGAAGCCGACGCTGGTGGCGGACGTCCGCGTCAGCGGCCTGGACCGGGAGCACTGGCACCTCTTCCCGCCGGGCCCGGACGGCTATCTCGCGCTCTGCCCGCTGGCCGGCACCGAGGACTTCCAGCTGACGGCCCAGTTCCCGGAGGGCACGGTCCCGGACCTCTCCCTGGAGGGCGTGCGCAAGGTCGTCGCCGCCCGCACGCACCTCGCGCCGGAGGCCGTCACGGAGCTGCGCTGGGCCTCGGACTTCCGCCCCCGGGCGGCGCTGGCCGACCGGTTCCGCTCCGGGCGGGTCTTCCTCACCGGCGACGCGGCCCACGTGCACTCCCCGGCCGGCGGCCAGGGCCTCAACACCAGCGTCCAGGACGCCTACAACCTCGGCTGGAAACTGGGCGCGGTCCTGCGCGACGGCGCGTCGGCGGACCTGCTGGACACCTACGAGGAGGAGCGGCGGCCCGTCGCTGCGCAGATGCTCGGGCTGTCCACGCGGGTGCACCGCGGCGAGACCCGGCGCGGCGACGCGACCCGCCAACTCGGGCTGGGCTACCGGGAGTCGACGCTCACCCGCGAGACCCGCGCCGCCCCGGGTCCGCTGCGCGCCGGGGACCGCGCACCCGACGGGACGGTGGCGGGCGTGCGGCTCTTCGACGCCTTCCGCGGCCCGCACTGGACCCTGCTCGCCCTGGGCGAGGCCGCACCGGCCGCCCCGGACCCGGGCCCCCGGATCCGGGTCGTACGGGGCCCCGCGCCCGGGCCCTACGGACCCGGGCTGTACCTCGTCCGCCCCGACGGCTACCTCGGCTGGGCGGGCGACACGGCGGCCGGACTCGCCGGCCACCTGGCCCGCTTCGGCCTGTGACGGCGGGGCGTCACGAACCCGCCAGCGACAGCTTCACGGCGAACCCCAGGAACAGCGCGCCCGCCGCCGAGGTCGCCCCCGCCGACAGACGCCTGCGGCGGCGGAAGGCCGCGGCCAGCCGGGTGCCGCCGAAGATCAGTGCGCTCAGGTACAGCACGCTGGCGAGCTGGGCGAGCACGCCGAGGACGACGAAGGACAGGGCCGGGTAGGCGTACGCCGGGTCCACGAACTGCACGAAGAAGGCGACGAAGAACAGGATCGCCTTCGGGTTCAACAGGCTGACGACGAAGGCACGCCGGAAGGGCCGCTCCTCCGCGGGCGCGGCGTCCTCGGCACGGGCGGTCCGCTCCCCGCGCGTCCGCCACATGCCCCAGGCGGCCCGCAGCATGCCGATCGCCAGCCAGGTCAGGTAGCCGGCCCCCGCGTACTTCACGATCCCGAACAGCACGGCGTTCGCCTGCAGCAGCGAGGCGACGCCGGCCGCGGACAGGGTCATCAGCACCGTGTCCCCGCACCAGACGCCCGCGGCGGCGGTGTACCCGGCGCGCACGCCACGGCGGGCGGCCACGGACAGCACGTACAGGGAGTTGGGACCGGGCAGCAGGATGATCAGGACGAGGCCCGCCAGGTAGGTGGGCAGATCGATGACACCGAACATGGAAGGGAGTGTCGCACGGAGCCCGGGATTCAAGACCCGGTGCTCCCCGGCTTCCCGCGCCGGTCAGAAGGAGTCCGTGGGGACGTACGCCCCCCAGACCTCCCGGAGCGCACCGCACACCTCGCCCACCGTCGCCCGGGCGCGCAGCGCCTCGCGCATCGGATACAGGACGTTGTCGTCGCCCTCGGCGGCCTTGCGCAGGGCGGTGAGGGCGGTGGTGACGGCCCGCCGGTCGCGTTCGGCGCGCAGGGCGGCCAGGCGCTCGGTCTGCCGGGCCTCGATGGCCGGGTCGACCCGCAGCGGCTCGTAGGGCTCCTCCTCGTCGAGCCGGAAGCGGTTGACACCGACCACGACCCGCTCGCCGGAGTCGGTCTCCTGGGCGATGCGGTAGGCGTTGCGCTCGATCTCGCCCTTCTGCAAACCGCGTTCGATGGCCTCGACCGCCCCGCCCAGCTCCTCGACCCGGCCCATCAGATCCAGCGCCGCCGCCTCCACGTCGTCCGTCAGCCGCTCCATGACGTAGGAGCCGGCGAAGGGGTCGACGGTGGCCGTCACATCCGTCTCGTGGGCCAGGACCTGCTGGGTGCGCAGGGCGAGCCGGGCGGATCGGTCGGTGGGCAGGGCGATGGCCTCGTCGAAGGAGTTGGTGTGCAGCGACTGGGTGCCGCCCAGCACCGCCACCAGCGCCTGCACGGAGACGCGCACCAGGTTCACCTCCGGCTGCTGGGCGGTGAGCTGGACCCCGGCGGTCTGGGTGTGGAAGCGCAGCATCAGCGACTTGGGGTTCCGCGCCCCGAACTCCTCGCGCATCACCCGGGCCCAGATCCGGCGCGCGGCACGGAACTTGGCGACCTCCTCCAGGAGCGTGGTGCGCGCGACGAAGAAGAACGACAGCCGCGGTGCGAAGTCGTCCACGTCCATCCCGGCCGCCACCGCCGTGCGTACGTACTCGATGCCGTTGGCCAGCGTGAAGGCGATCTCCTGCACGGGCGAGGCCCCGGCCTCGGCCATGTGGTAGCCCGAGATCGAGATCGTGTTCCACCGCGGCAGCTCGGCCCGGCAGTACCGGAAGATGTCCGCGGTCAGCCGCAGCGACGGCTTGGGCGGGAAGATGTACGTGCCGCGGGCGATGTACTCCTTCAGGACGTCGTTCTGGACGGTGCCGGTCAGCCGGCCGGGCCCGGCCCCCTGCTCCTCGGCGACCAGCTGGTACAGCAACAGCAGCACCGCCGCCGGGGCGTTGATCGTCATCGACGTCGAGACCCGCTCCAGCGGGATCCCGCCGAACAGCACCCGCATGTCGTCGACCGAGTCGACCGCCACGCCCACCTTGCCGACCTCGCCGTGCGCGAGCGGCGCGTCGGAGTCGTGGCCCATCTGCGTGGGCAGGTCGAAGGCGACCGACAGCCCGGTGGTGCCGTGCGCGATCAGCTGCCGGTAGCGCGCGTTGGACTCGCTCGCCGTGCCGAAGCCGGCGTACTGGCGCATCGTCCAGGGCCGGCCGGTGTACATCGTCGGGTACACGCCCCGCGTGTACGGGTACGCCCCCGGCTCCCCCAGCTTCTCGGCCGGGTCCCAGCCGTCCAGGGCCTCGGGCCCGTAGACCGGCTCGATCGGCAGTCCCGACTCCGACTCGCGCGCCATGGTGGATGCCTCCCGGAAGCAGTGACCTCGCTCACCACCATGCCCTCTGGTTCGCGACGGGTCACGCCCGGGGAACATCTCAGGTGACATCCGGGCGGACCGGTGAGACGACGGGGGGCCGTGTGCGTACCACGGGCATGGGGAGATCGACGGTGGCGGCGGTCGCCGTGCTGGCCGCGCTGACCGGCTGCACCGTGCAGACGCCCGACGGCGACGGCAAGGGCCGCTCGCCGGTGCGCATCGAACTGCCCGACGGCACACCGTCCCCCGCGCGCAGCCCCGCCGGCGAGGGTGCGGGCCGGCCGAGCACCGCCCCGCCCGCCGGGGACACGCCCGGGGCCGCCGCGCCCCGCGTGCTGTGGTCGCGCGGCGACACGGGCCGGGACGTCCGCGAACTCCAGGCGCGGCTGCGGCAGGTCGCCTGGCTGTTCGACGGCCCGACCGGGACGTACGACGGGGCCACCGAGCGGGCGGTCAGCGGCTTCCAGGGCAGGCGCGGCCTGCCGCGCACCGGGCGGACCGACACCGTCACCTGGGAGCGGCTGCGGCGGATGACCCGCGAGCCGGGCCGCTGGGAGCTGTACCTGATGGGCGGCCAGCCGGCCGATCCGCCGGACGCGCGCTGCCGCAGCGGCCGGGTGCTGTGCATCGACAAGACCAGCCGGACGCTGCGCTGGATGGTCGACGGGCGGACCCTGTCGACGATGGCCGTCCGCTTCGGCTCGGAGTACACCCCGACGCGGGAGGGCGTCTTCTCCGTCTACTGGAAGTCCCGCGACCACGTGTCGACGCTCTACGACTCCCCCATGCCCTACGCCATGTTCTTCAGCGGCGGCCAGGCGGTGCACTACTCGGCGGACTTCGCCGCCCGGGGTTACGCGGGCGCCTCGCACGGCTGCGTCAACGTCCGGGACGAGGCGGCGATCGCGAGCCTGTATGCGCAGGTGCGCAACGGCGACAAGGTCGTCGTGTCCTGGTGAGACGGTCGTGTCCGGGTGGGACCGGGGCGAGGAGTGTGGGGCGCGGGCGGGACCGGGGGAACGTGTCCCGCCCGCGCTCAGGTGCACGAGCCGTAGGTACGGGGGGAACCCCGGCTCCGTGCGACAGCCGATGACCAGTCGGCTCACTCATTACTGCGCCGGAGCGTCCGAAAACGTCACACCCTCGGCCAAGGAATTCTCACGGAGTACGAAACCGCAGGTCGCAGGGGTGCGAGGGAGTGTCCGGCACGGCTGTGGCCGGCACCGTCCGCGACGTCGGCCGCCTTCGCCCCGGCCTGCCGCCTGGCCTTCCGGTCGGCTTTCCGGTCTGCTTTCCGCTCGGCCTTCCGCTCCGCCTTGTCCGACCGGCGGTCCTTGCCCTGGCCCTGGCCGTTCCCCTGGCCCTGGCCTGTCCCCTGGCCCTGGCCGTTCCCCTGGCCGTTCCCTTGACCCTGGCCATTCCCCTGGCCCTGGCCATTGCCTTGTCCCTGACCTTGGCCCTGGCCCTGCCCTTGTCCCTGACCCTGACCCGTGCCCTTCCCGCCGGGCTCGCCGGAGCGGGGGTCGGCCATGAACAGGACGCCCTTGCAGTACTTCCACACGCGCGTGCCGCCCGCCGCGTCCCGCAGGGCGCGTCTGCGGTCGTCGTCCAGGCGCTTGCCGTCGCGCAGGTCACGGCAGGCCTGGGCGATCGCCTCCCGGCTGCCGGGGCGGTCCTCCCGGCCGTCGCCCTGCCCGGTCGTGTCCTCGGCGGCCCCGTCGTCTCCGGAGTCACCGGCGCCGCCGGTCGCGGCGCTGTTCGGGGCGTCGTCGCCGGGAGCCCCCTCGCCCTGCCCGGCGCCGGTCGGCGACGGTGAGCGCTCGGACGGAGTGGCGGCGGCCGAGACGGAGGCACCGGGGTCGGTCCCGTCGCCGCCGAAGGGTGCCCCGAGGACTCCGGTTCCGGCCACGACGGCGGCTCCGCCGACCGTGCCGACGGCGAGCGAGGCGGCCAGCGCGAGACCGGCCGGACGGACCCGGCGGGAGCGCCGGACGCCACCCGGGACGCCGCCGCGCGGGCCGCCGATCCGGACCAGCCCGGCGTCGGCGGTGCCGGCGGAGGCGCGTCCGCCGGTGGCGGCGGAGGCGGTCACGGCGTCGGCGCGTTCCTCGCGGGCCTTGCGGAACGCGGCCACCGCGGCGGCCTCACCGGGGAGTTCCTCGCTGGTCGGCGGGGGTGGCACGGACAGCGCGCCGAGTGTCCTGGCGAGCCGTTCGGCCTCGCCGCGGTGGGCGCCGTCGACAGCCTCCGGTGGCTCTCCGCTCAGCAAACGCTCCGCCGTTTCGCGGTCCAGCCACCCGTACTGCTCGTCGGCCATCACACATCCTTCTGCGTCCGCGCAACGCTGTGCGTCACACCTGCGGACGTCACCGCACCGCCACGCGGTTCTCGCTGGGGCGGCAGGGCGTCGAGCACCCCGGCCGATTCCGGATCGGCCTGAGGATTGTCGCCCAGCAGCTCGGCGAGCCGCTTCAGGCCCCGGTGCGCCGCCGTGCGGACCGCGCCCGGGCGCTTGCCGAGCGTCTCCGCGGCGGTCTTGGCGTCGAGCCCCACGACCACGCGCAGCACCACCGCTTCGGCCTGGTCCTGCGGCAACCGGGAGATCAGGGAGAACGTGCCGTCGGTGGCGAGCGCCTCGATGGCCTCGCCGGCGGTGTCACACTCGGCGGCGCGGCCGGTCAGCTCCGTCTCGTCGCCGCCGATGGCGGGGCGCCGCCCGCGCATGCGTATGTGGTCCAGCGCGCGGTTGCGGGCTATCCGGGCGGCCCAGCCGCGGAACCGGTCCGCGTCGCCGGTGAACCGCTCCAGGTCACGGGCTATCTGCAGCCACGCCTCGGACGTCACGTCCTCGGCGTCGGGATCGCCGACGAGCGTCCGTACGTATCCCAGCAACCGCGGGTGCACGGCGCGGTACACAGTACGGAACGCGGTCTCATCCCCGTCCTGTGCCGCACGCACCGCGGCGGTCAGCTCCGCGTCGTCCCCCAGCACCGCGTGCCCTTCTGCGCCTGAGCCGGCGCCGCTCACGCGGCCCGGGTTCTCGCCGTCGTCGTTCCTCGTTGATCATTGCGGTTCACAAGCCCGCAGGTCGTTGCGGTGGTCTTGCTGCCTCCGGTGTGGCGCGAAAGGCACGTTACGACCTGAAACCACTCCCCGTCCATGTCCCCCCGAGATGCAACTAAGCCGTGACACGGAGGGGTGTGACACAAAACGCACTCCGGGCGCTGTAGGTAGTACGGGCCGCCGCGCGGCCCGTACCGCGCGACGGCCGGGGCCTCTCCTGTGGGGGGTGGCGGCCCCGGCCGTTGCCATGGCGGGGGCGGACCGGCGCCCCGGGCGTGCTTGGCGGGGCCCCGGGTACCGTACACCGCAGGTCGCGCCGCCGAACTCCCTTACGGGCGGCGGGAATCGGGCTGGGCGGGCTTGCCCTTGCCTCCGGAGGAACCGCTGCCGGCGGCGTCCTCTCCACTGTTGCGGGCGGCGGATTCCGATCCGCCGCGTCCCGTGCCCGACCCGCTCTGCCCGGCACCCGCGTCGCCGTTCCCGGCGCCCGTGCCACGGCCGTCGCCGCTCGATCCGTTGCCCGCGTTCCCGGAGCCGCCGGTGCTGCCCGCGTTCCCGGAGCCGGCGCCGGCCGCGTTCTCGGAGCCGGCGCCGGCGTTGCCCGCGTTCCCGGAGCCGGCGGAGCCCGGGGTTCCCTTGCCCCGGTCGGGTGTGGCGGTGCCGGCGGGCTCGTCCCGGGCGCCGGCCAGTTGCCCGGCGCAGTACGCGGGGACGTTCCTCTCGCCGCCCGCCGCCTCGACGAGGCGCTGCCAGGCCGTCGCGCCCAGGGCCCTGCCGCGGCCGCCGACCCGCTCGTAGGCGCGGCAGTGCGCCTCGGTGTCCCGGGCGGTGCCGGGGCGGTCCGGGCGGGCGGAGCCGGATCCGGCCGGGCCGCCGGTGGCCGCGCCGGCCGAGGGGCCGGGGGCGCGGGTGACGGCCGGCGGGCGGCCCCGCTCGCCGGGATCGTCCGTGGACGCCACCGAGCCGATCGCCGCCACGGCGGCACCGCCCAGCGTGAGACTGGCGAGCAGCACGGACAGCGTGGCCTTGAGCGAACGCCCCGGAAGCCGGCGCTCCCGGGCCCGCCAGTCGTCCCGGCGGCGGGCGGCGGACCGGTGCGCGCCCGCCTCCCGGGCGGCCCGGAACGCGGCGACGGCCCGCTGCTCGGCCTCGGCGTCGATGCCCTCACGGATAAGAGCGGCGGCGATCAGCGCCTCCAGCTCGGCCTCCCGCAGAGCCGGGGAGGAGCCGGGGCGGCCCGGGCCGCCGGGCCCGGCCGTCCGGGCCGGACCGGCGGGCCGTTCGCCGCCGTCCGGCACGGCCCGGCGGGTGTGCGCGGAGTCCGCGGGGTGCACCTGCCGACGGCCGGGGAGCCCGCCGTCGCTTCGATGTTCACCCATGTCCGGTTCCGTCCCTGCTCGATCCACGCGTACCGCACGGCCCGCCGTGTGCCCACGACCCGGCCGGCCCGGCCCGGTGCCCCGGGCTCCATCCATACGTCCGGCCCGTCCGCCCTGTTCAGGGCGGCGGCCCCGGCGGCCGCCCCCGGGCCGCCGACGCCGTTCATGTCGACTCCCCCAGCGTCCGGGGCGCCTCATCCGTCACACCTTCGGCGCCCAACTGGGCGGCGAGACGTTTCAGCCCGCGGTACGCGGCGGTGCGCACCGCCCCCGGCCGCTTGCCGAGGACGCGGGCGGCGGCGGGGCCGTCGAGGCCCACCACGACCCGCAGCAGCACGGCCTCGGCCTGGTCCTGCGGCAGACCGCCGACCAGCCGCAGCGCGTGCGCGGTGGACAGCGACTCCAGCGCCTGGTCGTGGGTGCTGTGCGGCCCGGGCAGGTCGAGGACGTCCTGTTCCAGCGCGGAGGGCCGGGGCCGTACGCGCTGGCGGCGCAGGTGGTCCAGCGCCCGGTGCCGGGCGATGGTCGCCGTCCAGCCCCGGAAGCCGGCCCCGTCGCCCTTGAACCGCCCGAGGTCCCGGGCGATCTCCAGCCAGGCGTCGGAGGCCACGTCCTCCGCGTCCTCCCCGACCAGGCCGCGCAGGTAGCCGAGCAGGCCCGGCTGCACGATCCGGTAGGCGACCGCGAAGGCCGCCTCGTCACCGTCCTGGGCCCGCGCGACGGCCGCGCCCAGTTCCCCGTCGTGCGCCTGCCCCCGCCGGGGTTCCCCTCCCTGGCCCAAGAACCGTCCTCGTCCGTACCGAGCGCGGCGCGTCCGTGCCACGTCCTCCACGCTGATCAGCGCCGGACCGCCGAGAAGTGTCACAGCGGACCGGGCGCACCACGGCGGCTCCGGTGCCCGCGACCCGACCGCCCCGGGCAGGCCCACGGACCTCCGGTCCGGGCGGAACCTGACGCCGTGACACCCCGGACGCCCGCTCGCGGACGGGGAGACCGTGCGCCGCGCGGGGCCCCTCGGTCGTCCTCCGTTCGCCGGATTTCTCCCGGCGGGCGACCGGACGGCCCGGCGGGCGGGAAGGACGATCAGGACATCCCGCCCGCCCGCAAGTGGACCGGAGACGAGCCCTCATGACACGCCTTCTGCTGCGCACCGCCGTCGCCACGGCCCTGGCCCTCGGCGCCCTCGGCCCGGCCCGCCCCGCCCTCGCCGCCTCCTCCGACGGCGTGCACACGCTGCGGGTGCCGGACGGCGATCCGCACGACAGGGCCCTCGCCCCGCGCACCACCGAGCCGTTCAGCCTGCTCGGCATCACCTGGGACGACCCGCACGAGACCCTGGAGGGCACCGCCCACGTGCGCACCCGCTCGCGGGAGAGCGGGGCGTGGAGCGCGTGGCGCCCCCTGGAGACCGACGTGCGGATGCCCGAGACGGGGCCGGACCGCGCCCGGGCCGGAGTGCGCGGCGCCACCCAGCCGCTGTGGGCGGGACCGTCGGACGGCGTCCAGGTGCGCGTCTCGGGCGAGCGGCTGCCCGAGGGGCTGCGCGTCGAGCTGGTCGACCCCGACGGCGGACCGGACCACGCCGTGCACGTCGTGGAGCCGGGCCCGGTGGAGCCGGACGTGACGGAACCGGGCGTGACGGAACCGGGCGTGACGGAACCGGGCGTGGCGGGGCCGGGCGTCGTCCCACCGGCCGCCGGGCCGCTCGCCCCGGACCGTCCCGCCGTCACCGCGCGTTCCGCCTGGGGCGCCGACGAGTCCCTGGTGAAGGACCCACCCACCTACACGGGCGACACCAAGGCGGTGTTCGTCCACCACACCGCCGGCACCAACGACTACGCCTGCTCCGAGTCGGCGTCCATCGTGCGCGGCGTGTTCCTGTACCACGTCAAGAGCAACGGCTGGAACGACATCGGCTACCACTTCCTGGTCGACAAGTGCGGCACCGTCTTCGAGGGCCGCGCGGGCGGCATCGACAAACCCGTGCTCGGCGCGCACGCCTACGGCTTCAACACCGACACCAGCAGCGTCTCGGTGCTCGGCGACTACTCCGCGACGACCGCGAACGCCGCCGTGAGGGAGTCGGTCGCCAAGGTCGCGGCGTGGAAACTCGGCCTGTACGGCATCGACCCGACCGGCACGGTGGTGCTGACCGCCGGGGCGAACAACGGCAAGTACAAGCTGGGCGAGAAGGTCACGATGCACCGCATCTCCGGCCACCGCGACGGCTACCCGACCGAGTGCCCCGGGCAGCACCTCTACGCCGACCTGCCCCAGATCCGCACCCTCGCCGGGAACGCCGCCAAGCCCGCCGAGCCCACCCCGCCGGCACCGGACCCGTCCACACCGGACCCGTTCACGCCGGACCCGTTCACGCCGGACCCGGCCGGGCGCTGAGGCTACGGCCGGGCGCTGAGGTTACGGCCGGGGCGTGCCGCTCGCCGCGTCCCGGCACAGCAGCCGCAGCGAGCCGTGCCCGGCATACGCGCGGCGGGCCTCGTCGATCGGGTCCCACAGGCGTCCGTCGGGCGTGCGGACCCAGTGGTCGCCGCCGCTCGCCCACCACTCGGCGCCGGCCTGACGCGCCATCACCTCGCCCGCGTAGGCGCCGAAGCCGCGCAGCACCGTCTCCACGGCGGCCAAGGGCGCTCCCTCGCGCCGAATCTCCTCGATCATCCGGTCGACGCTCCACAGGCTCTGCGCCGAGTAGTCGAGGCGCAGCCGTGCTCCCTCGCGCATCGTCGCCACTGTGTCCGCCGCCCACCGCAGGGGCTTCGTCGCCGCCGACGGCCTGGTCTCCGTTTGAGTCGTCACATCCCCAAGAGCGCTCGGGAGAAGCGTTTCGTCACCCGGATTCCAGCGGCTGCCCGGAAGCGGCGCAGGACCGCCCCACCGCACCCCGAGGACGGTCACAGGACTCTCGCAGGATCGGGGTTTCGGGCGTTTCAGCCCTGGTGCCGGCTGCGGCGCGACACCACCGCGCGCAGCACCCGCCGCCCTTCCGTCGACACCTCCAGCGCCCGGCGCAGCCCGGCCTGACCGTGTCCGGCGAGGACCTCCAGGACCACGACCTGCCGGCGCAGTTCGGCGGCGACGAGGGGCGACATGCCCTCCGTACGGCCCTCGCGGCGGGCGGAGACGGAGGTGGTGCCGTCCTCGCAGGGGTCGAGCAGCCGGTGGATCTGCAGGGCGGCGACGGAGCAGGCGTCGGCCCACACGCGCACCGCGGCGGCGGACCGCTCGGCGGGAGCGGCCCGCAGCATGCGGCCGGCGAGCACGACCGCCTCGTCCTCGTCGCCGACGGCGTCCAGCTTCGCCCGGGCCTGCTCCAGCCGCTCGCCCCACTCGCCGGCGCCGGCGCCGTCGGTCAGGCTCGCCCACAGCGGCCGCAGGGTCTCGTCGTCGCCGCCCAGCAGGGGCACGCACCGATCCAGACAAGCCAGCCCGCTCGCGGCCAGCCCGCGTTCGTCGGCCTGTGCGATCAACTCCACCAGGCTCATCCACGCCTCCCTCCGCGGGCCTTCTCCGGGGCCCTGCCAGGCCACTTCCGGCCTTCACCCCTCACGGAACCCGCACTTCCCCTTACTGCGTGCGACGGCCCCGGAGTGTCACAGGGGCACCACGCCCAGCCGGTCGAGGAAGCGGAACAGGAGATTTTCGGCCAGGGGATCGGGGTCTGACACGAGTACGTCCAGGAGGGTCTCGGCGTTCACCTCGTGCCCGGCCTCGGCGGCCCAGCGCACCGCGCGCTCGGCGGCGTCGCGGGGTTCCAGGAAGTAGTCCTCCAGGGTCAGGCCCTCCCGGCCGGCCCCCAGGTACCCGGCCATGGCCGCCCGGGCGAGGCAGGTCGTCCACGCCCCGCTCTCCGGCGCGGCGGCCTCCAGCACCACGCACTCGCTGTTCATGACGTACCCGAACAGCGCGGGCGCGCCGGTCTCGTCCGCGAGGGCGTTCATGTTCCCCACGTCACCCTCGGCGCCCGGGTGTTCCCAGACCTGCCATCCGTCCGGCGCCGAGGTGTGGCGTGTCAGCCCCTCCGCCGCACCCGCCAGCGCGGTCAGTCCGGCCAGCGGCCGCTCCCCCCGGCCGACGACGAAGTATCCCCAGTAGCCCATGTTCCGGTTCCCCCCGGCATATTCGATTCGGCTCGCCTCAGAAGACCACCACAGCCGTACGGGCGTTCGCAGCCGTATGGGCCAATTCGAGCGGACTCAGCCGAGCCTGTCCGCGAGCGCCCGGAACTCGGCCCAGGACAGTTCGGGCCTGTCCGGGTCCCACAGTTTCTGCACGGTCGCCCGCAGCGGCATCCGGATGCCGGCCGCGACCTGGTCCTGCGTCTGGGAGTTCGCCAGATCGCACCAGACCGCGAAGGAGCCGCCGAGGATCTGCCCGTCGTAGCGGGCCGGGACGGCCGCGGTGCCGCGCAGCACGCGGGGTGTCCACTGCTCGTAGATCCGCTGCCCGGTCGGGTAGACGAAGGTCTGCGGCTCGCCGAGGACGTAGTACAGGAACTCGTCGTTGTAGTTGAGCACCTTGCGGCCGGCCTCCAGGTACTCCAGCGGCGGCCGGGCACCGATCTCCTTGCCGGTCCAGTAGGCGACCTGGATGTCCTTGTCGGCCTGGACCGACCCGCCGCGGAAGAAGCCGTCGTTCCAGGCGCGCGGGACGCGCTGGTGCTTGCGGACGGTGGCGGCCCGGTCGTTCAGCCAGCCGGTGGTGAGGTCGGCGACCGTCGCGCCGGAGCCGTACTTCGCCCGCGCCGCGGCGGCCAGCTGCGGGAAGGACGCCTCCGGGTCGGAGCGCACCAGCGCCTGGTACTCGTCGGCCCCCAGGTGCCAGAGCCCGCCGGGGAAGAGCTCCGCGTACTCGTTCAGCAGCCCGTCGACGATCTCGGCGCTCTCGGGCTTGGAGATGTCGATGGCGCCCTGCACCGCCGAACCCTGCGCGGTGCGCAGCTGCAGGCCGGGGTGGGCGCGCAGGACCGCGCCCAGGTGCCCGGGCGAGTCGATCTCGGGCACGACGGTGATGTGCCGGCTCTCCGCGAGGTCGACGATCTTCCGCACCTGCGCCTTGGTCAGATGCGGCTGGGACACGATCTCCGGCTGGGTGTCGGACTCGATCCGGAATCCCTGGTCGTCGGAGAAGTGCAGCCCCAGCTCGTTGAACTTCAGGTCGCCCAGCTCACGGATCCGGTCCTCGATCCAGCCGGCCGTGAAGTTCTTGCGCGCGATGTCCAGCATGAACCCGCGCCGCTCCTTGGCCGGCTCGTCGCGCACCACGCCCTCGGGCGCGGTGCCGCCGTCGTGGGTCTCCTGCTTGAGCGTGCGGGTGCCGTAGAAGACACCGGCCTGGGCGGGCCCGCTGATCTCGACGCGCCCGTCGCGCACGGTCATCACGTACGACTCCGGGTTCGCGCCCTTCTTCGCCGCCAGCGTCAGCCGCAGGTCCCCGTCCCGGTCGTCGTCCTTCTCGCCGGCGTAGGACAGGCCCAGCTCGCCGGCGATCAGCCGCCCCTCGTCGGCGAGCGCCGGGTCGTTCACGACCACGCGGTCGCCGTCCTCGGGCTTCCAGCCGGGGCCGCGGGCGGGGGTGTGGTCGCGCACGGCCGGGATGGTGCGGGGCGCGGTGGACAGGGGGTACGAGCGGCTGGGACTCGGGCTGGGGCTCTTACCCGGCCCGGTCGTGGTGGGGGCCGCGGCGGCCGCGCCCCGGGACGATCTCGCCTCCGGCCCGGTGGACCCGCCGCCGCCCGAGGCCGCCCACAGCCCCAGACTCACCCCGGCCGCGACCACGACCAGGGCTACCGCCATGGCCACGACCAGCACCTGCCGCTGTTTCACCTGCTTCGCCGAAGCCCGGCGCCTGTGCTGACTCACACCGCCAACCTAAGACCCGGCGCGCCGCGGCGCGCGTCCACCACGCGTTCCGAAACTCTCTCCCCCGGGTGAAATTCGGGCATCCGTCGGACACGCCGCGGTCGCACTCGATAGCGTGACGTCACAACTCCCACAACAATGCCCTGCCGACACACGTGACGCCCACGAGGACCCACGCTGCCCGCGCACCGTCTCCCAGATCTCCCCGGCCGGCCGGCCATACCGGTGGAGCACTTCAACGCAGCCTCGGCGGAGGACCTCGAACGGACCCTCCTCGCGTGTCTGCGCAGCCCCCGCTGGGCACGCCGCGTGGCGGAGCACCGCCCCTACCCGGACCTGGACTCCCTGCTGGCCGCCGCCGACGAGGCGGCCTACGACCTGACCTGGTCCGACCTCACCGAGGCCCTGGCCGCCGAGCCGCTGCCCACACTGCCGCCGGACACGTACTCCGCGGCCCACACGGCCCTGGACGCGGCCCACGCCGCCTACGAGGCCCGCTTCGGACACGTGTTCGTCATCTGCCTGGACGGTCTGTCCCCCTCCCAGGTGCTCGACCGCATCCTGGAGGCGATCCGGTCACGATTGACCAACGATCCGGAGGAGGAGCGGGTCGTGACGGCCGAGGAACTCCGGCGCCTGGCGAGGGGACGCCTGCTGGAGGCCCTCAGGGGCGCGGGAAACTGCGCGCTCAGCCGCTGACGGCCCGCACCCGGCACCACGCGGACGCCGCACCGGCGCCGGGCCGCACTAGCCCACCCGTACCCCTTTGCGTGCCAGTTTGATCACACCCAGGGACCCCCGCTCAGCCCAGCGGCGGCGTCTCGCTACGATGCTGGGGGCCGGTGGACCGTACCCGGCCGGGCCCGACCGACAAGGAAAGCCGGCGCGGCCCCAATCACCGCTCCCGGAGGAAACTTCCGTGCCGGCTGGAACGCTGTACCGCGGCCGGGAAGGAATGTGGTCCTGGGTGGCTCACCGAGTCACCGGCGTCCTCATTTTCTTCTTCCTGTTCGTCCACGTGCTGGACACCGCCCTCGTGCGGGTGTCCCCCGAGGCCTACGACAAGGTCGTGGCCACGTACAAGACGCCGATCGTCGCGCTGCTGGAGTACGGCCTCGTCGCCGCCATCCTCTTCCACGCGCTCAACGGCCTGCGTGTCATCGCCGTCGACTTCTGGATCAAGGGCGCCCGCTACCAGAAGCAGATGCTCTGGACGGTCGTCGCCCTGTGGGTCGTGCTGATGCTCGGGGCGATCTACCCCGTCCTCGGCCACGCCGCTCGTGAACTGTTCGGGAGCTGACGCCAATGTCCACGACCGATAAGACCGCCGCAGGCGTCGGCCCCGTCGAGGGCGGCGCCGTCTACACCGTCGACAACCCGGCGCCCTTCATCGAGGCCCCGCGCAAGCGGACCAGGAAGTCCCCGAAGAGCACCCGGGGCAACTTCGAACTGGCCGCCTGGCTCTTCATGCGCCTGTCCGGCGTCGTGCTGGTCGTCCTGGTCCTCGGCCACCTGCTGATCCAGCTCGTCCTGGACGGCGGCGTCTCCAAGATCGGCTTCGCCTTCGTGGCGGGCCGCTGGGCGTCCCCGTTCTGGCAGGTCTGGGACCTGCTGATGCTGTGGCTGGCGATGCTGCACGGCGCCAACGGCCTGCGCACGGTCATCAACGACTACGCGGAGCGCGCGAACACCCGGCTGTGGCTCAAGGGCCTGCTCTACACGGCCACGGTGTTCACCATCCTGCTGGGCACGCTGGTGATCTTCACCTTCGACCCGAACATCCGCTAGGCACGGGGCTGCGAGAATCATGAAGATCCACAAGTACGACACCGTCATCGTCGGCGCCGGTGGCGCGGGCATGCGCGCGGCCATCGAGTCCACCAAGCGCAGCCGCACGGCCGTCCTGACGAAGCTCTACCCGACCCGCTCCCACACGGGCGCCGCGCAGGGCGGCATGGCCGCCGCGCTGGCCAACGTGGAGGAGGACAACTGGGAGTGGCACACCTTCGACACGGTCAAGGGCGGTGACTACCTGGTCGACCAGGACGCCGCCGAGATCCTGGCGAAGGAGGCCATCGACTCCGTCCTCGACCTGGAGAAGATGGGCCTGCCGTTCAACCGCACGCCGAACGGCACCATCGACCAGCGCCGCTTCGGCGGTCACAGCCGCAACCACGGCGAGGCCCCGGTCCGCCGTTCCTGCTACGCGGCCGACCGCACCGGCCACATGATCCTCCAGACGCTGTACCAGAACTGCGTCAAGGAGGGCGTGGAGTTCTACAACGAGTTCTACGTCCTGGACCAGCTGATCACCGAGGTCGACGGCGTCAAGAAGTCGGCCGGTGTGGTCGCGTACGAGCTGGCCACCGGCGAGATCCACGTCTTCCACGCCAAGTCCGTGATCTACGCCTCCGGCGGCTGCGGCAAGTTCTTCAAGGTGACGTCCAACGCGCACACGCTGACCGGTGACGGCCAGGCCGCGGTGTACCGGCGGGGCATCCCGCTGGAGGACATGGAGTTCTTCCAGTTCCACCCGACCGGCATCTGGCGCATGGGCATCCTGCTGACGGAGGGCGCCCGCGGCGAGGGCGGCATCCTGCGCAACAAGGACGGCGAGCGCTTCATGGAGAAGTACGCGCCGGTCATGAAGGACCTCGCGTCCCGTGACGTCGTCTCCCGCTCCATCTACACGGAGATCCGTGAGGGCCGCGGCTGCGGTCCCGAGGGCGACCACGTCTACCTCGACCTCACGCACCTGCCGCCGGAGCAGCTGGACGCCAAGCTCCCGGACATCACCGAGTTCGCCCGCACCTACCTCGGCATCGAGCCCTACACGGACCCGATCCCGATCCAGCCCACCGCGCACTACGCGATGGGCGGCATCCCGACCAACGTCGAGGGCGAGGTCCTGGCGGACAACACCACGGTCGTCCCGGGCCTGTACGCGGCCGGCGAGGTCGCCTGCGTGTCCGTGCACGGCGCCAACCGCCTGGGCACCAACTCGCTGCTGGACATCAACGTGTTCGGCAAGCGCGCGGGCATCGCCGCCGCCGAGTACTCCCAGAAGGCGGACTTCGTCGAGCTGCCCGAGAACCCGGCGGACTTCGTGG
Source organism: Streptomyces sp. NPDC085931 (assembly GCF_044540565.1). Lineage (NCBI taxonomy): Bacteria > Bacillati > Actinomycetota > Actinomycetes > Kitasatosporales > Streptomycetaceae > Streptomyces > Streptomyces sp. NPDC085931. Next base: position 73,875 of record NZ_JBITSK010000022.1, read on the forward strand.
TCGGGCAGGTGGAGCGGCTGCGCAACTCCACCGGCGCCGAGCGCGTGGCGGAGCTGCGGCGCGAGCTGCAGGAGACCATGGACGCCAACGTCATGGTGTTCCGCACCGAGCAGACCATCAAGACGGCGGTCGAGAAGATCGCGGAGCTGCGCGAGCGCTACAAGAACGTCTCGATCCAGGACAAGGGCAAGCGGTTCAACACGGACCTGCTGGAGGCCATCGAGCTGGGCAACCTGCTCGACCTCGCCGAGGTCATGGCCGTCTCCGCGCTGGCCCGCAAGGAGTCCCGCGGCGGTCACTACCGCGAGGACTACCCGAACCGCGACGACGTCAACTTCATGCGGCACACCATGGCGTACCGCGAGGTCGGCGCCGACGGCACCGAAACCGTCCGTCTCGACTACAAGCCGGTCGTCCAGACCCGCTACCAGCCGATGGAGCGTAAGTACTGATGGCTACCCCTGTTCTGGACAAGGAAGACGCGGCCGGCAAGCCCGAGCCCGGTTTCGCCGACTCCCCCTACATCACGGTCACCTTCCGGGTCCGCCGCTTCAACCCGGAGGTCGCGGCGGAGGCCACCTGGGAGGACTTCCAGGTCGAGATCGACCCGAAGGAGCGTGTCCTCGACGCCCTCCACAAGATCAAGTGGGACCTGGACGGCTCGCTGACGTTCCGCCGCTCCTGCGCCCACGGCATCTGCGGCTCGGACGCCATGCGGATCAACGGCAAGAACCGTCTGGCCTGCAAGACGCTGATCAAGGACATCAACCCCGAGAAGCCGATCACGGTCGAGCCCATCAAGGGCCTCACGGTCCTGAAGGACCTCGTGGTCGACATGGAGCCGTTCTTCCAGGCGTACCGGGACGTCATGCCCTTCCTCATCACGAAGGACACGAACGAGCCCACGCGCGAGCGGCTGCAGTCCGCCGAGGACCGCGAGCGCTTCGACGACACCACGAAGTGCATCCTGTGCGCGGCCTGCACCACGTCGTGCCCGGTCTTCTGGAACGACGGCCAGTACTTCGGCCCGGCCGCCATCGTCAACGCGCACCGCTTCATCTTCGACTCGCGCGACGAGGCCGGTGAGCAGCGCCTGGAGATCCTGAACGACCGCGACGGCGTGTGGCGATGCCGCACGACCTTCAACTGCACGGACGCCTGCCCGCGCGGCATCGAGGTCACGAAGGCGATCGCCGAGGTGAAGCGGGCGCTGATCACGCGCCGCTACTGAGCCCCGCAGGTTGCTGATGAGGGCCCCGTTTCCGCTGGAAACGGGGCCCTCTGGCATATGCCACACCATCGGGTGAACGAGTCCGGGACCGGCCGTGCGGGCGGCGTCCGGCCTACGATGATGCTCTCGACACCAGCCCCCAGGAGGCACCTGATGTCCGCAGCTTCCGTCGAGCAGCCCTTCCACGACGAAGAGCCGGTCACCCTGACGACCATCGCCGACGAGATCATGGAGCGCCATCCGGGCTACCGCGTCGAGATCATCGGAGGCCATCTCCTCGTGACCCCGTCCCCGGATGCACCTCATGCCCGTGCCCTCACCGGCATCATGATCCCGTTCATTGCCGCAGGCCTGCACGGCGGAGAGACCGAGATCTTGCAGAACGTCGGGCTGTGGCTCCCCACCGGCGCCGAGGACTACACCATCCCTGACCTCGCGGTGGTGGACGCAGACATCGACGACCACCTCGTCGAGAACAACGCGTACGACCCCGCCTGCTTCCGTCTCGTCCTCGAGGTCACCTCCGGCAACTGGAAGGACGACCTCAGGACGAAGGCCGCCGCCTACGCCGAGGCGAAGGTGCCCGTCTACGTGGTGGTCGACCGCAAGCACCAGCGCCTCCACGTCCTGACCGACCCGGTGGGAAGCGGCTACGAGAACCACCGCCCGCACGCCCCCGGCGAGCTCGTCACCCTCCCCGACTCCATCGGCGCGAAGGTGACCCTCGACGTGACCGAGATCCTCAAGGCCGGTCAGGCGAGGACGAGCGACTGAGGCTCACACCGCCTGTTGAACACGTTCAAAAAGAGGTCTACAGTCACCCCTGACAGCGTTTTGAACGTGTTCAAGAAGGGTGGGGGCAATGGACCGCACGGTCGTCGCCTACGTCATCTACCTGCTGGTCAGCATCGGTCTGACCATCTGGGTGGCCCGCACGCTCAGCCGGAACGGCAGGATCTTCCTCGCCGACGTGCTGCACGGCAACGAAAAACTCGCCGAGGCCGTCAACCACCTGCTGGTGGTGGGCTTCTACCTCGTCAACCTCGGGTTCGTCGCGCTGTACCTGAGCGACGACGAGACCATCACCGACACGCGCGGGATCTTCGAGGCCCTGTCGGCCAAGCTCGGTGTGGTGCTGCTGGTGCTCGGCGTGATGCACCTGGCCAACGTCTACGTGCTCAACCGGATCCGGCGCCGGGGCGCCATGGAGCGGGAGCAGGTGCCGCCGGTGCCGCCGCAGGGCTGGGTCGCCCCGCAGGCCCGGGCCTGAACGGAGACGGCACATGAACGCCACCGCACCGGACCCGCGGCCGGGCGCCGCACCGGATCCACGGCCCGGCGCCACCCCGGGCCGTCCCGGGCCGGGCGCCGTCCCGGTCCGTCGGCTCACCGTCCTCTACGACGCCGAGTGCTCCCTGTGCGCGTTCCTGCGCGACTGGCTCCTGCGGCAGCCCCGTCTGGTGCCGCTGGAGGCGGTCCCGGCCGGTTCCGCCGAGGCCCGGCGGCGCTTCCCCGGGCTCGATCACGGCGCCACGCTCGACGAGATCACCGTCGTCGGGGACGCCGGGCAGGTCTACCGGGGCCCGGCCGCCTGGGTCGTCACCCTGTGGGCGCTGCGCGAGCACCGGCCGCTCGCCCACCGGCTGAGCACCCCCGCCGGCGCCCGGCTCGCCAGGGGCGCCGTGCTCGCCGCCGCCAAGTGGCGCGGAGCGCAGTGGCACGGGGGCCGGCCCGGCCCGGGCCAGTGGGGCGGCCGGGTGTACCGGCGGGCCGACGGGTGGGCGTACGACCCCGGCGCCGGCTGGACCCACACCGCTCCGGGCTGCGCCGACGGCACCTGCGCCCCCCGGTAGCGGCACCGGTCCTGGCATTAGGCTCTCTTCCCGTGCCCGAGAAGAACGACGGCCCCGACGACGGCGCCACCCCGAGCAAGTCCGAGCAGACCCGCGCCCTGATCCTGGAGACGGCCATGCGGCTGTTCCAGGAACGCGGCTACGACAAGACGACGATGCGGGCCATCGCCCAGGAGGCCGGGGTCTCGGTCGGGAACGCCTACTACTACTTCGAGGGCAAGGAACACCTGATCCAGGGCTTCTACGACCGGATCGCCGCCGAGCACCGGGTGGCCGTCCGGGAGATCCTGCGGCAGGAGACCGACCTGGAGGCCCGGCTGGCGGGCGTGCTGCGGGCCTGGCTGGACATCGCCACGCCGTACCACGAGTTCGCGGTGCAGTTCTTCAAGAACGCCGCCGACCCGGACAGCCCGCTCAGTCCCTTCTCGCCCGAGTCGGAGCACGCGCGCGTGGAGGCCATCAGCGTCCACCGTCAGGTGCTGGCCGGGACGAAGACGAAGGTGCCCGAGGAACTGCGGGACATCCTGCCCGAGTTGATGTGGCTGTCCCAGATGGGCCTGTGCCTGTACTGGATCTTCGACCGGACCGAGGGCCGCGAGCGCAGCTACCGGCTCGCCGAGCGCGGCGCCCGGCTCACCGCGCGCGGGGTCGCCCTGGCCCGCTTCCGGGTACTGCGCCCGCTGGTGCGGGAGGTGCACGAACTGTTCACGGACTTCCTGCCGGGCATGACCCGCGCGTTCCCGGACCCGGCACGGCGCGCCGCGGAGTCCTGAGGAGCAGCCCCGGGGCCGCCCCTGGTCGGGGCGGCCGTGATTCCCGTGGGGCCCGGTGCCGTGCGCGGACCGTACCCTCGCCCGTCTCTTCGGCTTAACCTGGCAGGCCGAGGCAGCAAGCGCGGCACGCTGCCCGAACCACGCGTGAGGGGGACACAGAAACGTGGTGCGAACGGGGTCGGGCGGAACGAGGCAGGATTCCCGGGCGGCGACGGAGGCTCCGTGGCGATTACGGGTTCTCGTCCGCACGGACGAGGCAGGCACGGCGGACGACGTCACCGGCCGGCCGGAGGCGGGGCGCAGACGCACGCGGGTCGCCGGGGCGGCCGTCCTGCTGTCCGGTGGACTGGCCGTGACGTGCGCGCACGTCGTGGAGGCGGCGCTGCGCCGCCCCCGGCTGGAGGAGGCTCCCGAGGACACCGTCCAGGTCGACTTCCCCGCCGTCCCGGGCGCCGGGCCGGTGGCGGCGCGTGTCGCCGGGGAGGGCTGGTTCCGCCGGGCTCCCGCGAGTGACCTCGCCGTGCTGCGGCTCACCGGTCCTCCGCCGCCCGGCACGGCGGCCGCCCCGGTGGACGCGACCGCCCCGGGAGCCGACGTACCGGTCCTGGTCTTCGGTCATCCGCCCGACGCGCCGGACGGGGTGTGGGCGCGCGCCCGGACGGTGGCCGCGGGCGGGCCGCAGGCCCGATGGCTGCAGCTGGACAGCGACGACGGTCTGGGAGCACGGATCGAACAGGGCTTCAGCGGGGCCGGGGTCTGGGACCGGCGCAGCCACACGGTGACCGGTGTCGTCTCGTCCGTGCTGAACCGTGCCGCCCCGATCCCTACGCGCGTCGCATGGATGATCCCGTTCGCCCTGCTGTCCGCGTCCCGGTTCGCACCGGACCTCGGGGGCAGCGGCGAACCGCTCGGCGCCGCCGGGCCGGCCGACCCCTGGGACGTGGTCGACGCGCTGCTGGCCACGGGTGCCGTCACCCCCGACGGCGGCAGCGGCCTGCTGTCCCTGCTGCCCGGCCACATAGCGGGCGGCGTGCCCCGGGCGGACCGGCCCCGGCTGCAGGTGTTCCATCTGGTGCGCAGGTGCGGCGACTTCGGCGACGGACCCGGAGAGCTGGTGCGAGCGGTGCGCGAGCTGGAGGGGGACAGCATCTCCGTACGGCACTTCGTCGACGCGGCGAAGCGCCTGTGGCCGGACCGGCTGGGCGGGATCGACGGAGGCCCGGGTCACCATGGCTGAGTACCCGACCTACGCTCCGCGGCCCGCCGAGGTCGTCGATCCGCTGGGTGCGGAACGGGCGGCGCATCTGGTGGACGCCCTCATGAAGGTGCCCGTGCTGGACGACCTCCGGTCCCGCAGGCTGTGCGTGGACATCGCGCTCGACCGGCTGCGGCAGCGCCTTTCCGTGGCCGAGTTCGAGGACAAGAAGCTCCACCTGGCCGAGATCGTCCGGATGTTCGGGACAGCGCCCCGGGGCTGGGAACGGCTCGCCGACACCGTGCGCTTCCTCGCCGACTACGACCTGCCGTCGGAGCAGGCGGCCGCCCTGGTGCACGGCCCGGCGCACCCCATGGGCGATCCGGCACAGCGGAGCGAACTCGCCGCGCTGCTCGGCGGTCTCGACCGCCGTACCGTCCCGGACCTGGCGACGATCTTCTCCTTCGCGGCCGGGGACGGCTTCGACCCGCTGCCCGAGGGCGTGCGCACGGCCTGGGAGGCCTACGAGCTGCTGGAGCAGTGCAACGTACCGACGGACGGCGTACCCCGGACCGTGCGCTTCGTCCAGGAGGTGGCCTACGCCGTCGGTCCGGGCCTCGGGGATCCGCTGCGCCGCTGGCTCAGCCGCCACGTCCGCATGATGACGGACCAGGGTGTCGACGCCATGCGCGTGCTGGGCAACACCCGCCGCACCACCGGAGCGTGGCGCCGGAAGGCGCAGGGCTGCGCCTATGTGGTCATCCGGCTCCAGCCCTGTTCGGACGCGCGCGACGACGTCTGGCTCACCTGCTGGACGAGCACCGGCGACACCTGGGAGCCACGACAGCGGGACGACCGGCGGCTGCCGTTCGCCAACGCGCCGGCGCACGTCGCCGAGCTGCTCGACAGGGAGGAGGCACGGCTGCGCAACCACCACGGGGGCATCGTCGTCGAGTTCGTCCTGCCGGTGGGCATGGTCGACGAGCCGGTCGAGGACTGGCCCCGGACCAGCCCTTTCCGCGAGGTGCCCGGAGGAGCGTCCTTCACGCCCTCGCTGGGGGCGGACTACAAGGTGGTCATCCGCAGTCTCGAGCGCATGGAGGCACTGCAGCTGCACCGGGTGTGGAACGAGCGCTGGCAGGTACTCACGAGCGGCACGCAGGGGCGCGTACACCGGTGCAAAACCGGCGATGGCGCCCAACAAGGTTTGCTATACGCCAAGTTGAAGCAAGACCCGGCCATAGTTCTGATGACTCTGGGCTCCTCGCCCCAGGAGCCCGAGGGGCGCAATGAGCTGCTGCTGGGTCTGCAGGCAGGTCTGCCCGTGCTGCTCTGGGCACATCAGGGGCACCTCGACGCACGAGAGCACGCAACCGCCGACCATGTCGCCGAGACGGGCGCCTGGGACGCCCTTCTCGACCACGTCACGCGCTTGCGCTTGGCTCCCGATCCACGGGACGATGGGCAGGGCTGCATCCGGTCTCGCGTCGCTGTGCTGTGGGACGATCCGAACCGCCTTCCCGAGGCCCCGGAGTCGGTGATTTGAGCTCCCGGCGGATACCCGACAAGCTACGTCGGGCCTGGGGCACCGCGGGTTCGCCGGGACCACGGCTGGAGAGGTACGAGCGTGCACTGATCGCGCAGGACTCAGGGTGAGGGGGAGGCGCTGATGGCCGAACGGGGTCTGCACGATCCGACGGCGGCCGACGGCACAACCGTCGATCCGGGGGCGTGGCACATCTATCGCGGGACGGGCCGGCCCCGTGCCGACGCACCGCTGTCCGAGCTGCTGCCCCCGGCCCCGCCGTGGCGCAGGTTCCCCGGCGGACCGTTGATCACGACCGAGGCGCCCCCGGACGAGGCGGAGTTCACCCGGCGCCTGGGACCGCCCGACGCGCCGGTGGCCCGCCGGGCCTCTCCGCAGGAGCGGGACCTCGTCAACGCCGCGCTCTTCCTGCGCCGCCCCCTGATCGTGGCCGGCCCGCCCGGGATCGGGAAGTCGAGCCTCGCCCACTGCATCAGCCGTGAGCTCGGGTTAGGCCGGGTGCTGCGCTGGTCGATCACCAGCCGCAGCACCCTCAAGGAGGGCCTGTACGCCTACGACGCCATCGGCAGGGTCCAGGAGGCCGCGGCCCGCGGCGCACTGCGCGGCACCACGCCGGGCGCCGGATCGCTCCCCGACTCCGCGGACCCGGACCCGGAAGAAGCGAAGACGCCGCCGCCCGAGCCGGACGGTCTGCACAACCTCGGTGACTACATCCAACTCGGCCCGCTCGGCACGGCTCTGCTTCCTCGTGCCGTCCCTCGCACGCTGCTCATCGACGAGATCGACAAGGCGGACATGGACTTCGTCGGCGATCTGCTCAGCGTCTTCGAGGACGGCGAGTACCGCATCCCCGAACTGGCGCGCGTACGCTCCCGGTTGCCCGACGTCGAGGTGCACACCGACGACCCGGACGGCACGGCCGTGATCCACCATGGCTGGGTACGCTGTGCCGCCTTCCCCGTCGTCGTGATCACCAGCAACGGCGAGCGCTCCCTGTCCCCGGCCTTCCTGCGCCGCTGCCTGTATCTGGACCTGCCCGCGCCGGACGCCGACCAGCTGGCGGCGATGCTCGCCGCGCAGTTGTCCCACGGTGACGACGAGGGCCGGACGACCATGATCCGGGACTTCCTGGCCCGGTCCCGGGCAGGGGGGACCCTGGCCGCGGACCAGTTGCTCAACTCCGAGTATCTGCGCACGGCACCGGCGGGTCCCGGCGAGCATTCCTGGAACGAGCTGCTGCACGCGCTGTGGCGCCGACTCGACGAGGGCGAAACTGGATGACCCGGTTGCCCTTCCGAGGCGGCGGGGGGCACGACGGTGACGGGCCGGGTGCCGCCTCACGGGCTGCGCTGCACGGACCGCCGTCCGGTGCCGCACCCCTGTGGTTCGAGGTCGGCGAGGCCCTGTGGCTCGCGGCACAGCGGTACCGGCTGCTGGGTGAGGCGGCCGCGGCCGGCCGCGAGAACGGCGCGGCCCGCCCGGACCAGCCGCCCGGCCCCGACGAGCGTGTCGTACCGCCCGGGCGGTACGGCACCGATCCCGCCCCCACGCCGGCCGAACCCGACGCGACGCCGGCACCGCCTCCCGAGCAGCGGCCCCCTCATACCGGCCCCAGCCCCCTCCCCCGGCCCGACGACACCCCGGGCCCCCAGCCCTTCGAGACCGCCGACCGGTCGCGGGCGGACCGCATGGAGTCCGTCCTCATGGAGCTCGGCCGGCAGCTGGCGCTGGACCGCGCGCGCTCCGTCGAGAAGTCGATGCTGCCGCTGAAACGGCGGATCGACTCACGGCACCGGTTCCTCCTGGACGAGGAGGCCACCGCCGAGACCGCGGCGGAACAAGGGGTGTGGCTTCCCCGGGAACGGGCGGCCCAGGAACGCTGGCTGACGCTGACCCTCCTGGTGGACACCGGCGACTCGATGCGGCTGTGGGCCCCCACCGCCCAGCGGCTGCGGGACACCCTGCACGGCTCCGGGGCGTTCCGTGACGTGCGCCTGGTGCACTGGTCCCGAACCCGCGGCTCCGGCCGGCCCCCGGTGCCCGGCAGCGACGGGCGCCACGTCCTGCTGGTGCTCACGGATCTGCACGCCGCGCACTGGGCCGACGGCAGCGCACCCCACCGGCTGGCGCTCTGGGCCCGGGACCTGCCCGTGGCGCTCGTGCACACCCTGCCGGAGCACATCTGGGCCCGGACGGGCACCTACGCCCACCGGGTCGAGCTGACCAGCCCGTACCCCGCCGCCGCGAACGGCACATGGGCCGTCACGCACGACGAGTTGCTCCTGGCCGCCGAGGAACCGTGGCAGCAGCGGGCCGCCGGCGGCATCGCCCTGCCGGTGCTCACGCTGTCGCCGGAAGGGCTGGGCCGATGGGCCCGCTTCACGGCGGGCGAACTCTCCGGCGCGTACGCCGTAAGGGCGTTGCTCGCGTCCACCGCCGCCCCGGCCGCCCTCCCCGCCCCCCTGCCGGAACCGCACCCGGACGTCCAGCCCCGGACGTTGCGCGCCAGGCTGTCGCCGACCGCCTACCGCCTCGCCCGGCTGTGCGCCGCCCTGCCCCTGCTGAACCTGTCGCTGCTGCGGCTCGTGCAGGCCCGGCTGCTGCCCGAGGCCCGCACCTGGCACGTGGCCGAGCTCCTGCTCAGCGGCATGCTGCGGCACGTCCCCGCCGACCCGGAGGTGCCCGCCCAGGCCCGGGCCGAGCTCGAGATCGGGGAGGGTGTGCGGCGCGAGCTGCTCTCGGAGGGCACCCGCCGCGAGACCGCCCTGACCATCATGCTGGCCGCGGACCACATCGCCGCGACCGCACAAGGGCCAGTCGGGTACAGCTTTTCCCAACTCGGACGAGTGGTCCGCGATCCCGCGCGCGCCGCTCGACTGCCCGTGGAAGTCTTGAAACCGTGGTTTTCCTCGGTTTTGCCCGCTTTTGTGGCCATGGGAGCCCCGTACGCGACAGCCGTGGCCCAACTCAGTGAACGACTGTCGGCGGCGTCGGCCGTCGAGCGGCCTCCTCCGGCTGCCCAGGAGGCCGAAACCTCGGATGAGGCGACCCCGTTAGGCGTGGGGATCGAGGACTCCGGGTTCGACGAAGAAGAGTCCGGGTTCGACGAAGAAGGGAACATGACAGTGAGCGGCTTGCAGTCCGCACAAGCCGGATCGAGGAGTGACGGGCTGCAGAAACCGCCACCCGTCTGGGGAAATGTGCCTCCGCGCAATCGTACGTTCACCGGTCGGGTCCAGCTCCTGGAGGACCTGCACCGCAGACTGCAGGAAGGCACCACGGCCGTGCTGCCCGAGGCGCTCCAGGGCATGGGCGGCGTGGGCAAATCCCAACTCGCCGTGGAATACGTGTACCGCCATATGCACGAGTACCAGGTCATCTGGTGGATCCCCTCCGAGCAGCCCCAGCAGATCCGCCAGTTCCTCGTGATGCTGGCGGGGCGGCTTGGGCTGAATGTGGGAAGCGGCGAGGCCAACACGGCAGTCCCCGCGGTGATAGAAGCGTTGCGTATCGGCGAACCGTACAAGAATTGGCTGCTGGTATTCGACAACGCAGAAAACCCCGAGGCCGTGCGCGATTTCTTCCCCACCAATGGACCGGGCCGGATTCTCGTCACCTCGCGCAACGCCCAATGGGCAGCATCGGCACGTCCGCTGGAGGTCGATGTGTTCACCCGGGACGAGAGCCGGTCGCTGCTGCAGCTGCGAGCGCCGATGCTGGACGACGAAACGGCCGACCGGCTCGCGGAGACCCTGGGGGACCTGCCCCTGGGGATCGAACAGGCAGCCGTGTGGCTCGCCGAGACCGGCATGCCCGCCGAGGAGTATCTCCGCCTGTTCGAGCAGCAGGCCAACGAGCTGATGCTCAGCGACCCGCCGCCGGACTACCCCCTGTCCGTGGCGGCCGCCTGGAACGTCTCCCTGGAGCGGCTGCGCAAGAACCACCCGGCCGCGCTCCAGCTGCTGCAGGTCTGTGCCTTCTTCGCCCCCGAGCCGATCTCGCGCCGCCTGTTCACGGGCGTCCGCGACGCCCCGGTGCCACCGGAGCTCGGCGCGGCGCTGAGCGACCCCATCCGGCTCAGCCGGGCCATCCGTGAGATCAACCGCTACGCACTGGCGCGCATCAACCACAACACCAACACCATCCAGCTGCACCGTCTGGTCCAGCGGGTGCTGATCAACCAGATGCCGGACCAGCTCAAGAGCCAGATGCGGGCCGGCGCCCACTGGCTGCTGGCCCAGGGCGACCCCGGCGAGCCGACGGCGTCCCACCAGTGGCAGCAGTACGGGGAGCTGCTGCCGCACGTCCTGCACAGCAGGGCCCTGGAGTCGACCGACCCGTGGGTGCGTCAACTCGTGCTGAACGAGATCCAGTACATGTTCTCCTGGGGCGACCACGAGGGGTCGCTCGACCTGGCCGAGCAGACGTACCACACGTGGCAGAGCGAGCCGGGCGGAAGCCCGGAGCAGACCCTGGCCGCCGCCAAGCTCTTCACCGACGCGCTGCGCATCCTGGGCCGCTACTCGGAGGCCTTCGAGCTGGACCAGCGGACCCTGGCGGAGATGACCGAGGTGCTGGGCCCGGAGCACGAGTCCACGCTGGAGATCACCAGCATGCTCGCCTGGGACCACCGGTTGCGCGGCGAGTTCCAGCGCGCCCTGGAACTCGACAAGCACGCCTACGAGACCTGCGAGCGGCTCTTCGGGCCCAACGACCTGTCCACGCTGCTGTCCGCCCACCGCCACGCGCTCAACCTGCGGTTCATCGGGGAGTTCCGGCAGGCGCTGGAGATCGACCAGGTCACGCACCGGCGGAAGGTCGAGGAACTGGGCGAGAACGCCCTGTCCACGCTGAACACCATGGCCGCCGTGACGCTCGACCTCCAGGAGGCCGGCGAGTACGTCCGCGCCCGCGACGTGGCCGAGGACGTGGCGGACCGCTCCGTGTACAACTTCGGCGAGAACCACCCGCACTCGATCGCGGTCACCAAGATCCTCTCCGTGGCGGAGCGGCGGGCGGGGCACCACCAGGAGGCGCTGGAGCTCTCCGGCAGGGCGCTGGCCCTGTTCCGGACCCGGTACGGCGACAAGTACCCGGCGACGGTCAACGCGCTCCTGGCGCACGCCGTCGACGTCCGTCACTCGGGCGACCTGGAGCGCGCCCTGGAGCTGGGCCAGCAGGGGTACGAGGGATACGAGGCCCTGCTGGGCGGGGACCATCCGCACACGATCGCGGCACGGGTCAACCACGCGGTCTGCCTGCGCCTGGTGGGCCGGGTCGAGGAGGCCCGGGCCGTGGACGAGACGGCCTACCGGCAGCTGGCCGAACTGCTGGGCGAGGACCACCCCAACACCCTGTCCTGCGTGGTCAATCTCGTCGCCGACCTGTATGAACTCGGCGAGGTCCAGGCCTCGGTGGATCTCGCGGCCCGCGGGCTGGAGCACAGCCGCCGCCGCATCGGGGAGAACCACCCGGTCAGCCTGGCCATGGCACTCAACCTCTCGATGGGCCTGCGGCTGCTGGGGCGCGACGACGAGGGGGAGGCACTGTACGCCGAGACGCTGGCCCGCTACCGGCAGACGCTGGGCGAGGAGCACCCGGCCTGCCACGCCGCGGCGGAGGGGAAACCGGCCAACTGCGACGTCGACCCGCTCCCGGCGTGACCCGGCTGCCGTGTCCGGGGGCCGTGGCTCAGCCGTGGTCACCGGACGCGCACAGGCCGGGCACGCGCCCGAGCCACCGGGACAGTCCTTCGGGGTCGGGGGTGCTCCCGGTACGGGCACGGACCGCCAGGGCCACCGCGCGCACCACCTCCGGGCGGCGCAGCAGCGCGCGGGAGGCCGGGCCCTGCCCGGCGGCCTCCAGCGCGAGGCCCAGGCCGACCCAGGCGGCGGGGCGGTCGGGATCCTCGGCGAGCAGCGTGCCGTACGCGTGCCGCGCGTCGGCCGCCTCTCCGCTCACCAGCAGCCGGTCGACGGCGAGCAGGGCGGGATCGCGGTCGTAGGAGAGCGGGCGGGCGGCGGGCGGCGGTGCCGCTCGCAGGGCGGACGGCCCTTCGGCGAGCCGGACGCGGCGTAACTCCCCGCGCGGCTCGGGCCAGTGGAACAGCGGGGTGTCGCGCATGACCGACCGGGGGGCGGCCGCCTCCTCGGCGGCCGCCCCGTCCAGCCACCGTTCGGCCAGCCGGGCGCAGGCGGGCGGACGGGCCGTGAGGTGGCGCATGCGCCAGGTGGCTCTGAGGTCCGCCAGTTCGGTCCGGGCGAGGGAGCTCGGCTCGTCCGGCACCACGTCGTGCCGCCAGGGCGCGGTCTGCTCCACCAGGTGCCGTACGAAGCGCCGCCCCCACTCGGTGATGCCGTGCCGGGTGGGCAGTGCGGTGAGCACCTCGGTCAGCGCGTCCCGCAGCACCGCGTACTCGAAGTGGGCGAGGCCGGCCGCGGGGCCGCGCAGCGCCGCCCGTTCGGTGCGCCAGAACTCCGCGACACCGGTGAAGGCGTACGCGCCGTGCAGGATGCCCCACAGCGGCCGGGCGTCCATGCGCCACGGGGCGTAGATGAGGGCCTCCCGCTGTCCCGGTTCCGGCGGCTCGACGAGCCGGACCTGGTGGTCGAGCCCATTGAGGGCGGAGTGCCGCGCCTCGTGGACCAGGGTCACGGCGAGGTCGACGCCGTCGTGCGGGAGGCTGATCAGGGCGCTGCCCACGGCTTCGGAGTAGGAGGCGCTCGCGGTCCGGAAGCGGGGCATGGCGGGCAGGGGCACCACGGTCCGCAGCATGAGGGACACCATGCGCGCCGCGTGCGGGTGCCTGCGGAGCAGGACGTCCGCCGCGTCGCGGAAGAGGTCGCGCCACCGGTCCGCCTCGTCGTCGGGCAGCGGTGCGCGCGCCGCGTGCGGGGAGCGGAAGTCCCGGTACGGGTCGGTGTCCTCCAGGAGCAGGTCGGGCGCGGGTGCGGTGCCGGGGCCGGTGCTCCAGGCCAGTCGCCGGGGCGGCAGCCACACCGCGCGCGACGTGCGGGCCCGTGGCCGCTCGTCACCGGGCCGTATGAGCAGGCGCTGGTCTCCCAGGGAGAGGGTGGCCGTCCCGCGCCCGGTGACGTGGAGCAGGGCGACGTCGCAGCCTGCCGGCCCGTCCGGGAACACGGCGTGTCCGACGGTCGGCAGCGTGACCGTGCCGGCCGTCGCGGGGACACGCAGCACGCCGGGCAGGCCACTGCGCAGCGCTGCCGCACCCGCCAGGGCGTGGGCGTAGCCGAGCAGGTGCCACGAAGGCGGCTGGTGGCCCGCCGTCCCGCCGTCCTGCAGGTGCCGCAGGGCGCTGACCGTCCACACGCCGACCGGGGGGTGGGACAGGACCGCGAGGACGGCCTCCGGGCAGAATCGTTCCGCCTGAGCGAGGACGTCGAAGGCCTCGGCCACCGGAGGCAGGGGGCTGTCGTCCACGGCGGCCTCGGGCTCGGCGGCGGCGATGGCGCGGAACATCAGCAGACGCCGGCTGCGTTCCGCCGAGGCGATGCGTGCCACCGACGCGGCCGTGAGCCGGCCGGTCGCCACCGCGTCCAGATCGCCGACCGGGGTCCGGTGGCTGCTCAGCACGGGGCTTCGGGGGCCAACGGCGGCTCGGACACCGGCGTGCGCGCCGGGTGCTCCTGTGCGGCGGCAAGCTCCTGCCGGTCCTGCTGCTGGGCGGCGAAGTAGGGACTTCCCGAACCGTCGCCGCCCCTCAGCCCGACCGCGTGGTCCACGAGGTGCCGGAGCAGCGTGTTCTGCGCCTGAACGAGCTGGGGGTCCCTGAGTGCCATGACCTCCCGAAGACTCCAACCGCTGAGATCGACGAGGTCGGTCTCGATGTCGGTCGCAGACAACCTCACGTCAGACTTCCCCCTGTCGGCTCCGGCCCGCGGCCCGGCCAAGCGCAGGCGCTCTTTCCATAGTGGCCCGCGACGGCGCATGTCGAAAGGGCCCTCGGCGGCCACGGCGGCCGGAATCTTTCCAACCGCCGCGCTGTGCTCGGCACTTGCGCTGCCGCCGGGGCTCCGGGTCGCTACCGTTGGCGTACCTTTCGGACCGGCTGCCTCAGGGGGATGCGTGGGAACTCTGGTGCGTTTCGACCTGGGCGACGGGGACTCGGTCGTCGCCGAACTGGAGCGCGTCGACGGCGGGGTGGTGGACGCGGCCACACCGTCCGACCTGGTGGCCCGGGCCACCGGTTCCTTCGCGGCGGCGCTGGAGCAGGTGCGCTCGGTCGCCGCGCTCACCATCCGGCGCATGCGCGACCTGCCCCAACGCCCCGACGAGGTCACCGTCGACTTCGGCATCCAGCTCGACGCCGAAGTGGGCGCGGTCCTGGCCCGGACCGGTGCCCAGGGCCACCTCCAGGTCCAGCTCACGTGGCGACGCGACGAACAGCCGCCTGCCGCGCCCCCGGCCCCGGAACCGGAGGGCCAGGCGCCGCCGGCCTAGACCGGTACGGCACGCGGTGCCGTCGGGTTCGCCACCGGGCGGCACGCCCGGGTCACGCCTGCTTCGACGCCAGTTCGATCAGGGTGATGTCCGAGGGTGCGCCCACGCGCGTGGGCGGGCCCCAGGCTCCGGCGCCGCGGGAGACGTAGAGCTGGGTGTCGCCGTAGCGCTCCAGGCCCGCGAGGGTGGGGTTGGCGCCGGAGGCGATGAGGTTGCCGGGCCAGAGCTGGCCGCCGTGGGTGTGGCCGGAGAGCTGGAGGTCGACGCCGTGCTCGACGGCGTCGTGGATCTGCACGGGCTGGTGCGCGAGGAGCACGCACGCGCGGGCCCGGTCCCGGTCGCCGAGGGCCCGCGCGAAGTCGGGGCCCTGGCCCTCGTCCTCGCCGGCGATGTCGTTGACCCCGGCCAGGTCGAAGAACGGCAGCTCGCGGCGGGCGTTCTCCAGGGGCGTCAGGCCGAGCCGCCGGACCTCCTCGACCCACTGCCCGGCGCCGGAGAAGTACTCGTGGTTGCCGGTGACGAAGTAGGAGCCGTGACGCGCTCTCAGCTGGGCCAGCGGGGCGGCGGCGGGGCCCAGGTCGTGCACGCTGCCGTCGACCAGGTCGCCGACGACCGCGATCAGGTCGGGCTGGGTGGCGTTGATGGTGTCGACGACCTTCTGCGCGAAGCCGCGGCCCAGGACCGGGCCGAGGTGCACGTCGCTGACCACGGCGATCCGGTACCCGTGCGCGCCGCGCGGCAGCTTGGCCAGCGGCACGGTGACCCGCTTGACCTTCGGGCCGCGCAGCACGCCGTACGTCCCGTACCCGACGGTGCCGACGGCGGCGGCGGCCGCCGCCCCGCCGACGACCCGGGAGACGAAGAGGCGGCGGGAGGGGCCGGTGGGCGCGGGGGTGCCCGCCGGGTCCGTGGGGGTGGGCGGCTGGGCGGGTTCCCCGGCCGGGCCGGGCGCGGGCCGCGGGCCGGGCGCCACGGGTTCGGCCGCCCCGCCGGGCACGGTGAGCTTCCCGGTCGGCACCGCGGCCGCCGGCACCGGGCCGGGCTGCGCGCCCCGCTCCTTGGCTGCGTCCCGCCGCTCCAGGAAGCTCCGCAGCAGCGGCCGGACGATCTCGCCGGCGAGGACCGCGAGCAGCAGGTACATCGACAGCGCCAGCCACAGGAAACCCGGCCAGGCGAGGACCTGCTGGAGCCAGAAGGGCGCGCCGGTGCGTTCCGCGACCAGGGCCGTGATCGCGAGGACCCAGCCACCGGCGATCAGGACCGCGCCCGCGCGGCGGGGGAGGCCGGGACCGCGGGTCGTGTCGCGGAACAGGCGGCGCCACACGTACCAGTTGGCCGTCACGATGACGGCCAGGACCAGCAGGGCGACGAGTACGAAGACGATGGCCACGGTGTCGTGTCTCCCGATTGCCGTTATGACGTCCGGCGCAGTGCGCGCAGACCACGCAACCCGATGGCCCCGACGACCGTCCCCAATACGAAGGAGACGACGGCGAGCACCAGGTGCACCCAGAAGTACGCCGTGGGACGACCGTCGTCGAACGCGAGTCCGCTGCCGTCCTTGACAAGGTTCTTGACGAAAGTGATCCAGATGACCCAGCTCCACACCCCGAAGGCGAGCAGGAACCAGGACACGGGGCGGCTGAGCTTCATGCACCCAGTATCGCCAGGGGCTGTCCGGTTCCTTGCCCGGGGTGGGGACGGAAGCGGGACTTCCCTTCGCACGGCATGTACGTTTCCGACCGTGCCCGCACCGAAGAAGACCGCCCAGCGATCCCTGCTGGTCGCCTCCGCCGTCCTGTCGTCCCTCGCCCTGGCCGCGCCCGCCGCCGTCGCGGCCCCCAATCCCTCGGGCAGCCCGTCGGCGAGCCCGTCGGCCACTCCCCCGGCGTCGATGTCGACCGTCGGCGGCGCCCGGCTCGGCCGGCCGGGCACGCAGGTGAACCTGGCGAGCGGCGTGCCGGTGCTGCCGAAGGACCTGAGCGCCCGCTCCTGGATCGTCGCCGACGCCGAGACCGGTGACGTGCTGGCCGCGCACAACGCGCACTGGCGCCTCGCCCCGGCGAGCACGCTGAAGATGCTGTTCGCTGACACGCTGCTGCCGAAGTTCCCGCGCACCACCCGGCACAAGGTGGTGCCCTCCGACCTGGCCGGCATCGGTCCGGGCTCCAGCATGGTCGGCATAAAGGAGAACGAGACCTACACCGTCCACGACCTGTGGCTCGGCGTCTTCCTGCGCTCCGGCAACGACGCGGTGCACGTGCTGTCCGCGATGAACGAGGGCGTCGAGAACACCGTCCGGGAGATGAACGAGCACGCCGAGGAGCTGCAGGCCCTCGACACGCACGTGGTCAGCCCGGACGGCTACGACGCGGAGGGGCAGGTCTCGTCGGCCTACGACCTGACGCTGATCGCCCGCTCCGGGATGCAGAAGCCGGACTTCCGCGAGTACGCCTCGACGGTCACCGCCAAGTTCCCCGGCGAGACGAAGAAGAACAAGAAGGGCAAGAAGGTCCGCAAGCCCTTCGAGATCCAGAACACCAACCGGCTGCTGTCCGGTGACGCGGACCTGCCCGTCTACCAGGGCATCGCCGGCGTCAAGAACGGCAACACCACCAACGCCGGCGCCACCTTCACCGGGGTCGCCGAGCGGGGCGGCAAGGTGCTGCTGGTGACGGTGATGAATCCGGAGAAGGACGAGCACAACGAGGTCTACAAGGAGACCGCCCGGCTGTTCGACTGGGGCTTCAAGGCCGCCGGGAAGGTGCAGCCGGTCGGCGAGCTGGTGCCGCCCAAGAGCGCCGCGCAGGCCGGTGCCCGGCCCGACGCGAACCCCTCCGGCGAGGCCGGCGGCTCCGGGGACGGCGGGAAGGGCACGGCCGGGACGGGCGCCAAGCCGGTGGCCAGCGCCCCGGCCGCGGACGGTTCCAGCGGCATCGGTGTCGCGCTCGGCGTCACCGGGGGTGCGCTGGTGCTGCTCGCGGGCGGCGCGTTCCTGGTCAACCGCCGGTGGCCGCTGCCGGATCTGGTGCGCCGCCGGACCCGCCCGTGAACTCCGGGACCTCGTCCTGCTTGCTCCGTGTCGCCGTCCAGGAGGCGCAGAACAGCACCAGCTTCGAGGTGAAGTTGATCCACAGCAGCAGCGCGACGGGCACACCGAACGCGCCGTACATGCTCTTCGCGGCCACGCCCTGGAGGTAGCCGCTGAGCAGCAGCTTCAGCAGTTCGAAGCCGACCGCGCCGGTCAGGGCCGCCACGAGCAGGCGGTGGCGCGTCGGCTCGACGCCGGGCAGCAGCGTCAGGACGTAGAGCAGCAGCAGGAAGTTGGCGAGGACGGCGAGCAGGAACGCGACGGCGTGCAGCAGCACCCCGCCCCAGCCGCCCTCGTCGACGCCGAGTTCCCGGGTGACCCAGCCGATCATCGCGGAGGCGACGGCGGAGGCGGCGATGGTGACCAGGAGCGCGCCGCCCAGACCGATCAGGACGCCCGCGTCCTTGCCGTAGCGCACGACCGGGTTCTCCTCGTCGTCGGACAGCTCCCACACCGCCCGCAGGCACTCGCGCATCAATCCGGCCCAGCTGACGCCGGTGAAGAACAGCAGCGCGCCGGCGATGAGCCCGATGGTGCCGGCGTTCTCCACGAGTCCCGCGATGTCCAGCTGGTCGGAGATGCCGGGCACCTGCTCGGCGATCTTGTCCTGCAGCTTGGCCTGCTGCTCGGTGCTGAGGGTGGCGGCGGCGATGGTGGCCGACACCGTCAGCAGCGGGAACAGCGCGACGAAGCTCGTGAAGGTCATCGCGGCGGCCAGCCGCGTCCACTTCACGCGGTCCAGCCGCTCGTACGACCGCCAGGCGTGGGTGATCATCAGCCGTGCCGCCCACGGCCCCACCAACGGGAGCTTTTTCAGCCAGTCCATGATCCGACTCTGCCCTCCGCCGCCCGGAACACCCATGTACGGGTACCCCAGAACCGCAGGACCGTGGCCAGGGCCATGCCGACGATCGCGCCGGAGACGGTGTCGGCGCGCTGCGAGGTGAGTCCGAGGCCGTAGTGGCTGACGGCCAGGCAGAGCAGCTGGACGGCGGCCCCGGCGAGGTTCACGGCGAGGAACAGGGCGAGGGGGCGCAGGCCGCGGGGGCGCGCGGCCCGGTAGGGGCCGAGGGCGTTGCCCGCGTAGGCGACCGCGCAGGCGGCCAGGAAGGACAGGGACTTGGCGGTGAGCGGGCCGAGCCCGCCGGGGCCGCGCAGCCAGGTGAACAGGGCCAGGTCGACCGCGTAGGCGAGGAGGCCGGCGGCTGCGAAGCCCAGCAGTTCCCGGCGCAGCGCGGGCGCGGGGGCCGGCCACGCGCGCGTGGTCACCAATTGGCCACCGCCAGGCCGTACATCGCCACCCAGACCACACCGATGAGGGCGAGCGCCCGGTCGCGCAGGACGACGTCCTCGGGCTCGCCCGCGGTGCCGCGGTCGGCGAAGACGGCGTAGCGCAGGATCGCCAGGATGAAGGCGATCATGGACAACTGCCGCCAGGGCAGCACGCTGGTGTGCGGGACGCCGCCCTCCTCCATGGCCCACAGGCAGTAGCCGAGGACGGCGACCCCGGCCGCGAGCTGCCAGACGAAGCGGAGGTAGCCGGTGGTGTACTCGGTGAGCAACGCCCGTGTGGCGCCCGCCTTCCCGGCCATCTGCACGGCCTCCGAGTAGCGCTTGGCCGACACCATGAACAGCGCGCCGAACCCGGTCGTGATCAGGAACCAGCGCGAGAGCGGGATGCCGAGGGCGAGCCCGCCGACCATGGCCCGCATCAGGAACCCGGTGGTGACGACGGCGAGGTCGACGACCAGGACGTGCTTGAGGCTGATGCAGTAGGCCAGTTGCAGGGCGAGGTAGGCGGTGAGCAGGGCGGCGACGGCCGGGCCGCACAGCCGGGCCGCGGCGACGGGCGCGAGGACGCCGAGGAGGCCGCCGACGGCGTAGGCGACGGGCACCGGGACCTGTCCGGCGGCGACCGGGCGGTGCCGTTTGACGGGGTGGGCGCGGTCGGCGTCGGCGTCGCGGGCGTCGTTGACGAGGTAGACGGCGGCGGCGCAGGCCGTGAACAGGACGAAGACCAGCGCGAGTTGGATCAGGGCGTGCCGGGAGAACAGTTCCCCGGCGGCGGCCGGGGCGGCGACCACGAGGACGTTCTTGACCCACTGCCGGGGGCGTGCGGTTCTGAGCAGACCGGCCAGGAGACCGCCCCGGCGAGAGGGCGCGGGCGGCTGCTCGGGGGCGCGCTGGCGGAGGATGGCCGTCTCAGTCATGGTGGGCCCCTCCGCGCATCCAGCGGGCGCCGAGCCGGGCCGTGAGGGCGCCGAGGGCCGCGCCGGCGGCGACGTCCGAGGGGTAGTGGACACCGACGACCAGGCGGGAGACGCACACGGCGGCGGCGAGCGGCCCGGCCGCGGGGACGCCCAGGGCGCCGAAGGCGACGGCGGCGGCCGCGGACGAGGTGGCGTGCGAGCTGGGGAAGGAGTGCCGGCCGGCGGTGCGCACCAGGGGGTCGACGTGCGCGGGGCGCGGGCGGCGCACGATCCGTTTCACTCCCATGCTGACCAGGTGCGCCCCGGCGGTGAGGGCGGTGCCCCGCAGCCAGGCGCCGCGTCTGCGGGGGTCGACGGCGGCTCCGGCGAGCCCCGCCGCCAGCCACAGTGCCGCGTGCTCCCCCGCCCAGGACAGGGCGCGTGCGGCGCCGGCCACGCGCGGGTCGGTGCCGCACGCCCTGAGCGCCGAAACGATCCGGTGGTCCATGTCGTGCAGGTCGTCGAGGTCGTCCATGTGGACTCACTGTTCACGCCCGACTCGCCTGAACTCCGTCACTATTGAGCGACATCCCATTAATCACCCATTTCGGGGAGGGATGCCATGTTCCCGAACTCATCGCCCACACTAGGGCGATACGG
Source organism: Streptomyces sp. NPDC085931 (assembly GCF_044540565.1). Taxonomy (NCBI): domain Bacteria; kingdom Bacillati; phylum Actinomycetota; class Actinomycetes; order Kitasatosporales; family Streptomycetaceae; genus Streptomyces; species Streptomyces sp. NPDC085931. Next base: position 94,873 of record NZ_JBITSK010000022.1, read on the forward strand.
TCACCGACATGTCTGCCGACACCGACTCCGTCCCCGATTCCGTCCCGGACGTCCCGGGTCTCGACCACACCACCGTCACCGGCTGGGGCCGCACCGCTCCCACCGCCGCCCGGCTGATCCGCCCGCGGACGTACGAGGAGGCGGCGGCGGCCGTCCGCGGCTGCGGGGAACGCGGCGGAATCCCCCGGGGCCTGGGCCGGGCGTACGGCGACGCCGCGCAGAACGCGGGCGGGGCCGTGCTCGACATGACGGGTCTGGACCGGGTGCACGCGATCGACGCCGACGGCGGCACCGTGCTGTGCGACGCGGGCGTGTCCCTGCACCGCCTGATGGAAGTGCTGCTGCCCCTCGGCTGGTTCGTGCCGGTCACGCCCGGAACCCGCTACGTCACCGTCGGCGGGGCGATCGGCGCCGACATCCACGGCAAGAACCACCACGTCTCGGGCTCCTTCGCACGGCACGTGCTCGCCCTCGAACTGCTCACCGCGGACGGCGAGATCCACACGGTGATCCCCGGCACGCCGCTGTTCGACGCGACCGCCGGCGGCATGGGCCTGACCGGGGTGATCCTCACCGCCACGATCCGGCTCCAGCCGGTCGAGACCTCGCTGATGTCGGTCGACACCGAACGCGCCACCGACCTCGACGACCTGATGGCCCGGCTGGCCGCCACCGACCACCGCTACCGCTACTCCGTCGCCTGGATCGACCTGCTGGCCCGCGGCGCCGCCACCGGCCGCGCGGTCCTCACCCGCGGCGACCACGCGCCCCTGGACGCGCTCCCCGCCCGCATGCGCCGCGACGCGCTCTCCTTCCGCACCTCGCGCCTGCCCTCCGCCCCCGCCGCCCTGCCCGAGGGCCTGCTCAGCCGGACCACCGTGGGCCTGTTCAACGAGCTCTGGTACCGCAAGGCCCCCCGGGCACGCAGGGGCCGGCTCCAGCGGATCTCCGCCTTCTTCCACCCCCTGGACGGCGTCCCCCACTGGAACCGCGTCTACGGCCGGGGCGGCTTCGTGCAGTACCAGTTCGTGGTCGGCTACGGCCAGGAGGACGCCCTGCGCCGCATCGTGCGCCGGATCTCCGAACGCCGCTGCCCGTCCTTCCTGGCCGTCCTCAAGCGCTTCGGCGAGTCCGACCCGGGCTGGCTGTCCTTCCCGGTGCCCGGCTGGACGCTGGCGCTGGACATCCCGGCGGGCCTGCCCGGCCTCGGCGCGTTCCTCGACGAGCTCGACGAGGAGGTCGCCGCCGCGGGCGGGCGCGTCTACCTCGCCAAGGACGCCCGGCTGCGCCCGGAGTTGCTCGCGGCGATGTACCCCCGCCTGGACGACTTCCGGGCCCTGCGCGCCGAGCTGGACCCGCACGGGGTGTTCGTCTCCGACCTGGCCCGCCGCCTCCACCTCTGAAGCGATCCCTAGGAGCTGTCATGAAGGACGCCTTCGGCCTCCCCCAGTCCCTGCTCGTCCTCGGCGGTACGTCCGAGATCGCGCTGGCCACCGCCCGCCGGCTGATCGCCCGCCGCACCCGCACGGTCTGGCTGGCGGGCCGTCCCTCACCCGCGCTGGAGGAGGCCGCCGGGCAGTTGCGCGGACTCGGGGCGGACGTGCACACCGTCGCCTTCGACGCGCTCGACCCCGCCTCCCACGAGGCCGTGCTCGGCAAGGTCTTCGCCGAGGGCGACATCGACCTGGTGCTGCTCGCCTTCGGGCTGCTCGGCGACCAGGCCCGTGACGAACGGGAGCCGGAGGCGGCGGTGCGGGTCGCGCAGACCAACTACACCGGCGCGGTCTCGGCGGGCCTGGTGTGCGCCCGCTCGCTGCAGTCGCAGGGGCACGGCTCGCTGGTCGTGATGTCCTCCGTCGCGGGCGAGCGGGCCCGCCGCGCCAACTTCATCTACGGCTCCAGCAAGGCCGGCCTGGACGCCTTCGCGCAGGGCCTGGGCGACGCGCTGCACGGCACCGGCGTGCACGTCATGGTCGTCCGCCCCGGCTTCGTGCGGACGCGGATGACCGCCGGGCTGCCCGAGTCACCGCTGGCGACCACGCCCGAGGCGGTCGCGACGGCGGTGGAGCTGGGGCTGCGCCGCCGCTCGGAGACGGTGTGGGTGCCGGGAGCGCTGCGCGTGGTGATGGCGGCGCTGCGCCACCTGCCACGCGGAGTGTTCCGCCGCCTGCCGATCTGACCTTCAGGCCCTGGCGGTCAGCGCGTGGGGACCGAGCCGTGATCGAAGCGGCCGGCCTGCGAGGGGACGACGGGGCCGCCGAAGGGGAACTCGCGCAGCTTGCGCCAGACGCCGTCGGCGCCCTGTTCGTAGAGCGCGAAGCCGGTGCAGGGCCATTCGGCCGCGTAGCCGGCCAGCTCCTCGAAGGCGCGGTCCATGGCGGCCTCGTCGATGCCGTGCGCCACGGTGACGTGCGGGTGGTACGGGAACTGCAGTTCGCGTGCGATCGGCCCGGCGGGGTCGCGGACCTGCTGCTGGAGCCGGGTGCAGGCCTCCGCCCCGGCGACGACCCGGACGAACACCACCGGCGACAGGGGCCGGAAGGTGCCGGTGCCGGACAGCCGCATCGGGAAGGGCCGGCCGGCCGCGGCGACCTCGGTGAGGTGCGCCTCGACGGCCGGCAGCGCGGCCTCGTCGATCTCCGTCGGCGGCAGCAGGGTGACGTGCGTGGGGATGCCGTGAGCAGCGGCGTCGCCGAAGCCCGCGCGCAGCTGCTGGAGCTCGCTGCCGTGAGGCTCCGGGACCGCGATCGACACACCGATCGTTACGGTCCCCACGTCGTCTCCTGTCGTTTCAGTTGGCGGGCCGCTGATACGACCACCCGGTTATCGACTGTACGGCCACGACCGGGTTACGGGCAGGCGCAACCGGAGTGATGTACAGCGCTGTTCGGTGGTACGGCTGTGCGCGGGGGTGGCGTTCAGTGCTTGGCGGGCAGGAAGCCGACCTTGTCGTACGCCTGCGCGAGGGTCTCGGCGGCGACGGCACGGGCCTTCTCGGCGCCCTTGGCCAGGACCGCGTCGAGCGTCTCGGGGTCGTCCAGGTACTGCTGGGTGCGCTCCCGGAACGGCGTGACGAACTCGGTCATGATCTCGGCGAGGTCCGTCTTCAGCGCGCCGTACATCTTGCCGGCGTACTTCTCCTCCAGCTCGCCGATGGTCTCGCCGGTGAGGGTCGAGTAGATCGTGAGGAGGTTGCTGACGCCCGGCTTGTTCTCGGCGTCGTAGCGGATCACCGTGTCCGTGTCCGTGACGGCGCTCTTGACCTTCTTGGCCGTGGTCTTCGGCTCGTCCAGGAGGTTGATCAGGCCCTTCGGCGTGGACGCCGACTTGCTCATCTTGATCGACGGGTCCTGGAGGTCGTAGATCTTGGCCGTCTCCTTGAGGATGTACGGCTTGGGGACCGTGAAGGTGGGGCCGAAGCGGCCGTTGAAGCGCTCGGCGAGGTCGCGGGTCAGCTCGACGTGCTGGCGCTGGTCCTCGCCGACGGGGACCTCGTTCGCCTGGTAGAGCAGGATGTCCGCGACCTGGAGGATGGGGTACGTGAACAGGCCGACGGAGGCGCGGTCGGCGCCCTGCTTGGCGGCCTTGTCCTTGAACTGGGTCATCCGGGACGCCTCGCCGAAGCCGGTGAGGCAGTTCATGACCCAGGCGAGCTGGGCGTGCTCGGGGACGTGGCTCTGCACGAAGAGCGTGCAGCGGTCCGGGTCGAGACCGGCCGCGAGGAGCTGGGCGGCGGCCAGGCGCGTGTTCGCGCGCAGGTCCTCGGGGTCCTGCGGGACCGTGATCGCGTGCAGGTCGACCACCATGTAGAACGCGTCGTGCGACTCCTGCAGGGCCACCCACTGGCGGACGGCGCCGAGGTAGTTGCCGAGGTGGAACGAGCCGGCGGTGGGCTGGATGCCGGAGAGCACGCGGGGTCGGTCAGAGGCCATGCCGCTTATTGTCTCAGAGGGCCGTGGGTGGTTTCGGCAGTGGGGAACCGCGGACCCTTGTGGCTGGTCGCGCGGTTCCCCGCGCCCCTCACGGGACGCTTCAGCCGAGGTCGATCTCCGGGTACAGCGGGAAGCCCGCCACCAGGTCCGTGGCGCGGCGGGAGATCTCGTCGGCCACCTTCGCGTCGAGGACGTGGGCGGCCTTGGAGGGGGCGCCCGACTTGGTGGTGCCCGGCTCGGTGGTGGTGAGGACGCGGTCGATCAGGCCGGCGACCTCGTCCATCTCGGCCGTGCCGAGACCGCGGGTGGTCAGGGCGGGGGTGCCGATGCGGATGCCGGAGGTGTACCAGGCGCCGTTCGGGTCGGCGGGGATCGCGTTGCGGTTGGTGACGATGCCCGACTCCAGCAGGGCGGCCTCGGCCTGGCGGCCGGTGAGGCCGTAGGAGGAGGCGACGTCGATCAGGTTCAGGTGGTTGTCCGTACCGCCCGTGACCAGCGTCGCGCCGCGGCGCATCAGGCCTTCGGCCAGGGCGCGGGAGTTGTCGACGATGCGCTGGGCGTAGTCGCGGAAGGACTCCTGGCGGGCCTCGGCGAGGGCGACGGCCTTGGCGGCCATGACGTGCGGGAGCGGGCCGCCGAGGACCATCGGGCAGCCGCGGTCGACCTGGTCCTTCAGCGAGTCGTCGCACAGGACCATGCCGCCGCGCGGGCCGCGCAGCGACTTGTGGGTGGTCGTCGTCACGATCTGGGCGTGCGGCACCGGGTCGAAGTCGCCGGTGAGGACCTTGCCCGCGACCAGGCCGGCGAAGTGCGCCATGTCGACCATCAGCGTGGCGCCGACCTCGTCGGCGATCTCGCGCATGATCCGGAAGTTCACCAGACGGGGGTAGGCCGAGTAGCCCGCGACGATGATCAGCGGCTTGAACTCGCGGGCCGTGGCGCGCAGGGCCTCGTAGTCCAGCAGGCCGGTGGCCGGGTCGGTGCCGTAGGAACGCTGGTCGAACATCTTGCCGGAGATGTTCGGGCGGAAGCCGTGGGTGAGGTGGCCGCCGGCGTCCAGGGACATGCCGAGCATGCGCTGGTTGCCGAAGGCGCGGCGCAGCTCCGCCCAGTCCTCCTCGGACAGCTCGTTGACCTGGCGGGCGCCGGCCTTCTCCAGGGCCGGGACCTCCACGCGCTGGGCCAGGACCGACCAGAAGGCGACGAGGTTGGCGTCGATGCCGGAGTGCGGCTGGACGTAGGCGTGGCGGGCGCCGAAGAGTTCCTTGGCGTGCTCGGCGGCGAGCGACTCGACGGTGTCGACGTTGCGGCAGCCGGCGTAGAAGCGGCGGCCGATGGTGCCCTCGGCGTACTTGTCGCTGAACCAGTTGCCCATCGCCAGGAGCGTGGCCGGGGAGGCGTAGTTCTCGGAGGCGATCAGCTTGAGCATCTCGCGCTGGTCGGCGACCTCCTGGCCGATGGCGTCCGCCACGCGCGGCTCCACGGCGCGGATGACGTCGAGGGCGGCGCGGTAGGCGGTGGAAGCGGGGCTGAGCTCTGCGGACATGAGGACCTCCGGACGTTGCGTTCAGCGTTCACGGTACGGCCCAGGCGCACGGCTCTGTTCTGCGCGGGCCGCTCCCCGATGGTTCGTCCATCCCAGCGCGCCAGTCACGGCCCCCGGTCAGCCTACCGGGTCACCCCGCGCGGCCGGGCGCGGGTTTCGGCCCTCAGAGGATCACGTGGGGCAGGAATCTCGCGTACTCGTCCGTGATCAGGCCCGAGGACTCGCGGATGCCCAGGCCCGCCGACTCGTTCTGCACCACCCAGGCGCCCAGGACGACGCGGTTGCCGTCGAAGTCGGGCAGCGGGGCCAGTCGCTGGTAGCAGCAGGGCTCGTCGCGCGGGGTGGGGTCCGTGCCGGACTCGTGGATCGTGACGCCCGCTCCCTCGCGGCCCAGCAGCGGCTTGGCGACCCAGCCGGTGGCGGCCAGTTCCCGGGGGCCGTCCAGGTACGCGGGCAGCAGGTTGGGGTGGTCCGGGTAGAGGTCCCACAGGATCGCCAGCAGGGCCTTGTTGCTGAGGAGCATCTTCCAGGCCGGTTCGATCCACAGCGTGGAGCCCGTGCCGCCGCCGTTGTCCAGGGTGTCCAGGACGTGCCCGGCGAAGCGGTCGGTGGTGAGCCACTCCCAGGGGTAGAGCTTGAAGACGCTGCGGATGAAGCGCAGGCGCTGGTCGACGAAGCGGCCGGAGAGGCGGTCCCAGCCGATCTCCTCCATGGAGATCCAGTCGGTGGAAAGGCCGGCCTGCTCGGCGGTCTCCTTGAGGTAGGCGACCGTCATGAGGTCCTCGCCCAGTTCGTCGGCCGAGGAGTAAGCGAAGTAGAGGGGGCTGCCGGGCGGGAGGAGGTCCGCCTGGTTCTTCCAGGCGTCGATGAGCCGCTCGTGCAGGGAGTTCCACTGGTCGGCGCCGGGGAAGCGCTCCTCCATCCAGAACCACTGCGGGGACGCGGCCTCCACCAGGGACGTGGGGGTGTCGGCGTTGTACTCCAGCAGTTTGGCCGGGCCCGTGCCGTCGTAGTGGAGGTCGAAGCGGCCGTAGAGGGAGGGGAGTTCGGCGCGGCGGTGCCAGGCCTCGGTGACCGCGCGGACCACCCGCGGGTCGGTGATGCCCAGGTCGGCGAAGCGGTCCTCGGTGACGATGTGCTCGGCCGCCGCCAGGCACATGCGGTGCAGCTCCTCGACCACCTCCTCCAGGGCCTCGATCTCGGGCAGGCCGAAGACGTAGTAGGCGCTCTCGTCCCAGTAGGGGCGCAGGGAGCCGTCGGGGTAGCGGGTCAGGGGGTAGATCAGGCCCTGTTCCTCGACGGTCTGCTGCCAGCCGGGGCGCGGTGTGGTGGTACGGCGTTCCATCGCTGCGCGTCCGGTCAGCCGCCGCCGCTGCCGCCCGAGCAGCCGAAGCCGCCCCGGTCGACGGCCTCGCTGCGGCTGAAGGTGCCGTTGTCCGCGTAGCCGTTGCTGACGTCGGCGTCGTAGTACCAGTCGGCGTTCGTGGCCCCGCCGCGGGCCTTCTTGCGGCTCTTGCCGGTGGAGGAGGAACCCGACTTGCAGTTCTTGTCGGCCACGATCTTGTAGCCGTTGATGTAGTCGTAGCTGTCGCGGTCCACGCAGCGGCGGTCCGGGTCGGAGCCGCAGGCGGACAGGGCCGCCGCGAGGACGCCCATGCCGCCGAGGACCACTGTGCTCGAACGCAGTCGCCGCCGTGTCTCCGCCATACCGCTGCCACTCCCCCGTGCGCTGCCTGTCATGTACTGCTAACGGTCAGCCTAGAGATCGGTGCGAGCGGCCGTGCAGGGCCCCCCTGTCCCGCCCCCTCCCCTAGGGTCGATTTGTGATCTTTGGAATGGTGTGTGCCCTGGGTGCGGCGGTCTGCTTCGGCACAGCGACGGTGCTGCAGGCGATCGCCGCGCGGGCGGCCGCGGCGAGCGGGCCGGGCGGGGACGTGGCGCTGCTGTGGCGGGCATTGCGGCAGTGGCGGTACCTGGCCGGGCTCGCGCTGGACGGGGTCGGTTTCGTCCTGCAGGTCCTCGCGCTGCGGTCGGTGCCGATCTATGCCGTGGGGGCGGCCCTGGCGGCAAGCCTCGCCGTCACGGCCGTCGTCGCGGCACGGCTGCTCAAGGTGCGGCTGAGCCGGGTGGAGTGGGCCGCGGTGGGGGTGGTGTGCGCCGGGCTCGCGCTGCTGGGGCTGGCCTCCGGCGCCGAGGGCGACGAGTCCGGGCCGGGCTGGCTCGAGTGGGCGCTGCTCGGGGCGGTGGCCGGGGTGCTGCTGCTCGGGGCGGCCGCCGGACGGCTGCCGGAGCGGGGGCGGGCGCTCGCGCTGGGTCTGGGCTCCGGGCTGGGGTTCGGGGTGGTGGAGGTGGCGGTCCGGCTGATCGACGGCCTGACGCCCGTCGCGCTGCTCACCGACCCGGCGGTGTACGCGCTGCTGCTCGGCGGCGGGGCCGCGTTCCTGCTGCTGACCTCGGCCCTGCAGCGCGGGTCGGTGACGACGGCCACCGCCGGGCTCGTCCTCGGGGAGACGGTCGCGCCCGCGCTGATCGGCGTGGTGTGGCTCGGGGACCGGACGCGGCCGGGGCTCGGCTGGCTGGCGGTCGCCGGTTTCGCGGTGGCGGTGGCGGGTGCGCTGGCGCTGTCGCGGTTCGGGGAGGCCCCGGTGGAGGAGCGGGCCGGGGCGGACGGGCCTGCGTGAGCGGAGGGGGTGGTCGGGGGTGGGCCGTTCCTCGGCCGGGTGGCAGCTTGGCCGGGTGTCGCCGCGGCGCTGGCCGGCGGCCCGCGGTCAGTGCGTCCGGGTCGGCCGGGAAGGGGCCGTTCCTCATCCGGGCAGGACCGCGCACAGCGCGTCCAGCGCTCCCGACCAGGCGTGGTCCGGCGGGGTCCCGTATCCGACGACCAGGGCGTCGACCGGCTCGGCGGCCGTGTCGGCGTGCCGGTAGCCGGCCAGCCCGTGAACCGACAGGCCGCGCCAGTGCGCGGCCTGGACGACCGACTGCTCGGTGCCCGGCGGCAGCCGCAGCAGGACGTGCAGTCCGGCGGCGATGCCGGTGACCCGGGCCTCGGGGGCCCGGGCCGCCACGGCGGCGACCAGGGCGTCCCGGCGGCGCCGGTAGCGCAGGCGGGTGGCGCGCACGTGCCGGTCGTAGGCGCCGGAGGTGAGGAACTCGGCCAGGGTCAGCTGGTCGAGCACCCCGCAGGTGTCGACGCCGCCCTTGGCCGCGGCCACCTCCTCCCCGAGGTCCGGCGGCAGCACCGCCCAGGCCAGCCGCAGCCCGGGCGCGAGGGACTTGCTCGCGGTGCCCAGGTAGACCACCCGGTCGGGGTCCAGCCCCTGGAGGGCGCCGACGGGCTGCCGGTCGTAGCGGAACTCGCCGTCGTAGTCGTCCTCCAGCACCAGCCCGCCGGTGCGGCGCGCCCAGTCGACGACGGCGGACCGGCGGTCGCGGTGCAGTGGCACACCCATGGGGAACTGGTGGGCGGGGGTGAGCAGGACCGCGTCGGCTCCGGTCAGTGCGCCGGGGTCGGTGCCCCGGTGGTCGAAGGGCAGCGGGACCGTGCGCAGACCGGCGTCGGCCAGCAGCCTCCAGTGCACGTCCAGGCCGTACGACTCCACCGCGACCGTCCGGGCCCCGCGCGCCCGCAGGACCGCGCCGAGCAGCCTCAGGCCGTGCGCGCATCCGCCGCACACCACGATCCGCTCCGGGTCGGCGCGCACGCCCCGGGCCCGGGCGAGGTACCCGGCGAGCGCGGTCCGCAGCTCGGGGCGGCCGCGCGGGTCGCCGTAGTCCAGGGCGTGGTAGGGGGCGGCGTCGAGGGCGCGGCGGGCGGCCTTGAGCCACTCGGCGCGCGGGAAGGACGCCAGGTCGGGGCTGCCGGGGCGCAGGTCGTAGGCGGGGCGGGCCGGTGCGAGGGGGCGCGGTGCCGTCCTCGCCTGCGGGACGGCGGTCCTGCCCCACGGCCGTGCGGGTGGGGCGGACATCCCGGTCGCGACCCGGGTGCCGGAGCCCTGACGGGCCGTGAGCCAGCCCTCGGCGACCAGGTCGGCGTAGGCGCCGGCGACCGTGTTGCGGGCGATGCCCAGGTCGGCGGCGAGCGAGCGGGAGGAGGGCAGCCGGGTGCCCGGGGCCAGCCGGCCGGAGCGCACCGCCTCGCGCAGGGCGTCGGTGAGCCCTTTGCGCAGGCCCGGGCCGGACGGCTCCAGGTGCAGGTCGACGCCCAAAGTGGCCCACTGATCCGCCATGGAAATGGACCATACTCCTGGGCTGCTTCCTCCCTAGGGTCGAGGGCATGACGACACACCTCGACGAGACGGGCCGGACGTACGCTGCCGAGCAGCCCGCCCGCCTGGACTGGGCCAAGCACGCACCCGAGGTCTACAAGGCGATGGTCCGGCTGGACATCGCGGCCCGGCAGGGCCTGGACCACACCCTGTACGAGCTGGTGAAGATCCGCGCCTCCCAGATCAACCACTGCGCCTTCTGCATCGACATGCACACCAAGGACGCCCTGGCGGCGGGCGAGCGGGTGGAGCGGATCGTGCAGCTCAGCGCCTGGGAGGAGTCGCGGCACTTCTACACGGAGAAGGAGATCGCGGCGCTGGAGCTGACGGAGGCCGTGACGGTCCTGACGGACGGGTTCGTCCCGGACGCCGTGTACGAGAACGCCGCCCGGCACTTCGAGGAGGCCGAACTGGCGCAGCTGCTCGCGGCGATCACCACGATCAACGCCTGGAACCGGTTCGGGGTGACCTGCCGCATGGCGCCGGGGCACTACCAGCCGGGCCAGTACAAGTGACGGCCCGGACGCGGGCCCTCGACGCGGCGGTGGCCCGGGCCCTGTCGGCCCTGAGCGCCGCGGCGAAGGAGGGCCTGGGCGATCCGGCCCTGGCGGAGCTGGTCGTGATCCGCGCCTCGCAGCTCAACCGGTGCGCGTTCTGTCTCGACATGCATCTGGCGATCGCCCGGCAGTACGGGGTGAGCGAGCGGCAGCTCGACCTGCTCGCCGCCTGGGAGGAGGCCGGGGACGTCTTCGGCGAGCGGGAGCGGGCGGCGCTGGCGCTGACCGAGGCGGTGACCGTGCTGACCGGGGGCTTCGTGCCGGACGAGGTGTTCGAGCGGGCCGCCGAGCACTTCGACGAGGCCCGGCTGGCCCATCTGGTCGGCCTGATCGTCGCCATCAACAACTGGAACCGGATGATGGTCGCCCGCCGGATTCCGCCGGGGGGTCACACACCATGAGCAAGGCCGACGCGTTCCGCGCGCTGCACCGGCACCGGACGCCGGACGATCCGCTCGTGCTGCCCGGCCCCTGGGACGCCGCCAGCGCCCGGGTGTTCGCGGAGGCCGGGTTCCCGGCGCTGGCCACGCCCAGCGCCGGGGTCGCCGCCTCCCTCGGGTACGAGGACGGGCAGGTCCCGGCCGACGAGATGTTCGCGGCGGTCGCCCGGATCGTCCGCGCCGTCGACGTGCCGGTGTCGGCGGACGTGGAGGGCGGCTACGGGCTCGCGCCCGCGGAACTGGTGGAACGGCTGCTGGAGACCGGCGCGGTCGGCTGCAACCTGGAGGACTCCGGGAAGGGGGTGCTCAAGGACCCGCACCGGCACGCCGAGTGGCTCGCCGAGGTGCGGGCGGCGGCCGGTGACCGGCTCTTCGTCAACGCCCGGGTGGACACCTTCGCCTGCGGGGTCGCCGATCCCGCACGGGCCATCGAGCGGGCCGCGCTGTACGTGGCGGCGGGCGCCGACTGCGTCTACCCGATCAAGGCGCCCCTGGAGGTCCTGCCCCTGCTGCGGGCCGGGATCCAGGGGCCGGTCAACGCGGGGGTCTTCACCGAGGACGGCCCCTCGCCCGCCGAACTCGGCGCGCGAGGGGCCACCCGGGTCACCTTCGGGCCGGGACTCCAGCGGCGGGCCACCCACGCGCTGCGGGAGATCGCCGGCCGGCTGCTGCGGTGAACGTCAGGACAGCCACTTCCGCCACGTGGACTCGTGGCTGTCCACCCACTTCTTCGCCGCGTCCTCGGGGGACATCTTCTGCTCGGCGATCATCAGGGAGACCTCGTTCTGGTCCTCCGTCGTCCACTGGAACTTCTTCAGGAAGGCCGCCGCCTCACCGCCCTTCCTGGCGAAGTCCGCGTTGAGGTACTTCTCCAGCGGCGTGTGCGGATAGGCGCAGGCGACCTTCTCCGGATCGGCGTCGCAGCCCTCCTTGTACGGCGGCAGCTCCACCTCGGTCATCGGGACCTTCTCGAACAGCCACTGCGGCGAGTACCAGTAGGTGAGGAAGGGCTTCTTCTCCTTGGCGAACTGCTTGATCTGGGTGATCTGCGCCGCCTCGGACCCGGCGAACACCACCTGGTAGTCCAGCTTCAGGTTCTTCACCAGGGCCTTGTCGTTGGTGACGTAGGACGGCGAACCGTCCATCAGCTGGCCCTTGTCGCCGCTCTCCGGGGTGCGGAAGAGGCCGGCGTACTTGTTCAGGTTCTTCCAGTGGGTGATGTCCGGGTGCTGCTCGGCGAGGTACGTCGGGACGAACCAGCCGATGTGGCCGGTGACGCCGAGTTCGCCGCCGCGGGCGATCGTCTTCTTGTCGTCGACGTAGCGCTTCTCCTGCTCGGGGTGGCCCCAGTCCTCCAGGAGCGCGTCGACCCGGCCCTGGCTGAGCGCGTCCCAGGCGGGCACCTCGTCGACCTGGACGGTGTCGACGCGGTAGCCCAGCTCGTGCTCCAGGAGGTACTGGGCGACGGCCACGTTGGCCTGCGCGCCCACCCAGGACTGCACGGACAGGGTCACGGTCTTCGCGCCCCGCGCGTTGGCGAAGGGCGAGGCCTGCTTGGTCATGTCGGCGGCGCCGCAGCCGGTGAGCAGCGTCAGGGAGCTCACCGCGGCGATCGCGGCGGTGGTACGGACGCGCATGTCAGGCTCCCTTCCGCGCGCGGCGTTCGGTGGGCTGGGTCACCCGGTCGAGCATCAGGCCCAGGCAGACGATCGCCGCGCCGGCCACCAGACCGGTCGCCAGGTCGCCCTGGGCGAGGCCGAAGACGACGTCGTAGCCGAGGGCGCCGCCGCCGACCAGGCCGCCGATGACGACGACGGCGAGGACCAGGACGAGGCCCTGGTTGACGGCGAGCAGCAGGGCCGGGCGGGCCAGCGGGAGCTGGACCTGCCGCAGTTGCTGCCAGCTGGTCGCGCCGAGCGAGCCGGACGCCTCCAGGGCGGCCGGGTCGACCTGGCGCAGGCCCTGGGTGGTGATGCGCACGACGGCCGGCAGCGCGTACACGATCGCGGCGGCGACCGCCGGGGCGCGGCCGACGCCGAACAGGGCGACGACCGGGATCAGGTAGACGAACTGCGGCATCGTCTGGAGGACGTCGAGGACCGGGCGCAGTGCCCGCTCAAGACGGTCGCTGCGGGCCGCGGCGATCCCGACGGCGACGCCGGCGACGAGCGTGACGGCGACGGCCGCGAGCACCTGGGACAGGGTGTCCAGGGACGGCTTCCAGACGCCGAGGACACCGATCGCGGCCATGGCGAGGACGGCGGTGAGCGCGGTGCGCCAGGTGCCGATCACCCAGGCCAGGGCGGCGACGGTCAGCAGGACCGCCCACCAGGGCAGCGCCTGGAGGCCGTCGCGCACCGGGTCGAGGACCCAGGTGGTGAAGTGGCCGGCCCAGTCTGCGGTGCCGCCGACGACGGGCACGCCCGAGTACAGGTGCGCGGTCATCCAGTCGACGGCCCGGTTGACGGGCTCGGCGATGCCGACGACCCACGCGTCGGGCCAGTCGAGGCGGCCCGCGAGCCGCCCGGCGACCGCCACGGCGACGACACCGGCGAGGGCGTAGAGCCAGCCGCGCCCGCTGTGCGCCTCGGGTTCGGCGCCCAGCTTCTCCCCCGCCGCGCCGGTGACGCGGTCCAGGACGACGGCCAGCAGCACGATCGGGATGCCCGCGGCGAGCGCGGCACCGACGTCGACGGAGGCCAGGGCCTGGTAGACGCGGTCACCGAGACCGCCCGCGCCGATGACGGCGGCGATGACGGCCATGGACAGCGCCATCATGATCGTCTGGTTGACGCCGAGGAGGAGTTCCTTGCGGGCCAGCGGGATGCGCGCGGTCAGCAGCCGCTGGCGGGCGGTGGCGCCGAGCGACTCGACGGCCTCCAGCACCTCCTTGTCGGCGCCGCGCAGACCGAGCGAGGTCAGCCGGGCCATGGGCGGGGCGGCGTAGACGACGGTGGCCAGGACGGCCGCCGGGACGCCGATGCCGAAGACGAGGACGACCGGCAGCAGGTAGGCGAAGGCGGGCAGCACCTGCATGGTGTCCAGGACCGGGCGCAGGGCGCGGTCCATCCGGTCGGACAGCCCGGCGGCGAGCCCCAGCAGCGCACCCACCACGATCGAGGCGAGGACCGCGACGACCATCAGGGCGAGGGTCTGCATGGTCGGCACCCACATGCCGAGCAGGCCGCAGGCGAGGAAGGCGACGGCCGTGCCGAGGGCCAGCCGCACGCCCGCGACGCGCCAGGCGACCAGCGCGCCCAGGGCGGTGACGCCTGCCCAGCCGACGGCCAGGAGGGTGAGGTAGACGGCCCGTACGGCGATGACGACGACGTTGCTGACGTGGCCGAAGAAGTACAGGAACAGCGGGTGGCTGTCGCGGTTGTCGATGATCCAGTCGCTGGTCCTGGCCAGCGGGCCGGACAGGTCGACGGTCAGCGCGGCCGGCCAGCTGCCGCTCGACCAGCGGGCGTCGGCCAGCGGCACGAGCACCGCGGCGGCGACGGCCAGCAGCAGCAGCTTGCGCACGGTCGCGTTCTTCAGCAGCCCGGGCAGGCCGGGGCGGGGCGGGTTCGCGGTGACGGTCGCCATCACAACGCCTCCTCGGGCTGCTCCGTCCCCGGTGGTGCGGGCTGCTGCGTTCCGGCGACGACCCCGAGGAGGGTGTCGGAGTCGACCATGCCCACGCACCGGCCGTGGTCCATGACCCGGGCCGGAGCGCCGGCGCGGGCGACCGCCTCGATGGCCTCGGAGACCGTCGCCTCGGGCCGGACGGCCGGTCCGCTGCCGTCCAGCTCCGCCGACGGGCGGCGCATGGCCGTGCGGACCGTCATGACCTGCTCGCGCGGGACGTCCCGGACGAACGCGCGGACGTAGTCGTCGGCGGGCGCGCCGACGATCTCCTCGGGGGTGCCGAGCTGCACGACCCGGCCGTCGCGCATCAGGGCGATGCGGTCGCCGAGCTTGAGGGCCTCCTGGAGGTCGTGGGTGATGAAGACCATCGTGCGGCCCTCCTCGCGGTGCAGCCGGACGACCTCCTCCTGCATGTCGCGCCGGATCAGCGGGTCGAGCGCGCTGAACGGCTCGTCGAACAGCAGGACTTCGGGGTCGACGGCGAGGGCCCGGGCGAGGCCCACGCGCTGCCGCTGGCCGCCGGAGAGCTGGCCGGGGCGGCGGTGCTCCATGCCTTCCAGGCCGACCTTGGCGACGATCTCCGCGGCCCGCTCGCGCCGCTCGGCCTTGCCCACGCCCTGGATCTCCAGGCCGTAGGCGACGTTGTCGAGGACCGTGCGGTGGGGCAGCAGGCCGAAGTGCTGGAAGACCATCGCGGCGCGGTGGCGGCGCAGTTCGCGCAGCCGGGAGCGGTCCATGGCGCGGACGTCCTCGCCGTCGATGGCGATCGTGCCGGCGGTGGGCTCGATCAGCCGGGTCAGACAGCGCACCAGCGTGGACTTGCCGGAACCGGACAGGCCCATGACGACGAAGACCTCGCCCTTGCGCACGTCGAAGCTGACGTCCCGGACGGCGGCGGTGCAGCCGGTGCGCTCCCGCAGCTCGGCGGGGTCGAGCGCGGTGAGCTCGGGGTCGCCCGGGACGCGGTCGGCCTTGGGGCCGAACACCTTCCACAGGTTCTGGACCGAGAAGACGGGAGCGGTGGTGTCCATGGTCTGCTCCGCCGGGGGTTCGAGGGTCGCGGTCACTCGGCACCACCACCGATCAGCTCGGCGGCCTTCTCCCCGACCATGAGCACGCCGATCATCGGGTTCACGGTGGTCATGGTGGGGAACACGGAGGCGTCGGCGACGCGGATGCCCTCCAGGCCGCGGATGCGCAGCTCGGGGTCGACGACGGCCAGCCGGTCGTCGGCGGCGCCCATCCTGCAGGTGCCGGCCGGGTGGTAGACGGTGTGCGCGGCCTTGCGGGCGTACTCGCTCAGCTCCTCGTCGCCGGTGACGTCCGGACCGGGGCAGACCTCGCGCTTGAGCCAGCCGGCCAGCGGCTCGGTCTTCGCGATCTCGCGGGCGATGCGGATGCCGTCGACGAGGGTGCGGCCGTCGTAGTCGTCCTCGTCGGTGAAGTAGCGGAAGTCCAGGGCGGGCTTGACCTCGGGGTCGGCGCTGGTGAGGTACAGCCGGCCGCGGCTCTTCGGCTTGGGGATGTTCGGGGTCATGGAGACGCCGAACTCGGGCCGCTGGTAGCCCAGTCGCTCCGGGTTGTCCGTGAAGGGGATCTGGTAGAAGTGGAACATCAGGTCGGGGTGCGCCAGTTCGGGGTCGCGGCGCACGAACAGGCCCGCGTCGGAGTCCATCGCGGAGTTCTCCGGGATGGGGCCGTTGGTCTCCCAGACGATGACCGACTCGGGGTGGTCGAGCAGGTTCTCCCCGACGCCCGGCAGGTCGTGCGTGACGGGGATGCCGAGCTTCTCCAGGTCGGTCTTCGGCCCGATGCCGGAGTGCAGCAGCAGCCGCGGCGAGTCGACGGCCCCGGCACACAGCACGACCTCGTTGCGGGCCCTGACGAGGATCTCCTCGCCGTCCTTGGTGCGCACGTGCACGCCCTCGGCGCGGTTGCCGTCCAGCTGCAGCTTGTACGCCCAGGTCTCCAGCAGGATCGTCAGGTTGGGCCGCTCGTCCATCACCGGGTGCAGGTAGGCCACCGACGCCGAGGAGCGCTTGTTGGTCTCGGGGTGGTAGGCGAGGTCGAAGAAGCCGACGCCCTCGGTGAACGGCTCCTTGTTGAAGCCCTCCACGCGGGGCACGCCCAGTGCCTCCTGGGCGGCGTCGACGAAGTCCCGGGCGATGGCGTTCCGGTCCTTCTCGTCGACCGGGACGATGTTGTTGAGCAGCCGTGCGTAGTACGCCTCCATCTGCACCGCGCCCCAGCCCCGGGCGCCGGCGGCCTCCCACTCGTCCCAGTCGGCGGGCAGCGGCTTGAAGGCGATCAGGGTGTTGTGGGAGGAGCAGCCGCCCAGGACGCGGGCCCGGCTGTGCCGGATGTGCGAGTTCCCGCGCGGCTGTTCGGTGGTCGGGTAGTCGTAGTCGAGCTCGCCGCCCAGCAGGCCCATCCAGCGGCGCAGGGTCAGCACGTCGTCGCGGCCCACGTCGCTGGGGCCGCCCTCGATGACGGCGACGGTCACATCCGGGTTCTCGGTGAGGCGGGAGGCGATGACGGAACCAGCGGTTCCGCCGCCTATCACGACATAGTCGTACTCATGACTGGTGTGAGACATGGCGTGCTTGCTCCAGAGGGGGATGAAGGGGACGGGCTCGGAGGTGTGCCGGGGGCCGGCCCCGGGGGGGGGGGGGCCCCCGGGCCCGCCGGGGGGGGCCCCCCCCGGGGGGGGCCCGGCGGGGGGGGGGGGCGGGGGCGCCGGGGGGGGGCGGATGCGGAAACCGGGGGGCGCCCCGGCCCC
>NZ_JBITSK010000023.1:0-100503 GCF_044540565.1 Streptomyces sp. NPDC085931
AGACTTTCTGCACGCCTACAACCACCACCGCTGCCACACCGCACTCGGCGGCCAGCCACCGATCAGCCGCGTTAACAACCCTGCGGGTCAATACAACTAGCGCCCCGGCGACGCCGGCCCGGCGATGGTCTGGGCCTCCGCGCGCAGCCTGGTCCGGTTCAGAGGGCTGGCGGCCCGGCGACGGTCTCGGTTCCCGTGCGGGTCCGGTGCGCCGTACGGGCCGCAGCACTTCCGCGGCGGTTCAGAGCTCCGTGGGCTCCAGCGCCCCCAGCTGCTGCATCAGCCCCAGCCGGTCGTACTGCCACCACCCCTCGGCGAGCTTGCCGTCCGGCGCGCAGCGGTGGACGGTCGTGCCGGTCATGGTGACGTCCTCGCCGGTCGGCGGGATGCCGAGGAACCCGCCCGTGTGACGTCCGTGGAAGGTCCACCGGGTGCACACCCGGTCGCCCTGCGCCAGCTGGTCCTCGATGGTGAAGGAGAAGCGGTGCGCGGTGGCCGCGCAGAGCTGCTCGTCCCGCACCACGTCGAGGTCCGTGAACGTCGGCGTCCCCTCGCAGAGCGCCACCATCTCCCGGAAGATCCGGTCGGTCTCCGGCAGCCCCGAGTTGCGCATCGCGTCCTCGTACGACGGGAACTCCACGATCTCCACGATGTGCGACCGACCGCCGCCTCCCGGCACCCGGCGCTCCCGCCCGACCGGACCCTCGCCGGCGGCCGGCCCGCTCCGTCGACCGGCCCCGTGACCGGCCTACTGCGGCCCGTACTTGCGCCCCGTCCTGGACGACACCGCCCCCAGCATCCCCCGCGGCACCAGCTTCGCCGCCCCCATCAGGGCCTTGTAGCGCGGGTCCGGGATGGACAGCGTCTTGCCGCGGGCCAGGTCGTGCAGGGCCGCCGCCACCAGCTTGTCCGCGTCGAGCCACATCCAGCCCGGGATGTTGTCCGTGCCCATGCCGGCCCGCTCGTGGAACTCGGTGCGGACGAAGCCGGGGCACAGCGCCATCAGGCGTACGCCGCTGCCGGCCAGGTCACGGGCCACGCCCTGGGTGAACTGCACGACCCACGCCTTGGACGCGCCGTAGGTGCCGCGCGGCACGAACGCGGCCACCGAGGCGACGTTGACGACACCGCCGCGGCCCCGCTCGCGCATGGCGTCCGTCGCCGCCGACGTCAGCCGCAGCACCGCCTCGCAGTGCACCTTCAGCATGCGCAGCTCGTCGGCCATCGGGACGTCGAGGTAGCGCCCCTTGTTGGCGAAACCGGCGTTGTTGATCAGCAGGTCGACGGGGTTCCTGCGGTCGCCCAGGCGGTCGGCCACCGCCTCGATGCCCTTGTCCTCGGCGAGGTCGGCCGTCAGCACCTCCGCCTCGATGCCGTGCCGGTCGTGCAGTTCGGTCGCCTGTTCGCGCAGCCGCCTGGTGTCGCGCGCGACCAGCACCAGGTTGTGCCCGTCGGCCGCCAGTCGCCGCGCGAACGCGGCCCCGATGCCTGCCGTCGATCCCGTAATCAGAGCCGTTGTCATGGCAGCAGGGTAGTGACCCGGACCACGTGCGTCCGCTTGCCCGCGGGCCCTTCGCCGGTGAAGGGTCGGTGGAGAAGGGCCCGGTGAGCGGCTGTCAGTTCCCGTACTTCTCCGCGTGCTCCCGCACCATCCGCAGGATCTCCGGGTGCAGGGCCTCGCCCGCCGCCGACAGCCGCGGCAGCAGCGTCCGCTCGGTCGTCACCGCCCGGAACTGCAGGGCGACCGTCACGTCGTGGCCGGGCCGGTGCACGATCTCGACGGCGTCGCCGGCCCGGATCTCGCCCGGCTCGATCACCCGCAGATACGCCCCGGGCGCGCCTCGCTGCGTGAAGCGCTTCACCCAGCCCTTTTCGCCCAGATGGCCCTGGAAGGTGCGGCACGGAATGCGCCCGCTGGTCACCTCCAGCACCACCTCGGGCCCGATGCGCCAGCGCTCGCCGATCAGGGCGCCGGAGACGTCGAGGCCCGCCGTCGTGAGGTTCTCGCCGAACGCGCCGTCGGCCAGGGTCCGGCCCAGCTCGCGCTCCCACGCGTCCAGGTCCTCGCGCGCCATCGCGTACACCGCCTGGTCGTCGCCGCCGTGGTGCTCCAGCTTGCACACCGCGTCGCCGGCGAGCCCGCTGCCGCCGATGCCCTTGGGCCCCGGCGCGGCCACCCGCACCGGCCCCGCCACCGGCCGCTTGTCGATCCCCGTGACCCCCTCCGGGTTGTCCGTGTACGGCACAGCCTTCGCGCGGCCCAGATTCACAGACAGAAGCTTCATGCCCGCACGGTAGGGGACCGGGCCCCAAAGCGTCGACGCATTATCCGGCGGAGATCCAAAGACTCGCTTATCGTCGCTTATCCTCGAAGGGTGATCGAAGCTCGTCATCTCCGCGTCCTTCGCGCCGTCGCGGCCACCGGCTCCTTCTCCGCCGCCGGGCGGGAACTGGGCTGCACCCAGCCCGCCGTCAGCCAGCAGATGAAGGCGCTGGAAACGTCCGTCGGCACCCCGCTGCTGATCCGCACCGGACGGGAGATGCGCCTGACCCAGGCCGGTGAGGCCCTGGTGCGGCACGCCGCCGGGATCCTCGCCGGGCTCACCGCCGCGGAGGAGGAGGTCGCCGCCATCGCGGGGCTGCGCGCGGGCCGCGTCCGCCTCGTCTCCTTCCCCAGCGGCAGCTCCACCCTCGTCCCCACCGCCCTCGCCGCCCTGCGCCGGGCCCACCCCGGCACCCGCGTCTCCCTGGAGGAGGCCGAGCCCCCCGCCTCCGTCGGCCTGCTGCGCGAGGGCGACTGCGACGTGGCCCTCGCCTTCCGCTACGAGGACGCGGCGGGCGCCGAGGAGTGGGACGACCTCGTCGTACGGCCGCTGCTGTCGGACCGGCTCGTGGCGCTCGTGCCGGAACGCCACCGGCTCGCGGACGCGGAGTCCGTCGCCATCGGCGAACTCGCCGAGGAGCCGTGGATCGCGGGCTGCCCACGCTGCCGCGGCCAGCTGGTCGAGGTGTGCACGACGGCCGGCTTCACCCCGCGCATCGACTTCGCCACCGACGACTACCCGGCGGTGGTGGGTCTGGTCGGCGCCGGCCTCGGCGTGGCCGTACTGCCCCAGCTGGCCGTCGAGTCCGTACGGCCCCGGGGCGTGCGCACCGTGACGCTGGAGCCGGCGGTGCGGCGGGAGATCGTCGCCCTGACGCTGCCCGACCTCGCGCAGGTCCCCGCGGTGGCGGCCACGCTCGACCAGCTGGCCCGCGCCGCCCGCCGCTAGCGCCGCCCACGCGCACCCCTCCCGGGGCGCGCACGCACGCCGAAAACCAACGGCAGGCACGCCAAAAACCAACGGCACGCATGCGCGTGCCTTGAGAAGAAACGTTCCTTCAGTTGTTCGAGGCGGAGTGCCCGCCGGATGTCGTCGCCGACACCAGCCGGTTGCGCGCCCGCCCCATCAGCTCTTCACGCTCGTCCTCGGTCAGCCCGCCCCACACGCCGTACGGCTCTCGCACCGCCAGCGCGTGGGCGGCGCACTCGGCGCGCACCGGGCAGCGCATGCAGACCTCTTTGGCCGAGTTCTCGCGAGCACTCCGAGCCGCACCGCGTTCGCCCTCCGGATGGAAGAAGAGCGAGCTGTCCACCCCGCGACAGGCAGCCAGCAGCTGCCAGTCCCACAGGTCCGCGTTCGGTCCGGGAAGGCGGGAGAAATCTGCCATTACGTGACCCCTTGTAGCCGTTCTTGGCGGATCCGGTGTCCACGACCGTACAACTACGATCTAAGGAGATGAAAATATGACTCATTGCGAATCTAGCTCCAGACACTGCCAAAGCGGAAGAAATGGGTCTGAATGGGGCATAGGTTGTGATGAAAGTTCGAGGGTCCGGAGCGCATATCTGCACCGTGTCCGCGCCCTCACGTAGAGTGCCGAAGATGGCAGCCGGCCCCGTAACTCTTTCGAGTGACCGTCGTTGAGAGTGCGAGGCGGTTGAAGGAACAAGCGCTCGGGCAGGCGTCCGAGACGGTCGACCGCACAGGTGACGATTTCGTACCAGCCTGGAGGCTCAAGGTGACGCGCATCAGCTGCGGAGGGCGGCCATGACTTCCGTCCTCGTCTGCGACGACTCCCCGCTTGCCCGAGAGGCGCTCCGCCGCGCGGTCGCGACCGTGCCCGGCGTCGAGCGCGTGACGACGGCGGCCAACGGCGAGGAAGTCCTCCGCCGCTGGGGGGCCGACCGCTCGGACCTGATTCTGATGGACGTACGCATGCCCGGACTGGGCGGCGTCGAGACGGTCCGGCGGCTGCTGTCCGCCGACCCCGGTGCGCGCATCATCATGCTCACCGTCGCCGAGGACCTGGACGGCGTGGCCCTCGCGGTCGCGGCCGGGGCCCGCGGCTACCTGCACAAGGACGCCTCCCGCGCGGAGCTCCGGGCCACGGTCACGCAGGCCCTGGCCGACCCCACCTGGCGGCTCGCCCCGCGCCGACTGCGCTCGGCCGAGATGGGCGCCGCCCCCACGCTCACCGCGCGTGAGATCCAGGTGCTCGAAGGCATGAGCCACGGTCGCTCGAACGCGGAGATCGGCCGTGAGCTGTTCCTCTCCGAGGACACGGTCAAGACGCACGCCCGGCGCCTGTTCAAGAAGCTGGGCGCCTCGGACCGGGCCCACGCCGTGGCGCTCGGCTTCCGGTGGGGTCTGGTGCGCTAGGGCCTGTCGTTCGGATCGGGCCGGCTGCGACACGCGGCCTCCGGCGCGCGCCGGAGAGCGGGGGCACGCGGATGCCCCCGCGCGAGCCGCACCCGCGCGTGCGGGAGCCGGTGGCCGACGGCAGCGCCGATGGGGGGCTCCCTCCCCGGCCGGGGCGAGGCCGGGGGCCCGGGCGGACGCGGGCGAGGCTCCACGTCCCCGGGACGATCCGAACGGCAGGTCCCGGCGGCGGCCCGGCGGGCCGCAACGATCGCGGTGAGGGCGTGGAACGCCAGGTGGGCGGGGGTGGGCCGGGGGTCCGCCCGGTGCCCGCTGCTCGTTTCGCCGCGGATGCCGCATCCTTGAGGGTGTGGAGTTCCTCGGGGACGAGTCGGTCGAGCGGAAGGGGAGGGCGCAGGGGATGAGTTCCGGCGCACCTGCTCATAACGCTTCGGTGCACAACAACGGGCGCGGTGCCGCGGACCCGGCGGCCGCAGGGCACCATGGACCGATGCGCGACGACGAGGCGGTCCATGCCCAAGGGGCGATCGGCGCGCTCGTCCACCGCGCCGTCGACGGAGACGAGCAGGCCACGCACGACCTGCTCGCCCACGTCCACCCCCTGGCGCTGCGCTACTGCCGCACACGGCTGTCCCGCCTCCCGGGCGACGCCCGGCACTTCGTGGAGGACCTCGCCCAGGAGGTCTGCGTGGCCGTCCTCCTCGCGCTGCCCCGCTACCGGGACACCGGGCGTCCCTTCGAGGCGTTCGTCTTCGCCATCGCCGCGCACAAGGTCGCCGACCTGCAGCGCGCCGCGATGCGCCACCCCGGCTCGACGGCGGTGCCCTCCGACGAGATGCCCGAGCGGCCCGACGACTCCCTGGGGCCGGAGGAGCGCGCCCTGCTCAGCAGCGACGCGGAATGGGCCAAGAAACTGCTGGCCAACCTGCCCGAGAACCAGCGGGAGCTGCTGCTGCTGCGGATCGCGGTGGGGCTGACGGCGGAGGAGACCGGCCAGATGTTGGGAATGTCACCCGGCGCCGTCCGGGTCGCCCAGCACAGGGCGCTGAGCAGGCTGCGGGCACTGGCCGAGCAGTAGGCCTGCCAGAGCCCTTCGTTGAACAGGCGGTGCGCCGCTTCCGTAGGAACATACGAAGCCCGGTGCGGGCCGGAACCGTGGAATGAGACAGTGCCGCTTCCCGTTAGCATGGACATCCGCACCGATCAAGGCCATTTGGGGAAGGTGTCATGACTGCCAACGTCGACGGAGTGCCCGGTAAATTCGCGACACTCGGGCTGACCTACGACGACGTGCTGCTGCTGCCGGGTGCATCGGAAGTGCTCCCCAACGCGGTCGACACCTCGTCCCGCATCTCCCGCAACGTCCGGGTGAACATCCCGCTGCTGTCCGCCGCCATGGACAAGGTCACCGAGTCGCGTATGGCGATCGCGATGGCCCGCCAGGGCGGCGTCGGCGTCCTGCACCGCAACCTGTCCATCGAGGACCAGGTCAACCAGGTCGACCTGGTGAAGCGGTCCGAGTCCGGCATGGTCACCGACCCCATCACGGTGCACCCGGACGCCACGCTCGGCGAGGCCGACGCGCTGTGCGCCAAGTTCCGCATCAGCGGCGTCCCCGTCACCGACGGCAACGGCAAGCTGCTCGGCATCGTCACCAACCGCGACATGGCCTTCGAGACCGACCGCACCCGCCAGGTGCGCGAGGTCATGACGCCCATGCCCCTGGTGACCGGCAAGGTCGGCATCTCCGGCCCGGACGCCATGGAGCTGCTGCGCCGCCACAAGATCGAGAAGCTGCCGCTGGTCGACGACGCGGGCATCCTCAAGGGCCTGATCACCGTCAAGGACTTCGTCAAGGCCGAGCAGTACCCGAACGCGGCCAAGGACGCGGAGGGCCGGCTGATCGTCGGCGCCGCCGTCGGTGCCAGCCCCGAGGCGCTGGAGCGGGCCCAGGCGCTGGCCGCGGCCGGAGTGGACTTCCTGGTCGTCGACACCTCGCACGGCCACAACAGCAACGCCCTCAGCTGGATGTCGAAGATCAAGTCCAGCGTGAACGTCGACGTGATCGGCGGCAACGTCGCCACGCGCGACGGCGCCCAGGCGCTGATCGACGCCGGTGTCGACGGCATCAAGGTCGGTGTCGGCCCCGGCTCCATCTGCACCACGCGCGTGGTCGCCGGCATCGGCGTCCCGCAGGTCACCGCCATCTACGAGGCGTCCCTGGCGGCCCGCCCGGCGGGCATCCCGC
Source organism: Streptomyces sp. NPDC085931 (assembly GCF_044540565.1). NCBI lineage: Bacteria > Bacillati > Actinomycetota > Actinomycetes > Kitasatosporales > Streptomycetaceae > Streptomyces > Streptomyces sp. NPDC085931. The sequence goes on from NZ_JBITSK010000023.1 coordinate 6,952, forward strand.
TGATCGGCGACGGCGGTCTGCAGTACTCCGGCGACATCGGCAAGGCCCTGGCCGCCGGTGCCGACACGGTGATGCTGGGCAGCCTCCTCGCCGGCTGTGAGGAGTCGCCGGGCGAGCTGCAGTTCATCAACGGCAAGCAGTTCAAGTCGTACCGGGGCATGGGCTCGCTGGGCGCGATGCAGTCCCGCGGGCAGGGCCGGTCGTACTCGAAGGACCGCTACTTCCAGGCCGAGGTCGCCTCCGACGACAAGCTCGTGCCCGAGGGCATCGAGGGTCAGGTGCCCTACCGCGGCCCGCTGGCCAACGTGCTGCACCAGCTCGTCGGCGGTCTGCGCCAGACCATGGGCTACGTGGGCGCGGCCACCATCGAGGAGATGGAGTCCAAGGGCCGCTTCGTCCGCATCACGTCGGCGGGTCTGAAGGAGAGCCACCCGCACGACATCCAGATGACGGTCGAGGCGCCGAACTACAGCCGCAAGTAACGGCCAGGCCTTCCGAGGGCGGCCCCGGGGCATCCGGGGCCGCCCTCGGCGTGCCCGTCGGCGATACTGGAAGACGCTGAAACGCATCAGGGAAAGGCCACCAACGTGACTGAGATCGAGATCGGGCGCGGCAAGCGCGGCCGCCGGGCGTACGCCTTCGACGACATCGCCGTCGTCCCCAGCCGCCGTACGCGGGACCCGAAGGAGGTCTCGATCGCCTGGCAGATCGACGCCTACCGCTTCGAGCTGCCCTTCCTGGCCGCTCCCATGGACTCGGTCGTCTCCCCGGCCACCGCCATCCGCATCGGCGAACTCGGCGGCCTGGGCGTGCTGAACCTCGAAGGCCTGTGGACGCGCTACGAGGACCCGCAGCCGCTGCTCGACGAGATCGCCGAGCTGGACTCGGAGACCGCGACCCGCCGTCTGCAGGAGATCTACGCCGCTCCCATCAAGGAGGAGCTGATCGGGCAGCGCATCAAGGAGGTGCGCGACTCCGGCGTCGTCACCGCCGCCGCGCTCTCCCCGCAGCGCACCGCCCAGTTCTCCAAGGCGGTCGTGGACGCGGGCGTGGACATCTTCGTCATCCGGGGTACGACGGTCTCCGCCGAGCACGTCTCCGGTTCGCACGAGCCGCTGAACCTGAAGCAGTTCATCTACGAGCTGGACGTCCCGGTGATCGTCGGCGGCTGCGCCACGTACACCGCCGCCCTGCACCTGATGCGCACGGGCGCGGCCGGTGTGCTGGTCGGCTTCGGCGGCGGCGCCGCGCACACCACGCGCAACGTGCTGGGCATCCAGGTCCCGATGGCCACGGCCGTCGCCGACGTCGCCGCGGCCCGCCGCGACTACATGGACGAGTCCGGCGGCCGGTACGTGCACGTGATCGCGGACGGCGGGGTCGGCTGGTCCGGCGACCTGCCCAAGGCGATCGCCTGCGGCGCGGACGCGGTCATGATGGGCTCCCCGCTGGCCCGCGCGACCGACGGCCCGGGCAAGGGTCACCACTGGGGCATGGAGGCGGTGAACGAGGAGCTGCCGCGCGGCAAGAAGGTCGCCCTCGGCACGGTCGGCACGCTGGAGGAGATCCTCACGGGCCCGTCCCACACGCCCGACGGCTCGATGAACCTCTTCGGCGCCCTGCGGCGGGCCATGGCCACGACCGGCTACAGCGAGCTGAAGGAGTTCCAGCGGGTCGAGGTCACGGTGGCGGACTCGCAGCACCGGCGGTAACCCGCTCCGCACGCGCAGGGGCCCGGCCACTCAGGGGAGTGGCCGGGCCCTTTCGCTTGCCCAAGTGGCGCGGCTGGGGCGCTTGTTGGCGCAGGGGGGCGCACGGTTGCCTTCGGGCCGTTCGGGTCGGTGAGGGGTGGTGGTGTGCCGCTAGTGTCCGTGATCGGCGCCCCGGTTCTTCTGGGTGCCCCCTTCCAAGGACACGGTCCGGACCCCGCCCTCGGGGCCCGGCCCGACACCGACGAGCCGTTCACCGGGCCACTGGGCGGCGTCGTGGAAGGGGGCGCCCATGGGTCGCCACCGCAAGCCCACCCGCTGGGACCGACTCCGTCTTCGGATGGCGCAGTGCCGGAGGAGGTGGATCTTGCGGATTTTCGGATGGTGAGCGGCCGCCCCCACGAGAACTAGGGGCGGACACTCCGTGATCCATCCAGGAGCCTGCCGCAGTGGCCGCTGCGGTGGGCTCCGTCTGTTCTCGTAAGGTACCCGGGCCGGGTGCCGCGTGCCAGCAGTCCCCAGGCTTCCGCACCTCGCGCGCCCCCCTTCACAACCGGTGCGCCGCCCCCGTCGGGGCCGCTCCGCGGGTGTCCAGCAGGAGCTGGGCCTTCACCGACAGGCCCTGGAGGTCGTACGTGCGGTGCTGCTGGAGCAGGATCGTCAGGTCCGCGTCGGCCGCCGCCTCGTAGAGGGAGTCCGCGCGGGGGACGGGGCGGTCCAGGACGCTCCAGGCGGGGACGTGGGGGTCGTGGTAGCTGACCGACGCGCCCAGTCCCATCAGCCGCTGGGCGATCTCCTGTGCCGGGGTGCCCTGGAGGTCGGCGAGGTCGGGCTTGTAGGTGACGCCGAGCAGGAGCACGCGCGCGCCCCGGGCCGACTTGCCGTGCTCGTTGAGGAGCGTGGCGGCGCGCTGGACGACGTAGCCGGGCATGCGGTTGTTGACCTGCTGGGCCAGCTCCACCATGCGCAGGCCGCGGCCGGCCCGCCCGGTCAGGTCCTGGGGCACGGAGTGGCCGCCCACGCCCGGGCCCGGACGGAAGGCCTGGAAGCCGAACGGCTTGGTCTCCGCGCAGCGGATGACGTCCCACAGGTCGACGCCGAGGTCGTGGCAGAGGACCGCCATCTCGTTGACGAGGGCGATGTTCACGTGCCGGTAGTTCGTCTCCAGCAGTCGTACGGTCTCCGCCTCTCGCAGTCCACGCGCGCGTACCACCTTGTCCGTCAGCCTGCCGTAGAACGCGGCGGCCGACTCCGTGCAGGCCGGGGTGAGACCGCCGATGACCTTCGGGGTGGTGGCGGGCGGGACGTCGCGGTTGCCGGGGTCGACACGGCTGGGGGAGTACGCCAGGTGGAAGTCGCGGCCCGCGCGCAGGCCGGAGCCCTCTTCGAGGAGCGGGCGCAGGAAGTCCCCCGTCGTCCCCGGGTGCACCGGTGACTCCAGGATCACCGTGGTGTGCGGGCGCAGGTGCGCCGCCAGGGTGCGCGCGGCGGCCTCCAGCTGTCCGAGGTCGAGCGTGCCGTCCGCGCCCGGCGGCGTCGGCGGGCAGAGCACCGCGGTGCGGACCCGGCCCAGCTCGGCCGGGTCGGTGGCCGGCCGGAAGCCCCCCGAGAGCATCCGGCGCAGCTCGGCGGGGCTCAGCGAACCGGCCTCCGGGCCGGTCCGGTAGCCGAGGGTGGGGATGCCTGCGGTGACGGCGGCCTGGGCCAGGGGCAGGCCGTACGGGCCGAGTCCGATGACGGCGAGATCTGCGGGCATGGCGTGGCCGTCCTTCCCGATAACCGAAGTGGGACAGGTGCGCAAGCCCTGTGGACAGGACGGGCGAGCGCAATGTCAGACTAGGAGTAAATATGACCGATATGCGGGATTGGTCGGCCGAGTTTCGGTGAGTGTTCCGTGACCGTTGTCCACAGGCTGAGGGCCCGTGGTGGCTGAAGTCGGGCAACCCGGTCAGAATCTGGGCAGGGGGATACGGACGGGGCTGCGCCCGACGGGTGCGGTCGGCGCGACCGATGAGCGGGAGGCAGCGGTGAGGACAGCGACACTCGGACCGGCGCAGCGCGCCGAGTCCCTCGCATCGATGGCCGAGCGCGAGCTGGACGTGCTGGTCGTGGGCGCAGGCGTGGTCGGCGCGGGCACCGCTCTCGACGCCGTCACCAGAGGCCTGTCCACGGGCCTGGTCGAGGCGCGGGACTGGGCGTCCGGCACCTCCAGCCGGTCCAGCAAGCTGATCCACGGCGGCCTGCGCTACCTGGAGATGCTCGACTTCGCCCTGGTCAGGGAGGCCCTGAAGGAGCGCGGCCTGCTGCTGGAGCGGCTCGCCCCGCACCTGGTGAAGCCCGTGCCGTTCCTGTATCCCCTGCAGCACAAGGGCTGGGAGCGGCTGTACGCCGGGTCGGGCGTCGCGATGTACGACGCCATGTCCATGGCGCGCGGGCACGGCCGGGGCCTGCCCATGCACCGGCATCTGACGCGCGGTCACGCCCTGCGCGTGGCGCCCTGCTTGAAGAAGGACGCGCTGGTCGGGGCGTTGCAGTACTACGACGCCCAGATGGACGACGCCCGCTACGTCGCGACGCTGGTGCGCACGGCGGTGGCGTATGGCGCGAAGGCCGCCAACCGCGCGCGGGTCACGGGCTTCCTGCGCGAGGGCGAGCGGGTCGTCGGCGCGAAGGTGCAGGACGTCGAAGGCGGCGGCGAGTACGAGATCCGCGCCAAGCAGGTCGTCAACGCCACCGGTGTGTGGACGGACGACACCCAGGCCATGGTGGGTGAGCGCGGCCAGTTCCACGTCCGGGCGTCCAAGGGCATCCACCTGGTCGTGCCGCGCGACCGGATCCACTCCACGACCGGGCTCATCCTGCGCACGGAGAAGTCCGTGCTGTTCGTCATCCCCTGGGGCCGGCACTGGATCGTCGGCACCACGGACACCGACTGGGACCTCGACAAGGCCCACCCGGCCGCCTCCAGCGCGGACATCGACTACCTGCTGGAGCATGTGAACTCGGTCCTCGCGGTGCCCCTCACGCGGGACGACGTCCAGGGCGTCTACGCCGGCCTTCGGCCCCTGCTCGCCGGCGAGTCGGACGCCACCAGCAAGCTCTCGCGCGAGCACACGGTGGCGCACCCGGTGCCCGGCCTGGTCGTCGTGGCGGGCGGCAAGTACACGACCTACCGGGTCATGGCCAAGGACGCGGTGGACGCGGCGGTGCACGGCCTCGACATGCGGGTCGCCGAGTGCGTCACCGAGGAGGTGCCGCTGCTGGGCGCCGAGGGCTACCGGGCCCTGTGGAACGCGCGGGCGCGGATCGCCGCCCGCACCGGACTGCACGTGGTGCGTGTGGAGCACCTGCTCAACCGGTACGGGGCGATGACGGAGGAACTCCTCGAACTCATCGCCCAGGACCCGGCGCTCGGGGAGCCGCTGCCGGCGGCCGACGACTACCTCCGCGCCGAGATCGTCTACGCGGCGTCGCACGAGGGTGCGCGCCATCTGGACGACGTGCTGACCCGGCGGACGCGCATCTCGATCGAGACCTTCGACCGCGGCACGCGCAGCGCGCGGGACGCCGCCGAGCTGATGGCGCCGGTCCTCGGCTGGGACAAGGACCAGATCGAGCGCGAGGTCCAGCACTACGAGAAGCGGGTGGAGGCCGAGCGGGAGTCGCAGCGGCAGCCGGACGACCTGACGGCGGACGCGGCGCGGCTGGGGGCGCCGGACATCGTGCCGTTGTGATCGCCGCGCCGGTTCCCGCCTGGTGAGCCCGCCTCAGATCACCCGAACGAGTGGCGGGGGGTGGGATCTCTGTTCGGGACCCGGTCGTTCTACGGGGTGCGGGAGCAGAACTCGGCCGCGAGCACCGCGGGTTCGAGACCGGGATCGGCTATCGCGTCCGTGTTCACGCGGAAGGTGAGGACACGCCGGCCGTCGACGGTGGCCGCGCTGCGCACGTAGCTGCCGGATATGTGCCCGTTGTGCCCCCACACCGTCGTGCCGCACGGAAGTTTCTCGGGAAACAGCCCCAAGCCGTACGCGCCGTGTGCGGCACGGGTGTCGAGCATCTCGCGCAGCCGGTGCGGGGGCAGCAGCCGGCCGTCGAGCAGGGCCGCGAAGAAGCGGTCCAGATCGGCCAGGGTGGTCACCAGCTCGCCCGCGGCTCCGGCTGCCCGCGGGTCGAGATCGGTGACGTCGGTGCCGTCGGCCGCGTAGGAGCGGCCGAGCGGGGAGGGCAGCGAGGAGCGGGATCCAGGAAAGGAGGTGCCCGTCAGACCCAGCGGAGCGATGATGCGGCGCTCGGCCTCGGTGGCGTAGGAGGCGCCGGTGACCTGCTCGATGACCATGCCGAGCAGGACGTAGTTGGTGTTCGAGTAGGAGAAGCGGCCGCGTGCGGCCGGAGGGTGGGTGAGAGCCATGCGCACGGCCTGATCGGGTGTGACGGGCGCGGTTCCGTGGGTGGCCGCGGTGAAGTCGTACAGCCCGCTGGTGTGGGAGAGCAGGGAGCGCAGGGTCAGCGCGCGGCCGTCGTTGCCCGCGCCCCGCACCAGACCGGGCAGGTGCTGCTCCACCGTGTCGGACAGCGACAGCCGTTCCTCGGCTGCCAGTTGCAGCACGACGGTGGCGATGAACGTCTTCGTGATGCTGCCGGCGCGGAAGTGGTCCGACCGGGCGATGCCGTGCCCGGCCCCGGCATAGCGGGTGGTGGTCCCCTCCCGGGTCAGCAGGGCCGCGGCGGGGGCCCGGCCCCGGGTCACCAGCAACGGCAGCACGGCGTCCGCGGGCGGCGCCGACGACGCCGAGGAATCGGCGGGTGGCAGTCCGAGCAGGACCACGGCCACGGGCAGGACCAGCAACGTCCGCAACGACGGCAAGCGGGCACCTCCCTGGTCGGGTCGTCGGGTCGTCGGGTCGTCGGGTCGTCGGATCGTGCGGAGTGTCGGGTCGTGCGGGGTGTCGGGATGCCTGGGGCGTGGGGGTGTTGAGGCGTGTGGGGGTTTCGGGGTGACGGGGCGTCGAAATGCCGGAGTGTCGGGGGTCCGGGTGTAGGAGACGTCGGGGAACGGGGTACCCGGGTGTCGGGGCCGAAGAGGCCCCGGGCGGCGGGTGCCGGGGGCCCATCATGCAGGGAGGTGCCGGGCGGGCCGCAGGCGGGTTCCGGTGGGACGGGCCGGTGGGGCGTCTCGCCAGGGGCCCCCTGGGCACTGGGCACTTGTCGGGTGAGAGACAATGGAGGCTCTGTCAGGGCGGGTTGTATGAGGGGACGCATGTCGGAGGCGGAGCGGGCGGGCACATCTCGTCAGGACACTCGTCAGGACAACAAGGAGCGTCTCCTCGCGGGGCGTTACCGGCTGGGCAAAGTGCTGGGCCGCGGGGGCATGGGCACGGTCTGGCGGGCCCAGGACGAGACCCTGGGGCGGACGGTCGCCGTCAAGGAACTGCGGTTCCCGGGCAACATCGACGAGGACGAGAAGCGGCGGCTGATCACGCGGACGCTGCGCGAGGCCAAGGCGATCGCGCGGATCCGCAACAACAGCGCCGTGACGGTCTACGACGTGGTCCAGGAGGACGACCGGCCCTGGATCGTCATGGAACTCGTCGAGGGCAAGTCGCTCGCCGAGGTGATCCGGGAGGACGGCCTCCTCGAACCGAAGCGCGCCGCCGAGGTCGGGCTCGCCGTGCTGGACGTGCTGCGCTCCGCGCACCGCGAGGGCATCCTGCACCGCGACGTGAAGCCCTCCAACGTGCTGATCGCCGAGGACGGCCGGGTCGTGCTCACCGACTTCGGCATCGCCCAGGTCGAGGGCGACCCGTCCATCACCTCGACCGGCATGCTCGTCGGCGCGCCCTCCTACATCTCCCCGGAGCGGGCGCGCGGGCACAAGCCGGGCCCGGCGGCCGACCTGTGGTCCCTCGGCGGGCTGCTGTACGCGGCGGTGGAGGGCGCGCCGCCGTACGACAAGGGTTCGGCCATAGCGACGCTGACGGCCGTGATGACCGAGCCGCTGGAGGAGCCGAAGAACGCGGGTCCGCTGCGGGACGTCATCCACGGTCTGCTCACCAAGGATCCCGCCCAGCGGCTCGACGACGCGGGCGCCCGGGCGATGCTCAACGCGGTCATCCACGCGCCCGCCAAGGCGGAGGCGGAGCCGTTGGACGCGACGAGGGTCGTGCCGCTGCCCGCGCAGCCGGACAGGTCGTCCGGCAAGGGCAGTTCGGGCGCTGCCGCAGGCAAGCGGGGCGAGGAGGCCGGGGAGCGGCTGCGCGGAGCCCTGCGGTCGGTGCGCAAGGCCGCGACGGGATCGGCTGCCGCCGCCTCGGCAGGGTCCGGGGCGGCCGAGGCCTCCACCACCGGGACGGACGGCGGGGCGAAGCGGGCCGGGGCCGCGGGCGCGGCCGCCGGGACGGCACCGAGTCCGGGGACGCCGGCCGCGGAGCCGTCCGCCGGAGCCGGTGGGAAGAAGGCGACGACGGCCTCCGCGGCGGGGAGTTCGGGGTGGCCCGTGATGTCCCCGCCGGACCTGCCGCCGAGGCCCGCTCCGCGCGCGCCGCTCACCGACGTGGTGCCGCGGCGGACACTGCTGATCATCGCGGTGGTGGTGGTGCTCGCCGTGATCGGCACGGTGCTCGCCCTGACGCTCGGCGGCGACGACAAGGGCTCGCAGGGCGCCGGAGAGGGCGGGGACAAGACCGCCGCCACCGCGCCGAGCAGCCCCGACACCAAGGGCGACGAGAGCGACGGCACGCGCACGGACGGCGCGAAGAGCCCCGAGCCCTCCGGCCCGGCCTCCACCGGCACACCCGGCAGCGGCTCCGGTTCCGGCGCCTCGGCCGGCAGCGGCTCCTCCGGCGGCGACGACACCGCGGCCACGTCGACGCACCAGGGGAACCAGGGGTACTCGATCGGCCTGCCGAAGGGCTGGAAGTACCAGTCCACGGGTGCGGCCGGCGACCGGTTCACCGGCCCCGACGGGCAGAAGCTGCTCATCGCCTGGACCTCCACGCCCAAGGGCGACCCGGTGGCGGACTGGGAGAACCAGGAGCGCTACATGCAGCGCGCGCAGTACAAGAAGATCCGAATAGAGAAGGTGGACTACCGCGGCTGGAACACCGCCGACTGGGAGTTCACCTACACGGACGGCGGCACCAAGTACCGGACGATCGACCGCGGGTTCGTCGTCGACGACCGGCAGGGGTACGCGCTGATGTACACGGCGAAGGCGGCCGACTGGGACGGCGAGCTGCGCAAGGAGACCTGGCGGACGCTGACGAAGACCTTCGAACCCAAGTCCTGAGCATGAGCGGCCCCGGGTTTGGGGAGGCAGATCTGGTCATCCCCACATTGCGGGTTGCCTGCGGCACGTATCGTAAATGTTTGCGGACCGTGCGCAGCCGGAACGGACCGTGGGGCGAACGGATGTGACCGACCGGGCCGACGGGGGAGGCAACGTGGACGACTATGCGGGACGGGTTCTCGCCGACCGCTACCGCCTGCCGCTGCCGCCGTCCGACGAGTACGAACTCACCGAGACCCGGGCCTTCGACACCTACAGCGGACAGGAAGTCCTGGTCCGGCAGGTGCCGTTGCCGGAGGTGGTCGAGGCGGAGGTCCTCGACGCGGAGGGACTGCCCGACGGTTTCACGGCCCGTGACGGGCAGGCGCGGCGGCCCGGTGCCCGCCCGGGCGTACGGCGGCCCACGGACCCGGTGGTGCTGCGCGCGGTCGAGGCCGCGCAGGCAGCGGCGGCCATCCCCGACCATCCGCGGCTCGACCAGGTCTTCGACGTGTTCGCCGAGGGCGGTTCGCTGTGGATCGTCAGCGAGCTGGTGGCCGCGCGCCCGCTGGCGGCGCTGCTCGCCGAGAAGCCCCTGACGCCCTACCGGGCGGCCGAGGTGGCCTCCGACGTGCTCATGGCACTGCGGGTGCTGCATGCCCATGGCTGGGTGCACCGGAACATCACCGCCCGGACGGTCCTCGTCTGCGACGACGGCCGGGTCATGCTGACCGGTCTCGCGGTGGGCGCGGCGGAGGAGGCGCTGTGCGGGTACGACCCGGTGCCGCCGCCCGCCTTCGAGGAAGCCCCGCCCGGCCAGGGGCCCGAGAGCGGCGGCCCCGGGGCCGGACCGATCGACGGCGGGGGCGTCCGGGGCGGCCCCGGTGGTCAGGGCGGTGCCGGTGGGCCGGTCGGTATCGGCGGTGCCGGTGGGCCGGTCGGCATCGGCGGCGCGGGTGACCCGGAGGCCGCGCGGCGCGCCGCCATAGAGGCGCGGGAGGCCAGGGGACTGCCCGCGGCCGGGGTGGACACGGCGGGTGGGGGACCGGTCGTGCCCGCGCGGCGGAGTCCGGACGACAGCGACCCCCGGGCCGCGCGCGCCGGGGCCATCGCGGCCTACCGGGCGGGAGCCCGGGCCGCCGCGCGGGTCCAGGAGGCCCAGCAGAACACCCGCGCGCTGCCCGGCGCCCGGCCCGCCCCGGGCGGTGGACCGGGCTCCCCCGGCAACGGCGCGGCGCCCACCCCGTACGTGCCCGGGCAGGGCACGGCACCCGACGCGTCCCCGCCGGGGCGGATAGCCGACCCCTACGGCGTGGGCGGCAGGCCCCGCACCACCGCCTGGCACGGCGCCACGCCCCGCGGCACCGGCGGCGGCGCCGCGCCGCAGGGCCAGGAGCAGGCGGCCCTCCCCCCGGGCCCCCAGGCGGCCGAGCCCGCCCGGTGGGACGACCTGGTCGCCGACACCCCCGCGCCCCGGCGCGGCCCGGCCACGGCCCTGGCCGCCGAGCGGGCGCGGCAGGCCCGGATGGCGGTCGTCGGGCCCGTCACCGAACGCTGGGCGCCGGAGCAGGCCGGACCCGTGCACGAGAACTGGCAGCTGGCCGCCCCCATCGGCCCCGCCACCGACCTGTGGGCACTGGGCGCGCTGCTCTTCCGCGCGGTGCAGGGCCACGCGCCCTACCCGGAGGAGTCGACGGCCGAGCTGGTGCAGATGGTGTGCGCGGAACCGCCCGCGTACGCCGAGGAGTGCGGGCCGCTCAGGCCGGTCGTGGAGTCGCTGCTGCGGCAGGACCCCACCGAGCGCCTCGACTTCGAGGAGCTGCGCGGCTGGCTGCGCTCGCTGGTGCGCTCGGCGCCGGAGCCAGAGGCCGGGCTGCACGTGGTCCCGGCGCCCCCGGCCGACGCCAGCAGGCTGCCCGTCGTACGCCGGCGGGGCGAGCTGGTGCGCCGGCGGCGGGCCGGGCTGCCCGCGCACCACGGGCGGCACAAGCGGGCCAAGGAGTCGCGTTCACCGCACCGGCTCGGCCGCACCCTCCTCGTGCTGGTGCTGCTCGCGATGGCCGCGGCGATCGCCTACGCCATGCTCTTCATGCCCAAGTCGGACACCGGCGGCACGCAGGGCGCGGACCGCACCGGCGCCGCCGGCGAGGCGAGCCGGGCGCCCGAGCCGGACGCCAGCAGCGAGCCGAGGCCCGACCAGACCTCGCCGGCACCGGAGAAGAGCCCGTCGACCTCGGCCGGTTCCTCCGAGACGCAGACCACCGGCCCCGGCGCCGCCGACGGCTTCACCCTGCGCAAGGACCCGGCCGGTTTCCAGGTCGCGGTCGCCAAGGGCTGGGACCGCACCGAGCGCGGTGGCAACGGCCAGGTCGTCTACGCCCGGGGCGACTTCGAGCTGATCGTCGTACCGGGCCGGGACAAGGCGTCGGAGTACGGCAGCGACCCGATGGCCTACCAGCGGGAGCGGGAGCGGGAGTTGCAGCCGTACCGCGACTCCAGCTGGGCCACCTCCACCGGGCTGAAGACGATCGAGGTGGGCGGGCGCACCATGGCCGAGGGGCAGTTCACCTGGACCGGGGACGACGGGGGCGAGCTGTACGTGCGCAACCTGGCGATGCTGGTCGGCGGGCGCTACCACGTGGTCCAGGTGCGCGGCCCGGAGGCGGACCGGGACGAGGTGACGCGGTTCTACGAGCAGGCGGCGGCCACCTACCGGGTGACGGGCTGAGCGAGGGGCGTGCCGCCGGTCCGCTCCGGTCCCACCCCGGGTCACCTCTTCGGTCACTCCCGTCCCGGCAGGCGACAACCGTCACAGTGCGGTCACCGTGGCACCCCGCTTGTTCCCTGGGCTAGGGCGTGTCCTTACGCTGACCCTGTCAAAACCATTGCGGGGCAACGTGAATCAGATGCAGGGCCGGCTCGTCGCGGGCCGCTACCGGCTGGCCGACGCCATCGGCAGCGGCGGGATGGGCCGGGTGTGGCGTGCGCATGACGAGGTGCTGCACCGTGCGGTGGCCATCAAGGAATTGACGGCCGCCCTCTACGTCTCCGAGAGCGAGCAGGCCATCCTGCTGGCCCGCACCCGGGCCGAGGCCAGGGCCGCGGCGCGCATCAACCACTCCGCCGTCGTCACGGTGCACGACGTGCTGGAGCACGACGGCCGCCCCTGGATCGTGATGGAGCTGGTCGAGGGCCGCTCACTGGCCGACGCGGTCAAGGAGGAGGGGCGCGTCGAGCCGCGCGAGGCGGCGCGCATCGGACTGTGGGTGCTGCGGGCGCTGCGCGCCGCGCACACCGCCGGGGTCCTGCACCGCGACATCAAGCCGGGCAACGTGCTGCTCGCCCGCGACGGACGGGTCCTGCTCACCGACTTCGGCATCGCCCAGATCGAGGGCGACACGACCATCACCCGGACCGGCGAGGTCGTCGGCTCGGTGGACTACCTGGCGCCCGAGCGGGTGCGCGGCCACGACCCCGGCCCGTCCTCCGACCTGTGGGCGCTCGGCGCGACGCTGTACACGGCCGTCGAGGGACGCTCGCCGTTCCGCCGCACCACGCCGCTGACGACGATGCAGGCCGTGGTCGAGGAGGAGGCCGCCGAGGCCCGGTACGCCGGTCCGCTCGCGCCCGTCATCACCGCGCTGCTGCGCAAGGACCCCGCGACCCGGCCCGACCCGTCCGAGGCCGAGCAGATGCTCGCCGAGGCGGCGGAGGGGCGGCGGCCGAGCGGGGCGCAGGCGTATGTGCCGACCCGGTACGGGGGCACGCAGCCCTACCGGGAGGGCAACGGCGGCCCGGGAACGGCCGGTAGGGGCGCGGGCCTGAACAGCACCGGCTCCGACGGCACCGGCTTCAACGGCACGGGCTCCAACGGCACGGGCCCGTACGGCACCGGCGGGAATGACACCGGTCGGGGCGGCTCGGGCTCGCACACCGGGGTGCCGTTGCCGCCGCAGGCCGGCACCCCGGCGACCGGAACACCGGCGTCCGGGTCCTCCGTGCCGGGCGCGCCGGGGACGGACCCGCACGCGTACGGACCGCATCAGCGGCCCGCGGCGGGACAGCCGAACGGTGGAGCACCGGCGCACGGCGGGGCACAGGCGTACGGCGAGGCACAGCCGTACGGCGCCTCGCAGACGTACGGGGCCGGGCAGGCGTCAGGTCCGGGCCGGCCGGCCGGTTCCGGGCGACGGCGCCGGCTGCGCGGCCTCGCTCTGGTCGTCGCGCTCGCGGCCCTCATCGGCGGGGGCACGGCCGTGGTCCTGCAGCAGTGGGACGACTCCCGGCGCACGCCCGGGACCGCGTCCGGCTCCGTCGGGCCCTCGGCGAAGGCGGGGAGTTCGGTCCCGGACGGCTGGACCCGCCGCGACGACCCGGCCGGTTTCAGCCTGTACCTGCCCGAGGGCTGGAAGCGCACGCCCTTCGGCCCGCAGGGCGAGCTCCGGCAGATCGACTACTCACCGGACGGCGGACGGCAGTTCGTCAGGATCGCCGTCGACACCTCCCCGGACTTCGCCGACCCGTACGCCCACCAGCTCGACCTGGAGCAGCAGTTGAAGCGCCTGGTCGACTACCGGCGGGTCGTGCTGGAGCGCAACGTCTACCGCGACCGCAACGGCGCCCTGTGGGAGTACACCTGGACCGCGCGCGCCAAGGACACCCCGTTCCCCGGTCCGCGCCGGGCCATCGAGGAGACGTACGTCGCCCGCGACGGCACCGAGTACGCGCTCTACATGTCGGCCCCCGCGTCGGACTGGGCGAAGGCGCGCAAGCAGTTCACCGCGCTGCTGCAGGGGTGGCAGGAGAAGACCTCCTGAGACCGCCCGGTCCCTGATGCCGGGATGTCGCTTTCGGCCACCCGCGTTTCGCCGCCCCGGAGCGGTTCCGTCCGGTGGGGCATCATGGCCGCATGGGGACCGAGGGGCACAACATGCGTGTCATCGCGGGCCGTTACCGGCTCGAGGAGAGGCTCGGGCGCGGGGGCATGGGCGTGGTCTGGCGGGCGACGGACCAGTTGCTCGGCCGGAGCGTGGCCGTCAAGGAGCTCCCCTACGACGAGACGCCCTCGACGGCTCAGGCGCGCCGCCGACGGGACCGTACGCTGCGTGAGGCCCGGGCCGTGGCCCAGTTGAGCCACCCGCACATCATCGTCGTCCACGATGTCGTCGAGGACGGTGAACGCCCGTACATCGTCATGGAGTTGATCGAGGGCGGGTCGCTCGCCGACCGGATCGCCGGCCGGGGCCCGGTCGACCCCGCCGAGGCCGCGCGCATCGGCATCGCCCTGCTGGGCGCCCTGCGCACCGCGCACGCGGCCGGGGTGCTGCACCGCGACCTCAAGCCCGAGAACGTGCTGCTGGAGGAGGGCACCGACCGGGTCGTGCTCACCGACTTCGGCATCGCCCAGGTCCAGGGCGCCCCCACGCTCACCGAGAACGGCTCCTTCGTCGGTTCGCCCGAGTACACCGCGCCGGAGCGGATGGCCGGGGTCAGGACCGGGCCCGAGTCCGACCTGTGGTCGCTGGGCGCGCTGCTGTGCGCGGCCCTCAGCGGCGAGTCGCCGTTCCACCGCGACTCGCTGGGCGGCATCCTGCACGCGGTCGTCGTCGGCGACATCCAGCCACCCCCGCAGGCCGGGCCGCTGCTGCCCGTCGTGCGGGGCCTGCTGGAACGGGACCCGGACCGCCGTCTGGACGCGGACCGGGCGGAGCGGATGCTGCGGGCGTTCCGGGAGACGGGCCGGACGCCGCTCGCGCCGCCGCCCGGGTACGTGCCGGCGGCGTGGGACGCGGCGCGCGGACCGTCCCCGGACACGGGCGTCGAGGCCGGTGCGCGGCCGTCCGCGCCGCCGATGGGCATGGCGGGCCGGCGGGAGGAGCCCTTTGCGGGGCAGCCCACCCGGCGGGTGCTCGTGGCCGCGCTGCTGGTCGCCGCCGTGGCGGGTGCGGGGGTGTCCGCGGCGGCCCTGCTCCGGGACGAGAGCAACGGCGACGGCGTCACGCCGCCGACCCGTCCAGCGCCCTCGGTGACCAAGACGCCCACGGCCCGGCCCTCCACGCCGAGCGCCCCCGTGACCGCACCCACCGGCACCGCGAGCCGGCCGGTGCCTCCCGAAGCGCCCTGAAGGGGACATAACCCCCGGCCGGAAGTCACGGGTCGGTGACCGGCTCGCGTCCCTGGTGGATACGCGGGTGCCTGGCGCGATAGGGATGAACTCATGAGCAGCGACGGGGGAGCCCGATCCGGGGCCGACGAGCCGACGAGTTTCGTATTGCAACCGCCTCAGCCGCAGGCGCCGGTGCCGGGGAACCCGTACGCGGCGCCCACCCGGACGGTGCCGCCCCCGGCGACCGCCCCGGCCCCTCCGAACACCGTCACCGCCCCGGCCGGCCCGCACACCCCGGTCGCCCCGGCCGCTCCGGACACCCCGGCCGGCCCGGCCGCTCCGGACGGTGCGGCCACCCCGGTCACCCCGGCCGCCACCGTCGTCTCGGCGGCGCCGGCCGAGGATCCCGGCGCCGGGCGGCTCATCGCCGGTCGCTACCGGCTGATCGGCAAGCTCGGGCACGGCGGCATGGGCACGGTGTGGCGGGCGCAGGACGAGACGGTGGACCGGGAGGTCGCCGTCAAGGAGCCACGCGTCCCCGACCACCTTCCCGAACGTGAACGTGCCAACGTCTTCGAGCGGATGCGCCGCGAGGCGCGTGCCGCGGCCCGGCTCGATCACCCGGCCGTCGTCGACGTCCACGACGTCGCGGTCGTGGACGGGCAGCCGTGGATCGTGATGGAGCTGGTCCGGGGCCGTTCGCTCGGTGACGCCCTCCAGGAGGGCACCCTGTCCGCGCGTGAGGCGGCCCGGGTCGGCCTGGAGGTGCTCGGCGCGCTGGAGGCCGCGCACGCGGCGGGCATCCTGCACCGTGACGTGAAACCGGACAACGTGCTGCTCGGCCGCTACGGCCGGGTCGTCCTCACGGACTTCGGCATCGCCCGGATCGAGGGCGAGACCAGCCTGACCGACACCGGCGGCTTCGTCGGCTCGCCCGAGTACATCGCGCCCGAGCGCGTGCTGGGCCAGCGGCCGGGCCCGGCCAGCGACCTGTGGTCGCTGGGGGTCGTGCTGTACGCGGCGACGGAGGGCGTCTCGCCGTTCCGCCGCAGCAACACGCCGGCCACCCTCCAGTCCGTCCTCCACGCCACGCCCGCGCCGCCCGCCTCCGCGCAGGGCCCGCTCGCCGAGGCCATCAACGGCCTGCTGCACAAGGATCCGGCCCGCCGCCCGGACGCCGCGCGGGTACGGGCGCTGCTGGAGGCGGCCGCACACCCGCCCGCCGCACCCCCCACGCGGATCGTGGGGGCCCCGGACGAGCGCGGCGGCCGGCGCGGACGCGTGCGCTTCGGCCGCACGGCGTGGACCGGCCTCGGGGCGGCGGTCGTGGCGGCGGCGGTGACGGCGTACCTGCTGCTCGCCGACCCGTTCGCCGGGCCGCTGCCCGACGGCTGGGAGGTCCACCAGGAGAAGGAACTCGCCGCCGCCCTGGCGGTTCCGGCCGGCTACGAGCGAACCGTGCCGGACCCGGAGGCGAACCGGGGGCACCGGGTCACCTACACCGACCTCAGCGGCAGCATCTGGATCAGCCTCTCCCTCGACAAGAAGGCCGAGGACACCGGCCGGGCCATCGCCGGCTCCGCGGCCGCCGAGATGTACGACGACGACACCGCCTTCAAGGAGAGCGGCAGTTACGACCTGGACATGCCGGAGAACCCGCGGACGAACCCCAGAGTGACCACGTACCGGGGCGAGAAGGCGGCCGAGAACACCGTCACGTACGACACCGACGACAACCAGAATCCCCGCCCGCGCGAACTGCGCCTCTTCTACTTCCAGAAGCCCGGCGGCGACATGTACGAACTCACCGTCGGCTACCCGGGCAAGGGCGACTTCACCGAGCGCGGGCGTGAGGTGGCGCGCACGGCGATCGCGAATCTGGACATCAAGGGGACCTGAACCGGCCTCGGCCCGCCCCGCGTCGACACAGCCCCGCTTCGCAGGGTACTGATGGGGCATGAGCAACGACGGGGGCGGGCCGGACGCCGCCCAGGGCCGGCTGGTCGGCGGGCGGTACCGGCTGGTGGAGCGCATCGGCGCCGGCGCCTCCGGCACCGTATGGCGGGCCCACGACGAGCTCGAGCGGCGCGAAGTCGCCGTCCGGCAGCCGCGGTTGCCCGGCGATCCGCAGGACGAGGGCCACCGGCGGGCGGCCCACCGGCTCCATCGTGAGGCCCGCGCCGCTGCCCGGGTCGTCCATCCCGCCGCCGTCACCATCCTCGACGTCGTCGTGGAGGCCGAGCAGCCGGACGAACGCCCCGGCCCGCAGGGCCCCGACGAGCTCGACGCGACGGAGATGCTGGACGGACTCCCGTGGATCGTCATGGAGTTGCTGCCCGGCGAGTCCCTGCACGAGACGCTGCGGCGCGGCCCGGTCGAACCGCGTGAAGCCGCCCGGGTCGGCCTCGCCCTCCTCGGCGCCCTGCGCGCCGCGCACGCCGTGGGGATCGTGCACCGGGACGTCAAGCCGTCCAACGTGCTGATCGCCGAGGACGGCCGCGTCGTCCTCACCGACTTCGGCATCACCCCCGCCCAGGGGGACGAGTCGCCCCCGGGCCGCGGGGAGGTGGACGGTGCGTCCGCGTTCGTCGCCCCCGAGCGGCTGTCGGGCCGCATCGCCGGGCCCGCGTCCGACCTGTGGTCCCTGGGCGTGCTGCTGTACACGGCCGTGGAGGGCTCGTCCCCGTTCCGGCGGGCCACCCCCGAGGACACGTCCGCCGCGGTCCTCGCCGCCGAGCCGCCCGCACCGCGACGGGCCGGACCGCTCGGGCCGCTGATCGGACGGCTCCTGGCGCCGGACCCCGAACAGCGGCCGGACGCCGAGGAGGTGGCGAAGGAACTGGAGGCGGTGGCGGCACCGGCCGTGAGGGCGACGCCGTCGCAGACGGCCGGACACACGGGCGACCTGCCGGACTCCGGCATGCCCGCGCGGCAGCAGCCCCCGCCCCTCGCCGCGGCCGGGGCGATACCGTCCGGCCCCCGCGAAGCGGTACACCCCGAGGCGCCGGCTCCCGCTCCGCCCAGACGCCACACCCTCCTCCGCCCCGGGCCGCTCGCCCTCCTCGGCGCGCTGCTCGCCGGGGGCGTGGGAGCCGCCACCCACCTCGCCGACACCAGCAGCGCCGAGACCGCCGGGACCGCCGAGACCGCCGAGCGCGCCGCCGACGTCACGGACTCCACGGACGCCGCTGACGCCGCCGACGACACGGACGCCTGGACCCCGCACCCCGAGCCCGACATGGCGGCCGTCCTCCACCTCCCACCCCGCTTCCACCCCCTCGACCGCACCGGCGACGGCACCGACCGGCTGCCCCGTACCGTGCTCTACGGCGACGGCCGGGGCTCGATCCAGGTCCGCCTGCTGTTCTGGGACCGGGCCCCGGCCTCCCCGATGAAGCAGGCCAGACGGACTCCCGAGGCGGGGGGCCAGACGCGCTACACCCGCACCACCGTCCAGGGCTACGCCTCCGCCCTCGCCGACACCACGTACGACCGGGGCGAGCACCACAGGCGGGCCCTGCGGGTGCTGCTGCGCACCGACGACGACCGCATGTACGAACTGCGCGTCGACATGCCGGCGGGCACGCCGGAGGAGCGCGAGGGCACCTCGCTGTTCCGGACCGCCCGGGACCGGCTCGGCATCGCAAAAGGCTGAATGATCGTCGGCGCCACTGCACAACGCCCTGATCAGGTCGTTCGTTGCCAGTGGTCACTGGCGTCGTGTGTGCAGTCGGTGAAGCCGTATTACCGACGGGTACCCAAAGGCTCCGCCGAGGCATACCCTGCGCCTCATGACGGACGCGCAGGCCGCCGAGAAGACGGCAGAGACCGGCACGGCACAGACCGGCACGGCACGAAGCGGTACGAATCCCCTCGCCCCCGCTCCGGAGGGCGCCCGCACCGCCGCCGACGTGGTGACCCCCGAGCTGGTCGCCCAGCTCACCAAGGGCGTGGTCGGCTCCGGCCGGACCGCCAACCACACGCCGTTCACCGGTGAGAAGCTGGCCGACCTCCCAGAGGCGACGCCCGAGGACGTGGCCGAGGCCTTCGAACTGGCCCGGGCCGCCCAGACCGTGTGGGAGCGGACGCCCGTACGGCAGCGCGCCGCCGTCCTGCTCCGCTTCCACGACCTGCTGCTGGAGCGCCAGGCCGAGGTGCTCGACCTGATCCAGCTGGAGACCGGCAAGGCCCGGCTGCACGCCCACGAGGAGGTCCAGGCCGTCGCGGTCGCCGCCCGGCACTACGGCCGCAAGGCCCCGGCCTACCTCCGCCCCAAGCGGCACGCGGGTGCCGTGCCGACCCTGACGAAGGTCGTCGAACTGCGTCACGCGCGCGGTGTCGTGGGCCAGATCGCCCCCTGGAACTACCCCCTCGAACTCTCCGTCGGCGACGCGCTCCCGGCCTTCGCCGCGGGCAACGCGGTCGTCATGAAGCCGGACACGGAGACCTGCCTGACCGCCCTGTGGGCCCGTGACCTGCTCATCGAGGCCGGCCTGCCCGCCGACGCCTTCCAGGTCGTCCTCGGCGAGGGCCCGGTGGTCGGCCCCGAGGTCGTCCGCCACGCCGACTACGTCTCGTTCACCGGCTCCACCCGCACCGGCCGCGAGGTCGCCCAGGGGGCCGCCGCCCGGCTGATCGGTGTCTCCCTCGAACTCGGCGGCAAGAACGCCATGCTGGTGCTGGAGGACGCCGACGTCGAGAAGGCCGCGGCCGGTGCCGTCCGGGCCTGCTTCTCCTCCGCCGGTCAGCTGTGCATCTCCATCGAGCGGCTCTTCGTCCACGAGTCGATCGCGGACGCCTTCCTGGAGCGCTTCGCCGCCCGGACCAGGGCGATGCGCCTGGGCACGTCCCTGGCGTACGGCGCCGACATGGGCTCCCTGGTCGGCGAGCGCCAGCTGGAGACCGTCACGCGCCACGTGGAGGAGGCCGTCGCCAAGGGCGCGAGGGTCGTCGCCGGCGGGGTGGCCCGGCCGGACATCGGCCCCTACTTCTTCGAGCCGACGATCCTCGACGGGGTCGGCACCGACATGTCCGTCTGCGCGGAGGAGACCTTCGGCCCGGTCGTCTCGGTCTACCGCTTCGGCAGCGAGGACGAGGCGATCGAGCGCGCCAACGGCACGGCGTACGGCCTCAACGCATCGGTCTGGACGCGGAACGCCCGCCGCGGCCGGCAGGTCGCCGCCCGGCTGCGCACCGGCACGGTCAACATCAACGAGGGCTACGCGCCCGCCTACGGCAGCGTCCAGTCCCCGATGGGCGGCATGAAGGACTCCGGCCTCGGCCGCCGCCACGGCTCCGAGGGCATCCTCAAGTACACGGAGGCCCAGACGGTCGCCCACCAGCGGGTCCTGCCGATGGCCCCGTCCCTGGGCATGGACGACGAGCAGTACGCCCGGTTCATGAGCCGCAGCCTGCGCCTGATGAAGGCGCTGCGCTTCCGCTGACCCCCCCCGCACCACCACCGACGGCCCGCACGCGACACTCGACGAGGAGAACACGTGCCTCAGGACGCATACGACTACGACGTCATCGTGGTCGGCTCAGGCTTCGGCGGCTCCGTGACCGCCCTGCGCCTCACCGAGAAGGGCTACCGCGTGGGTGTCCTGGAGGCCGGCCGCCGCTTCACCCGCGAGACCCTCCCGAAGAACTCCTGGGACCTGAAGAACTACCTCTGGGCCCCCAAGCTCGGCATGTACGGCATCCAGCGCATCCATCTGCTCGGCAACGTCATGGTGCTGGCCGGCGCGGGCGTCGGCGGCGGCTCCCTCAACTACGCCAACACCCTCTACGTCCCGCCGAAGCCGTTCTTCGAGGACCCCCAGTGGCGTGACATCACCGACTGGCAGGACGAACTCGCGCCGTACTACGACCAGGCCCGCCGCATGCTGGGCGTGCGGACCAACCCGACCATGACCCCCTCCGACGTGCACCTGAAGGCCGCGGCGGAGCGGATGGGCTGCGGCGACACCTTCCACCTGGCCCCCGTCGGCGTCTTCTTCGGCGACGGCCGGGACGCCGACGGCACAGTCACCGCGAAGCCGGGCCAGGAGGTGCCGGACCCGTACTTCGGCGGGGCGGGCCCGTCCCGCAAGGCCTGCGCGGAGTGCGGCGAGTGCATGACCGGCTGCCGCCACGGCGCCAAGAACACCCTCAACGAGAACTACCTGCACCTCGCCGAGAAGGCGGGCGCGGTCGTCCACCCCCTGACCACGGTCGTCTCGGTCACCGACGACTCGCGCGGCGGCTACGCCGTCGCCACCCTGCCCACCGACCGCCGCAAGGCCGAGGGCCGCACCTACCGGGCCCGCCAGGTCGTCCTCGCCGCCGGCACCTACGGCACCCAGACCCTCCTGCACCGCATGAAGGCCGGCGGGCAACTGCCGCACATCAGCGACAAGCTGGGCGAGCTGACCCGCACCAACTCCGAGGCCCTGGTCGGCGCCCAGACCGACGACCGGCGCTACCGCAAGGCCCACGGCGCGCCCAAGGCGGACTTCACCCGCGGCGTGGCCATCACGTCCTCGATCCACCCCGACCCGAACACCCACATCGAGCCCGTCCGCTACGGCAAGGGCTCCAACTCGATGGGCAGCCTGTCCATCCTCCAAGTGCCGTACGCGGGGCGGAACTCGGGCACCTCGCGGGTGCTGGGCTTCCTCGCGAACGCGGCCCGCCACCCCGTGCTCGTGCTGCGCTCCCTGTCCAACCGCCGCTGGTCGGAGCGGACCATCATCGGCCTGGTGATGCAGTCGCTGGACAACTCCCTGACGACCTACCTGAAACCGTCCGGCGTCGGCCGCGGCCTGCTCACCGCCCGCCAGGGCCACGGCGCCCCCAACCCCAAGCAGATCAAGGCCGCCACGGAGGGCGCCTCGGCCCTCGCCGCCGAGATCAACGGCTTCGCCGGCTCCAACGTGGGCGAGCTGATGGGCACCCCGCTCACCGCGCACTTCCTGGGCGGCTGCCCCATCGGCGACTCCCGGGAGACCGGCGTGATCGACCCGTACCACCGCCTCTACGGCCACCCCGGCATCTCCGTCGTCGACGGGGCCGCGGTCTCCGCCAACCTGGGCGTGAACCCGTCCCTGACGATCACCGCCCAGGCCGAACGGGCCATGTCGTTCTGGCCCAACAAGGGCGAGCCCGACCCGCGCCCCCGGCAGGGCACGGCCTACGTGCGGCTGCAGCCGGTCGAGCCGAAGTCCCCGGCGGTCCCGGCGGAGGCCTTCGGGGCGCTGCGCCTGCCGTTCCTGGGGTTGCCGGCCGTCCCGCCCAAGAAGTAACGCGTCCGGCCTCCGCCCCCTCGGCACACGGAAGAGGGACCTGCGCCCCCCTCCGAGCGCAGGTCCCTCTTCCGTTCGCCGCGGCCTCACGGCCGCCGTGGCTTACGCCTCCGCGCCGGCCTTGCGGCGACGGACCACGAAGATCGCGCCGGCACCGGCGACGACCGCGGCACCACCGACGAGGCTGATCATCGGCAGAGCCGAGCTGGAGCCGGTCTCGGCGAGGTTGCCCTCGACCTCGATCGGCTTGGCCTCACCCTGCGGCTTGATGTCCTTCGGCGGCTTCTGGCCCGACGGCTTCGCGTCGTCCACGTCGCCCGGCTTCGAACCCGCCTTCAGGATCTGGAACGGGTAGACGGCGCCGTTCTGGAAGCAGTCGCCCTCGCTGGTGTCATAGCCACCGGCGGCGATCGCCAGGCTGTCGCCCACAGGCGCGCCGGCGTCGATCTTCACTCGCAGGTCGATGGTCACCTTCTGACCGGCGTCGAGCGGGAACTCACCGAAGAAGAAGCCGTTGTTGATGCCCGTGTCGGCGAAGTCGTTGGTCCACTTGCCGGTGCTGGGGTTGCGGTACTCGAAGTGGGCGTACTTGTCGAAGAGCTGGTCTTCGTCGGAGTCCAGGTCCGCAGCGGAGAACGCTGTGGCCGTGACCTGCAGGGACTCGATGTCCGTCTCGCTGGTGTTCTTGACGTTGAACTCGAACGTCTTCCAGCCGCTGCCGGCGACGATCTTCTCCGGGAAGCCGGTGAGGCCCACGGAGATGTTCGCCTCCTCGCACTCCGGGTACTCCTCGTCGTCCCCATCGGCCGGCTCGCTCGGCGTGGCGGAGACGGACGTGGAAGGACTGGCCGACGCCGACGCGCTGGCAGAGGCGGACGCGGTGGCCTCGGGAGCCGACTCGCTCACCGAGGTGCTCGGGGACGGCGACGTCTCGGGCGTGGTCTCGCTCGCCGACGGCGAGGCGGACGTCTCGGGAGCGGACTCGCTCACCGACGCGCTCGGCGTGGGCGTGGTTTCGTCGGTCGCGTACGCGACCGGTGCCGCGAGCAGTGCCACCGGGGCTATGACCGCCGTGGCGGCCGCTGCTGCCATGGCGCGGCGAAGCTTCATGAAGACCTCGGAAAGTCCGGCGTACCGCGGGCTGCGGTACGAACGTTGGGGGAGGCCTCCGCGTGTGGGGCGCGGGAGTGGCCCTTGGTTCGGCAGGTTTGATCCGTGAAACCTGTGAATGGTTGTGCCGACCCTCACAGAATCCTTATGTGGACTGCGTCACACCGACGATCTTCTTGTGGAGGCGCTGTCCACCCGCTTAGATCTATGCCTCGTGTCTGAAAAGCCGTCCGACGACCAGCCGTCGGCCTCGGAGATCCCGGACGACGTCTGGGAACAGTTCACCCGCGACACCGAGCGGGACATCCGTGCCTCGGCCCCGAAGGAGCCGTCCGCGCGGGCGCGCATGGTGACCGAGCGGCTGCGCCGGCAGGAGGAGCGGGGAGAGCTGCCTCCCGGCTGGCGCACCGGCCCCGACCCCCTGGGCGCGAGCCGGCGCGCGGGGCGGCGCCGGAAGCTGTGGGCCGTGCTCGGGGTGCCGGTCGCCGCCGCCGTGGCGCTGGTGGCCCTGAAGCCGTCGCTGCTGCCCGGCGACCCCTTCGGCCCGGACGGACCGGAGGCCGCCGCGGCCTCCCCGCTGCCCGCCGAGACGGCCGCGCCGACCGCACCGCCCGGCGGGTCGACCCCGCGGACCCCCACCCTGGACGAGCCGTTCGCCGGCTCCCCGGCCCTGCGCTGGGCCGACGGCGCGGCCGGCATCGTCCCGCCCGAGGCGAAGGCCGTGGGCCCGGTCCCCAAGGACCGCGTCGCCCAGGCGCTGGAGCTGACCAAGCGGCTGCTGGTGGGCGCCAACCTCGACCCGCGCACGCTGCGCGGCGCCCGCCCCGAGACCGCCCTCGCGGTGCTGGACCCGCGGCAGCCGAAGCTGCTCGACGACCTGAACACGGCCCTGCGCTCCCCGAGCGAGCGCAACGACCCCCTGACGATGTTCAGCCGGTTCGACCCCGACGAGACCCGGCCGGTCGGCGACGTGGTCAAGACGCGCGGCCGCATGACCTTCGAGCAGGGCGCGCACGCGGGAGTCGTGGTGCACGCCGACTACACCTTCGTCTACCCGGTCACCCGCGCCGACGGACGCCCCGAGGTCGCCCGCACCATCGTGCGGCGGGTCATCGACGTCGAACTCCCCGACCCCACCCGCTACCGGGTCACCCCGGGCCGGCTCAGCGTCAAGAAGTACGACGAGGAGATCGGCAACTCGGCCTGCGACGTCCACGACGGCTATCTGCACCCGCGGTTCCCGTCGAGCGACGACCGGGACCGCGAGCCCACCGGACCGGCGATCGACCCCTACGACCGCAGCCGCGGGATCGACGACGGCGGCCCCTGCGGGACGGTGACCCGCACCTGACCGGACGCCGGAGGGGGCGCCCGAGAAGGCGCCGGAGGGGACGCCGGTACAGAGCGAAGGGCCCCGCGGGGTGGAGCCGCGGGGCCCTTCTTCTCGTCAGCACCGACGTCAGGGCAGCGCCGGTGCCTGGAAGCGGCGCCGGGGGGTTGCGCCGCTGGTCTGTACCTCTGGCAATGGGGCAATGCGGATGCCCGCGAGGGGACTTGGGGCTGTGTACGCATCGTGCTGGATGAACGCGGCGCCCGCAACCGTTCGGCCCAGCCTTGTGCGTTCTTGCACTGTCCGGCGGCCGGCCCCGGGCGTCCCCGGAGCCGGCCGTTCTCTTGGGTGACCGGGCTGCTGTCCCCTGCCGTCCGGTCACTTCCCTGGGGCGAGGTCCCACGACGCACGGCACGATCCGTACGTCTCATCGCCCCAGCGAGCCACGCGTGGTTCTCTCGGGCCCGCGCCTGGCTGGCACGGACACCGGGACCAACGAGGCGGCCCCCGGGCGGTCACGCGCCGTACGGGTGAGGAGGATGCGTACGTCTGTCCCGCGAACGCGGATTCCTCGGGCGGGTCAGATCCTGCCGCGGCACAGCTCCAGCAGGGTCATCGCGAGCGTCGTGCCCGGCTTGCCCAGGGCCTTCCTGTAGTGGCCGAGGACCTCCATCTCGCGCGAGAGGTTCACCCGCCGGCCGCCGGAGGCGATCCGTGCCTCCTGGATGACGGCGGAGACGGCCGCCCGTTCCTGGATCAGCCCGATGATCCGGTCGTCGAGCGCGTCGATCCGCTCGCGGGCGCCGGTGATCACGTCGGCGGCCTCGGCGGTGCGGGCACCGGTCACGTCGGTGGCGGTCATGAGGGGCTCCTCGTCGTCAAGGGGTGCCCCGGTCCGGCAAGGCCCCGACGACGACAGGCGCCCCGGGCCTTGTCGGCCCGGGGCGCCTGGGAAGTCGCTTGTCAGTTGCTCAAGCAGCACGACCATGGCAGCCGGCGGGCCGGGTGCCATAGGTAAAGACGAAGGTCGTGTGCGCGTGCATGGGGCCCAGTATGCCCCGGGGCGCAGGGGCGTCCAAACGGGTTCGCATGGTGAGACACCGGGCCCGGAGCCGGGGGCGTACGGCGGGCGCGACGCTCCCGGCGGGCACCTCGGTAGAATCGGGTGGCACAAGACCCCCGCCCCACCGCCGGAAGGCACCCCGTGTCATCAGCGTCTCCCGCTGCCAGCGCCACCGACACCGTCCTGGTCGTCGACTTCGGCGCGCAGTACGCCCAGCTCATCGCCCGTCGCGTCCGCGAGGCGCGGGTCTATAGCGAGATCGTGCCGAGCACGATGCCGGTCCAGGAGATCCTCGCCAAGAACCCCGCGGCGATCATCCTGTCCGGCGGCCCCTCGTCGGTCTACGAGGAGGGCGCCCCGCGCCTCGACCGCGCCCTCTTCGAGGCCGGCGTCCCCGTCTTCGGCATGTGCTACGGCTTCCAGCTCATGGCGCAGACCCTCGGCGGCACCGTCGACAACACCGGCGCCCGCGAGTACGGCCGCACCGAGCTGCACGTCTCCAAGGCGTCCTCCACCCTCTTCGAGGGCACCCCGGCCGAGCAGGCCGTCTGGATGTCCCACGGCGACGCCTGCTCCGCCGCCCCCGAGGGCTTCTCCGTCACGGCCTCCACGGACGTCGTCCCGGTCGCCGCCTTCGAGAACGACGAGAAGAAGCTCTACGGCGTCCAGTACCACCCCGAGGTGATGCACTCCACGCACGGGCAGCAGGTGCTGGAGCACTTCCTCTACCGCGGCGCGGGCCTGACCCCGTCGTGGACCACGGGCAACGTGATCGAGGAGCAGGTCGCCGCGATCCGCGAGCGGGTCGGCGACAAGCGCGCCATCTGCGGCCTGTCCGGCGGCGTGGACTCCGCCGTCGCCGCCGCCCTGGTGCAGAAGGCCATCGGCTCCCAGCTGACCTGCGTCTACGTCGACCACGGCCTGATGCGCAAGGGCGAGACCGAGCAGGTCGAGAAGGACTTCGTCGCCGCGACCGGCGTGCAGCTGAAGGTCGTCGACGCCGAGGAGCGGTTCCTCAAGGCGCTCGCCGGGGTGTCCGACCCCGAGCAGAAGCGGAAGATCATCGGCCGCGAGTTCATCCGCGTCTTCGAGCAGGCCCAGGCCGAGATCATCGCCGACGAGGGCCCGGCCGTGGAGTTCCTCGTCCAGGGCACGCTCTACCCGGACGTCGTCGAGTCCGGCGGCGGCACCGGCACCGCCAACATCAAGTCCCACCACAACGTGGGCGGCCTGCCCGAGGACCTCGAGTTCAAGCTGATCGAGCCGCTGCGCAAGCTGTTCAAGGACGAGGTCCGCATGGTCGGCCAGGAGCTGGGCCTGCCGGAGGAGATCGTCCAGCGCCAGCCCTTCCCGGGCCCGGGCCTCGGCATCCGGATCGTCGGCGAGGTGACGAAGGAGCGTCTCGACCTCCTCCGCGAGGCCGACGCCATCGCCCGCGAGGAGCTCACGGCGGCCGGCCTCGACCGGGACATCTGGCAGTGCCCGGTGGTGCTGCTCGCGGACGTCCGCAGCGTCGGCGTCCAGGGCGACGGCCGCACCTACGGCCACCCCATCGTCCTGCGCCCCGTCTCGTCCGAGGACGCCATGACGGCCGACTGGTCGCGCCTGCCGTACGACGTCCTCGCGCGCATCTCCACCCGCATCACCAACGAGGTGCGTGACGTCAACCGGGTCGTCCTCGACGTCACCTCGAAGCCGCCGGGCACCATCGAGTGGGAGTGACCCCCCCCGGGTCGCCGCTAGGTGCGCTTGACCGTGCGCAGGGGTGCGCCGGGCGTCCAGACCTGGACGACGAGGTAGGTGTCGTCCTCGACGTAGGTCCGCACGACCTCCGTCAGCTCGGTGCGGAAGAGGTGGAACGGCTCCGGCGGTTCCACCTCTTCGACGTATCCGGCCTTCGTGGCGGCGTCCTCGACCTCGAACGCCCGCCCGCTGACGCGGACGTCGCCGCCGCCCATGCCCGTGCCCTCCCCGGGGTTCGCCTGGAGCGCGAAGCGGGGGTCGCGGAGCAGGTCCCGTGCCTTGAGCGAGCCCGGCATCATGCCGAGCCACAGCTCCCCGTTAAGGAACCGCACCTCCAGGCCGCTCGTGCGGGGCGAGCCGTCCTTGCGGAGGGTGGCGAGGACGTGGTGGGTGTAGGCGCCGAAGCGCTTCTCGACCGTGTCGGCCAGATCCGGTTCGGCGGTGGTGAATGCCGCCCAGTTCGCTGTCATACCGAGAGTGTGGCGCCGAATCCCGACATCTTCTGTCGGCTATTCGTGGGGTGGGGGAGCCCGGGGGCATACGGGTGGGTGCAGGGTGCTCACAGGGGCGCTCGATCCATCTTTACGAAACGGCGCTGTTTTCCCGGCAGCACCGGCGGTACCTTCCGCCCCGTACGAGAGTGACGCTGGAGGACCTATGCACGGGCCCACACCGCCCCTGCCGCTGCCCACCGACCGGCTGCGGTTCGCGATGCCGCCGATGCACGAGTCGGTCGAGGACGAGCGCCGGCACCGCAAGGAACGCCTCGCGGGCGCCCTGAGGATCTTCGGCCGGCTCGGCTACGAGGACGGAGTGTCCGGGCACATCACCGCCCGCGACCCGGAGTTCAGCGACTGCTTCTGGGTCAACCCCTTCGGGCTGCCCTTCCGGCACGTCACCGTGAGCGACCTCGTACTCGCCAACCAGGACGGCCAGGTCGTCGAGGGCCAGTACCACGTCAACCAGGCGGCCTTCACCGTGCACGCCCAGGTCCACGCCGCCCGCCCCGACGTGGTCGCCGTCGCCCACTGCCACTCGGTGCACGGCCGGGCGCTCGCGGCCCTCGGCGAACTGCTGGAGCCGATCACCCAGGAGAGCTGCGCCTTCTACGAGGACCACGCCCTGTACGACACCTACACCGGGGTCGCCGTCGACGCCGAGGAGGGCCGGCGCATCGCGGGCGTGCTCGGCTCCCGCAAGGCGCTCGTGCTGCGCAACCACGGGCTGCTGACCGTGGGCGACTCGGTCGACGCGGCCGCCTGGTGGTTCGTGTCGATGGAGCGGTCCTGCCAGGTGCAGCTGAGCGCGCGGGCGGCCGGGCGGCCGGTCCGGATCGACCACCGGATGGCCGTGGCCACGCGGGAACAGCTCGGCGGCGACCTGGTGGCGTGGATCAACTACCAGCCGATGTGGCGGGACATCAGCCGGAGCGAGCCGGACCTGCTCGACTAGGTCGTGTCCGTAAAGTCCCGTCGTCCGCCCGGAGGGCGGGGCAGGCGGGACTTTACGGACACGACCTAGGCTCCCGGGCGTTCTCAGAAGCCGCGCAGTACCGCCGCCTTGGTCATCGCGAACTCCTCGTCCGTGAGGACGCCGTCGCGGTGCAGCCGCCCCAGCTCGCGCAGGCGGCGCAGCAGGACGTCGTGATGGTCGGAGCCGGCCGGCGGGAGCGCACGGCTGCGCGCGGAGGGCGCGCCGGTCCCGTCTGTCCCGGCGAGCGCGTCCATCGCGTCGGCCGGTTCGTCACCGGTGGCGGGGCGGGTGGAGGGGTGCGGCAGGCGGGCGGTCACCGCCGTCGCGACCAGCGCGGTCAGCAGGTCGCGGCGGGTGCTGCCCCACAGGTCCAGGGCGTACGGGTCCTTCTCCGGCGGCAGCTTCGAGAAGACCGTCTCGCGGGTCACGAAGCGCAGGAAACCGTCCTCGTGGGCGGTGTTCGGCAGCCACTCGACGCGCACCAGCTCGCCCAGGCCGACGATCCGCGGGCCGGTGGCGCGTTTGACCCGCTCGGAGGTGTCGGACCAGTCGATCCGCACCTGCGTGCCGTCGAAGGAGACCGTGCCGTCCGAGGAACGCACCGAGACCGGAACGGGCGGGCCCGGCAGCAGATAGGCCTTCACCGGGTCCTTCGGCACCCCCTCCAGCAGCAGCGCGCGGCGGATCTCCTCGGCGAGGTACTCGGCGACCCCCGTTCGGTCGGCGTCCACGACCAGCCGGTACGGGTCGGCCGCGTCCGGCAGCCGCCCGCCGGTCGCCTGGAGCAGGGGGTCGACGCCCTCGCGCAGCCGCAACCGGAGCCGCCCGCGCTTGCGTTCGGGCTCCAGGACCACACCCGCGACGGCCTCAAGCGGCACGGCGATCTCGCCGTACGTCTGCCGGAACAGTGGCACGGAGCGGTGCAGACCGGGTGTGATCCGGACCGTGCCGCCGTCGAAGGCCCATGTCCCGTCGCGCTGGCTGATCTCGGCCATGGGGGAATTCTCGCAGCCGGGTCAACACGGCACGCCGAACTTCACCCGTGTTGACCAGAGGGGAGGGACGCGGGCGGGGTGGTATAGGGCACAATTCGTCGTCGTCGCACGGGAGTTGCACAGCGGTGTTTCCGGGGTCCGGAAGACCGGCGGTGGTTGGGTCGCGGGAAGGCGGGCGTCGGGCGTGGCGGTGCGCGAGACGGGGCAGGGCGGCGGGGACACGGGCGGGTACGGCGGTGGGGCCGCGGGTGGGTCCGCCGGTGGATCCGCGGGTCGGGCCGCCGGTGGGCATGCGGGTGCTTCCGCGGGGGCGCAACCCGGGGCGCAACCCGGGGTTCGGGACGGGGCGTCCGGGGGCGCTTCCTCGGGTGTGCGGAGCGGGGCGTCCGCAGCGGCCTACCCGGGTGTGCGGGACGGGGCGTCCGCGAGGGCTTCCGGGACGCGGGGCGGGGCGTCCGCAGGTGGGTACCGGGGTGGGGATCCGGTCGGGTACCCGGCGGGATACCCGGGATACCCGGGATACCCGACAGGTCACGCCGGTGGTCCGGGTGGGCTCGAAGGCGGGGGCGGGGGTGCGCACGGGGGCGGGTGCGCCTGCGGGGACTGTCCGCACGGGGCCCGGGAGGGGCACCGACGGGCCGTCGCGGCGTTCCTGCGCCGGCGGGACGAGTTCGCGGCCGGGCACGGGTTGCCGGCCGCCGTCGCCCACTCCGTCTCGGCCTCCCGCCAATGGGTCTCGGAGGAACTGGCACAGTCGGCCGCACTCGTCGCCGAGCGGGGCCGCGCCGAGGGCCAGGCCTGGCTGGCCGGACTGTGGCGCCGCACCGCGGGAGCGGTCTGGGCGTGCGTCGTACTGCTGCTGCTCGGGCAGGCCCTCACCGCGGTCGGCGCGGGCTGGACGTCCGCGCGTACGGCCGGCCTGGCCGCGGCACTGGTGGTCGCCGGCGCGCTGACCGCGGCGTCGTGGTTCCACCGGGCGAAGGGCGGTGCGCTGGCACCCCTGATCGGTGAGGACAACCGGCTGTCCACCTCCCGCACCGTCGCCGCCGGGTGGGTGCTCTTCGTCGCCTACTCCGTGCTCGTGCTGGCCGGACGGCTCGCGGCAGCCTCCCGGCACCGGGAGCGGGACGCGCTGATCTCCGGGCTGGAACTCGCCCGGGGCGCCGGTGTGGTGACCGTGCTCGCCGTGGTGTGCGGGATCGCCGTGCTGGTGCGGCGGGTGGTCGGGCTGCGGGTGCTGGGGCAGCGGCTGCAGAAGGTGCGCGCCGACCGGCCCCGCGCGGCCGACCTGCTGACCGACGACGCCGGACGGGGCACCTTCGCCGACATCCAGTACGTCGTGATCAGCGGCGTCGCCCTGCTCTTCGCGGCGGTACGGCTCGCGAGGCGGCCGGACCAGCTGCCGGATCTGCCGTGGGGGCTGGCGGTGGTGGTGCTGGTGTCCGCGGCGACGTACCTGGCCGGGAAGTACGCGGAGGGCGGCCGGCCGGTCATCCTGTCCGTGGTCCGGGCCCGGGAGGCGGGGGACCTGGACGCGCCGATCCGCACGGGGGACGACATCGAGATCCGGGGCGCGGGGTTCGTGCCGCCGGGGGCGCAGGGGGCGGACCGGCTGGCGCGGATGGTCGTGCGGGTGGGTGCGGTGCACGTCCACGTGCCGCTGGTGCCGGTGCCCGGAGGGTTCCGGAACCCGACGGACACGCTGCTGACCGTGCCGGTGCCGGTGGAGGTGGAGCCGGGGCGGGTGGAGGTGCAGGTCGTCACCGCCGCCGGGGTGGAGACGAACCGGTATGCGGTGGAGGTGACGGAGTAGGGCGCCACCCCGCTCCTCGGGGCCGTGCAGCGCCCCGGCATCCGCCCATGCCCGGGCGAAAAGGCACCGCGCCGCGGAAAAGCCCGGTGCGCAGGATTGAGCCCGGTCCGTTCGTCGTACGTATGGTCTGTTGAGGGGGTCTCGGCACCGGCGGGCGAGAGGCGGCTACGCAGCGATGACGCACAGCATGAGAACGGACACGCACACCCCCTACCCCGACGGCAGGGGGGACTGGCGGGACACCGCCGTCCGCTATGCCCTGCTCCCTCTGCGCCTCTTCCTCGGCGTCACCTTCATCTACGCCGGCCTGGACAAACTCACCGACAGCGCCTTCATGAAGGAAGCCGGGTCGGGGTCGATCGGCGACATGATGCGCGCCGTCCGGGACTCCTCCGCCATCCCGGCCCTGGTCGACCTCTCCCTGAAGAACCCCGTCGGCTTCGGCTACGCCATCGCCTTCGGGGAACTGGCCGTCGGCATCGGCACCCTGCTCGGCCTTCTGGCCCGGCTGGCCGCACTCGGCGGCGCGCTCATCTCCCTCAGCCTGTGGCTCACCGTGAGCTGGGCCTCCGACCCGTACTACTACGGCAACGACCTCGCCTACCTCATGGCCTGGATCCCGCTCGTCCTGGCGGGCGCCCCCCTGCTGTCCGTGGACGCCGCGTTGCGGGCGCGGCGACGGCAGCGGCGGGGCGAGTACCGGTAACGCCGTCATGTCGCCAGGTCCGGGCCGGTGCCGTCGGAGGCCGTGCGGGCCGACCGGCGGCGGCGCGCGCGGCCCGTCACGAACGCCACCGCGCCCGCCAGGCACAGCCCGCCCGTGACCAGGGGGATCGCCACGAACCACGGGGTCTCCCAGGCCCCGTCGGCGTCACCGGCGTAGAGGATGCCGACCAGCGTGAGGACCGCGCCGGCGATCAGCTTTCCCGGCTGGACTTCATGACGCGTCACGGGTCACCTCCGCCTGTCCCACGCCGACCTGGAGGTCCAGGTCGACGGTGCCCGCCTTCTTGGCGCCCCGGGCGGGGGAGAGGGTCATCTCCTCGTGCCGGCCCGGTTTCACGTCCACGTCCTTCGGGTCGTCGCCCGGCAGCTGCAGGTCGCCCACCCCCACGTCGACCCTCAGCCGCACGGTCACGTCCTGCGGCACCAGCACCCTCACCCGGCCCACGCCGACATCCGCGCGGGTGGTCACGGTCTGGTCCGCGGCCAGGTCCAGCCGGGTCAGGTCCAGCGTGCCCACGCCGGTGCCCAGGTCGTACCGCTGCCGTACGTCCGCCGCCGTCGTGGGCTGCCAGGTGGTGCGGTTCCACCGGGTGCCGATGTCCTCGGGTACGGCCGCCGAGGCGGTGAGCAGGCCGGCCGTGATGATCGCCAGGAGGACGGAGCCCGCCCCGGTCCGGCCCAGGAAGGCGCTGACCGCGATGCCCAGCCCGAAGACGGCGAGGGCGCACGCCAGGCCGGTCTGCAGGCTGGGGCCGAGCGGGTGCGTGCCCCAGGTCCGGCTCGTGCCGAGGGCGCCCGCGAGGACGGCCAGCAGGAAGACCCAGCCGCCGATCGAGCGGGGGCCGCGCGGCCCGGGAGGCCGGGCGTGCGGGGCGGGTCTGTCCGCACGGGCGCGTGGGCGGGTGCCCAGGCCGATGTTGACGGCCGCCGCCATGTCGAGGTCGCGGGTGTCGCGGGGACCCCAGAGGTAGCCCGTGCCCCCGATGTGCGTGCCGTCCTTGACGATGGGGTCGCGCCACCAGGAGGGGTAGGTGGCCAGGACCGGCGGGGCCTGTGGCTCCGGCGGGGCGTCGGCGGCCGCCTGGGCGGCCAGCGGATCGGGGCTGGGGGCGCCGCGCTGCCGGGACCAGTACCCGGCGCCCGCGAGGAGCAGGGAGAGGACGACGGCGAAGGTGAGCACGCCGCCGTTCCTCAGCATCGTCAGGAACACGCCGCAGCCGACCAGCGCGAACAGCACGGCCGTCAGGGCCTGGCCGTCGACGCGGCCGGTGAGCAGCTTGCGCACCTCGTTCTCGTCCTCGTCGTCGTAGGGGACGAAGAGCCAGGCGAAGCCGTAGAAGATCAGGCCGATGCCGCCGGTGGCGGAGAGGACGGCGAGGGTGATGCGGAAGATGACCGGGTCCATGTCGCACTGCCGCCCGAGCCCGGCGCACACACCCGCCAGCATCTTGTGGCGGCGGTCGCGGCGGAAACCGTGGGGCGGCCCGGGCGGGACGGCTTCCGCGGCCGGGCCGGCCGGGTCGGGCGCTCCTCCCCGGTCGCCCGCGCCCGCCTGCCGCGGGCCCGTCGCGGCGTGCTCGTGATCGGTCATGGGTCCATGGTGACGGGCGCGGCGCCGCGGCGGCAGTCGGAACGACCCTGGCCGGACCCTGATATCGGCCCTGAGAGACGGGCCCGGGAAGCGTTCGACGGGCCGGTCGCCGAGATCAGGGGAGTCTCCGGGGCAGACCCTGATGCTCCGGCCCCGCGCCCATGTGACCATCAGTGGCATGTCGGAAGCCGCAGCAGCGCCACTCGCCGAGCCGCGGCCGCCGCGCAAGCTCTACCGCAGCAGCGACGGACGCTGGCTGGGAGGCGTGGCGCGGGGGCTCGCCGGGCATCTCGGGCTGCCCGTGATCTGGGTCCGGCTGGTCTTCGTCGGCCTGTTCATGGCCGACGGTCTCGGTGCGCTGCTGTACGCCGCGTTCTGGTTCTTCGTCCCGCTGGGCGTCGGCGGGGTCGACGCGCAGCGGCCGTCCTCGCTGGTCACCACGGAGACCTCGCCCGACGGGCGGCGCAAGCTGGTCACGCGCCGGCCCGACAAGGGCCAGATCGTGGCCCTGCTCCTCATGGTCGTGGTGGCCATGGTCTTCGTGGGCAATGTGAACCTCGGCGGCGGGGCCCGCGCCTACCTGTGGCCCATGGTCCTCGTGGGCGCGGGTGTCGCCCTGGTGTGGCGGCAGGCGGACAACGCCCGCCGGGCCCGCTGGGCCGAGGTCGGCCGCCGCCGCCGTACGGTCACGCTGCTGCGCTCGGTGGCCGGTGTGCTGCTGGTGACGGCCGGCGTCTCCGGCATCTTCGTCCTGCAGGGCTCCGCCGCCCACCTCGGTTCCGTCCTGCAGGCGGCCCTCGCGGTCCTCGTGGGGATTACGCTGCTGGCGGGCCCGTATCTGGTCCGCATGACGCAGGACCTGTCCGAGGAGCGGCTGATGCGCATCCGGGCCCAGGAGCGCGCGGAGGTCGCCGCCCATGTGCACGACTCGGTGCTGCACACGCTCACCCTGATCCAGCGCAACGCGGAGAACGCCGGCGAGGTGCGCCGCCTCGCCCGCGCCCAGGAGCGCGACCTGCGCACCTGGCTGTACAAGCCCGAGGGCACGGGCAAGGACGAGGCCGACGAGCCCACGACCCTCGCCGACGCGGTCCGGCGCAACGCGGCCGAGGTGGAGGACAAGCACGGCGTGCCCATCGAGGTCGTGGTGGTGGGGGACTGCCCGCTCGACGAGAGAGTCGCCGCACAGATGCAGGCCGCGCGCGAAGCGATGGTGAACGCCGCCAAGTACGGTGGCGAGGGAGGAGCCGTACAGGTCTACGCCGAGGTCGAGGGGAAGACGGTCTTCGTGTCCGTCCGGGACCGCGGACCCGGCTTCGACCTCGACTCGATACCCGCCGACCGGATGGGTGTCAGAGAATCGATCATCGGCCGCATGGAGCGCAACGGCGGTACGGCGCGGCTGCGCGCGGTGCCGGACGGCGGCACGGAGGTCGAGCTGGAGATGGAGAGGGCGGAGAAGACGTCATGAGCGACCCGACCGAGGCGAACGGTACGGCGGGAGCGGCACAGGCGGCCGGGCCCGCGGAGTCGGGCGGGCGGCACGTGCGCGTGGTCCTCGTCGACGACCACCGCATGTTCCGCACGGGCGTCCAGGCCGAGATCGGGCAGACCGAGCAGACCGGCGTCGAGGTCGTCGGTGAGGCGGCGGACGTCGACCAGGCGGTCACGGTCATCACCGCGACCCGGCCCGAGGTGGTCCTCCTCGACGTGCACCTGCCGGGCGGTGGCGGGGTGGAAGTGCTGCGGCGCTGCGCCCCGTTGATGGGCGACGCCGAGCAGCCGGTGCGCTTCCTGGCGCTGTCCGTGTCGGACGCGGCGGAGGACGTGATCGGCGTGATCCGCGGCGGGGCCCGCGGCTACGTCACCAAGACGATCACCGGCACGGACCTCGTGGACTCCATCTTCCGCGTCCAGGAGGGCGACGCGGTGTTCTCCCCGCGGCTGGCCGGGTTCGTCCTGGACGCCTTCGCCTCCACGGACGCGCCGCCGATCGACGAGGACCTGGACCGCCTGACCCAGCGCGAGCGCGAGGTGCTGCGGCTGATCGCCCGGGGCTACGCGTACAAGGAGATCGCCAAGCAGCTGTTCATCTCCGTGAAGACGGTCGAGTCGCACGTCTCGGCGGTCCTGCGCAAGCTCCAGCTCTCCAACCGTCACGAGCTGACGCGCTGGGCGACGGCCCGCCGGCTGGTGTGACGCCGACGCGGCCGCGCCACCCGGGGGCCGCCCGGGCGGCGGGGTCCGGCCGGCTCAGACCACCCGGGTGGCGCCCGCGTACGGCATCTCGTCGAGCGGGGCGAGGCGGACCGGGGCGGACGGGTTGGGGGCGTGGATCATCTGCCCGTTGCCCACGTAGATGCCGACGTGGCTGATGCCGGCGTAGAAGAACACCAGGTCGCCGGGGAGGAGTTCGGAGCGGGAGACGCGCCGGCCCGCGTCGATCTGGGAGTAGGTCGTGCGGGGCAGGGCGACGCCGGCGGAGCGGTACGCGGCCTGGACGAGGCCCGAGCAGTCGAAGGCGTTCGGGCCGGTCGCGCCCCAGACGTAGGGGCTGCCGAGCTTCTGGTAGGCGTAGGAGACGGCCGCGGCCGCGCGGGAGTGGGGTGCCCGGGAGGCGGCCGGACCGGGTGCCGCCAGGGTGTCCCGCGCCCCCGGGGTCCGGGAGGCGCGGGGGGACCCGTCGAGCCGGGCGCGTTCCTCGGCGGTGAGCCGGGACAGCAGCCGCCGTGCCGTGCCGAGTTTGCCGGTGACCGTCTTCTTGTGCCGCCGCAGCTCCGACTGCCGTGACTTCAGGGAGGTCAGCTCGATGTGGGCGGCGCCGCGCAGCTGCTCGATCTCCCGGAGCCGTTTGCGCACGCCCGCGACGGCGGACCGCTGCCGGTTGCCGGCGCGTTCGACGAACTCGGCGTTGTCCAGGTAGCGGTCGGGGTCGTCGGACAGGGCGAGTTGCAGCGCGGGATCCAGGCCGCCGCCGCGGTACTGGGCCGACGCGACCGCGCCCAGGGCGTCGCGGGCCGTGTTGAGCCGTTCCTCCTTGCGGGCCGCCTGGTCCTGGAGTCCCTTCAGGCGCTGCCCGGCCGCCTCGGCCTTCTCCTTCGCGCCGTTGTACTTCTCGGTGGCGACCTCCGCCTCCCGGTACAGCCGGTCCACCTCGGCCTTGACCTGGCCGGGGGTGAGCTGCGGTTCGGCGTGTCCGGTCCCGTCGAAGCCCGTCGCCGTCGCCGCGCCCGCGAGGGCGATCGTGGCGGCCGTGCGGGCCGTGCCGCCACCTGTCGAGCGCTGTCGGGGCTTGCGGTGCGCTGCCACTCTTCCGGCCACGTCCTTTCCTCGACCGCCGGTGGGTGCGTACGGCCGTCGGGGGAGCGGACAGCGGCCTGCGCGCGTCCGGCGACGGCCCGCACAGGGGAAGCGGGCCGCCGCCGGACCTTCTCGGCGGTGGTGTCCGACTGCCGCCCCTGGCCCGGGCGGCGGTGGGGAGCCGGGCACCTGGTGGAGGACGCTAAACCTGGGCGTGCGGGGCCGGGGGCGGGTGCGCGGAAGTGTTTCGAGAGGACCGGCGGTGACCGTATGTGACCGTGAAGCCTCCGGGGCGCCGTCCACTCGACTCAGCGTGATGACCGATGCGTGGATTTCCCGGGCGAGTGACGGTGATCGGGTGCTATGGCGCATATATGCACCGGTGGGCCGGTGTCCGGCGGCGCCGGGGCCCCTGATTAGGCTCCGGCCCCATGGACGTACTCATCCACCTCTTCGTCGGTCTGCACATCATCGGCATCGCCGCGCTCCTGGGCGGCTTCCTCACCCAGCTGAAGGCGATGGGCCGGGGCACCGCCCGCTACACCCCCGCGATGCTGCACGGCGCCCTGACGATGCTGGTCACCGGGGTGATCCTGGTCGGGCTCAACCAGGCCGACGACCAGTCCGTGAACAACATCAAGATCGGCGTGAAGCTGGCCCTGCTGATCGTGATCCTGGGCCTGGTCTACGTGAAACGGGACGACGAGAAGGTGGACAAGGGCCTGTTCGGCCTGGTCGGGCTGCTGACGGCGGCGAACGTCTTCATCGCCGTCCTGTGGACCTGACCCCGGCGGGACCTGACCCGGCGCGGACCGCCGCTGCCGTCCGGGCGGTGCACGCCAGCCACAGCGCCACCGCGAGCCACAGCAGTGCCCGGCCGACGGCGTCGAGCCAGGGGGCGTCCAGGGCGGCGGCGACGGCCAGCGTCGCGGCCGCCGTCACGGCCGCGCCGAAGACACCGGCCCAGCGGCGCACGTCGAAGCCGTGCCGGGGCCACATCAGCTCGGCGGTGAGCAGGGCGACCCAGCACACCAGGGTGAGCACCAGCAGGGCGACGGTGACCCGGCTGAGGACGGTGTGATCGTCGTCGTTCCACACGTACAGGCGGCCGCTGCCGGCGCTGAGGAGCCGCGCCCCGGCCAGTGCCGAGACGGCGAGCGCGCCGCCCGCGAGCCAGTGGTCCCCGAGCCCGTCGGTCACTTCGCGCGGGGCGAAGCGGAACAGGGCGAAGCCGTACCGGATCAGCCCCAGCCAGAACAGCACCATGGCGGCGTGGGCGGGCCAGGCCACCGACTCGGCCGCGGCGAGCGTGGCGCCGAGCACGGCGAGCCCCTGGGTGGCCACGCAGCGCAGGAACACGGTCCCGCCGCGGCCCGGATCCCCGGCGGCGAGCAGCAGCGTCCAGAGCAGTGCCGCGAGCGCGAGCAGCGCCGCGGCGGGCGTCTGCCGGCCGGCCGCCGAGACACCGGCGCCGAGCAGGGCGGTGGCCGCGGTGAAGGTGTGGGCGGCCGGTGCCTGCGCCCGCCACGCGGCCCGCGGCAGTCGCAGCACGACGTACGCCACGGTCCCCAGCCAGGCCGCGCAGGCCGGGACGAGGGCGATGCGGGAGAGGACTCCGTACCCCGCCGAGTCGAGACCTGCCGACAGGGTGCCGGCGGTCAGCGCGTAGGTCGCCCACAAGGTGGCGAACCGGGAGGGGCCGGGCATAGCGCCGATGCTAGAGAGCGGCGCGCGGGTTGGGTGAGGGGCACGCGCGCGTGCCCCTCAAAAACGCACGGGACCCCTCAGGCCGGCCGCACCACGCTGTGGACGGCCGACTCGCCGTCGTAGTAGACCGACTCCTCGCGCACGTACGCGCCCGGCTTCGGGGCGTGGATCATCATGCCGTTGCCGATGTAGAGGCCGACGTGGGTGATGTCGTCGTAGAAGAACACCAGGTCACCGGGTTGGGCACGGGACAGCGGGACGGTGGTGCCGGCGTCGACCTGGTCGTAGGTCGTGCGCGGGAGGGTGACCCCGGCGGCCTTCCACGCGGCCTGGGTGAGGCCGGAGCAGTCGTAGGAGCCGGGGCCGACGGCGCCCCACACGTACGGTTTGCCGATCTGGGCGCGGGCGAAGGCCAGCGCCTTGCCCGCCTTGGTGGCGTACGAGGAGCCGGCCGGGACCGGGGACGTCGGGGAGGCGGGGCCCGCGGCGGTGCCCGACGGGGCGCTGTCCTGCCGCTGGGCGGCCTCTTCCCGGGCCTTGTCCCGCGCGGCCTGCTCGCGGGCCAGCTCGGCGGCCCTGCGGGCGGCCTCCGCCCGCTTCTCCTGCTCGATCGCCGCGAGCCGCGCCTTCTCCTCGGCGGTCAGCTGCGACAGCAGGTCGCGGGCGGCGGCGAGCTTGCGCTGGACGGTGGCCTTGGCCGTCTTCAGATCGCTCTGCGACGCGGTGAGCGTCCGCAGGCTCTCGGTGGCCTCCTGGCGCTTGCGCATCGTCTCGGACTGCTGGGTGACGTAGTCGTCGACCGCGCCCTTCTGGCGGCCGGTCATCCGGTCCATCAGCTGGGACTGGTCGACGTAGTCCTGCGGGGTGTCCGCGAGCAGGAACGTGGCGGTGTCCGGTGCGGCGGCGCCGGTGCGGTACTGGGCGGCGGCGAAGGAACCGAGCTTCTGGCGGGCCTCGTTGAGCTTCTCGGTGCGCTCGGCGACGTCGTCGAGGAGGGTGCCGACGCGCTTGCGCTGCTTCGCGGTCTTCTCCTTGGCCGCGTTGTACTTGTCGGTCGCCGACTCGGCCTGGCGGTACAGGTCGTCGACCTTCTTCTCGACCTCCTCCAGGCTGGGCTTGCCGTCGGCCTCGGGGGCGGCGTTGGCCGACTGGGACAGCAGGGCGACGGAGGTGAGGGCCGCCGTTGCGAGGGCGGGGGTCCGTATGCCTGCCACGCGCGTGCCCGAAGGACGCGACTTACGGTGCGACGCCAAGGGAGGCGACTCCTTCCAAGGTTCCGCCTACCGGGTTAGCTGTCGGGTTCGGGCGGGTGGTTCGGAAGGGTTGCCCTACGGCCTTCCCGGGGAGGGAGTCGGGCCGATTCACCCCAGGTTCTCGGTGGGTCCCCGGCTCCGGCTGCCGCTGCGGCACACCGGACTCGGCGGAGGCCGCGCGGCCCGGCGACGTTCGCCGGTGGGGGTCATGCGGCCCGGTCGCACCGTAGCCAACTCGTGTGGCGCCTGTGAAGGTTGATGGGTGATATGCCCGATACATTTTCGTGACCTTACGTCGGAGCATCGCTGAGCGTGAGGGAGTGGGGGTAATTGGTCCTGAGTCGTCCCGAATCGGGCCCGGTGTCGCGCGGCGTGATCACGCCATTCCGGACGGCGACGG
Source organism: Streptomyces sp. NPDC085931 (assembly GCF_044540565.1). Lineage (NCBI taxonomy): Bacteria > Bacillati > Actinomycetota > Actinomycetes > Kitasatosporales > Streptomycetaceae > Streptomyces > Streptomyces sp. NPDC085931. Next base: position 47,821 of record NZ_JBITSK010000023.1, read on the forward strand.
CGGCCCGGCGACCGGGCACGAAGGCCCGGTTCCGGGGCGATGTTCTCGGGGCGGCGGCGGGCTGTCAGTGGGGCGCCCTAGACTCGGAGAGCGATGAGCAGCCTCTTTGACGACAACTTCCTGGCGAGTCTCCAGGCCCAGCGGGGCCCCGCGGACGAGCCCCCGCCGCCGCCCGAGGACGATCACGTTCCGGAGTCGATCCCGGACGATCTGTTCGGCGGGAAGTTCGACGTGCCGCCGGACCGGGACACCCACTACCGGGACGGCGCCCCCCGCCCCGTGATCGACTCCGCCGCGCTGCTGGACGGGCTGAACGACAACCAGCGCGCCGCCGTCGTGCACTCCGGCTCCCCGCTGCTCATCGTGGCCGGCGCCGGCTCCGGAAAGACCCGCGTGCTCACGCACCGCATCGCGCACCTGCTCGCCGAGCGGGACGTCCACCCCGGCCAGATCCTCGCGATCACCTTCACCAACAAGGCCGCGGGCGAGATGAAGGAGCGCGTCGAGCAGCTCGTCGGCCCCCGCGCCAACGCCATGTGGGTCATGACGTTCCACAGCGCCTGCGTGCGCATCCTCCGCCGCGAGAGCAAGCGGCTCGGCTTCACGTCCTCCTTCTCGATCTACGACGCCGCCGACTCCAAGCGCCTGATGGCCCTGGTCTGCCGCGACCTGGACCTCGACCCCAAGCGCTTCCCGCCGAAGTCGTTCAGCGCCAAGATCAGCAACCTGAAGAACGAGTTGATCGACGAGGAGGACTTCGCCGCCCAGGCCACCGACGGCTTCGAGAAGACCCTCGCCCAGGCCTACGCCCTCTACCAGTCGCGGCTGCGCGAGGCGAACGCCCTGGACTTCGACGACCTGATCATGACCACGGTCAACCTGCTGCGCGCCTTCCCGGACGTCGCCGAGCACTACCGCCGCCGCTTCCGGCACGTCCTGGTCGACGAGTACCAGGACACCAACCACGCGCAGTACGCCCTGGTCCGCGAGCTGGTCGGCACCGCCGAGCACCCCGTGGACGTACCGCCGGAGGCCGAGATCCCGCCCGCCGAGCTGTGCGTCGTCGGCGACGCCGACCAGTCGATCTACGCCTTCCGCGGCGCGACGATCCGCAACATCCTCCAGTTCGAGGAGGACTACCCGAACGCGACGACGATCCTGCTGGAGCAGAACTACCGCTCCACGCAGACGATCCTCAGCGCCGCCAACGCGGTCATCGAGCGCAACGAGTCCCGCCGCCCCAAGAACCTGTGGACCAACGCGGGCGCGGGCGCGCTGATCACCGGCTACGTCGCCGACACCGAGCACGACGAGGCCCAGTTCGTCGCCGACGAGATAGACCGCCTCACGGACGCCGGCGAGGCGAAGGCGGGCGACGTCGCGGTCTTCTACCGCACCAACGCCCAGTCCCGTGTCTTCGAAGAGGTCTTCATCCGCGTCGGCCTGCCCTACAAGGTCGTCGGCGGCGTCCGCTTCTACGAGCGCAAGGAGGTCCGGGACGTCCTGGCCTACCTGCGCGTCCTGGCCAACCCGGAGGACTCGGTGCCGCTGCGCCGGATCCTCAACGTCCCCAAGCGGGGCATCGGCGACCGGGCCGAGGCGATGATCGACGCCCTCGCCCAGCGCGAGAAGATCAGCTTCCCGCAGGCGCTCAAGCGCGTCGACGAGGCCTACGGCATGGCCGCGCGCTCCACCAACGCCGTCAAGCGGTTCAACACGCTGATGGAGGACCTCCGCACGATCGTCGAGTCCGGCGCCGGACCGGCCACGGTGCTGGAGGCCGTCCTGGAGCGCACCGGCTACCTCGCCGAGCTGCAGGCCTCCACCGACCCGCAGGACGAGACCCGGATCGAGAACCTCCAGGAACTCGCCGCCGTCGCCATGGAGTTCGAGCAGGAACGCGGCGAGGGCGAGCAGAGCACGCTGGCCGACTTCCTCGAACAGGTCGCGCTGGTCGCCGACTCCGACCAGATCCCCGACGAGGAGGACGGCGACGGCGTCATCACGCTCATGACGCTGCACACCGCCAAGGGCCTGGAGTTCCCGGTCGTCTTCCTCACCGGCATGGAGGACGGCGTCTTCCCGCACATGCGCGCCCTCGGCCAGACCAAGGAACTGGAGGAGGAGCGGCGCCTGGCCTACGTCGGCATCACCCGCGCGCGGGAGCGGCTCTACCTGACCCGCTCCACGCTGCGCAGCGCCTGGGGCCAGCCCTCGTACAACCCGCCCTCCCGGTTCCTGGAGGAGATCCCGCCGGCCCACGTGGAGTGGAAGCGCACGGGCGCCACCGGCCCCGCGTCCTCCGGTCCCGTCTCCGCCGTCGCGGCCTCGCTGTCGTCGTCCCGCTCGCGCTCGTCCGCCTCGGGCGCGTCCGGCTTCGCCACCCGCCGTACGGCCGAGAAGCCGGTGGTGGGGCTGGCGGTCGGGGACCGGGTCACGCACGACCAGTTCGGTCTCGGGACGGTCGTGGCGGTCAAGGGAACCGGCGCGAACGCCGAGGCGACGATCGACTTCGGCGACACCAAACCCAAGCGGCTGCTGCTGCGGTACGCGCCGGTGGAGAAGCTGTAGTCCGGTGAGCCGGGCGGGTCGCCGGCCTTCGCCGGTCCGCCCGGCGGGGGCCGTCGTGTTTGCCCGCCCCGCTTGCGGGGGCGGGCTGCGTCAGGTGCTGGGGGCCGGGGCGGCGTGACGCGCCCGCGGGGTCGGGGCGGCCTTACGTCGGGTCGACGCCGTGGCTGCGCAGCCACGAGAGGGGGTCGATCGCCGAGCCGCCCGCGGGACGCACCTCGAAGTGCAGGTGCGGGCCGGTCGAGTTGCCGGAGTTGCCGGAGCGCGCGATCGGGTCCCCGGCCTTGACGGTCGTCCCCGAGGCGACCGTGTACGTGGAGAGGTGGCAGTACCACGTCTCCGTGCCGTCCTTCGCGGTCACGATCATCATGTTGCCGTACGCGCTGTTCCACTGGGTGCGCACGGTGCCGTCGGTCGCGGCCATCACCGTCGTGCCGTAGGAGACGGGGAAGTCGATGCCGGTGTGCAGGGACATCCAGTTGATGCCGGACTGGCCGTAGTAGGCGCTCAGTCCGTGCTGCGCGACCGGCAGGGCGAACTTCGGGCGCAGCCGCTCCTTGCGGGCCGCTTCCTCCGCCGCCCGCTTGCGCTCGGCGGCCTGCTGGGCCTTGAGGTCGATGCGCTCCTGCGTACGGCTGGCCCGGTCGGCGAAGTCGTCGGCCCCGGCGGCGAGGCTCTGCAACTGGGTGTCGAGCTTGTTGTTGGCCGCGGCCGGCTGCACCGGCTGCACGTCCGCCGCGGTGGTGTGCGCCTCCGCCGCGCTGTCCTCCGTGAGACTGCCGACGGAGGCGGCCGCGATCCCGGCCACGCCCATCACACACGCCGAGGGCACCGCGATGGTCATCAGCGCCGAGCGCTTGGGCGGCGTACGGCGGCGGGAACGGGAGCCGGCGCGCGAAGCCGCGCGCGAAGCGGGGGGCTCGACCTCTTCCTGGCCGTCCAGGAGCGGGGCGACGGTGGGCAGTTCGCCGGTCGCGTCCGGCTCGTGGTGGCCGGCCTCGGCGGATTCCTCGTAGGCGACCTGCTCGAACGTCGCGGTCTCGCGCTGATCGAAGGCGACCGGCTCGTGCTGCTCGAAGGTTTCGCCATGCTGCTCGTAGGCGTCCGGGGCGGGTGCGGCGGTGCCGTCGGAGTTCCACTGCGTGGCGTCGAAGGCACCCGTGTCGAAAGCCTGCGTGCCCCATTCCCACTGCTGGGTCCGGTCGCCCGGGTTGCCGGACTGGTCCGGCTGGAGCCAAGCACCCGTCTCCCACTGGCCGGTGGCGTCGGAGGGCGGGGCCTGCGGCGGGATGGCCGACAGGGGCTGCTGCTCGGTGTGCCAGGAGCCGGTGTCGTAGACGCCGGTGTCGTAGGCGGCGTGGTGCTGGGCCGCGTACGCGTCGTGGTGCGGGTTCTCGTGCGCACCCGTGGGCCAGTGGCCGGTGTCGTACGTGCCCGTGTCCTGACCGCTGCCCGGCATGTCGCCGAAGAGGGGGTCGGCGGCGAAGCTCGCGGTGGTGTGGCCGGTGGCGTCGAAGCCGGCGCCGTCCGTGCCGGCGGGATCAAAACCGGTGGCGGCGTAGTCGCCGTACGTGGTGAAGTCGCCGTACGGGGCTTCCTGGGTGCCGTACGACGCGTAGGGCGCCGAGGCGGCGTCGGAAGCCGGAGCCGGGGTCATGGTCCCCGACGGGTGACGGTCGTTCACCAACTTCTCTTTCGCCTCGACAACAGGGGCTGCCAGAGCAGTGCGGCGACTGTACCCGGCGGTACGCGGGCACGACAATCTTCGGCAGGTTTCGCGCGCGCAGGAAACGGGCATTCGGCCGTGTTTTGGCGGACTGCGGGCGCGAGTTTGGCTCTGTGTTCGAAGTTTGTTCGAGGCTGTTGGGTGATGCGGAGCGGTGTGTCATCTGTATGACGAGTCCGCGCGCCGGGTGTGACGGCCACGGGCCGACTGTCGCCCGACCGTGTGGTGGGGTGGCCGTCGGGCGGACCGGTTCGAGCGGTCTTCGGCGCACCGTCGGGTTGTCGTCGGTCCACCGTGAGGACTTGCGTCAGGCCCGAGTCAGGCACCCCGTCAGGCCACCGTCGCGCCTCCGGCGTGGCCGGTGGACGGTTCGCCCGGGCGGGCCGTGTCGAGAACCTGCCGTATCCCGTTGGCGACGGCGGGGTGCACGGGCAGGGCGAGGTGGCCGATGCCGGTGACCTGTACGTTCTGCGCCGTCAGATCGGGATGGTCGATGCAGGCCGACTCCAGCGGATCCATCACGTGGTCGAGGTCGCTCCAGAAGCTCACGAAGTGCGTTCGACAGCCCGGGGCGGGCCGAGTGAGCTCCTCGAGCACCGGCGAGCCGGGGCGCATCTGGCGCACGATGGGGTGCGCGTCGGCCAAGGGCGCCACCCGGGTGCCCGAGTGCGGCGTGCCGAGGGTCACCAGGGTCCGCACGCGCGTGTCGCCGCCGAGCCGCTGCACGTAGTAACGCGCTATCAGTCCGCCGAGGCTGTGCCCGACCACATCGACCCGCCGGGCTCCGGTGCGCTCGCAGATCTCCTCGATGTGCCGGCCGAGCAACTCGGCCGCGGCGCGTATGTCGCAGGTCAGCGGCGAGTAATTGAGGGACTCGATCTGCTGCCTGCCGTGCTGGGCGAGACTCCGGCGCAGCAGGACGAAGACCGACCGGTTGTCGATGAAGCCGTGCAGCAGCACCACCGGGGGCTTGGCCTCCGTCGGCAGCTGGGCCGCACCGTCGGCGGGCAGGGCCGGGGCGGGGCCGCGCCGCTCCTGCGCGATGCCGGAGGGGTAGAGCAGGAGGTGCCCGGCCAGGATCGCGATCTCCAGGGCGGTGGCCTTCAGGAGTGCCATGGACAGTCCCGCCAGGCGGTTCGGCAGCAGGCCCCGGCAGAACGGAAGAAGAGGCGCAGCCGCCCCGGTGACCTTCATGGCCGACCTCCTGTCGGCACACGGGAGGACGGCATGGCCCCCCGAGTGCACTCGTGGAAAGCAGCGGCGAAGACGGCCGGCGACGACCGGGCGAGTGGCGCGAGCCGCGTGAGCTGCGAGGAACGCGCGCGGCAGGTGGCGTGTGTGACGGCGGTGGTGAGGCGGGGTTCCCGGTCTACGCGGTGACGTGGCTCCCCGTTGGTGCGCCGTGCGTGCCCTGCCTGCTGTGCGTGCCCTGCGAGCTGTGCGTGCGGTGCTTGCCCTGTGTGCCTTCGCCGGAGTGACGTACCGCCGCTGGGTGCGATGGGTGGCGCGGCGGTGCGGCGGCCTTCCTGCGGCTCCCCTTGCGCTTGTCCCATCGTGTGATTTCCCCCTCGGTCAGCACCGCGAAACTGCCGGTTGCGGGATGCTGGAGATAACGTTCGTTCACTTCCCCGGGCGGTTCGGGGCGCGTCCGTGTCAGGGTGGCGTGTACGGCGTGCCGGATGTGTGCGGTACTTGTCCGTACGGATGGATGTAGTCGCTTCATGGAGGCAGTGATGGGTGTGGCAGCCGGTCCGATCCGCGTGGTGGTGGCCAAGCCGGGGCTCGACGGCCACGATCGCGGGGCCAAGGTGATCGCGCGGGCCCTGCGCGACGCCGGTATGGAGGTCATCTACACCGGCCTCCACCAGACTCCCGAGCAGATCGTCGACACGGCGATCCAGGAGGACGCCGACGCGATCGGGCTGTCCATCCTCTCCGGCGCGCACAACACCCTCTTCGCGGCGGTGATCGACCTGCTCCGGGAGCGGGACGCGGCGGACATCCTGGTCTTCGGCGGCGGGATCATCCCCGAGGCGGACATCGCCCCGCTGAAGGAGAAGGGCGTCGCGGAGATCTTCACGCCCGGTGCGACGACGCAGTCCATCGTCGACTGGGTCCGGGCGAACGTACGCCAGCCGGCTGCCTCCGGCGGCTGAGCCGATTCGGCCGGGTCCCGGGCCGGGGCCGCTGCCGCTTTTGGTGCCGGTGCCGGTGCCGGTGCCGGTGCGGGTGCGGGTGCCGGCGTGACTGTGGCCCGAGCCCGGGCGGCGGTGGCCTGGGTCGGTGAGGTCGCGCGCCGGGCCGGGGTGATCGTGGCCCGGGTGGGGGTGGACGCGATGCGTATCGGCATGATCGTGCCCCGGGCTCGCGGGGGCGCGGCGCGTGCCGGCGGGATCGCCGGCCTGGTGCGCGTCGTGGCGCTCTAGGCCGGGCTCGCGTTCTCCGCCGGGCCCGCCGGGCCCAGTTCCTCGATCATCGCCGCGCGCAGGCGCAGGGTCGTGACCAGGCGCTGGAAGGCCTCCGCCCAGTAGCCGCCGGCTCCCGGGGACGCGTCCTCCGGCTCGTCGGGCACGGCCAGCAGCGCGTCGAGACGGCCGGACTCGGACGGGTCCAGGCAGCGCTCGGCCAGCCCCATGACTCCGCTGAAACTCCATGGATAACTCCCCGCGTCCCGCGCGATGTTGAGCGCGTCCACCACCGCGCGGCCGAGCGGCGGAGCCCACGGCACCGCGCACACGCCGAGCAGCTGGAAGGCCTCCGACAGGCCGTGCGTCGCGATGAAACCGGCCACCCACTCGGCCCGTTCGGCGGCGTCCAGCGTGCCGAGCAGCTTGGCCCGCTCGGCCAGGGACACCGCGCCCGGGCCACCCGCCTCCGGCGCGGACGGTTCGCCGAGCAGCGCGCGCGACCACTCGGCGTCCCCCTGACGCACCGCGGCCCGGCACCACGCCGCGTGCAGCTCGCCCTGCCAGTCGTCCGCCACCGGCAGCGCCACGATCTCCCGGGGCGTCCGGCCGCCGAGCCGCCGCGACCACGTGCCGAGCGGTGCCGCCTCCACCAGCTGACCGAACCACCAGGACCGCTCACCCCGCCCCGCGGGGGCCTTCGGCACGACGCCGTCGCGCTCCATGCCCAGGTCGCACTCGTGCGGGGCCTCGACGGCGATCACGGGGGCAGGCGTCCCCGCGGTCCGGCCGGTCCCCGTGTGGTCGATGGCCACGCACGCCGTCGCCCGGACCGCCATCCGGGCCGCGAGCGCCGAACCGGGCAGGGCCGACAGCAGTTCCGCCGCCGTGGCCCGGACGTTGCGGCTGCGGTCGTCCAGGGCCTGTTCCAGGAACGGCTCGTCGTCCGGGCCGAGGCCCGTGCGCAGGGAGTCGAGGAACATCAGCCGGTCCTCGGCCCGCTCCGTCGTCCACGTCGACGCGAGCAGCTCGCGTGCGGCGGCCGGTTCACGGGAGCGCAGGGCGGACAGGAGGGCGACCCGTTCGGCGAACAGGCCCTCCTCCCACAACCGGCGCGTGGTGTCGTCGTCCTCGGGGCGCGGCAGGGCCGCTCCGCCGCCCGGGGCCGCGCGCAGGGCGAACCGCCAGTCCGGGTTCAGCCGGGCCAGCCACAGGGCGCGCGGTCCGGCGAACTCCAGCGCCGCCGGGCGCAGGTCCGTCCGTCCCCGGGCCGCGTCCAGCAGCGCCGGCAGCACCTGCGGGGGCGGGGCGAAGCCGCGGGCGTTCGCCGCCGCCAGCCACTGGGGCAGCAGCTCCATCAGATCGGGCGCGGTACCGCGGCGGCCGCCGCCGGACGTGCCGGGCCGGTCGGCCAGCAGCATCGCGAGTCTGCGGGCGGCAGCGGCGGGCAACGGCGGACGCCGGTCCTCCGGGGCCGGTCGCGGACGCTGCGCCGCGCGCGCCGGACGCAGGCCGGCCCGCCGTCGGACGGTCTCCACGGCCGCCGCGTCCAGCAGGGCCACCGGGGCGTCCTGTCCGGGGGCGGTGCCCGGCGGGGTGCGCCGGTCCGTGCCCAGCAGTGCCGTGGTGACGAGCCCCTCCCAGGCGCCCGCGACGGGCGCGTCCACAGGAGCGGAGGTCCTGGTCATGAGCTTCCTTTCCGTGGGGCGCCCGGAGGTGGTCGAAGGCTCGCCCTTACCGGTTGTCCCGTGATGCCTGAAAGATGCGTGAATCCGTGAGAAGGGTGGGTCCGGCCGATGCCCCGTGAACCGGGGGTCCGCCGTCGGGTCAGCACAGGGACACGGCGTCGCCCGGGCCCTCGGACCAGGCCGTCAGCGGGGTGAAGCCCTGGTGGCCGCACTCGCCGAACACCGTGACCGGGGCACCGCCCGACAGGGCGACGAGCCGCCACAGGCCGGGCCGGGACCGCGCGGCGGGAGTCAGCGGCAGCGCCGCGTCCTCGTCGGCGTCCGCCAGCTGCCAGGAGTCCCCGTCGGGGGCCGGGACGACCCTGCCCAGCGTCACCGGGACGGACTCCAGCCACGGGTCGTCGCGCAGGGCGTCGCCGTACCGGGCGGCCGCCTCGGAGGTCGTCACGCCCGGAGGGCGTATCGCCGCCGGTGCCGGAGGGGCGAACTGCTCGCCCAGCGCCACCCGCGGCTGCCCGGCGCCCGGGTAGGAGGCCACCTCGGCGTCCAGGGCCAGCCCCACGGGCAGCGCCAGCTCCGGGGCGCGTCCGGCGGCGCCGTAGGAGAGGAGCAGCGCCGTGCGGTCCGAGTCGGCGCCGTACAGCCAGATGCGGCGGGTCGTCAGGCGCGTGTCCGCCGTGTCGTACTGGGCGAGCACCAGCCAGCGGTCGCGCACCGGCTCGCCGTCCGCTGAGGCCGGCAGGCCCATGCGGGAGCGGACCGTGGCGGCGAGGCCGTCCGGGAGCCGTTCGCGGCGCAGCCAGCCCTGGCCGAGCAGATGTAGCAGCGCGCACTCCTCCAGCAGCCGCACCGGCCAGCCGGGCCCCGTGGCCGGGATCGCCCCCAACTCCCGTACGCGGGCGGCGAGACCCTGCGCCTGGGCGTCGACCATGCGGGCCGCCGTCTCCTCCCACAGGCCGTACCCCGACTGCTCCGCCGAGGCCAGGCCACCGCGCAGCAGGTCCGCCAGCCGCTGCTCCAGCTCCACCGCGCCCGCCGTGACCCGCTCGGCGCGGCGCTCCGCCCGGCGCCGCGCCGCCTCCGGATCAGCCGACCCGGACGGCGCGCCCGCGGCCTCCCCGCCCTTCTTCTCCTCCGCCCGTCTGCGCCGCCCCGCCATCCACTGCGCGGCCCACTCCGGCGCCTGCCCCCGCGGCACCGCCGCGTCGCCGCCCGCCCAGAGCAGCAGCAGCCCCAGCGCGTGTTTGCACGGGAACTTGCGGCTCGGGCAACTGCACTTGTACGCGGGCCCGGAGGCGTCCGCGACGTCCACGACCGTCTGATACGGCTTGCTCCCGCTGCCCTTGCACAGCCCCCACACCGTCCCCTCGTCGGAACTGCCCGCCTCGGACCACGGCCCCGCCGCGCCGAGTTTGCTTCCCGCTTTGCGTGACGCGGCGTCAGGCGCCAAGGCCAGCACCTGGTCCGCAGTCCAGCGCACCCCCTGCTGAGTCATGCCATCGAAGGTAGATCCCACCACTGACAATCGGGTCCACGAGCCACTGCGGCGCTGCGTTTACGCAGGTCAGGAGGGATTGTCAGTGGTGTGGTGCACCGTTGGTGGCAGATCCGAACCGGCCGAGCTGGAGGGGGCCTCAGCCATGTCTGTGTCCGTTGAACCGACGACCGTGGAGCCGAAGCGGGGGGAGCCGTCCGAGGCGTTGCGGCCGCATGCCGAGGACGCCTTCGCCGATGAACTCGCCGCGCTCGCCGCGCAGGACGATCGTCCGCGCCCGGCCCGCTGGAAGCTGTCGCCGTGGGCCGTCGCGACGTACCTGCTCGGGGGCACCCTGCCGGACGGCACGGTGATCACGCCGAAGTACGTCGGTCCGCGCCGCATCGTCGAGGTCGCCGTCACCACGCTCGCCACCGATCGGGCCCTGCTCCTGCTCGGCGTGCCCGGCACGGCCAAGACCTGGGTGTCCGAGCATCTGGCAGCGGCGGTCAGCGGCGACTCCACGCTGCTCGTGCAGGGCACCGCCGGCACCCCGGAGGAGGCCATCCGCTACGGCTGGAACTACGCGCAGCTGCTCGCGCACGGCCCGAGCCGCGACGCCCTCGTGCCCAGCCCGGTCATGCGCGCCATGGCCGAGGGCATGACGGCGCGCGTCGAGGAGCTGACGCGCATCCCGGCCGACGTGCAGGACACGCTCATCACGATCCTGTCGGAGAAGACGCTGCCGATACCGGAGCTGGGCCAGGAGGTGCAGGCGGTCCGCGGCTTCAACCTGATCGCCACGGCCAACGACCGCGACCGCGGGGTCAACGACCTGTCCAGCGCCCTGCGCCGCCGCTTCAACACGGTGGTGCTGCCGCTGCCGGAGAGCCCTGAGGCCGAGGTCGACATCGTCTCGCGCCGCGTCGACCAGATCGGCCGGTCCCTGGACCTGCCGGCCGCGCCCGACGGGCTCGACGAGATCCGCCGGGTCGTCACGGTCTTCCGTGAGCTGCGTGACGGGGTGACGGCCGACGGCCGGACGAAGCTGAAGTCCCCCAGCGGCACGCTGTCCACGGCCGAGGCGATCTCCGTCGTCACCAACGGACTGGCGCTGGCCGCCCACTTCGGCGACGGCGTGCTGCGGCCGGGCGACGTCGCCGCGGGCATCCTCGGCGCGGTGGTCCGCGACCCGGCGGCCGACCGCGTGATCTGGCAGGAGTACCTGGAGACGGTGGTCCGCGAGCGCGACGGCTGGAAGGACTTCTACCGGGCCTGCCGCGAGGTGAGCGGGTGAGCGACAGGGGGCGGGGAGCGCTCGCGGGGGCGGACCGGGGACGGGAGGGAGTCACGTGACGGGTGTGGAGAGGCCTGCGGGCCGGGGGGCCGGGGCGGGTCCGGTGCTCCTGGGGGTGCGGCATCACGGGCCGGGTTCGGCGCGGGCCGTGCGGGCGGCGCTGGAGGAGGCCGGGCCGGGGGTCGTGCTGATCGAGGGGCCGCCCGAGGCGGACGCCCTGATCCCGCTCGCCGCCGACGAGGAGATGCGGCCGCCGGTCGCCCTGCTCGCCCACGCCGTGGACGAGCCCGGCCGCTCGGCGTTCTGGCCGCTGGCCGAGTTCTCCCCCGAGTGGGTCGCCCTCCGCTGGGCCCTGGAGCACGGCGTCCCGGCGCGCTTCATCGACCTGCCGGCCACGCACACGCTGGCCTGGGGACAGGGCGGGGACGAGGTGGAAGCGGAAGGGGAGTCCCCGCTGGACGCCGAGCCTGCGCCGACGACGGACGGCGACGGCACCCCGGGCACCACCCCGGGCAACGCCCCGGGTACCGCCACACCGAGCACCGCCGCACCGGGCGCCGCCCCCGGCCCCGATCCGGACCTGGGCGCCGCCGAGGTGCGGGTCGACCCGCTCGGAGTGCTCGCCGACGCCGCCGGATACGACGACCCGGAGCGGTGGTGGGAGGACGTCGTCGAGCACCGGGGCGCCGGCCAGGGGGACGCGCTCGCGCCGTTCACCGCGCTGGAGGAGGCCATGGCCGCGCTGCGGGAGACCTACGGCAGCGGAGGCCACGACCGGGACCTGGTCCGGGAGGCGTACATGCGGCTCCAGTTGCGCTCCGCGCAGCGGGAGTTCGGGGACGGCGTGGCCGTCGTCTGCGGCGCCTGGCACGTGCCCGCCCTGCGGCGGAAGACCACCGTCGCCGCCGACAAGGCGCTGCTCAAGGGCCTGCCCAAGGTCAAGACGGACATGACCTGGGTGCCGTGGACCCACCGCAGGCTGTCCCGGGTCAGCGGATACGGCGCCGGCATCGACTCGCCGGGCTGGTACGGGCACCTGTTCAGCGCCCCGGACCGGCCGGTGGAGCGGTGGATGACGAAGGTGGCGGGGCTGCTGCGCGCCGAGGACCGGATCGTCTCCTCCGCGCACGTCATCGAGGCGGTGCGGCTGGCCGAGACGCTCGCCGCGATGCGCGGCCGCCCGCTGCCCGGTCTGAGCGAGTCGACCGACGCGGTGCGGGCGGTGATGTGCGAGGGCTCGGACGTGCCGCTGGCCCTGGTGCACGACCGGCTGGTCGTGGGGGACGTGCTGGGGGAGGTGCCGTCGACGGCTCCGGCGGTGCCGTTGCAGCGGGACCTCACCCGGCTGCAGCGCCGGCTGCGGCTGAAGCCGGAGGCGCTGGAGCGGGAGCTGGAGCTCGACCTGCGCAAGGAGAACGACGCCGAACGCAGCAGACTGCTGCACCGGCTGCGGCTGCTCGGCATCGCGTGGGGCGAGCCGGCCGCCACCCGGGGCGGCACGGGCACGTTCCGGGAGACCTGGCACCTGCGCTGGGAACCCGAGCTGTCCGTGCGGGTCGCCGAGGCAGGCGTGTGGGGGACGACCGTACGGTCCGCCGCGACCGCCAAGGCCGAGGCGGACGCCGTCACCGCGGAGGGCCTCGCCGACGTCACGGCGCTGGCCGAGCGCTGCCTGCTGGCCGAACTGCCCGCCGCGCTGCCGACGGTGATGCGGATCCTCGCCGACCGGGCGGCCCTCGACTCGGACGTCGGCCATCTCGCCCAGGCGCTGCCCGCCCTGGTCCGCTCCCTGCGCTACGGCGACGTCCGCGGCACCGACACCGGGGCCCTCGGCGAGGTCGCCGCGGGACTGGCCGAGCGGATCTTCGTCGGCCTGCCCCCGGCCTGCGCCGCGCTCGACACCGACGCGGCGCAGGAGATGCGGCGTCATGTGGACGCGGTGCACGGGGCCGTCGGGCTCCTGGGTGACGCCCCTGCAGCGGGACGCGGTCACCTCAGAGCGCGCTGGCGGTCGGTGCTGCGCGTGCTGTCCGGGCGGGACACCGTGCCGGGAGTGATCCGGGGGCGGGCCGTGCGGCTGCTGCTGGACGACGGCGAGCTGGCACACGACGAGGCGGCACGGCTCATGGGACTCGTCCTGTCGCCGGGCACCCCGCCCGCGGACGCGGCCGCCTGGATCGAGGGCTTCGTCGGCGGAGGCTCCGGCGGCGGCATGCTCCTGGTGCACGACGAGCGGCTGCTCGGGCTGGTCGACGCGTGGCTGACCGGCGTGCCGGCGGAGGCGTTCACGGACGTGCTGCCGCTGCTGCGGCGGACGTTCTCGGCGTACGAGCCCGGGGTGCGCCGGACCCTCGGCGAACTGGTCAGGCGCGGACCGGCCACCGGAGGCGGTGCGGCCGCCGCCGGCTCCGCGCTCCCCGGCTTCGCACCGGAACTCGACCCGGCGCGCGCGGACGCCGTGCTGCCGGTGGTGCGGCTGCTGCTCGGGCTCGACGACGAGAACACGCGGAACGACCTGGTGGGGGTGGAGTGATGACGAGCGAAGGACTGCGAGCGCAGGCGCCGAGGACGGCGGAGGCGGACACCGTCGGGAACGGGCCGGGGGCGGACGGCCGGCCCGCGACGACCGTGCCGGTGATCCCGCTGTGGGAACGGTCGCGCGGGGGAGGACACGGATGACGACCGAGGTGACGGACCCGGCGCAGGAGCGGCTGCGGCGCTGGCGGCTCGTGCTCGGGGGAGACGCGGCCGACGGCACCGGGTGCGCGCTGTCCGGGCAGGACGCGGCGATGGACGGCGCGCTGACCGCCCTCTACGGCAGGAAGGACGCCAAGGGGCAGGGCGGCCGGGACCGTTCGGCGGGACTCGGGGCGTCGGCGCCGTCCGTGGCGCGCTGGCTCGGCGACATCCGGACGTACTTCCCGTCCTCCGTCGTCCAGGTCATGCAGCGGGACGCCATCGACCGGCTCGGTCTCGCCACGCTCCTGCTGGAGCCGGAGATGCTGGAGGCGGTGGAGGCCGACGTGCACCTGGTCGGCACGCTGCTGTCGCTCAACAAGGCGATGCCCGAGACCACGAAGGAGACGGCACGGGCCGTCGTGCGCAAAGTCGTCGACGACCTGGAGAAGCGGCTCGCCACCCGCACGCGGGCCACCCTGACCGGCGCGCTCGACCGCAGCGCCCGGATCAGCCGGCCGCGCCACCACGACATCGACTGGAACCGCACGATCGCGGCCAACCTCAAGCACTACCTGCCCGAGTACCGCACGATCGTGCCGGAGCGGCTCATCGGCTACGGGCGGGCGACCCAATCCACGAAGAAGGAGGTCATCCTCTGTATCGATCAGTCGGGATCCATGGCGGCGTCGGTCGTGTACGCATCGGTGTTCGGAGCGGTGCTCGCCTCGATGCGGACGATCTCCACGCGACTCGTCGTCTTCGACACGGCGGTCGTCGACCTCACGGATCAACTCGACGACCCGGTGGACGTCCTGTTCGGCACGCAGCTGGGCGGCGGCACGGACATCAACCGGGCCCTCGCCTACTGCCAGTCGCAGATCACCCGGCCCGCGGAGACGGTGGTCGTCCTCATCAGTGACCTCTACGAAGGGGGCATCCGCAACGAGATGCTCAAGCGGGTCTCGGCGATGAAGGCGTCGGGGGTGCAGTTCGTGACGCTGCTGGCCCTCTCGGACGAGGGCGCACCGGCGTACGACCGGGAACACGCGGCCGCGCTGGCGGCGTTGGGAGCGCCGGCGTTCGCCTGCACACCGGATCTGTTCCCGGAGGTGATGGCGGCGGCGATCGAGAAGCGGCCGCTGCCGATACCGGACCCGGCGTGATGACGGGGCCTGACGCCGGCGGGGCCTGACGGAGGGGCGAGGCCTGACGGAGTGGCGGGGCTGAGGAGGGGGTGGGGTCGGCGGAGGCAGGGCCGGGCCGGATTCGGCACAGGCGGGCCCGGCCCCCTTCCGTCGTCAGGCGCCGACTGTCGGCTGGATGGCGACATGTCGATGCGTGGGCGCCGGCCGGAGCCGGTGAACCGGACAGGGCGGTTCATCGGCGGGCAGGGGCTTGCGCAACCTCCGCACTCCCGTGCGAGGATCGGCGCTTGCTCGGCGGGGCGTCGCGCTGCATCGGGCGGCATCGGGCGGCACGGCGGTGTGCCGACTCGTCGGCCCGTGACGCGTGATGCGTTCCGCGCCTGTTCGTCGCACGGAGGACTCTCCCTCTTGACCTGGTCAGCAGCCCTGTCCGGTGCCGCGTCGCGTCTCCTGCGCACGGCGGCCGGACGGCGTGTGCTGCACGTGGCGTTGCTGGTGGGCGGGTTGCTGGTGATCGGGCTGCTGTGCGGGGAGCGGGCCGATGCGGCGGAAGGCGCGGTGGGGCGGGCCGCTGGTGAGCAGGGGCTCGTGATCCGCCAGGACGGGCACGCCGGGGAGGCGCGGGAAACGCTGGTGTACGCGGAGTTCCCCGCGCTGTCGTCCAGGCGTGAGTCGCCGACCGAACGGGCTTTGCCGGTACGGCCGCCGGTCGAGCGGGTTCTGGCGGTACCGCCAGCGGTCGAGAGGACGCCGGCGGTCTCCGCGTCGGGGGCGATGCCCGGTTCTCCGGCCCTGCCGACCGTGTCGGAGCTGCCGCGACGCTCCGAGTCTCCGGTGCTGTCGCCTGCCACCGAGGTCCCAGGGCACGACAAGCCTCGGGCGCTGCCGTCCGCCCCCGACGCGGCGGGCCTCTCCGGGCTTCCTGAGCCGCCCGCCCTGCCGGTCGAGCCGACGCTGCCCGTCGTACCGGCTCTACCCGCCTTCCCCGTTTCGCCGCCGCCGCCGGGCCGGCCGGACCTGCCCGCGCCGCCGCAGGCCTTGCCGGACCTGCCCGACCTGCCCGCCCTTCCGGACCTGTCCGCGCCGCCGCAGGCCTTGCCGGACTTGCCCGAGCTGCCCGCCCTTCCGGGCCTGTCCGCGCCGCCGCAGGCCTTGCCGGACTTGCCCGAGCTGCCCGCCCTTCCGGACCTGCCCGCGCCGCCGCACGCCTTGCCGGACCTGCCCGAGCTGCCCGCCCTTCCGGACCTGCCCGCGCCGCCGCAGGCCTTGCCGGACTTGCCTGAGCTGCCCGCCCTTCCGGACCTGCCCGCGCCTCTGCCGATCCTGCCCGATCCGCCCGGCGGTGACATCGCCCTCCCGGAGGCGCCCGGCCTGCCCTCGCTCCCCGGCCTCCCCGACGTCCCCGGCGGTCCGGTCCTGCCGCCCGGGGAGGCGTTCCCCGTGCCGGTCAAGGGGAGCCCGGAGCCGGGTGGGGCAGTGGTCCTGCCGCCGGTCGGCGTGCCCGGCTCCGGCGGGGGAACGGCAAGCACCGCGTCCCACCGGGTCGGCGGCGACAGCGTCGTCCGGGCGGCCCACGTGTACCGCCACCCCGGGTACCCCGGGCTCGCCATGCACCACCGGGGGCAGGACGGCGGCCCCGCCGCGTCGGTCGCCGGCTCCGCGCACGCTCCGGCCGGTGAGGCACCCGCCGACCGGCCCGACGGCACGCTCGGCAACCGTTCCTCGGCCGACAACGGCACCTCGCGCCACGGCGGCGACCTGCACGCCGTCACGCCGAGCCGGCGGGTCCCGCCGCGGCTCGTGCCCGGTACCGCGGCCCGCGGGGCGGCGGCCGGCACGCGGGACAGGCAGCGGGACGTTCCGCTCTTCCCCGGCTAGCAGTTCATCTCCTCCCGGACTGGTGGCTTGCTCACCGGGTTCGCCGGGTTCGCCGGGTTCGCCGGCTCACCGGCTCGCTCACCGGGTTCACCCGGTGAGCCCCGCGGCCCTTCCCTCCCGTACGTCCGGCAGCCCGGGACCTCGGACCACACCCCCGGCCTGAGCCGAAGCTCCACACCCACCGCCCCCCAGACCCCCACGAGACACCCCCCGGCCGGTCGAAAGCCGTCGGCCCCCGGAGGGGCGAGGTCTCGTGGGCAGGGCCTGTCGTACCCCATCGGGGTGGGGAAACGACCGGCCCGCACCCCGGGACGCCGGGGGGCCGACCAGGCCCTCCGTGCTCGCCCGGCGGTGTCCCGCGGGCCTCACCGGGTCAACCCCAGCCCGGTGAGGCCCCCCGCCCTCGCGCCACCCGCTCCTCACATCCGGCACGCCGTGCCAGAGAGCGCGGCATCATGTGACAGGTATCACCGCTCAGGTGTGACCCTCGATTTAGAGGCCCCCCGGAAGCAGCGATAACCTGCGAGACGGACATGCCGCGCGCTCGGACACCGTGTGCGCCTCCCTTGTGACAGACGGCGGACGTCACGTTGCCCTCGCGGCACGCCCACGCAGACAACGAACCGCGAGATCACTGATAGGGACGGAAGCGCGTGGACCTGTTCGAGTACCAGGCGAGGGACCTCTTCGCCAAGCACGATGTACCGGTGCTGGCCGGTGAAGTCATCGACACGCCTGAGGCGGCCCGCGCAGCCACCGAGCGCCTCGGTGGCAAGTCCGTCGTCAAGGCCCAGGTGAAGGTCGGCGGCCGCGGCAAGGCCGGTGGCGTCAAGCTCGCCGCCACCCCCGACGAGGCGGTCGAGCACGCGACCAACATCCTCGGCATGGACATCAAGGGCCACACGGTCCACAAGGTGATGATCGCCGAGACGGCCCCGGAGATCGTGGAGGAGTACTACGTCTCCTTCCTCCTGGACCGTGCCAACCGCACCTTCCTCTCCATCGCCTCCGTCGAGGGCGGCATGGAGATCGAGGAGGTGGCGGCCACCCGCCCCGAGGCCGTCGCCAAGACGCCGATCGACGCCAACGAGGGCGTGACCGAGGAGAAGGCGCGCGAGATCGTCGCGGCCGCCAAGTTCCCGGCCGAGGTCGCCGACAAGGTCGTCAACGTCCTGGTCAAGCTGTGGGAGACCTTCATCAAGGAGGACGCCCTCCTGGTCGAGGTCAACCCGCTGGCCAAGGTCGCCTCCGGTGACGTCATCGCCCTGGACGGCAAGGTCTCCCTGGACGAGAACGCCGAGTTCCGCCAGCCGGAGCACGAGGCCCTCCAGGACAAGGACGCGGCCAACCCGCTCGAGGCCGCCGCCAAGGCCAAGAACCTCAACTACGTCAAGCTCGACGGCGAGGTCGGCATCATCGGCAACGGCGCGGGTCTCGTCATGAGCACCCTGGACGTCGTCGCCTACGCCGGTGAGAAGCACGGCGGCGTCAAGCCCGCCAACTTCCTCGACATCGGTGGCGGCGCCTCCGCCGCCGTCATGGCCAACGGCCTGGAGATCATCCTCGGCGACCCGGACGTCAAGTCCGTGTTCGTCAACGTCTTCGGCGGCATCACCGCGTGCGACGAGGTCGCCAACGGCATCGTCCAGGCGCTGCAGCTGCTCAAGGACAAGGGCGAGGACGTCACCAAGCCGCTCGTCGTCCGGCTGGACGGCAACAACGCCGAGCTGGGTCGCAAGATCCTCTCCGACGCCAACCACCCGCTGGTCCAGCGCGTGGACACCATGGACGGCGCGGCCGACAAGGCCGCCGAGCTCGCGGCTGCTGCGAAGTAAGGGACGAGGGACTACACAGCCATGGCTATCTTCCTCAACAAGGACAGCAAGGTCATCGTCCAGGGCATGACCGGTGCCACGGGCATGAAGCACACCAAGCTCATGCTGGCCGACGGCACGAACATCGTCGGCGGCGTGAACCCGCGCAAGGCCGGCACGACCGTCGACGTCGACGGCACCGAGATCCCGGTCTTCGGCACGGTCGCCGAGGCGATCGAGAAGACGGGCGCCAACGTCTCCGTCCTCTTCGTCCCGCCGGCCTTCGCCAAGGCCGCCGTCGTCGAGGCCATCGACGCCGAGATCCCGCTCGCGGTCGTCATCACCGAGGGCATCGCCGTCCACGACTCGGCCGCGTTCTACGCCTACGCCGTGTCCAAGGGCAACAAGACCCGGATCATCGGCCCCAACTGCCCCGGTCTCATCACCCCGGGCCAGTCCAACGCCGGCATCATCCCGGGCGACATCACCAAGCCGGGCCGCATCGGCCTGGTCTCGAAGTCCGGCACGCTGACGTACCAGATGATGTACGAGCTGCGGGACATCGGCTTCTCCTCCGCCGTCGGCATCGGTGGCGACCCGGTCATCGGCACCACGCACATCGACGCGCTCGCCGCGTTCGAGGCCGACCCCGACACCGACCTGATCGTCATGATCGGTGAGATCGGCGGCGACGCCGAGGAGCGGGCCGCGGCCTTCATCAAGGAGAACGTGAAGAAGCCGGTCGTCGGCTACGTCGCGGGCTTCACCGCGCCCGAGGGCAAGACCATGGGCCACGCCGGTGCCATCGTCTCCGGCTCCTCCGGCACGGCCGCCGCGAAGAAGGAGGCCCTCGAGGCCGCCGGCGTCAAGGTCGGCAAGACGCCGACCGAGACGGCCAAGCTGGCGCGCGAGATCCTCGCCGGCTGACACACCGTCCCGGCCTCGGCCGACCGTGGGCCCGCCCCCTCCAGGGGGCGGGCCCACCGCCGTTTCACGCCCTCCGACACCGCCGCCTGTCCCCGACACCGCCGCCTGTCCCCGGCCGGGCTGCCTGTCCCCGGGGCGGGACGGGTCCGTCAGTGCGGTTGGGGCAGCAACCGCTCCGGGCCCTTCTGCGTCTGCTCGCGCAGCTTCGCCCGCAGTTCGCGTTCCGACTCCGACAGCGGCCCCGGGGCGACCGGGGGAGGGACGCCCTGGACGGTCTCGCCCTGCGGCACGGGCGGCTCGTAGTGGGTGGGGGCGGTGCGCAGGGTGAGGGCCGTGGTGCCGATCAGGGCGACGGTGAAGGCGATGGCGGCCCGGGTCCAGAACCGGGCCCGGCGTTCCCCGCCCTTGCGCACGACCTCGGGCTTGGCGGCCCGCAGCCGCTCGGTGGAGGCGAGTTCGACCAGCCGCCAGTGCAGCGTCTCCGGGTCCGCCAGCTCCGGCAGCCGTTCGGCGACCGCCTCACGCGCGTGCACCAGCCGGTTCACGGCCGCGCGGGTGCTGGCCTCCGTCTCCGCCGCCGTCTCCGGCAGGCCGAGCCCGACGCCGTCGTGGAGCAGGAGCGTGCGGCGGTAGGACGGCGGGAGCTTGAGCAGGGTGTCCAGCAGCGCGCGGTCGAGCACGTCCGAGGGCGGCGGCTCGGGGTGGCGGTAGCGGGGGCGGAAGCGCTGCCAGGGGGAGAGCGCGCACTCGTACGCCATCGCGCGCACCCAGCTCGCCGGGTCACGGTCCCGGGCCACCTCGGGCCAGCGCTGCCAGGCGATCTGGAACGCCCGTTCGACCGACTCCCGGGCCAGTTCACGGCTCCCGGTCAGCAGGTAGGTCTGCCGGACGAGGGCGGGGGCGCAGAAGGCGTAGAGGGCGTCGAAGGCCTGGTCGGGGGTGAGCGCGTCGGTGGCGTCGTCCGGCAGGTAGGTCCGTACCGGGCGGGCGGCCGGGGCGGGACGCCGGTCGAGGACCGGGACACGGCCTCGGTCAGGGACCGGTGAGCGCCGCTGGTCGTGCACCGGTCCGGGGCCCCGGTGGCCGCGGTCGGGGGCGGGGGAGAGGGGCCGTTCGTGGGCGGGGCCGCGGGTCCGGTCCGCGGCCGGGGCGCGACCACGGCCCGGGTCGGTCGCGGTGGCCCGCCGCCTGTCCTTGGCGAAGCCGCGGCCCCGATCGGTCGCGGACCCGGCGGCCGCCGTCGTCGCCGTCGTCGCAGACGCAGCGGACGCAGCGGACGCGGCGGTCGCGGCGGTGGCGCGCTTGCGGCCCGGTGCGGAGGCCCGGCCGCGCCCGCGCCCCGGGGACGCAGGGACGGACGAGGTCGCAGGGTCGGACGAGGACGCGCGGGCCGACGAGGACGCAGGGCTCGAAGAGGACACCGGGACCGGCTCGGCGGCCCGGGTGCCGTCGGCCGATGGCACCGCCTCCACCGTGCCCGACTCCCGCCCCGTCTGAGGAGACGTCACTCCGGCCTCCCCGCCCAGCGAGTTCAGCACCCTCGCGTACTTCTCCCCTTTCCGGCCGCGGGGCGTCGAACGGCCGGTCTCCCATCCGCGCACCGTCTCACTGGTCACGCCCACCCGGGAGGCCAGTTGAGCCCGCGTCAGCGAGGCGGCCTCACGCAGGCGTCGGCGCTCCTTCGGCGGGGGGAGCGGCATGGCAGGGCTCTGTGTCACAGCACGCCCCTCCGTACAGGAAAGTACATAAACGTATATTGAGCGACACAGCGGGGGTTCGCCTGTTACGACGGGAAAGCGCGTGTCGTTGGCAGCATGGCGGGCGTGATCGAGATGACCGCTCGCCGACGTCCGTCGTCACCCCTGCTCACCCGGATGCGCGACCGTTCGCCCGGCCTGGCCGGCGGCCTGATGGGCGGTGCGGCCGCGGCCGGGCTGGGACTCGCGTCGTTCGCCGTGCTCGTGACGCTGCTGTGGATCAGCTCGCCGTACCCCGACAGCGGACCCGGCGGCGCGCTGCACGTGGCGGCGGCCCTGTGGCTGCTGGCGCACGGCGTCGAACTGGTCCGTGTCGACACGCTCTCCAGCGGCACCGCCCCCATGGGCGTCCCGCCGCTGCTGCTGCTCGCCGTGCCCGTGTACCTGCTGCACCGCGCGGCGCGGGATGCCACGGACGGCGGGGCGGGGGACGATGCCCACGACGAGTACGGCGTCGTCGAGGTGGGCGCCGAACCTCCCCTGGTTCCGGCCCGCACCGCCTGGGCGGGCGTCGTCCTCGGCTACCTCGCCGTAGCCGCGCCCGCCGCCCTGTACGCCACCGGCGGTGTGCTGCGGCCCGCGTGGGTGTCGGCGGCGGTGTGCGTGCCGGCCGTGGCCCTCGTGGCGGCGGGGCTCGGGGTGTGGTCGGCGTACGGCCGTCCGGGCGGGCCGCTGCGGCGGTTGCTCGGGGTGCTGCCCGGGGGAGTAAGGCCGCTGGTGCTCGCCCCGGACGGACGCCCGGGGGTCGCCGCCCGTGCCGCGGCGGCCGGGCTGGCCGTGTTGCTCGGGGGCGGGGCGCTGCTGGTGGCGGTGTCCCTCGCCTGGCACGGTGCCGCGGCCCAGTCGTCGTTGCTCCGGCTGACCGAGGGGTGGTCGGGGCGGTTCGCGGTGCTGCTGCTGTGCGCGGCCCTGGTGCCGAACGCGGCGGTGTGGGGTGCCGCGTACGCCCTCGGGCCGGGGTTCGCCCTCGGCGCTGGGCATGCCGTCGGGCCGTTGTCCTCCGCGCCGGCACCGTCCCTGCCGCCGTTTCCGCTGCTGGCGGCGGTGCCGGAGGCGGGGGCGGGGACGCCGGTGCACTGGGCGGCCGGGGCGGTGCCGCTGGTCGCCGGGGTGATGGTGGGCAGGTGGGTGGCGAAGGCGGCGGCGGCCGCGGAGCGGGGCGGCACCAGGCCGGGTGGGCGGCCGGGCGTGGTCTGGTCGGCGGGGCGCACCGCCTGTGCGGCCGGCCTGGCGGCCCTGCTGTGCGCCGCCGTGCTGGCGGGGCTCGCCGCGCTGGCGGGCGGACCGCTCGGGAGGTCCGTGCTGGCCCGTTTCGGCCCGGTGTGGTGGCAGGTCGGCGCGGCGGCACTGGCCTGGCTGGCCCTGGTGGCGATCCCGACGGCCCTGGCCGTACGGTCCCGGCGGTGCCGGCCGCCGCGTGACGACGAGCCGCGGATCGGCCGGCAGCGGGACGACGCCGCCGAGGACGACCAGGGCCACCGGGGCGGACGGCTGTGGAAGGGGCCGCGCAGGGCCGGGCGGGCCGGCGCCGCCGGGGGAGCCGCGGACGCGGCGACCGCCGACGGCACGGAAGCGGTCTGGGACGACGACGATGGCCTGGGCCCGATCTGGGCAGCCGGGGCACCCGACGGACCGGACAGCACCTCCCCGGACGACCACTGGCCGGCACCGTGGACGGCCGCGCCCTCACCCGGGCGCGACGGCTTCGGGACGGGCGGGGCCGGGGCCGGCGAGGACTTCGGGACACGCGGGATCGGGGCCGGCGACGGCTTCGGGACGGGCGGGGCCGGGCGGACCGGCGGTTCCGGGTACGGCACCCAGCCGGCCGGTGAAGGGCTCAGCGTGGAACAGGCATCCGGGACGAGCCCCGTCGAGCGCGCAGATGCTGGTACGGGCGGGGCCGGGCGGGACGATGAGGGACCTCGCACCGCGCCAACCGGCCACGAGCCGGACAGGCCGTGGACGGCCGGTGCGCCCTAGCGCGGTGCGCCCGAGCACGGGGCGTCCGAGCGCGGGGTGCCCCCACGCGGTCCGTCCCCACGCGGTCCGTCCCCACGCGGTCCGTCCCCACGTGGAGCGTCCGAAGGCAGTCGGTTCGGCATGCCGAGTCCGTCGAGCCCCTCGGCTTCCCGCCGCCCGAGCCGGAGATCCCCTGGAGTCCGGCCCTGCCCGGCCTTGCCTCGCCCGAGTCCTATGACGCCGGTGTCAGCCGTCCGTGCCCAGCACTCCGCGCAGCTCGTCCGGCAGCAGCTCGGAGCAGGACTGCTTCGCCTCGTTGGTCAGGGCGTCATGGGTGCACGTGTAGTAGTCGCGGTAGACCAGCTGTGCCATGAAGGACGCGGCGACCAGCACGATGGCCAGGGACGCCGTCACCAGGCCGCTCACCGCAGCCGTCGTCTGCGGACGGCCCTGCTGCTCCGGGGCCGGGGAGTCCGGGCCGGACCCGCGGGGCTTGGCGCGCAGGGAGCTGATGGCCCAGTACAGGGCCAGCGCGCCGAGCAGCAGCGCCACGTACGGCCAGCTGAACAGGGCGAAGAAGAACGCCCACATGCCCGACAGCAGGGCGTAGCGCGCGCGGCGCTGGGCCGGGTCCGTCGGGTCCCAGCGCAGGTTCGACCCGCCGCCCTGGGGGCCGCCCGGGCCCTCGGGGCCGCCGCGCGGGCGGTCGCCGAAGCCACCGGGGGAGCGGCCGGGCTGCCGGTCGCTCCACTGACTGCCCCACGGCGAACGGTCACGCTCCCCGCCGTCCCGCGCCTCGTCGCCGGAGGGGCGCCGCGGCTGCCAGGGCCGGTCCGGCGTGCCCTCGGGCGGCGGGGCGAAGGGGTTGTCCTCCTGGGACCCGCGCTCCCGGCCGCCCCGGTCGCCGCCGTCCGACGGCGCCTCGGGCGGTGAACCGGGGCGCTCCCGCAGCAGCACGGCGCCGCGCTCCCCTCCCTGCGGCGACAGCTGGGGGAACGTGAGGAGTCGCAGGCTGCGGTCCGGCATCAAGTGAGCGTCTTCCCGTGGGTGAGTAGAACTGGGCTGGACAGGACTGGGCGGTGTCGGATCCGGGTCCGTCACCTTCTGAACGCTCCGCGTCCGGACGGCGTTCCCGAACCAGCCCCGCCCAGACGCTACCTTCCGGCCACGCCCCCGTCCCGTGGGGGCCGTCCGGTGTGCCGGTATCGTTGCTGACGGTCGGCCGGTTCGTAGGCTTCCCCGTATCCGGGGGCCCGAAGCATTCGTATGAATGCACAAAGCGCCACGAGGCGTGCCGCCCGGACAGACGCTCCCCCGAGAAAGGCCCACCACCGTGGCCGCCAAGCCCGTGGCCCCGCGCGCCAAGCGCCTCGTCGTGCTGGTCTCCGGATCCGGCACCAACCTGCAGGCGCTGCTCGACGAGATCGCCGCCACCGGCACGCAGGAGTACGGGGCCGAGATCGTCGCCGTCGGCGCCGACCGCGAGGGCATCGAGGGGCTGGCCCGCGCCGAGCGCGCCGGTCTGCCGACCTTCGTGCGCAAGGTGAAGGACTACGGCAGCCGCGAGGAGTGGGACGCCGCGCTCGCCGAGGCCGTCGCCGCCTTCGAGCCCGACCTCGTCGTCTCCGCCGGGTTCATGAAGATCGTCGGCAAGGAGTTCCTCGCGCGGTTCGGCGGGCGGTTCGTCAACACCCACCCCGCCCTGCTCCCCAGTTTCCCGGGGGCCCACGGCGTGCGGGACGCGCTCGCGTACGGCGCCAAGGTCACCGGCTGCACCGTCCACTTCGTCGACGACGGCGTCGACACCGGGCCGATCATCGCGCAGGGCGTGGTGGAGGTCCGGGACGAGGACGACGAGAGCGCTCTGCACGAGCGCATCAAGGAAGTCGAGCGAAGGCTGCTCGTCGAGGTCGTGGGGCGGCTCGCCCGCAACGGCTATCGCATTGAGGGACGAAAGGTAGTTATCCAGTGACCGCCGAGAGCAACAAGCGGCCCCTTCGCCGGGCGCTCGTCAGCGTCTACGACAAGACCGGGCTCGAGGACCTCGCGCGCGGGCTCCACGAGGCCGGGGTCGAGCTGGTCTCCACCGGCTCCACCGCCGCGAAGATCGCCGCTGCCGGCGTCCCCGTCACCAAGGTCGAGGAGCTGACCGGCTTCCCCGAGTGCCTGGACGGCCGGGTGAAGACGCTGCACCCGCGCGTGCACGCCGGCATCCTCGCCGACCTGCGCCTGGACAGCCACCGCGAGCAGCTCGCCGAGCTGGAGGTCGAGCCGTTCGACCTGGTCGTCGTGAACCTCTACCCGTTCCGCGAGACCGTCGCCTCCGGCGCCTCCCCCGACGAGTGCGTGGAGCAGATCGACATCGGCGGCCCCTCGATGGTCCGCGCCGCCGCCAAGAACCACCCCTCCGTCGCGGTCGTCACCAGCCCGGACCGCTACGCCGACGTGCTCAAGGCCGTCCAGAGCGGCGGCTTCGACCTCGCCGCCCGCAAGCGCCTGGCCGCCGAGGCCTTCCAGCACACGGCCGCCTACGACGTGGCCGTCGCCTCCTGGTTCGCCTTCTCCTACGCCCCCGTCGACGAGTCGCGCTTCCCCGACTTCCTCGGCGCCACCTGGGAGCGCGAGCACACCCTGCGCTACGGCGAGAACCCGCACCAGCCGGCCGCGCTCTACGTCTCCCCCGAGGGCGGCGGTCTCGCCCAGGCCGAGCAGCTGCACGGCAAGGAGATGTCGTACAACAACTACACGGACACGGACGCCGCCCGCCGTGCCGCGTACGACCACGCCGAGCCGTGCGTGGCGATCATCAAGCACGCCAACCCCTGCGGCATCGCGATCGGCGCGGACGTGGCCGAGGCGCACCGCAAGGCACACGCCTGCGACCCGCTGTCGGCGTTCGGCGGCGTGATCGCGGTCAACCGGCCGGTCAGCAAGGAGATGGCCGAGCAGGTCGCGGAGATCTTCACCGAGGTCATCGTCGCGCCGGACTACGAGGACGGCGCGCTGGAGGCCCTCACCAAGAAGAAGAACATCCGCGTGCTGCGCTGCCCCGACGGCCCCTCCGCCCCGGTCGAGGTCAAGCCGATCGACGGCGGCGCGCTGCTGCAGGTCACCGACCGGCTCCAGGCCGACGGCGACGACCCGTCCGGCTGGACGCTGGCGACCGGCGAGGCGCTGGACGCCGACGAGCTCCAGCAGCTCGCCTTCGCCTGGAAGGCCTGCCGCGCGGTGAAGTCCAACGCGATCCTGCTCGCCAAGGACGGCGCCTCGGTGGGTGTCGGCATGGGACAGGTCAACCGGGTGGACTCCGCCAAGCTGGCCGTCGAGCGGGCGGGCGCCGAGCGCGCGGCCGGCTCCTACGCCGCCTCCGACGCCTTCTTCCCCTTCCCCGACGGCCTGGAGATCCTGACCGCGGCCGGCGTGAAGGCCGTGGTCCAGCCCGGCGGTTCGGTCCGTGACGAACTGGTCGTCGAGGCCGCGCGCAAGGCGGGCGTCACGATGTACTTCACGGGCACGCGGCACTTCTTCCACTGACCCGGAAGGTCCGGCCTCCCTGACCCGGAAGGTCCGGCCTCCCCGACCCGGAAGGTCCGGCCTCCCGACCTGAGCGGCGCTGCGCGGAATCGCGTGGCGCCGCCCCTGTTTTCCTGGCCGACGCCCCACTTATCGGATCCCCGGACCGCGAGTAACATACAGACTTATCTGTTTTCCGGTGTACGTCATCCGGTTACCCGCCTCCGCCCCCTTCACCTCGGAGATCCCGTACATGCCACGTCAGGAACGCGCCCTGCGGACCCGGGCACTGCTGCTCAGGTCCGCCGCCGAATGCATCAAGGAGCACGGCTACGACGGCTCCAGCACCACGGACGTACTGCGGCGGGCGGGTGTGACCCGGGGAGCCCTCTACTTCCACTTCCCGTCCAAGGAGGCGCTGGCCGACGCCATCGTCGAGTACCAGCGGCCACTGCTGCGCTCGCTGGCCGGCGACTGCTCCCTGCAGTCCGCCATCGACCTCACGCTCTGTTACGCGCGGGCGCTCCAGCAGGACGTGATCCTGCAGGCCGCCGTGCGGCTGGCGACCGAGGAGACCTCCTACCAGCCCGGCACCCGCCCCTACCTGTGGTCCCAGCAGAGCGTGGCCGACCTGCTGCACCAGGCCCGCAACAAGGGCGAACTGCTCCCGCACACCGACCCCGACGAGATCGCCGTCCTGGTCGTCGGGGCGTTCACCGGCATCCAGCTGCTGTCCCAGCTGTCCTGCGGGCGGGCCGACCTGCTGTTCCGGGTCTGCGTGCTGTGGCGGGCCCTGCTGCCCGGGATCGCCGCCCCCGGGCTCCTGCTGCGCCTGCGCACCGACGAGAAGCGGGTGGAGGAACTGGAGCCGGCCGAGACGCCGCCCGACCCGGCGCTGCACGACGTCGGGTGACCGTGCCGCACCTCTGGGTGACGCTTCTCACGTCCGTAAGGCCTGTCATTCCCCACATGTAGCACCACTGAAATAAACAGGCGAGTATGTTTGTTTCCGAGGCTAAGGCGGCACGGGGGAGCCGCGTGAACCTGGTGCGTCCGTACGTCCCCCTGCTCCGTCATGAACAGAAGGGGAACCGCAACCGATGGGAAACGCTGCTTCCGCCAGGCGCGTGGCACCTCCGCACCTCCTCGAACTCGGCCGGTTCCTGATGGCACGGCGGGCCGAGGTGTCCCCGAACCAGGTCGGCCTCCCGGACGCCGGCAAACGCCGCACCCCGGGCCTGCGCCGCGAGGAGGTGGCCCTGCTCGCCGGCGTGGGCGTCTCCTGGTACACGTGGATCGAGCAGGGCCGTGCCGAGAACGTCTCGGGCGAGGTGCTCGACTCCATCGCCCGCGTGCTCCGCCTCAGTGAGAACCAACGCCTGTACCTGCGCCAGCTCGCCGGTGTGCAGGCCGTCCCGCTGCTGCCGGACGCCCCGCCGGAGGCGGAGGCCATGCGCCCGTTCGTCGAGAACTGGTGGCCCAACCCCGCCTACATCGCCGACCACGCCTGGAACGTCGTGGTCGCCAACGCGGCGGCGGAGTCCCTGCTCGGCATGGTCGACGAACGTCCGGGCGGCGCCTGCCTCGACGCGGGCCGCGGGTCCGGCGTCCTCGGCGGCCGCCGGCCGTACAACATCCTGCGGGAGTTCTTCACCAACGACGACGTACGGTCCGCCTACCCGCTGTGGGAGAAGATCGCCCCGACCGTCGTGGCCCGCTTCCGCAGCCAGGCCGCGCTGCACATCGAGGACGCGGCGATCCCGGCGCTGGTGGAGGAACTGCGCGTCGCCAGCCCGGTGTTCGCGCAACTGTGGGACCGGCACGAGGTGCAGGAGGACTCCTGCGGCCCCGAGGTGCTCACCCACCCCGCCGTCGGCGACCTGCACTTCACCCGCGCCACGCTCGACTTCACCCGCCGGATCGCCCTGCGGATGACGGTGTTCCTGCCCACGCCGGGCACCGGCACGGAGGCGGCGCTGCGCCGGATGTCCCATGTGACGCTGGCGCAGCGGATGAACAGCATGGGCCGCGACGACCTGGTGGGGGGTGCCCGATGAGCACCGCGCCGAACCGTCATGTGACCGAGACGGTCCGGGTCGCGCTCGGCACGCACCGGCTGACCTATCTCCCCGACGGCTACGTGCAGTTGCAGCCGAGGGCCTGGTTCCCGGACTCACCCGGCGCGTTCTGGGAGGAACGGCGCGGCCACCTCGACGACGAGGGCTTCCTGCGGGCCTCGGTGGGTGCGCTGCTCGTCGAGTACGAGGACCGGGCCCTGCTCCTCGACACCGGCTTCGGGCCGGCCGCCATCCCCGCCGACCGCACCATCCCGCCCCTGGGGCGGATCGAGGGCGGGGGCCTGCCCGACGCGCTCGCCGCCGCGGGGGTCGCCTGGGAGTCGGTGGACACCGTCGCCTTCACCCACCTGCACGACGACCACGTCGGCTGGGCCGGTGACGAGCGGCTGCGCGGTGCCCGGTTCGTGGCCTCGGCCGCGGAATGGCGCGGAGCGCACCGCCGCCCGGCCGGGCAGCCGGTGGCCGTGCGGGACGGCCAGGAGATCTTCCCCGGCGTCACGGCGCTCGCCACCCCGGGACACACCCCCGGGCACCTCTCGTACGTGATCCGCGGCGGCTCCGACGGGCCCGCGGCCGTGGTGGTCGGCGACGTCCTGCACTCCGCCCTGCAACTGGCCGACCTGACCTGGCGGGCCGCCTCCGACCTCGATCCCGCGGAAGCGGTCCGCAGCCGCCGCAAGATCGTGGCGGAACTGTCCCGGCCCGGCACGATCGGCTTCGCCGGGCACTTCTCCGGCACGGTGTTCGGCCGGCTGGCGGTCTCCGGCGACGCACCGCGGTGGCACCCGCTGACCTGACACCCACCGCCCGCCCGCCCCTCAGCAGAGCCCACGGGCCACCGGCCACCGGCTACCGCTCGCCGGTCACAGTCCACGGGCCACGGCCCACCGGCTACCGCTCGCCGGCCACAGCCCACGGGCCACGGCCCACTGGCTACCGCCCGTCGGCCACAGCCCACGGGTCACGGGCCACCGGCTACCGCCCGTCGGCCACAGCCCACCGGCCACGGGCCACCGGCTACCGCCCGTCGGCCACAGCCCACCGGCCACGGGCCACCGCTCGCCGACCACAGCTCACGGGCCACCGCCCCCCGGCCATCGCCCACCCGCCCCCGGCCACCGCCCACCTGCCCCCGGTCCTTACGGACCGGGGGCCGGGCGCTTTCCACACGCGTCCTTGGGTGTCCCTACGCGTCCCCCGGACGTTCCCGGGCGTCCCCACGCGCCCCCGGCCGCTCCGCCCGTGCGGCTTCCTCCGGCGGCGTCGTGCCGTGTTGTGCGTCATTGCCGCGGATATTCCCGCCGGGGGACAAGTGGCCGTTCTCTTCTGTTGGCGCGAGCAATATGTTGCTTGCGCACTGGCAGGTCGCACGGGCCCGGCCGAGCCTGAGGGCATGTCCTCAACGGTTGTTCCCCCGATGTCCCGCACGGCACCGGTCGAACCGCGGCGACTGCGTACCGTCGCCGGGCGGTTCACCACCGGCGTGGTGGCCGTGACGGCCCTGCGCGGCTCCGACGGTGCGCCCGCGGGGCTGGCCGTCAACTCGTTCACCTCGGTGTCCCTCGACCCGCCCCTCGTGCTGTTCTGCGTCGCCAGGACCAGCAGCAGCTGGCCCGACGTCCGTTCGGCGGACCGGTTCTGCGTGAACATCCTCGGCGAGGGCCAGCGCGAGCTCAGCACCCGTTTCGCGACCAGCGGCGGCGACAAGTTCGGTACGGCCTCCTGGACGGCCTCACCGGGCGGCGCGCCCGTGCTGGACGGCTCGATCGGCTGGATCGAGTGCTCCGTCGAGGAGGAGATACCGGCCGGCGACCACGACGTGGTGATAGCCCGCGTCCACGACCTGGACACCCACCACGAGGACTCGCCCCTGCTGTTCTTCAGCGGCCTGTACGGGCGTTACGCCCAGCTCTGACCCTGCTCCGACCCTCTTTCAGGAAAGGACGATGCATTCGTGAAGCACACAGCGGCCCCGCTCGGAGTGGGGATCGTCGGACTGAGCGCGGACGGCGGGTGGGGCGGACGCGGCCACGTGCCCGCACTGCGAGCCGTCGAAGGCTACGAACTGCGCACGCTGACGGCGTCCACGCCCGACTCCGCACGCAAGGCCGCCGCGGCGTTCGGACTGCCCGAGTCGGCCGCGGGGACCGACGCCGCCGAACTCGCGGCCCGGGACGACGTCGACCTGGTGGTGGTCGCCGTCCGCGTGCCCCGCCACCGGGAACTGATCCTGCCCGTCCTGCGGGCCGGCAAGACGGTGCTCAGCGAGTGGCCCCTGGGCAACGGCACGGCCGAGGCCGAGGAGCTCGCCGTCCTCGCGGCCGAGGCGGGCGTGCGCACGGCGGTGGGCCTCCAGGCCCGGTCCGCCCCGGTGGTCCGCTATCTCCGGGACCTCGTCGCGGACGGCTACGTCGGCGAGGTGCTGTCCACCACGCTGGTGGGGTCGGGCGGCGGCTGGGGCCCGGTGGTGGCCGAGCGGACCGCCTACGTCGCCGACCGCGCCAACGGGGCGACCCTGCTGACCGTTCCGTTCGGGCACACGCTGGACGCGCTGACCATGGTGCTGTCCGGGTTCGCGACCCTGACCGCCACCACGGCCACCCGGCGTCCCCGGGTGCGGGTCGCCGAGACCGGTGCCACGCTGCCGATGACCGCCGAGGACCAGATCGCCGTGACCGGGCGGCTGGAGAGCGGGGCGGTCGCCTCCCTGCACTACCGGGGCGGCTCCTCGCGCGGCACCAACCTGCTGTGGGAGATCAACGGCACCGAGGGCGACCTGGTGCTGACCGGTGACTCCGGCCATCTGCAGTTCGGGCAGGTGGAGTTGCGCGGCGCGCGGGGCGACCAGCGGGAGCTACGGCCGCTGCCGGTGCCCGGGGACTATCTGCTGCCGGGCGGCCTCGACCGCCTCGCGGCCCTCGACGGACCGGCCGGAGTGGTCGCCCACGCCTACCACCAGTTGCGCGCCGACCTGCGGGAAGGAACGTCGGTGGTACCGGACTTCGCCCACGCCGCCGCCCACCACCGGCTGCTGGACCGCATCACCCACGCGGCGCAGACCGGCACCACGCAGTAACCCCGACAACCCGAGCCATCCCCGACAACCCCGAGCCATCCCCGACAACCCCGAGCCACCCCCGACCACCCCGAGCCACCCCCGACCGACCCGGTCCTTCGACCGCCCCGGCCGATCCCGACCCGGTTCCCCGACCGACCCCGGCCGTCCCCGGCCCGCCCCCACCCTCCGTGCGAGGCCCCCGGGATCCCGCCGGCCCCCCGACCCGACGGACCCCCGCCGAGACGTGTCCGGCGCCGCGGTGTTCGTCGCCACCCCCCGACCACAGGAGCATCATGCACACCGGCTTCGGAGCCTTCCTCTCCCCCCTCCACGCGCCCGGACAGGACCCGCACCTGACCATCCGCCGGGATCTGCAACTCGTCGAGCACCTCGACGAACTCAACTTCGACGAGTGCTGGTTCGGCGAGCACCACTCCCTGTCCTGGCCGACGGTGGGCGCTCCGGAGACGATGATCGCGGCCCTCGCCGAGCGGACCCGGCAGATCAAGCTGGCCAACGGCGTGGTGACGCTGCCCTTCCACCACCCGTTCCATGTCGCGACCCGGGCGATCATGCTGGACCACCTCACACGCGGCCGGTACATCCTGGGCGTCGGCCCCGGCGCCACCCCCAACGACGCCCACATGCTCGGACTCGACCTCGGCGAGCTGAAGCGCATGGCGCGCGAGGCCATCCCCACCGTCATGGAGCTGGTCAACGGCGAGGAGCGGATCTCGGAGAAGACGGACTGGTACACCCTCCAGGACGCCAAGATGCAGCTGCCGCGCTACAGCAGGCCCGGCATCGAGATCGCCGTCTCCAGCGTCGGCACCCCCAACAGCCCCCAGATCGCGGGCAAGTACGGCCTCGGCCTGCTGTCCTTCGGCGCCCCGCCGCCCGGCTGGCCGGCCGTCGACCTGGCCCGGCAGTGGAGTTACGCGGAGGAGTCGGCCGAGGAGCACGGCCGGACCGTGGATCGCCGCAACTGGCGCATCGCCGTACCCCTGCACATCGCCGAGACCCGCGAGGAGGCCTTCCGGGACGCCCGGGAGGGCTTCGGGAAGTGGCTGCACGGCTACTGGGGCGAGGCGGTCGGCGCCGATGTGCTCGGCGGCCTCGAAGGCGTGCCGGAGTCCCGGCACCTGGAGGCGACCGTGGAGCAGGGCCGGGCCGTCGTCGGATCGGTCGAGGACGCGGTGGAGGCGATCCGCAACCTCCAGGAGACCACCGGCGGCTTCGGCACGTTCCTCACCTACGTCGTCAACTGGGCCTCCTTCGAGAAGGTCAAGCGCAGCTTCGAGCTGCTGGCGACCGAGGTGGCCCCGCGGTTCACCGGTTCCGCCGACCGCGGTCTGGAGTCGGTGCGCTGGAGCACCGAGAACCGGGCCCTGTTCCCCCACACCGAGCCGCTGCGCACGCGCCTCGCCGCGACCGCGCGCTGACCCGGACCCCCTGCTGACCCGGACCCCCTGCTGACCCGGACCTCCCGCTGACCCGGGCCCCTGACCCGCGCCCGGACCGCCGGCTCCCCGGCGGTCCGGGCGCACCCGTGTTACGGAACTTTCAATTCCAGCGCCGGTTCCGCAGGCATTCCCGTAACGTGTATCCGGACTTCCCATTTCCGGATTCGAGCTCATCCTGTTGGTCGTGGCAATAGCGTTGATGGCCACTGGTTCAGGTGAAAGTCCCCTGTGATGCTTGATCCGTGACGAAACGAATCGCCGTCGTAGGCGCCTACGGATCGGGAAAGACAACGCTTTCCACGGCGCTCTCGCAGCTGACCGGCCTGCCCCGCACCCATGGTTCGCCCATGCGGGAGCCGATCGGGGGCGAGGGCCGCAGTGTCCACAACTGGACCGACGGGCAGCTCATCCAGCTCACCGTGAACCGCTACGCGGAACGGCTGCTCGGCGAGGCCGCCCACCCCGGCGGTTTCGTGTCCGACGGCTCGGTGGTGCACGAGTGGGTGTACGCCAAGCTCCGCCTGGTCGCCGGCTCGTACCCGGGCACCCTGACCCCGCTCGAGGACCGGCACCGCAGCGCCACGACGGCCGCGCTGGAAGCGGCCGTGGACGACATCGGCCTGCTGATGAAGCACCACGCCCGCACCGCCTACCAGGCGTTCGTGCACGTGCCCGTGGAGTTCGAGCTGGCACCGGACAACCGCCCGATCAACGAGAACTTCCGGCACCTGTCCGACTCCCTGCTGCTGCCCGCCCTCGAAGCCACGGGCGTCCCCGTGCACACCGTCCACGGCGACCCGGCCGAACGCCTCGCCCGGACCGTGAAGCACCTGGGGCTCCAGGACGCCACGGTCATGACGGTCGACGAGGCCGTCGGACGCGCCGCGACCGCCCGCTGACCGCCGCCCCACCCGCCGAGCCCCCAGGCTCATTCCCGTAAAGGTGACCACCTGTGTCCGCGCTCGAAGTACCCAGTTTCAAGGACAATCCGAAGCTCAAGCTCGCCATTTCCGGCACGTATTCGACGGGCAAGTCGACGACGACCGAGGCCCTTTCCATAGCCACCGGAATACCGCGTACCCACGCCAAGACCTCACGCGAGCTGCTGGTGGACCTCGTTCCCGGCAAGACCGTCATGGAACTCAACGCCATGGAACTCGTGAAACTCGGACTGCGCCGCTTCGAGGAGCGCGTGCACAACGAGTCCAGCGGTGACGCCTTCATCTCGGACGGCGGCGTGTTCCACGAGTGGGTGTATTTCGAGGCGCGGATGCGCGTCGGCATCAACCCCGGCGCCGACTGGTGGTTCAAGGGCATCAAGAAGGTCATGGGCCTGCCGGTGAAGCACTTCTACCAGCGCTACACCGACACCCTCGGCGACATCACCCGCGCCCGCGCCAAGCGGATCTACGACGCCTACGTCCACCTGCCGGTCGAGTTCGACATGGAGCCCGACGGCCACCGGCCCGTCTCCGAGAAGTTCCGCCGTCTCTCCGACGACCTGCTCATCGAGGCGCTGGGGCGGATGGACATCCCCTACCGGGTCATCGGCGGTCCCATCCCGGACCGGATCGAGAAGATCGTCAAGCTCTTCGACCTGCCGGTGGTCGTCCCGATCGAGGAGGCCATCGAGGAAGCGCAGCGCCGCGTCCTGGCCGACATCGAGGACCTCAAGGCCGACGCCCGCTTCCACGAGGCGCAGCGTCAGAAGTCGCTGGCCCGGCGCATCGGTTACGCCATGCGCTACTGACCGGCCCGCCGCTTCCGCCCCCGCACGTCCCCACGTCCCCACCACCCCGTCCCCTCCCTCCCCTCTCCTTCCCTTCTCACTCTCGTCCCCCGACGTCCACCACGAAAGGAACCGGCGTGTCCGGCATCAACTCGACACGGCCGCGTCATCTGGGAGCGGTGCTCGCACTGCTCGCGTTCGCCCAGATGATCATTGCGATCGACTACAACATCGTCTTCGTCTCCCTGCCCGAGATCGGCGACAAGCTCGGCTTCGGCGCCCAGGACCTCCAGTGGGTGGTCTCCGCCTACGCCGTCGCCTTCGGCGGATTCCTGCTGCTGGGCGGCCGGGCGACCGACCTGTTCGGCCGCAAGCGGATGTTCGTCCTCGGCCTCTTCCTCTACGCGGCGTCCTCCCTCGCGGGCGGTCTCGCCGAGGACCCCTGGCTGCTCATCGCCGCCCGGGCGGTGCAGGGCCTGGGCGGCGCGTTCCTCGCGCCGGCGACCCTGTCCCTCGTCACGACGCTCTTCGCGGAGGGCGCCGAACGCAACCGCGCCCTGTCCGTGTGGGGCGGCGCCGGCGGCTCCGGCATGGTGCTCGGCTCGATCCTCGGCGGTCTGCTGACCGACGCCTTCGGCTGGCCCTCGGTCTTCTACGTCAACGTGCTGCTGGCCGGCGCCGCCATGTTCGTGGCGATGTCCCTGCTGCCCGACGACAAGCCGCAGGCCGGCAGCGGGTTCGACCTGCCCGGCGCGATCACCGGCACCGTCGCCTCCACGCTGTTCGTCTTCGCCCTCGTGCAGGGCCCGGAGGCGGGCTGGGGCTCCGGCCAGGTCCTGGCGGCCCTCGGCGTCGCCGTGCTGACCTTCGCGCTGTTCCTGGTCATCGAGAGCCGCAGCGCGGCCCCGATGGTGCCGCTGCGGCTGTTCGGCAACCGCAACCTGTCCACCGGCGCCGGCATCACCTTCCTGTTCATGGCCACCTTCGGCGCCCTGGCGTACTTCCTCACCCAGTACTGGCAGATCGTGCAGGGCTACAGCGCCTGGACCACCGGCTTCGCCTTCGTGCTGCCGTCCGGCAGCGTGCTGATCGGCACGATCGTGGGCGGCAAGTGGGCCACCAGGTTCGGGGTGCGCAACACCCTGTTCATCGGTCTGACCATGGGCCTGGTGGGCACCGTCGTCCTCGCCCTGACGCTCGGCCAGGACGCCTCCTACGGCGTGATCGCGCCGTCGCTGTTCGTGCTCTCGCTGGGCCAGGGCATCGTCTTCACGACGATGTTCGCCGCGGCCACCACCGGCGTCGAGGCGGCGGACCAGGGCATCGGCTCCGGTATCGCCACCACCGGCCAGCAGATCGGCGGCGCCGTCGGCCTCGCCGTACTGATCGCGATCGCCAACGCCTCGGGCGGCGGCGAGACCAAGGACCTCGGCGAGCTGATGGACGGGGTCACCACGGCCACCTGGGCGATCGCCGTCGGCATCGCGCTCACGTTCCTCGTGGTGCTCAACTTCAAGAAGCCGGCGTCGGGCGACCACGTCGACCCCGCGCAGAGCGAGCCGGTCGCGGGCACCGCCGAGCCGGTGCAGGCCAGCCGGACCGCCTGAGCAGCGCCCCGACCCGGACGTCGGCGATACCCGGTCCACTGTTGCGGAGGGTCCCGGGCATCGCCGTCGCCGTTCAACGGCCGGCACCCCGCAGGGGTGTGGCCGCCTACGAAGGAAACTCTATGACTACGGCAGCACCTCTCAACACCCTGGGCACCGTGGACGACTTCCTCGGCGCCCGGGAGGAGCGGTTCTTCGGCGAGGGCTTCAAACGGGTGCACCACACGCTCACCGACCTCACCGTCGACGAGCGCGGCATCACCGCCACGGCGGGCCTGGAGATCCCCGGCGCCTGGTCCCGCAAGGGCGACAGCACCCAGCGGCCCCATCTGTCCACCCTCGACGTCATGCTCTACGGCGCCCGGCTCGCCGGCCTGCACGCCGCCCACACCCGCGGCCTCGGCCCGCACACGCCGTTCACCGTCCGGTCGCTGACGATCAAGGCGGGCAAGAAGCCGCAGGAGGAGGACCTGGACACGTTCCCGGTCTCCGGCCGGCTCCTGGACACCGCCGACGACGGCACGACGACCATGGAATGCCGCGTGGGCCTGCTCACCGTACGGGTGGAGACCACCGCCGGCACCGCCGCGCCGCACCCGGCCCCCGCCCGGCCGGGCCCCGCCCGCCACGCGGACGCCGACGCGCTGCCCGGGCCCTGGAACGACGCGCCCTTCGGCACCCCGCACCGCGACCGGCGGCAACTGCTCACCTCCGTCGAGGTGCTCCCGGACGCCTCGCTGGCCCGGGCCGACCTCACCCTCGACCCCGACGGCCCGGCGACGATGATCGACCTGTTCGTCGCCGCCCTCCAGCTCGGCCAGGTCCTGCTCTACTCGCTGGACGGCGTCTCCCGGGCCGACAGCAACACGCTGTGGATGCGGCGCACCGCCATCGGGCCGGCGCCCGAGGCCGGCACGGCCCGGGGCCGGTTCGAGGCCCGACTCCGGGAACCGCAGCTGCTGCACAGCGCCCAGGGCACCTGGCGCAGCGCCGAGATCGTCGCCGACCACGGCGGCCTGCGGCTCAGCTGCTCCGTCGCCCATCTGCTCCCCGCGTGACGGCCCGGGAGCGCACCACCACCGGGAGCCGACGGCTCCGATCCCAGTTCGCGTCCTCGGCCGCAGCCGGTCACCACCGGCGCCCGCGGCCCGCGGCCCTCCACGGGAGGCGAGACACATGCCCCTGACCGCCGTACTCACCGGACTCGGCGCCTACCTTCCTCCGCGTCGCGTCAGCAACGAAGAACTCGCGGACCGCTTCGACACCACCGACGAATGGATCACGTCCAGAACCGGCATACGCAGCCGGCGCTGGGCGGACCCGGGCACCTCCACCGGCGACCTCGCCGTGGAAGCCGGGCACCGCGCGCTGAAGTCCGCGGGCGTCGACCCCGCGCCGGGCGCGGTCGACCTGGTCGTCCTGGCCACCACCACGCCCGACCATCTGTGCCCGGCCACCGCGCCCGACGTCGCGGCCCGGCTCGGCCTCGCCGGCGCGGCGGCCTTCGACATCAGCGCCGTCTGCTCCGGATTCGTCTACGCGCTGGAGACCGCGGCCAACGCCATCGGCGCCGGACGGGCGCGAACCGCCCTGGTCATCGGCGCCGAGACCTACTCGACCATCCTCAACCCGGCCGACCGCACCACCTCGGTGATCTTCGGGGACGGTGCCGGGGCGGTCGTCCTCACCGCGGGCGACGCGGATCTCCCCGGCGCCCTGCACGGCTTCGAACTCGGCTCCGACGGCACGCAGAAGGACGTGATCTGCATCCCGGCCGGAGGCTCCCGGCAGCGCGCCGCGCTGACCGAACCCGCCCCGGGTGACGAGTACTTCGCCATGGAGGGCCGCAAGGTCTTCCTCTCGGCCGTGCAGCGGATGAGCGAGTCGTCCGCGTCCCTGCTCGACCGCATCGGCTGGCCGGTCGAGAGCCTCGGCCACCTGGTCGGCCACCAGGCCAACGTCCGCATCCTGCGCGCGGTCGCCGAGCAGCTCGGCGTCCCCGCCGAGCGGGCGGTGGTCAACCTCGACCAGGTCGGGAACACCTCGGCCGCCTCCATCCCCATCGCCCTCGCGGACGCCGCCGGCTCCCTCACGGTGGGGGAGCGGGTGCTGCTCACCGCCTTCGGCGGCGGGCTCACCTGGGGCTCCGCGGCACTCACCTGGCCCGACGTCGTACCCGCCTGACCCCGCCCGATCCAAGGAGAAGGACACCATGACCGCACCCCTCACCGCCCCGGCCGACCTGACCGAGGCCGTGCTCCACATCGTCCGCGGCAAGTTCGAGGCACCGCAGGACACCACCGCCACCACGCCGTACGAGGACATGGACTTCGACTCCCTCGTCCTGCTGGAGCTCGCGGTGCACCTGTCCAAGGTGTACGGCGTCGAGATCGGCGACGACGAGATACTCGACGCCACCAACGTCGCCGAGACCGCCCGGCTGCTCACCGCGAAGGGCGCCCGCCTTGCCCGGTGACGGCCCGGCCGGCGCCACGGGGGCCGCGTTCTTCGACGTCGACGGCACACTCACCACCGGGACGACCCTGTTCCGGTTCCTCGAGTACCGCTTCGCCGTCGAGGGACGCCCCCCGCAGGCCTACACGCAGGAGCGGCAGCGGCTGCGCGCCATGACCGAGGCGGGCGTGTGCCGCTCGCGCACCAACCGCGCCTACTTCGCCAGTTACGCCCGGCTCAGCGTCTCCTACGTGGCGGACCTGGCCGAGGACTGGTTCCGCGCGGAGCTGGAGTCCGGGGGCTTCCTGCACGACAGCGCCGTCGCCGCGCTGCGCGGGCACCGGGCGGCGGGGGAGCCCGTGGTGCTCGTCTCGGGCTCCTTCCCCGCGCTCCTCGCGCCGCTGGCCCGCCTGCTGGAGGTGGACGCGGTCCTGGCGACGGAGCCCGAGACCCTCCTCGGCCACTACACCGGCGACGCCGCGGTCACGATGATCGGCAGCACCAAGGCGGACGCCGTCCGGACCTGGTGCGCCGAGCACGGCATCGACCCGGCCGCCGCCACCGCCTACGGCGACCACGCCTCGGACCTGCCCATGCTGCGGGCCACGGGCCGCGGCGTGGTGGTCGGCGGCGACCGGGAACTGCGTGCCGTCGCCGCGCGGGAGGGCTGGCGCCTGCTGCCCGCCCCGCCCGCGGCGCGCCCGCTGCGGCTCCCCGATTCCCTGTGGACGGCCCGGACGCCGCCCGCCGGCGTGCGGCACCCGGCCTGACCACCCCCGCTCCACCCGCGCTCCACCCCACCCGAGACCACCCACCCGCAGGCCTCACGGCCCCACAACGGAAGTGCCCCACCATGCGCGCAGTCGGAATCCTGGAATACGGCGGACCGGACGTGCTCGAGGTCATCGACCGGGGGATACCGGACCCCGGCCCCGGCGAGCTGCGCGTGCGCGTGGCCGCCGCAGCCGTCAACCCCACGGACCTCATGCTCCGCTCGGGCGAACTCGCGGCTTACCTGGCCGCCTTCGAGCCCCCGTACATCCCCGGCATGGACGTGTCGGGCACCGTCGACGCCGCGGGCGCCGGCACCCTGTTCGCCCTGGGCGACCGGGTCATGGCGTTCGTCGACCCGTTCCGTCCGCAGGGCGGGGCCCAGGCCGAGTACGTGGTCGTCTCCGCCGCGGACACGGTCCTGGTCCCGCCGGGCATGGACCTGGTCCGCGCGGCCGGGCTGCCGATGAACGCCCTGACGGCCCATCAGGCGCTGGCCCTGCTCGGACTCCGCTCGGGGGCGACCCTGGCCGTCACCGGCGGGGCCGGCGCACTGGGCGGCTTCGTGATCCAGCTCGCGGTGCACCGCGGTCTGCGCGTGGTCGCGGAGGCGGCCACGGAGGACGAGCCGCTGCTGAAGCAGCTCGGCGCGGAGATCGTCGTGGCGCGGCACGAGGAGCCGGGGGACGCGCCGCGGGCGGGCGCCGCGGCGGCGGCCTCGCTCGCCGAGCGGTACCGCCGCGCCGTGCCCGAGGGCGTCGACGCGCTGGTGGACGCCGCCGTCCTGGGCGAACCGGTCCTCGGCGCCGTCCGCGACGGCGGCGCCGTGGTGACCTGCCGTCCGGGCCCCCTGGCCCTGCCCCGCGGCATCGTGCGGCACGAACTCGACGTCCTGGCCTACCCGGACAAGGCCGCCGCCCTCACCGAACTCGCCGCACTCGCCTGCGAGGGACTGCTCTCCCTGCGCACGGACTCCCTGCTCACCCCGTCCGCCGCGCCGGACGCCCACCGCCGCCTCGCCGCGGGCGGTGTACGAGGACGCCAGCTCGTCGTCTTCGACGGGCGGCGGGACACCCCGGCCGGTCCCTGACCGGGTCTCACCCACCACCGCGGAGGCCTTCCGGGGCGGCGGCGGTCCCCGCCCCGCCGCCGCCCCCGGCAGCCGCCCCCGCGGTCGCACCGCCCAGCCCGGCCCGACACCGAACCCGCCCGAGGAGGCAGCACCCATGACAGACGGGGCCCTTTCCTACGCCCGGACCGTCGATCGTTCCCTCACCCACCGCGCCGCCGTCAGCGAGTGCTTCCTGACCGACACCCGGCGCACCGGCGAGCGCACCTTCCGGGTCGCGGCCCAGCCGCCGCGCGCGCACCTGTACTACAGCGACCACGTCACGGACGCCCGGACGGCCCCGTCGTACGATCCGCTGCTCGTCCTGGAGATCTTCCGCCAGTCCTGCATCCTCGCCTCGCACGCGTACCTGGCGGCACCGGCGGACAGCAGCTTCGTCTTCGACCGGGGCACGCTGGAGGTCCTCGACCCCGAGGCGCTGCGCGTCGGCGAACGGCCCGCCGAGATCACCGTGGAGGGGGAGTTCACCGACGTCCGCGAGCGGGCCGGCCGGCCCTGCGGCGCCACCGTGCGGGTGCGGGCCTCGGTCGACGGCAGGACGGCGGCGACCATGCGGCTGGTCTACCGGTGGATACCCCGCCGGAGCATGCGGCAGCTGCGCACCCGGGCCAGGGCCGCGCTCACCCTGACCCCGCGCCGCGCGCACCCCCTGGTCAACCGGCTGGCGCCCGCCGAGGTGGGCCGCGGGCTGTCCGCCAACGTCGTCCTGGGCCGGGTGACCGTCTCCTCCGCCGCGGAGGTGGTGGCCCAGGTGGTCGTCGACCGCGGCCACCCCGCCCTCTTCGACCACCACGTGGACCACATCCCGGGCGCGGTGATGTTCGAGGCGCTCCGGCAGACGGCCACCACGGCCGCCCGTGAGCTGTGCGGCCTCGACGCCGCCCCGCAGGAGCTGGAACTGACCGGCTGCGACGTGGCGTTCCTGCGGTTCGGGGAGTTCGAGCTGCCCACCGACTGCCGCGCCCGGGTCGCCGACGGGGCCGACGGCCGCCCCGTGCTCGACCTCGTGCTGGAGCAGGACGGAGACGCCCTGGCGACGGCGCGGGTGACCCTCGCCCGCAAAGGCCGCGCCGCGCGGGAGCGGGACGACCCGGGCACCGGCGACGTCGTGGCGGCGGACGCCCGCCCCCGGCTCCTGACCGCCGCCTGAGACGGGCCGCGCACCGTGACGAGCACGCGCGACGGCCACCGCGCCCCGGCGCGCCCACCGGAGGGTGACACGCCCGCCGCCACCACCGTCTGGTTCGACTTCGGCGGTGTCCTGACCCCCACCATGGCCGAGCTGTACGCCCTCTACGCCGAGGAGACCGGCATCTCGCCCGCGCGGCTGCGCCGGGCCGTCGCCGACGTGGGAGCGGACCTCGGCATGCACCCGCTGGCACCGCTCGAACTGGGCCGGATCAGCGAGGCCGAGTGGGGAGCCCGGGTCCGGGCGGCGCTGCGCGCCCGCCATCCCGGCCTGGACCTCGGTGCCGCGCGGCTGGAGCGGTTCGGCGAGCAGTGGCTGGGCGGACGCGGCGGCAACCCGGTGATGGCGGCGGTGGTCCGCGCCGTCCGGGCCGCCGGCCACCCGGTCGGGCTGCTCACCAACAACGTGCCCGAATGGGAGGGGCACCGGCGGCGCATCACCGCCCCCGCGGGCCCCTTCGACGCCGTCGTGGACTCGTGCCGGGTCGGCGTGCGCAAACCCGATCCGGCCGTCTTCCGCATCGCGGCGGCGGCATCCCCCACCCCCCGCCACGTCCTCGTCGACGACCTCCCGGAGAACTGCGCGGCCGCCGCCGCGGCGGGCTGGCGGACCGTGTGCTTCCGGGACGACGCGCAGGCGTCCGGGGACCTCTCCGCGCTCCTGGGCATCCCGCTGCCCGGTCCCGGCACGCCTCCCGGACCGGGCGGGGTCACCGCCGCCCGGCCGGCGCGTACTCCTTGAGGTAGTGGGCGACGCGTCCGGCGTAGCCGCGTACGTCCGGGGGCACGCCGCCCGCCTTGTTCACCGTCCGGTACGACGTGCGGTACGCGGCGGCGATCAGGACCCGGCGGTCGCCCGGCAGGTCCGCTTGCAGGCGGGGTGCGATCCAGCACAGGTAGCGGCCCATCGCCGGGATGGACTCGGCCGGCGGGAAGGGCGGATGGGGCACGGTCTCCCCGGGGGTGCCGTCCTCGTTCATCCACCAGCGCAACACGCGCGGGGTCCAGCGGGCGATGCCGTACTCGTTGTTGGCGGGGTCGGACAGGTCCGGGTCGAAGTCGCTCTCCACCTTCAGCATGGCGGCGATCAGGACCGCGCTGACCTCCTTCTGGTCGCAGTCGTGCGCCGTCTCGACGATCAGCAGCCGGTAGGCGGGCGGGATCCCGCGGTCGGTGCGCAGCTCCGAGGCGCCGTACGTGGCGGCGGAGACGTTCGCCGTCGCCCCCGGGCCGCCGCCGCCGCGGCGCGCGCCGTCGTCCAGGAGGCCGACGCCGTAGGCGAGGGCGGCGACGGCCGTGACGGCGGCGGCCGCGGCCGCCACGACGGCCGCGCGGCGCGGGCGGCGGCGGGCCGGGCGCAGCCGGGGCAGGCGGAACGGCCGGTGCCCGGTGCCGGCGGCGGCCCGGACCCGGCGC
This sequence comes from Streptomyces sp. NPDC085931, assembly GCF_044540565.1. Classification (NCBI taxonomy): domain Bacteria; kingdom Bacillati; phylum Actinomycetota; class Actinomycetes; order Kitasatosporales; family Streptomycetaceae; genus Streptomyces; species Streptomyces sp. NPDC085931. Next base: position 91,544 of record NZ_JBITSK010000023.1, read on the forward strand.
AGCAGCGCCTCGGCGGTGACGCGGTCGCCGTGGGTGCGGGTCAGGCAGGCCGAGACGATCTGCCGCCAGTCCTCGGTCAGCGCGGGCGACAGGCGCAGCTCGTCGGTGCCGCGGGCGTAGGCGACGGCCGCGTCGCGGCGGGCCGTCGCGGTGGCGCCGGGCAGCGGGAAGGAGCCGGTCAGGACGAGGTGGGCCAGGACGCCGAAGGCCCAGATGTCGGCGGACGGGCGGATGCGGCGGCCGCGTTCGCCGATCTCGGTCCACAGCAGCTCGGGCGGGGTGTAGTCCGGGGTGGAGAAGGCGGGGGTGTAGGCGTGGGTGCCCTCCAGTTCGGCGGCCATGTTGAAGTCGGCGAGCCGGACCGAACCGTCCGCCATCAGCAGGACGTTGGCCGGTTTCAGGTCCCCGTGCACCCAGCCCGCCCCGTGCAGTTGCGCCAGTCCCTCGCAGATCTGCGCGAGCAGGGCGGGGCCGGCCGCGGGCCGGGGCGTGGCGTCGAGCAGGGCGGACAGCGAGCCCTCGGCCCGCTCCAGGACGAGGACGGTGGCGCCGTCCAGCTCCGGGTGGCCGGGGTCGTCGACGGTCAGCGTCTCGTACATCCGCACCAGCCGCGGGTGCCGCAGGCGCCGGTACAGCTCGACCTCGCGCTCGATCAGCTCCCGCAGGTGGGCCAGCCGGCGGGGCGTCGCGGTGCCGGTGGGCAGGAACTTCAGGGCGGCCGTGGGCGGCAGCGCGCCGTCGCCGCCGACGCGCCGGGCCGTGTACACGCTGCCGAAGGCCCCGGTCGCGAGGGGCTCGCGCACCTCCCAGACGCCGACCCGGTACCCCTTGGGCACCGGCACGGCGTAGGGCTCGGTCACCGGGTCACCTCGCCCGGCGGGGCGGCCGGACCGGTCGCGGGCGCGGCGTGACGGGGGCGGAAGCGGTGAGGGCGGAAGTGGCGGGGGCGGACGGTGTGAAGGGGGTGGGCAACGTTGTCGGGCGCGGACCGGCCGGGGGCGGGGCGTGGGCCGGGCGCGCAGCGGATGGGGGTGCGGTCTCGCTTGTCCTCCGTGGTCGGCGGAGGTACCACGATGATGCTGTACAAGGTGCTCTCCCCGTGCCTGAACAGCTACCACCGTCAGACTAGGGCGACGCACCAGGGCCGTGCCCCCCTCGTACGGGTGAGACACGGCCCTTGGATGTGATTGGCGTGAAGTGGTCCGGTCGACCGGGTCCGCTCAGTAACGGGGGCGGTTGAACCAGGCCTTGCCGGCCGCGTTGCCGACGAACACCGCGACCAGGACGGCCAGGATCGTGTGCACCAGGCCGACGATGACGAACGGGTAGATGCCGAGGACCGCCGTGATGATGGCGAAGACCAGGATCGTGACGCGGGCGCCGTTGCCGCCGTTCTTGAACTTCGTCGCCAGCACGGCCGCGAACACCAGCCAGGCCAGGCCGAACACGACGTAGCCCCAGATCACGCCGGTCGAGTCACCGACGAGGTCCTGGAAGGCGGTGTTGTCCTTGAGGGACTCGTCGTCCTTCGCGGCGTTGAGCGCGATGGCGGAGAAGGCGAAGATGGCCACGCCGAGGACCTGGAGGCCGACGATCACCCACAGCATCACGCGGGCCGCGCTCACCGAGCCGGGCATCGTGGTCGGGGCGGCGGGGCCGGCGCCGTAGGGGGAGACCGGAGGGGCCTGCGGGTAGCCGTAGCCGGGCGCCTGTCCCTGCTGCTGCGGGTAGCCGTAGCCCTGCTGCTGCGGCTGCTGCCCCTGGGGCTGGCCGTAGGGGTTGTTCGGGTCGCCGAAGCTCATGGCGGACTTTCCTCCGTTGTCTTCCGAGTGCGGGGACGACGCGTGACGTCCGTACGGAGGAAAGCTCTTCAGATAGCGACCGTCCCCCCGTTGAACTGCCCGCGGCACTTGTCCGGTCATCGTTCTGCACCACTGACCGGCTTGTCCAGCCGCATTCCCGATGTGTTGTGCAAGTGCAACATCGCTGATCATGGGCGGATACGGGCGGAGCGCAGCCGCGGTGCCCGGATTGCGGCCGGATTGGAACCACGGCGGGGTCATCCGCGAGGATGGGGCCATGACCGCCCAGATTCTCGATGGCAAGGCCACCGCAGCCGCGATCAAGTCCGATCTGACCGCCCGCGTGGCGGCGCTGAAGGAGAAGGGCATCACGCCCGGCCTCGGCACGATCCTCGTCGGGGACGACCCCGGCAGCCAGAAGTACGTCGCCGGCAAGCACCGTGACTGCGCGCAGGTCGGCATCGCCTCCATCCAGCGGGAGCTGCCCGCCACCGCCACGCAGGAGGAGATCGAGGCGGTCGTGCGCGAACTGAACGAGGACCCGGCCTGCACCGGGTACATCGTGCAACTCCCGCTGCCCCGGGGCATCGACGAGAACCGCATCCTGGAGCTGATGGACCCGGACAAGGACGCCGACGGCCTGCACCCGATGAACCTCGGCCGCCTCGTCCTGAACGAGCCGGCGCCGCTGCCCTGCACGCCCAACGGTGTGCTGACCCTGCTGCGACAGTACGGCGTGGAGATCAAGGGCGCCGAGGTCGTGGTCGTCGGGCGCGGGGTGACCATCGGCCGGCCGATGCCGCTGCTGCTCACCCGGCGCAGCGAGAACGCGACCGTCACCCAGTGCCACACCGGCACGCGCGACCTGTCGGCGCATCTGAAGCGCGCGGACATCATCGTCGCCGCGGCCGGTTCCGCCCATCTGATCCGCGCCGAGGACGTCAAGCCGGGGGCGGCCGTCCTCGACGTCGGTGTCTCCCGCAGCGCGGAGGGCAAGATCGTGGGCGACGTCCACCCCGACGTGGCCGAGGTGGCCGGGTTTATCTCCCCGAACCCCGGCGGGGTCGGCCCGATGACCCGCGCGCAGCTGCTCGTCAACGTGGTCGAGGCGGCGGAGCGCAGTGCCGGCTGACCGCAACGCGGCGAGCGCGCCGAGCGCCGCGCCCGACCCGGACGGCCCCGTCGCGTCCGACGGACACGACGACCCCAAGGGCCGGGACGGGCAGGTCGGACGGGACGGGCCTGAGGGCCGCAGGGGCGGTGACGGCCACGAGAGCCGGGACGGCCGGGGCGACGGCCCGAACGCGGCGGACGAGGACGACGGCGAGGAGCTCACCGTCCGGGATCCCGTCAGCGCCCCCGGCGCCGACGGGCGGCCGCGGCGGGTCACCCGGCGGTTCCCGCTGTTCACCAGGGACACCGCGCGCCCCGAGGGCGGTGGCCGGGCCGCGTCCGGGGACGCGCCCGCGCCCGCGCGGCAGTGGCCCGTGCTCGCCGTGCTGGGGATCGCCGGGCTCGGACTGCTGGTCACGGCGTTCGACCAGTTCCGGCTCGGGACGCTGCTGATCGGCATCGCCCTGCTGGGCGGCGGCGCGCTGCGCTGGCTGCTCCCGGACGTCGGCATGCTCGCCGTCCGCTCCCGCTTCACCGACATCGTCACGTACGGCGTGCTGGGCACCGTGATCGTCCTGCTGGCGCTGATGGCCCAGCCGCATCCGCTGCTGCAGATCCCGTTCCTGAAGGACACCCTGCACTTCACGGTCACCAGCGAATGACCGGACGACGGCCCGTCCCCTCCCCCGAGGAAGGACGGGCCGCCGCCGCGCTCCACCCTCGTGCACCGCGAACGGCCTGTTCAACGCCTGTCAGTACGCTGTGGCACGGAAGTGACAGTTCCGGTACGTCCTGCTTCCGATTCCGCACGAAGTGGTGCGACACGGGGGTTGGCGTGGACAATCGGGACGGTCCAGGGTGTATCGCGCGCGGGCACCGCGCTTCTGTGCGCCCCCCGTCGGGGAACTGAGATCCTGACTGGGCGCATCCCTGTGGGTAGCCACAACGGGGATCGGCCGAGGCCGCCACGCGCGGGGCGAACAGCGCGGGACAGAACAGCACTACCCGGGGGAAGAGGGGGGAAGCAATGCCTCGTTGGAAGGCCTTGCCGGATGAGCTCGATCCACAGATCAGGGAGTTCACCAGCCAGCTGCGCAGGCTCGTGGACCGCAGCGGTCTGAGCATCGCGTCGGTGGCGGACCGCACGGGCTACAGCAAGACGTCGTGGGAGCGGTATCTGAACGGCCGGCTGCTCGCGCCCAAGGGCGCGATCGTGGCCCTGGCCGAGGTCACCGGGACCAACCCGGTGCACCTCACCACGATGTGGGAGCTCGCCGAGCGCGCCTGGAGCCGCTCGGAGATGCGGCACGACATGACGATGGAGGCCATCCGGATCTCGCAGGCGCGCGCCGCGCTCGGTGAGTTCGGCGGCCAGGACTTCGGCGCCGCCGCGGCCGGCTCCAAGGGGGACGGCAGATCCGGGGGCGGCAAGCCGTCCCGCCGCAGCGGCAGCGCCACGGTCACGCCGGGCATCGCGGGCCCGGCCGGCGTCGTCCCGAGCGTGCCGCCGCAGCCGACGGCGCCCGAGGTCCAGGACTCCGCGGGCACCGGCCCGCGGGAGGACCGCGGCGAGGTCAATTCCTGGGGGCTGGCCGGCTACAAGGGCCCGTCGCCGACCGGGCCGGGAGCAGGCGGACGCACCTCCGGCACGGGCGTCGGGCCCGGCTCCGCGGACGCGGCCGGAGCGCCCGGCCGGACAGCGGCCGTGGGCGCGTACGGCACGCCGCAGGACGCCGCTCCGGCCACCGCCGACGGGGGCGGCCGGGCCGCCGGGCGCGGCCGGGCGGCCGGTCCGGGGCACAGGGGCGGTGCCGCCGGCAAGCGGCGCACCGGCATGTTCCTGGCGGGCGTCGTGGGCGTGCTCGTGGTGATCGCCGGAGCCTTCTACGTCACCGGCGGCGGCGGTGACGACGACGTCAAGGGCGGCGCCCAGTCGCCCACGCCGACCGCGGGCACCGACCGGAACCTGCCGCCCGGCGTGAAGTGCAGCGGCGACAGCTGCACCGGCAAGGACGCGGAGAACATGGGATGCAGCGGTGACCTGGTGACCACGGCACAGACCGCGACCGTCGGCACGACCGTCGTGGAGGTCCGCTACAGCGAGACCTGCAAGGCGGCCTGGGGCCGCATCACGCAGGCCGCGCAGGGCGACGAGGTCCGGATCAGCGCCGGCAAGGCGCAGCAGAGCGGCAGCATCACCGCGGTCGGGGACACCATCGCGTACACCCCGATGGTGGCCGTGAAGAACGCGGCCGACGCCAAGGCGTGCGCGACGCTCGCGGCCGGCGGACAGGGCTGCACGAAGTAGCGGCGGCCCCGGCGCATCCCCCGGTCACTCCGGCGGACCGGCGGACCGGCGAGGAATTCCGCCGGGGGAGGCATGCCCGCCGCAATCGCGGGCACGCGAACCGTACCCCCACGGGACCGGCATCGTCGGTACCCCCCTCAGGCGGCCGCCTTCGTCCTCCTCTCCCGGACGGGCGGCCGCCTCCGTGTGACGGGTGGCGGGTTGTGGGCCGGGCCACACCGACCCGGCGGTGCGGGATCCCGGATGCGCGATAGCCTGACCGCTGGATCGATCTCTTGACGCCAAGAGATCGATCAAACGTCCGGGGCAGGGACCCCGCCCCTACCGCCAGCTGTCATACGGAGAACGCCATGACCCGCACTCCCGTGAACGTCACCGTCACCGGCGCGGCCGGCCAGATCGGTTACGCCCTGCTCTTCCGCATCGCCTCCGGTCAGCTGCTCGGCGCGGACGTGCCGGTGAAGCTGCGCCTCCTGGAGATCACGCCGGCGCTCAAGGCGGCCGAGGGCACGGCCATGGAGCTGGACGACTGCGCGTTCCCGCTCCTGCAGGGCATCGACATCACCGACGACCCGAACGTCGCCTTCGACGGCGCCAACGTCGCTCTGCTCGTCGGCGCCCGCCCGCGCACCAAGGGCATGGAGCGCGGCGACCTGCTGGAGGCCAACGGCGGCATCTTCAAGCCGCAGGGTCAGGCCATCAACGCCCACGCCGCGGACGACATCAAGGTCCTGGTCGTCGGCAACCCGGCCAACACCAACGCCCTGATCGCCCAGGCCGCCGCGCCGGACGTCCCGGCCGAGCGGTTCACGGCGATGACCCGCCTGGACCACAACCGCGCCCTGACCCAGCTGTCGAAGAAGACCGGCACCCCGGTCTCCGAGATCAAGAAGCTGACGATCTGGGGCAACCACTCCGCCACGCAGTACCCGGACATCTTCCACGCCACGGTCGCCGGCAAGAACGCCGCCGAGGTCGTCAACGACGAGAAGTGGCTCGCCGACGACTTCATCCCGACCGTCGCCAAGCGCGGCGCCGCCATCATCGAGGCCCGGGGCGCCTCGTCGGCCGCCTCCGCCGCCAACGCCGCCATCGACCACGTCTACTCGTGGGTCAACGGCACCCCCGAGGGCGACTGGGTCTCCATGGGCATCCCGTCGGACGGCTCCTACGGCGTCCCGGAGGGCCTGATCTCCTCCTTCCCGGTCACCTGCAAGGACGGCCGGTACGAGATCGTCCAGGGCCTGGAGATCAACGAGTTCTCGCGCGCCCGGATCGACGCCTCCGTCAAGGAGCTGGAGGAGGAGCGCGAGGCGGTCCGCGGCCTCGGCCTCATCTGATCGCACGCCGTTCGCGTGGTCGCGCGGGCCCCGCACCGGACGACCGGTGCGGGGCCCGCGCGCTGTTCGGCGAGTCTTTTGTCCTTCTTTGTCCGCATCTCCCGTGACGCAGCGCACTTTCGGCCACCCAGGCGCATGCATCCAGGGCTCTCGGGCAGGCGAACCCGGTCTCTCGGTGGCACCTGTGTGACCGGGAGACGCTGACCAGGAACGGAAGGCGAAGAGCGAACATGGCGGAAAGTACCGAGCTTCAGGCGAGTCAAACCATCCACGCGGGAGGAGAATGGCGCGCGGCCGTCTCCGGCGCCACGCGCGAGATCCTCGACCCCGCGGACGCCCTGCCCTTCGCCGTCGTCGCGGAGGGCGACGAGAAGGACACCGACCTCGCGGTCGCGGCGGCCCGGCGGGCGTTCGACGAGGGACCCTGGCCCCGCACGCCCGCCGCCGAGCGGGCCGCGCTGCTGCGCCGCGTGGCCGACCTGCTCGTGCGGGACCGGGGCAAGCTCGGCCGGCTGGAGGCCCGGGACGCGGGCAAGACGGTCGAGGAGGGCCGCGTCGACATCGACTGCGTCGCCGACGCGTTCCGCTACTTCGCCGACCTGGTCGCCGCCGAGGCCCCGGGCCGGGTGGTGGACGCGGGCTCGCCGGAGGTCCACAGCGTCGTCGTGCACGAGCCCGTCGGTGTCTGCGCGATGATCACCCCCTGGAACTACCCGCTGCTGCAGGCCAGTTGGAAGATCGCCCCCGCCCTGGCCGCCGGCAACACCTTCGTCGTCAAGCCCAGCGAGATCACGCCGATGACGACCGTCGCGCTGATCGGCCTGCTCGTCGAGGCCGGACTGCCCGCCGGAGTCGCCAACATCGTCACCGGACCGGGCCACACGGTCGGTGCCCGGCTCTCCGAGCACCCCGACGTCGACCTGGTCTCCTTCACCGGCGGTCTGCTCAGCGGCACCAAGGTCGCCCAGGCCGCCGCGCCCACCGTCAAGAAGGTCGCCCTCGAACTCGGCGGCAAGAACCCCAACGTCGTCTTCGCCGACGCCTGCGCCACCGAGGAGGGCTTCGACACCGCCGTCGACCAGGCCCTCAACGCGGCCTTCATCCACAGCGGCCAGGTCTGCTCGGCCGGGGCGCGGCTCATCGTCGAGGAGTCGGTGCGCGAGCGGTTCGTGGCCGAACTCGCCCGCCGGGCCCAGCGGATCCGCCTGGGCCGGGGCACCGAGGAGGGCGTCGAGTGCGGCCCGCTCGTCTCCGAGCAGCAGCGCGCCAAGGTCGAGGCGTACGTCGCCTCCGCCCTGGAGGAGGGGGCGGTGCTGCGCTGCGGCGGCAAGCGCCCCGAGCCGTCCCCGGAGCGGCCGGCCAACGGCTACTTCTACGAGCCGACCGTCCTCGACCGGTGCCACCGCGAGATGCGCGTCGTCCGGGAGGAGGTCTTCGGGCCGGTCCTCACCGTCGAGACCTTCCGCACCGAGGACGAGGCCGTCGCCCTGGCCAACGACACCGAGTACGGCCTCGCGGGCGGCGTCTGGACCGCCGACCCGGGCCGTGCCCGCCGTGTCGCCGGCCGGCTGCGCCACGGCACCGTCTGGATCAACGACTTCCACCCCTACCTGCCGCAGGCGGAGTGGGGCGGATTCGGCAAGAGCGGAGTGGGCCGCGAACTCGGCCCGGCCGGTCTCGCCGAGTACCGGGAGACCAAGCACATCTACCAGAACCTGGCCCCCAAGCCGGTGCGCTGGTTCGCGGGCTGACCCCGGCCCGGGCCATCCCCGGTCCGGAGCGCCCCGGGTCTCCGGGATCCGGATCGGCCCCGGGTCCTCCGGACCACCCCCGGTCCAGGTCGGCTCCCGGCCCACCTCCGGTTCGGGTCGCCCCCGGCCCCGGATCACGCCCGGTCCGGGCCGGCCCTCGGGTCTCCGGGGTCACGCCCGGTCCAGGTTCGGCCCCCGGCCCCGGATCACGCCGGTCCGGGTCGGCCCCCGGTCCCGGGTCACCTCCCGGTCCGGCCCGGCCCTCGGGGCACTGCGGTCCCGGCGCCTTCTCCCCGGCTTGGATCCCCCCGGTCCGGGCTGGCCCCCGGTTCCGGATCATCCCCGGCCCGGACTTCCCGGGCCGCCCCTCGGCCCGGACGTCCCCCGGTCCGGGCCGACCCGGCCGGCCCCCGGGCCCCCCCCCCCCCCGGGGCGGCCCCCCGCCCCCCCCCCCCCCCCGCCCCCCCCACCCCCCCCGGCGCCCCCCCCCCCCGGCCCCCCCCCCGGGCCGGGGCGGGGCGGGGGGCCGGGGGGCCGGGGGGGGAGGACCCCGGCCCCGGGCCCCACCCCAACGGCCGGTCCCGGCGGCGGCCCGGCGGGCCGCAACGATCGCGGTGAGGGCGTGGAACGCCAGGTGGGCGGGGGT
>NZ_JBITSK010000024.1:0-84938 GCF_044540565.1 Streptomyces sp. NPDC085931
TTGCCCCGGGGGGGGGGGGGGGGGGGGGGGGGGGGGGGGGGGGCGGGGGTGTGGGGGGGGGGGGGGGGGGCCCCCCCCCCCGCGCGCGCCCCCCGGCCCCCCCCCCCCCCCCCCCCCCCCCCCCCGCCCCCCCCCGACCCACCCCCCACCGTCAGGCGGGACCCACCCCCCGAACCCGCCCAAAAGACGCTAGGACACCAGCCACGCGTCCACCCCCGCCAGCAGCTTCTCCTTCACCTCCTCCGGCGCCGCCGACCCCCGCACCGACTGCCGGGCCAGCTCCGCCAGTTCCGCGTCCGAGAAGCCGTGATGGACCCGCGCGATCTCGTACTGCGCCGCCAGCCGGGACCCGAACAGCAGCGGGTCGTCCGCGCCCAGGGCCATCGGAACCCCCGCCTCGAACAGCGTCCGCAGCGGCACGTCCTCCGGCTTCTCGTACACCCCCAGCGCCACGTTCGACGCCGGGCAGACCTCACACGTCACCTGCCGGTCCGCCAGCCGCTTCAGCAGCCGGGGATCCTCCGCCGCCCGCACGCCGTGCCCCAGCCGGTCCGCCCCCAGGTCGTCCAGACAGTCCCGCACCGACGCCGGGCCGGTCAGCTCACCCCCGTGCGGCGCCGACAGCAGCCCGGCCTCCCGGGCGATCGCGAAGGCCCGGTCGAAGTCCCGCGCCATGCCCCGCCGCTCGTCGTTGGAAAGCCCGAACCCGACCACGCCCCGGTCCGCGTACCGCACCGCCAGCCGCGCCAGCGTCCGCGCGTCCAGCGGATGCTTCATCCGGTTCGCCGCGACCAGCACCCGCATCCCGAGCCCGGTCTCCCGCGACGTCGTCTCCACCGCGTCCAGGATGATCTCCAGCGCCGGGATCAGCCCGCCCAGCCGCGGCGCGTACGACGTCGGGTCGACCTGGATCTCCAGCCACCCCGATCCGTCCCGCAGATCCTCCTCCGCGGCCTCCCGCACCAGCCGCTGGATGTCCTCCGGCTCCCGCAGGCACGAGCGCGCCGCGTCGTACAGCCGCTGGAAGCGGAACCAGCCCCGCTCGTCCGTCGCCCGCAGACTCGGCGGTTCCCCGCTGATCAGCGCCTCGCTCAGCGCGTCGGGCAGCCGGACTCCGTACTTGTCGGCCAGTTCCAGCACCGTCGAGGGCCGCATCGACCCGGTGAAGTGCAGGTGCAGATGGGCTTTCGGCAGCTCAGAGACATCACGTACACGCTCCATCCCAGGATCCTGCCGTACGCCTCCGCCGTCCCGGTAGCCGTTTCCCCTTTCGTGGTCTTGCTCGCACAAACAAATGGGGCACATACCGGATGCGGTATGTGCCCCGAGCCCGGAGGGCCGACGCGGCGGACGTCAGTCCCTGGCCTCCGCCAGCAGCTTCTGGATCCGGCTCACGCCCTCGACGAGATCCTCGTCGCCCAGCGCGTACGACAGCCGCAGATAGCCCGGCGTGCCGAACGCCTCACCCGGGACGACCGCGACCTCGGCCTCCTCCAGGATCAGCGCGGCCAGCTCGACCGTGTCCTTGGGCCGCTTGCCCCGGATCTCCTTGCCGACCAGCGCCTTCACTGACGGGTAGGCGTAGAACGCGCCCTCCGGCTCCGGGCAGACCACGCCGTCGATCTCGTTCAGCATCCGCACGATGGTCTTGCGCCGCCGGTCGAACGCCTCGCGCATCGCCGCCACGGCGTCCAGGTCACCGGAGACGGCGGCCAGCGCCGCGGCCTGGGCGACGTTGGAGACGTTGGACGTGGCGTGCGACTGCAGGTTCGTCGCGGCCTTGACGACGTCCTTCGGGCCGATGATCCACCCCACGCGCCAGCCGGTCATCGCGTACGTCTTCGCGACACCGTTGACCACGACGCACTTGTCGCGCAGCTCGGGCAGCACCGCCGGCAGCGACACGGCGGAGGCGTCGCCGTAGACCAGGTGCTCGTAGATCTCGTCGGTCAGCACCCACAGGCCGTGCTCGACGGCCCAGCGGCCGATGGCCTCGGTCTCCTGCTCGGTGTAGACCGCGCCGGTCGGGTTCGACGGCGAGACGAAGAGCACGACCTTCGTCTTCTCCGTACGGGCCGCCTCCAGCTGCTCCACGGTCACCCGGTAGCCGGTCGTCTCGTCCGCGACGACCTCCACCGGGACACCCCCGGCCAGCCGGATCGACTCCGGGTAGGTCGTCCAGTACGGCGCGGGCACGATGACCTCGTCGCCCGGGTCGAGGATCGCGGCGAAGGCCTCGTAGATGGCCTGCTTGCCGCCGTTGGTGACGAGGATCTGCGAGGCGTCGACCTCGTACCCCGAGTCGCGCAGCGTCTTCGCGGCGATCGCGGCCTTCAGCTCGGGCAGCCCGCCGGCCGGCGTGTAGCGGTGGAACTTCGGGTTCTTGCAGGCCTCGATCGCGGCCTGGACGATGTAGTCCGGGGTCGGGAAGTCGGGCTCACCGGCGCCGAAGCCGATCACCGGCCGCCCGGCGGCCTTGAGGGCCTTGGCCTTGGCGTCCACGGCGAGGGTGGCGGACTCGGAGATCGCGCCGACTCGGGCGGAGACCCGGCGCTCGGTGGGAGGGGTTGCAGCGCTCATGCGCCCCATCGTTTCAGACAGGAAACGCGGGCGGCACGGGGGTTTCACAGACTGAACAACGCCGGGCAGACCCCTGAACACCAGTCCGGATCCCGCGCGCCGCCAGGTCGATCTTCAGCCGATGTCCCGGGTCGTGGCGCCCTCCCGGCAGGCGATCTTCCGCCAACGTGCCCGTCCCGCGGCCCTATCTGTTCGACGACCGGCCGCGGACCACGTACACTCTCACCTCGTTGGCCTCCCGCGGGCTGCGCCCGACCGGTGCACACCAAGCATCCGGACGGATGCGGTACGTTGGGGGACACACAAAGGGTCGTAGCTCAATTGGTAGAGCACTGGTCTCCAAAACCAGCGGTTGGGGGTTCAAGTCCCTCCGGCCCTGCTACACACACCTTCGCCAGGATGTGTGCGCATGTACGTACAGCAATGCACCGCCGTGCGGCTCAGACCGGGCGCGGCACGGCCACGACCCGGAATCAGGTGAGGACGAGTGACGGACGCCGTGGGCTCCATCGACATGCCTGATGCCCAGGACGAGGCGCCGGAGTCCAAGAAGACCCGCAAGGGCGGCAAGCGCGGAAAGAAGGGCCCGCTGAAGCGGCTCGCCCTCTTCTACCGCCAGATCGTCGCGGAGCTGCGCAAGGTCGTCTGGCCGAGCCGCAACCAGCTCACGACGTACACGACCGTGGTGATCATCTTCGTCGTCATCATGATCGGCCTGGTCACCGTGATTGACTATGGGCTCAGCCACGCCGCCAAGTACGTGTTCGGCTGAGCAGCCCGCGAAGAGCGCCGAGGTACCCGGCGCTCCTTTCGCATGTTCCACCCCCATGTATCCAGGAAGAAGCAGCCACCGTGTCTGACCCGAACGTGAACGACGCCATCGAGCCGGTCGAGTCCGTCGAGGACGAGCTCGACACCGTCGAGGGCGCGGACAGCGAGGACACCGAGACCTCCGCCGAGGTCGAGGCTGCCGACGCCGTCGCGGACGACGACGCCGCCGAGGCGGAGACCGAGACCGGCGACGAGGTCGCGGACGAGGCCGAGGAAGAGCCCGAGGACGACCGCGACCCGATCGAGAAGCTCCGCGAGGAACTGCGGGTCCTGCCCGGCGAGTGGTACGTCATCCACACCTACGCCGGCTACGAGAACCGCGTGAAGACCAACCTGGAGCAGCGCGCCGTCTCGCTGAACGTCGAGGACTACATCTTCCAGGCCGAGGTGCCGCAGGAAGAGGTCGTCCAGATCAAGAACGGCGACCGCAAGACGATCAAGCAGAACAAGCTCCCGGGTTACGTCCTGGTCCGCATGGACCTGACGAACGAGTCCTGGGGCGTCGTCCGCAACACCCCCGGCGTGACCGGCTTCGTGGGCAACGCCTACGACCCGTACCCGCTGACCCTGGACGAGATCGTCAAGATGCTCGCCCCCGAGGCCGAGGAGAAGGCCGCCCGCGAGGCCGCCGAGGCCGAGGGCAAGCCGGCTCCGCAGCGCAAGGTCGAGGTCCAGGTGCTGGACTTCGAGGTCGGCGACTCGGTCACCGTCACCGACGGCCCGTTCGCCACGCTGCAGGCGACCATCAACGAGATCAACCCCGACTCCAAGAAGGTCAAGGGCCTCGTCGAGATCTTCGGCCGCGAGACGCCGGTCGAGCTCTCCTTCGACCAGATCCAGAAGAACTAGTTTCTTCCGGACCTCACCGCTTCCGCGCAGGTCAGGCGAACGCTCCGGCGCTTGCCTGACCTGCGCGGTTTTTGGCCGCGCATCTATACCCGTTATCGTTGTGCGGTATGCCTGCATCCGGGTGGTCCCCGGGAGCGGGCAGGACCCGAACCGAAAGGACCCGGAGAGCTATGCCTCCCAAGAAGAAGAAGGTCACGGGGCTCATCAAGCTCCAGATCCAGGCCGGTGCCGCCAACCCGGCCCCGCCGGTCGGCCCCGCGCTGGGTCAGCACGGCGTCAACATCATGGAGTTCTGCAAGGCCTACAACGCCGCGACCGAGTCGCAGCGTGGCTGGGTCATCCCGGTGGAGATCACGGTCTACGAGGACCGCTCCTTCACCTTCATCACCAAGACCCCGCCGGCCGCCAAGATGATCCTGAAGGCCGCGGGCATCGAGAAGGGCTCCGGCGAGCCGCACAAGACCAAGGTCGCGAAGATCACGCGTGACCAGGTCCGTGAGATCGCCACCACGAAGATGCCCGACCTCAACGCCAACGACCTGGACGCCGCCGAGAAGATCATCGCCGGCACCGCCCGTTCCATGGGCGTCACGGTCGAGGGCTGAGCCCCAACCCCATCAGCAGAAGTGGCAGGGCCTGCTCGGCCCGGACCACGACTCCTAAGAATCCACAGGAGCAGTAGTGAGCAAGCGCAGCAAGTCCCTTCGCGCTGCGGACGCCAAGGTCGACCGGGAGAAGCTCTACGCCCCGCTCGAGGCCGTCCGTCTCGCCAAGGAGACCTCCACGACCAAGTTCGACGGCACCGTCGAGGTCGCCTTCCGCCTGGGTGTCGACCCGCGCAAGGCCGACCAGATGGTCCGTGGCACCGTGAACCTCCCGCACGGCACCGGCAAGACCGCCCGGGTCCTGGTCTTCGCGACCGGTGACCGTGCCGAGGCCGCGCGTGCCGCGGGCGCCGACATCGTCGGCGCCGACGAGCTGATCGACGAGGTGTCGAAGGGCCGTCTGGACTTCGACGCCGTCGTCGCCACCCCGGACCTCATGGGCAAGGTCGGCCGCCTCGGCCGCGTGCTCGGTCCGCGTGGTCTGATGCCGAACCCGAAGACCGGCACCGTCACCCCCGACACCGCCAAGGCCGTCACCGAGATCAAGGGCGGCAAGATCGAGTTCCGCGTCGACAAGCACTCGAACCTGCACTTCATCATCGGCAAGACGTCGTTCGACGACACCAAGCTGGTGGAGAACTACGGCGCGGCGCTGGAGGAGATCCTCCGTCTGAAGCCGTCCGCCGCCAAGGGTCGCTACATCAAGAAGGCCGCCATCACCACCACGATGGGCCCCGGCATTCCGGTCGACCCGAACCGCACCCGCAACCTCCTCGTCGAGGAGGACCCGGCCGCGGTCTGAGCCTCGGCTCGCCCGACCGGTCACGGGCCCCGCACCTGTCACAGGTGCGGGGCCCGTTCCCTTTTCCGGTACGCGCGTCCCCGGCCTGGGTTAACGTGCGGGAACCGGACGGGAACGGGGGACGTATGCAGGGCACGACCGTGCGCCGGGCGGGCCGGGTGCTCGCCGCGGCGGCCGCGCTGGCGGGACTGGCCGGCTGCACCTCCCCGGACCCCGCCGACCGCCCCGGCGGGGACCACCGCGGCCCCCGCGGAGCCGCCCTGGCCGCCCTGCGCACCGCCGAACGCGCCACGGAACGCGCCGGATCCGCCCGGGTCGAGTCCACGACGACCATGGGCTCGCTGATGTCCATGACCGCCGACGGCACCCTCGGCTGGCGCGACGGCCTCACCGGCACCCTGACCATCACCTACACCGGCGGCACGATCGCCGACACCATGCGCCGGCTCGGCACCCCCTCCATGGAGGCCCGCTACCTGCCCGACGCCTACTACGCGCGCATGGGCGACACGTTCGCCGGGAAGGCCGGCGGCAAGCACTGGATCCGGTACGGCTACGACGACCTGGAAGCCCTGGCCGGCGGCTCCGGCGCCCCCCTGGGCGACCAGCTGCGCTCCACCACGCCGAACCAGTCCGTCAAGCTCCTGCTCTCCTCCGGGGACGTCCGCAAGGCCGGCCGGGACACCGTGCGCGGCAGGACCGCCACACACTGGTCCGGCACGGTGGACACCGCCGACGTCACCGACGCCGCCCTGAGGAAGCAGCTCACCGACGCCAAGGTCACCTCCCAGACCGTCGACATCTGGGTCGACGAGCGCGACCTCCTCGTCAAGAAGGTGGAGAAGGCGCGGATGGCCGAGGGCCTGATGACCCAGACCACGCACTACGGCGACTACGGCGTGCGGGTCCGTGCCGAGCGCCCCCCGCGGTCCGACACCGGGGACTTCGAGGACCTGATGCGGCAGGGGGCTGGGACGTCCTGAGGCCCGGAATCCGGATAGATCACGTGTGCCCCCCTGGGATAGGCTCGCCGCCTTGCTGTGCAGCAAGCTTGTGTTCCTTGGGGGGAATCAATGAACAAGTCCATACCCGCCGCCGGTCTCGGTGCCCTGCTGCTCGCCGCCGGCGCGGTCGGCTGTGGAGCCGGGAAGTCGGACTCGCCGGAGATGACGCCGGCCGCCGCCGTCGCCAAGGCGGCGAAGAACACGGAGGACATCACGTCCCTCCACTACCGCATGAGCGGTACGGCGCCGGAGTCCGGCAAGGTCAAGGGCGAGGCGTCCATGCGCCTGAAGCCCACGATCGCCATGAGCATGAAGGTCTCGGCGTCCGGCCAGGCGGCCGCCGCCGGGGAGACGGAGATCCGCCTCGTCGACAAGGCCATGTACATCGGTGGGGGAGCCGAGATGGCCAAGGAGATGGACGGCAAGACCTGGATGAAGTTCGACCTGTCCGGCTCGGACGCCGGCAAGGAGCTGGACCAGCTGGGTTCGCCGAGCCAGGCCGAGCAGAACCCGGCCGCGGAGTCCACCTTCCTCACGGGCGCCAAGGACGTGAAGAAGGTCGGCACCGAGAAGGTCGACGGGGTCGAGACGACCCACTACTCGGGCACGGTCACCCTCGCCGACCTGCGCGCCTCCCTCAAGAAGGAGGACGCGCAGACCCGTGAGCGGCGCGAGAAGAGCATCAAGCAGTACGAGAAGATGGGCGTCGACAAGCTCACGATGGACATGTGGATCGACGGTGACGACCACACCAAGCAGTTCCGCACCAAGGGCGACACCGACAAGGGCCCGCTCGACATGACCATCACCTTCCTCGACTACAACGAGCCGGTGGAGATCAAGGCCCCGCCCGCCAAGGACGTCGCCGACCTCGCCGACCTGTTCAAGGACCTCGACGCGAGCTGATCCGCCCGGTCCGCTGATCCGTCGTACGGGCGGATTTGCTTGACAGCGACCCGTTCCCGTACGCTCCTACAGAAGCCAAAGACCGCTGGTCGTTACCGCGCGCTCGTACGAGGGCGCGGTGGCCGAAGGATCCGCTGAACGGCGGACGACCCGCGCAGGTGACACTGGAGAAGCTCCCGGAGTCCGCCGCCCCGTGCGGATGTGCATCCGGTCGAGCTACGCCCCGTGCGCTTGCGCCGGGGCGTTTCGTTTTCCCCAGTCCTCCTTCGGGTCCGCGCGGTCCGAATCACCCGGAAGGAGGCCGAGGCTCTATGGCGAGGCCCGACAAGGCTGCCGCGGTTGCCGAGCTGACGGACAAGTTCCGCAGCTCCAACGCCGCTGTGCTGACCGAGTACCGCGGTCTCACCGTGGCGCAGCTCAAGACGCTGCGTCGTTCGCTCGGTGAGAACGCCCAGTACGCCGTGGTGAAGAACACGCTGACCAAGATTGCGGCCAACGAGGCCGGGATCACGCTCGACGACCAGCTCTTCGCTGGTCCGACGGCCGTCGCCTTCGTCACCGGTGACCCGGTGGAGTCGGCGAAGGGTCTTCGTGACTTCGCCAAGGACAACCCGAATCTCGTCATCAAGGGCGGTGTCCTTGACGGCAAGGCGCTGTCCGCCGACGAGATCAAGAAGCTTGCGGACCTCGAGTCCCGCGAGGTTCTGCTCTCCAAGCTGGCCGGTGCCATGAAGGGCAAGCAGTCCCAGGCTGCCTCTGTCTTCCAGGCGCTGCCGTCGAAGCTCGTCCGCACCGTGGACGCGCTCCGTGCCAAGCAGGACGAGCAGGGCGGTGCCGAGTAACTCGGCTCGCATCCCGGTTGCCGCTGCCTGAACGCGGCGACCGTAGCGGGCCAGTAGTACGCCCGCCTCACATGTACATCCGGCACCTGCCGATTTAGTGGAAGGACCGCCATCATGGCGAAGCTCAGCCAGGAAGACCTGCTCGCGCAGTTCGAGGAGATGACCCTCATCGAGCTCTCCGAGTTCGTGAAGGCGTTCGAGGAGAAGTTCGACGTCACCGCCGCCGCGGCCGCCCCGGTCGTCGTCGCCGGTGGTGCCGCTGGTGGCGCCGCCGCCGAGGCCGCCGAGGAGAAGGACGAGTTCGACGTCATCCTCACGGGTGCCGGCGACAAGAAGATCCAGGTCATCAAGGTCGTGCGCGAGCTCACCTCCCTGGGCCTGAAGGAGGCCAAGGACCTGGTCGACGGTGCGCCGAAGCCGGTTCTGGAGAAGGTCAACAAGGAGGCCGCCGACAAGGCCAAGGAGTCCCTCGAGGGCGCCGGTGCCTCCGTCGAGGTCAAGTAAGACCTCCCGGATCCGCCAGGATCCACAACGCGTCCGTCAGGACGTGTAACGCGTAAGCGCCGAGGAGCGATCATCCATCCGGGTGGTCGCTCTTCGGCGTTCCGGGGGTGCGGCCACGGTTGCCTTGCAGCCTCCGTGGCGGGGGGTATGGTGATCTTCGTCGTGTCCCTGGGCGGCCCCAGGTTCGGCCAAGGGGGGCCTTGACGAACCGCACGCAGCGCGCAATTCTCAGGACGCGTCGTCACAAGGATCCGAATCCGAGGCATGGATCGGCGACGAAGAGGGCAGTATCAACGTGCGTTGAGGGCAGCGCCGTGTCGCAGGAGTGGAACAACGAGGGTGAACACGGGTTCCAGAACCCGCACTGGACATCAGTGTGCCAAGTGGCTACACTGACCCTTTGCGCTGCCTGTTAGCTGTCCCCTGCCCGTCACCAGGGGTCTGCCCTCGCCCGAGCATCGACGACAAGACATGCCTGACCTGGCCTTTCGGCCCTGTGGGCACAGCTTGTCTCCGTGTACGGGAGAGGGGCCGGTACGCGCGTAGTGAGTCCGAGCCCTCGGAAGGACCCCCTCTTGGCCGCCTCGCGCAACGCCTCGACCGCGAATACGAACAACGCCGCCAGCACTGCCCCGCTGCGCATCTCTTTTGCAAAGATCAAGGAGCCTCTCGAGGTTCCGAACCTGCTCGCGCTGCAGACCGAGAGCTTCGACTGGCTGCTCGGCAACACCGCCTGGCAGAGTCGGGTCGAGGAGGCTCTCGAGAACGGTCAGGACGTCCCCACCAAGTCCGGGCTCGAGGAGATCTTCGAGGAGATCTCCCCGATCGAGGACTTCAGCGGGTCGATGTCGCTGACCTTCCGCGACCACCGCTTCGAGCCGCCGAAGAACTCCATCGACGAGTGCAAGGAGCGCGACTTCACGTACGCCGCGCCGCTCTTCGTCACGGCTGAGTTCACCAACAACGAGACCGGCGAGATCAAGTCCCAGACGGTCTTCATGGGCGACTTCCCGCTCATGACGAACAAGGGCACCTTCGTCATCAACGGCACCGAGCGTGTCGTGGTGTCGCAGCTCGTCCGTTCCCCCGGTGTCTACTTCGACTCCTCCATCGACAAGACGTCCGACAAGGACATCTTCTCCGCCAAGATCATCCCGTCCCGGGGTGCCTGGCTGGAGATGGAGATCGACAAGCGCGACATGGTCGGTGTGCGCATCGACCGCAAGCGCAAGCAGTCCGTCACCGTCCTGCTCAAGGCGCTCGGCTGGACCACCGAGCAGATCCTCGAGGAGTTCGGCGAGTACGAGTCCATGCGCGCCACCCTGGAGAAGGACCACACCCAGGGCCAGGACGACGCGCTGCTCGACATCTACCGCAAGCTGCGTCCGGGCGAGCCCCCCACGCGTGAGGCCGCGCAGACGCTGCTGGAGAACCTCTACTTCAACCCCAAGCGCTACGACCTGGCCAAGGTCGGCCGCTACAAGGTCAACAAGAAGCTGGGCACGGACACCCCGCTGGACGCCGGGATCCTGACCGTCGAGGACATCATCGCGACGATCAAGTACCTGGTGAAGCTGCACGCCGGCGAGACCGAGACGGTCGGTGACAACGGCACCTCCGTGGTCGTCGAGACCGACGACATCGACCACTTCGGCAACCGCCGCCTGCGCAGCGTCGGCGAGCTCATCCAGAACCAGGTCCGCACGGGTCTGGCGCGTATGGAGCGAGTCGTCCGCGAGCGGATGACGACCCAGGACGTCGAGGCGATCACGCCGCAGACCCTGATCAACATCCGGCCGGTCGTCGCCTCCATCAAGGAGTTCTTCGGCACCAGCCAGCTGTCGCAGTTCATGGACCAGAACAACCCGCTGTCGGGTCTCACCCACAAGCGCCGTCTGTCGGCTCTTGGCCCGGGTGGTCTGTCCCGTGAGCGGGCCGGCTTCGAGGTCCGTGACGTGCACCCCTCGCACTACGGCCGCATGTGCCCGATCGAGACCCCCGAAGGCCCGAACATCGGTCTGATCGGCTCGCTCGCCACCTACGGCCGCGTGAACGCGTTCGGTTTCGTCGAGACGCCGTACCGCAAGGTGTTCGAGGGCCAGGTCACCGACCAGGTCGACTACCTCACGGCCGACGAGGAGGACCGCTTCGTCATCGCGCAGGCCAACGCGCCGCTCACCGACGACATGCGGTTCGCCGAGGCCCGGGTGCTCGTCCGCCGCAAGGGCGGCGAGGTCGACTACGTCGGCCCCGAGGACGTGGACTACATGGACGTCTCGCCGCGCCAGATGGTGTCGGTCGCGACCGCCATGATCCCCTTCCTGGAGCACGACGACGCCAACCGTGCCCTGATGGGCGCGAACATGATGCGCCAGGCCGTGCCGCTGATCAAGTCCGAGTCGCCGCTCGTCGGCACCGGCATGGAGTACCGCTCCGCGGTCGACGCCGGCGACGTGGTCAAGGCCGAGAAGCCCGGTGTGGTCCAGGAGGTCTCCGCGGACTACATCACCACCGCCAACGACGACGGCACGTACATCACGTACCGTCTGGCCAAGTTCGCCCGCTCCAACCAGGGCACCTCGGTCAACCAGAAGGTCATCGTCAACGAGGGCGACCGGATCATCGAGGGCCAGGTCCTGGCCGACGGTCCGGCCACCCAGAACGGCGAGATGGCGCTGGGCAAGAACCTGCTCGTGGCGTTCATGCCGTGGGAGGGTCACAACTACGAGGACGCGATCATCCTGTCGCAGCGCCTCGTGCAGGACGACGTCCTCTCCTCGATCCACATCGAGGAGCACGAGGTCGACGCCCGTGACACCAAGCTCGGCCCCGAGGAGATCACCCGGGACATCCCGAACGTCTCCGAGGAGGTCCTCGCCGACCTCGACGAGCGCGGCATCATCCGCATCGGCGCCGAGGTCATCGCCGGTGACATCCTCGTCGGCAAGGTCACGCCCAAGGGTGAGACCGAGCTGACGCCCGAGGAGCGCCTGCTGCGCGCGATCTTCGGTGAGAAGGCCCGTGAGGTCCGTGACACCTCGCTGAAGGTGCCGCACGGCGAGACCGGCAAGGTCATCGGCGTCCGCGTCTTCGACCGCGAGGAGGGCGACGAGCTTCCCCCCGGTGTGAACCAGCTGGTGCGCGTCTACGTCGCGCAGAAGCGCAAGATCACCGACGGTGACAAGCTCGCCGGCCGCCACGGCAACAAGGGCGTCATCTCCAAGATCCTGCCGATCGAGGACATGCCGTTCCTGGAGGACGGCACCCCGGTCGACATCATCCTCAACCCGCTGGGCGTGCCGTCCCGAATGAACCCGGGACAGGTGCTGGAGATCCACCTCGGCTGGCTCGCCAGCCAGGGCTGGGACGTCTCCGGCCTGGCCGAGGACTGGGCGCAGCGCCTGCAGGCCATCGACGCCGACCAGGTCCCGCCGCGGACCAACGTCGCGACGCCGGTCTTCGACGGTGCCCGCGAGGACGAGCTGGCCGGTCTGCTGGAGCACACCATCCCGAACCGCGACGGCGAGCGCATGGTGCTCCCGTCCGGCAAGGCGCGGCTGTTCGACGGCCGTTCCGGTGAGCCCTTCCCGGAGCCGATCTCGGTCGGCTACATGTACATCCTCAAGCTGCACCACCTGGTCGACGACAAGCTGCACGCCCGGTCGACCGGCCCGTACTCGATGATCACCCAGCAGCCGCTGGGTGGTAAGGCCCAGTTCGGTGGCCAGCGGTTCGGCGAGATGGAGGTGTGGGCACTCGAGGCGTACGGCGCCGCCTACGCGCTCCAGGAGCTGCTGACCATCAAGTCCGACGACGTCACCGGCCGCGTGAAGGTCTACGAGGCCATCGTCAAGGGCGAGAACATCCCCGAGCCCGGCATCCCCGAGTCCTTCAAGGTGCTCATCAAGGAGATGCAGTCCCTGTGCCTCAACGTGGAGGTGCTGTCCTCGGACGGCATGTCCATCGAGATGCGCGACACCGACGAGGACGTCTTCCGCGCTGCGGAGGAGCTTGGCATCGACCTGTCCCGGCGCGAGCCGAGCAGCGTCGAAGAGGTCTGACGGGAGTCCGGCCGGGTTCGCCATGAGCCCGGCCGGCCCCAGGACCCCCGTATCAGACCCCATGACTTACAACCCTGAGAGGGATTGACGCATAGTGCTCGACGTCAACTTCTTCGACGAGCTCCGGATCGGTCTGGCCACCGCTGACGACATCCGTCAGTGGAGCCACGGCGAGGTCAAGAAGCCCGAGACGATCAACTACCGCACGCTCAAGCCCGAAAAGGACGGACTCTTCTGCGAGAAGATCTTCGGTCCGACCCGGGACTGGGAGTGCTACTGCGGCAAGTACAAGCGCGTCCGCTTCAAGGGCATCATCTGTGAGCGGTGTGGCGTCGAGGTCACCCGCGCCAAGGTGCGCCGCGAGCGGATGGGCCACATCGAGCTGGCCGCTCCCGTCACGCACATCTGGTACTTCAAGGGCGTTCCGTCGCGGCTGGGCTACCTGCTCGACCTCGCCCCGAAGGACCTGGAGAAGGTCATCTACTTCGCGGCGTACATGATCACGTACGTCGACGAGGAGCGCCGCACGCGCGACCTGCCCTCGCTGGAGGCCCACGTCTCCGTCGAGCGCCAGCAGATCGAGCAGCGCCGCGACGCCGACCTGGAGGCCCGCGCCAAGAAGCTCGAGACCGACCTGGCCGAGCTGGAGGCCGAGGGCGCCAAGGCGGATGTGCGCCGCAAGGTGCGCGAGGGTGCCGAGCGCGAGATGAAGCAGCTGCGCGACCGCGCGCAGCGCGAGATCGACCGTCTCGACGAGGTGTGGAACCGGTTCAAGAACCTCAAGGTCCAGGACCTGGAGGGCGACGAGCTGCTCTACCGCGAGCTGCGTGACCGCTTCGGCACGTACTTCGACGGCTCGATGGGTGCCGCGGCGCTGCAGAAGCGCCTGGAGTCCTTCGACCTCGAGGAGGAGGCCGAGAAGCTCCGCGAGATCATCCGCACCGGCAAGGGCCAGAAGAAGACCCGTGCGCTCAAGCGCCTGAAGGTCGTCTCCGCGTTCCTGCAGACCAGCAACAGCCCCAAGGGCATGGTGCTGGACTGCGTGCCGGTCATCCCGCCGGACCTGCGTCCGATGGTGCAGCTGGACGGTGGCCGCTTCGCGACCTCCGACCTGAACGACCTGTACCGCCGTGTGATCAACCGCAACAACCGCCTGAAGCGGCTTCTCGACCTCGGCGCGCCCGAGATCATCGTGAACAACGAGAAGCGCATGCTCCAGGAGGCCGTGGACGCGCTGTTCGACAACGGCCGTCGTGGCCGCCCGGTGACGGGCCCCGGCAACCGCCCGCTGAAGTCGCTGTCCGACATGCTCAAGGGCAAGCAGGGCCGCTTCCGCCAGAACCTGCTCGGCAAGCGCGTGGACTACTCCGCGCGTTCCGTGATCGTCGTCGGTCCGCAGCTGAAGCTGCACCAGTGCGGTCTGCCCAAGGCGATGGCGCTGGAGCTGTTCAAGCCGTTCGTGATGAAGCGCCTGGTCGACCTGAACCACGCGCAGAACATCAAGAGCGCCAAGCGCATGGTCGAGCGCGGCCGCACGGTCGTGTACGACGTGCTGGAAGAGGTCATCGCGGAGCACCCGGTTCTGCTGAACCGTGCGCCCACGCTGCACCGCCTCGGCATCCAGGCCTTCGAGCCGCAGCTGGTCGAGGGCAAGGCCATCCAGATCCACCCGCTCGTGTGCACCGCGTTCAACGCGGACTTCGACGGTGACCAGATGGCCGTGCACCTGCCGCTGTCCGCGGAGGCGCAGGCCGAGGCCCGCATCCTGATGCTGTCCTCGAACAACATCCTCAAGCCGGCCGACGGCCGTCCGGTGACGATGCCGACCCAGGACATGGTCCTCGGTCTGTTCTTCCTCACCACCGACGGCGAGATGCGCGAGCTCAAGGGCGAGGGCCGTTCCTTCGCCTCCGTCGCCGAGGCGATCATGGCCTTCGACGCGGGCGAGCTGTCGCTCCAGTCGAGGATCGACGTCCGCTTCCCGGTCGGCACCATCCCGCCGCGCGGCTGGACCCCGCCGGCGCGCGAGGAGGGCGAGCCCGAGTGGCAGCAGGGTGACAGCTTCCGGCTGAACACCACGCTGGGCCGCGCGCTCTTCAACGAGCTGCTGCCCGAGGACTACCCGTTCGTCGACTACGAGGTCGGCAAGAAGCAGCTCTCCGAGATCGTCAACGACCTCGCCGAGCGCTACCCGAAGGTCATCGTGGCGGCGACGCTCGACAACCTGAAGGCGGCCGGCTTCTACTGGGCCACCCGCTCCGGCGTCACCGTCGCCATCTCCGACGTCGTCGTTCCCGAGGCGAAGAAGGAGATCGTCAAGGGCTACGAGGCGCAGGACGAGAAGGTCCAGAAGCAGTACGAGCGCGGTCTGATCACCAAGGACGAGCGCACGCAGGAGCTCATCGCGATCTGGACCAAGGCGACCAACGAGGTCGCCGAGGCGATGAACGACAACTTCCCGAAGACCAACCCGATCTTCATGATGGTGAACTCGGGTGCACGAGGCAACATGATGCAGATGCGTCAGATCGCCGGTATGCGTGGTCTGGTGTCGAACGCGAAGAACGAGACGATCCCGCGTCCGATCAAGGCGTCGTTCCGTGAGGGCCTGTCCGTGCTGGAGTACTTCATCTCCACGCACGGTGCCCGTAAGGGTCTGGCGGACACCGCTCTGCGTACCGCCGACTCGGGTTACCTCACGCGTCGTCTGGTCGACGTCTCCCAGGACGTCATCATCCGCGAGGAGGACTGCGGCACCGAGCGCGGTCTGCGTCTGAAGATCGCCGACCGGAACGCCGAGGGCACGCTGATCAAGGCGGAGGACGTCGAGACCTCCGTGTACGCGCGCTGCCTGGCCGAGGACATCGTGGTCGACGGGCAGGTGCTGGCCCCGGCCGGCACCGACCTGGGCGACGTCCTCATCGAGGAGCTCGTCTCCCGCGGCGTCGAGGAGGTCAAGACCCGCTCGGTCCTGACCTGCGAGTCCGCCGTCGGCACCTGCGCGATGTGCTACGGCCGTTCGCTGGCCACCGGCAAGCTGGTCGACATCGGTGAGGCGGTCGGCATCATCGCCGCCCAGTCCATCGGTGAGCCCGGCACCCAGCTGACGATGCGTACCTTCCACACCGGTGGTGTGGCCGGTGACGACATCACCCAGGGTCTGCCGCGTGTCGTCGAGCTCTTCGAGGCCCGTACCCCGAAGGGTGTCGCCCCGATCTCCGAGGCCTCCGGCCGCGTGCGGATCGAGGAGACCGAGAAGACCAAGAAGATCGTCATCACGCCGGACGACGGCAGCGACGAGACGGCCTACCCGATCTCCAAGCGCGCCCGTCTCCTGGTCAGCGAGGGCGAGCACGTCGAGGTGGGCCAGAAGCTCACCGTGGGTGCCACCAACCCGCACGACGTGCTGCGCATCCTGGGCCAGCGTGCCGTCCAGGTCCACCTGGTCGGCGAGGTCCAGAAGGTCTACAACTCGCAGGGTGTGTCGATCCACGACAAGCACATCGAGATCATCATCCGGCAGATGCTCCGCCGCGTGACGATCATCGAGTCCGGCGACGCCGAGCTGCTGCCCGGCGAGCTGGTCGAGCGCTCGAAGTTCGAGCACGAGAACCGTCGTGTGGTCCAGGAGGGCGGTCACCCGGCCTCCGGTCGTCCGCAGCTGATGGGTATCACCAAGGCCTCGCTGGCGACGGAATCCTGGCTGTCGGCCGCCTCCTTCCAGGAGACGACCCGAGTCCTGACGGACGCGGCGATCAACGCCAAGTCCGACAGCCTCATCGGCCTCAAGGAGAACGTCATCATCGGTAAGCTCATCCCGGCCGGTACGGGTCTGTCCCGCTACCGCAACATCCGGGTCGAGCCGACCGAGGAGGCCAAGGCCGCGATGTACTCGGCCGTCGGCTACGACGACATCGACTACTCGCCGTTCGGCACGGGCTCCGGCCAGGCCGTTCCGCTGGAGGACTACGACTACGGTCCGTACAACCAGTAAGCGAGTCGCTTGAACGGAGGGCGGTCATCCTGCGGGGTGGCCGCCCTCCGGCGCGTCCAGGGCCCTGTGCGGCTCCCGCCACCCCGCCGGGCCGGGCGGGGCCCGCCGGCGCCGCAGGAGGGCCCCGGAGCCCCGCAGTGGCCGACACGCCGGTCCCGTGGGGGACGCCCCGGTGCCGGAAACGCCGATGCGGCGCATCATGGAAGGACTCCGGCTCCGGGGGAGGTGCTCCGTGTCGCAGCCGTCCTATCCGTCCTGGCAGCCCTGGCAGGGTCACAGCGTGCCGTCGATGCTGGCCTCGCACGCCGACCGGGAGCGGGCCGTGGACGTGCTCAGAGCGGGGTACGGCGAGGGGCGGATGGAGCACGCGGAGTTCGAGAAGCGGGTGGCGCGGGCGTACGCGGCGCGGACCGTGGGGGAGCTGGCGCTGCTGGTCGCCGATCTGCCGCAGGGGCCGGTGCCGCAGTCCCTGACGGCCGTGGCCGTGCCGCCGGTGTTCGCGCCGGTGCCGCGGCCGCAGACCAACGGCAAGGCCGTCGCCGCCGCCGTGTGCGGGCTGCTGTGCGTGCCGACCATGGGGCTGACCGGCCTTCCGGCCGTCGTGCTGGGCCATGTGGCGCGGTCCGAGATCCGCAGCAGGGGGGACCTGGGGGACGGGCTGGCGCTGACCGGACTCGTGCTCGGGTGGCTGTCGACCGCCGGCTGGGCACTCGTGCTGGTGTTGCTGACCCTGGTGTCGCTCGCGGCCGGCTGACATCCGGCCGGGGCACCGGTAATGTAGGCAAATCGGACAGCTGCCGCTGAATTGAAGATCGACAACGGCCGAGGGCCTTGACATGTCCCGCATGGCGATGCGGGCGGTGCCCATTTGTTTTGACCGCAGCGAATGCGATAGGTACGCTCAGACCTTGTGCCTGGGGTGTGCCCTGGCTCTCGTGCGTGCCATCGACCGCACGTCGAGTCGTAAGCGGCCACCGTAATCTGCGCTTAATTCTGCCTGGCGGCGGGAGTCCGCGGGATTCGACACACCCGACCGCGTGGGTCGGCGACGTTCCAGGTTAGCTGTACCCATCGGCACACAGAAACCGGAGAAGTAGTGCCTACGATCCAGCAGCTGGTCCGGAAGGGCCGGCAGGACAAGGTCGAGAAGAACAAGACGCCCGCACTCGAGGGTTCCCCTCAGCGTCGCGGCGTCTGCACGCGTGTGTTCACGACCACCCCGAAGAAGCCGAACTCGGCCCTCCGTAAGGTCGCGCGTGTGCGTCTGACCAGCGGCATCGAGGTCACGGCCTACATTCCGGGTGAGGGACACAACCTGCAGGAGCACTCCATCGTGCTCGTGCGCGGCGGCCGTGTGAAGGACCTGCCGGGTGTTCGCTACAAGATCATCCGCGGTTCGCTGGACACCCAGGGTGTCAAGAACCGCAAGCAGGCTCGCAGCCGTTACGGCGCCAAGAAGGAGAAGTAAGAATGCCTCGTAAGGGCCCCGCCCCGAAGCGCCCGGTCATCATCGACCCGGTCTACGGTTCTCCTCTGGTGACCTCCCTGATCAACAAGGTGCTGCTGAACGGCAAGCGCTCCACCGCCGAGCGCATCGTCTACGGCGCCATGGAGGGCCTGCGCGAGAAGACCGGCAACGACCCGGTCATCACGCTGAAGCGCGCTCTGGAGAACATCAAGCCGACCCTCGAGGTCAAGTCCCGCCGTGTCGGTGGTGCCACCTACCAGGTCCCGGTCGAGGTCAAGCCCGGCCGTGCCAACACCCTGGCGCTGCGCTGGCTCGTCGGTTACTCCCGCGCCCGTCGCGAGAAGACCATGACCGAGCGTCTGCTCAACGAGCTCCTCGACGCCAGCAACGGCCTCGGTGCCGCTGTGAAGAAGCGCGAGGACACGCACAAGATGGCCGAGTCCAACAAGGCCTTCGCGCACTACCGCTGGTAGTCGCAGACCCCATCGAGACCGAGAGAAGACTGAAGCCTTATGGCTACCACTTCGCTTGACCTGGCCAGGGTCCGCAACATCGGGATCATGGCCCACATCGACGCGGGCAAGACGACCACCACCGAGCGGATCCTGTTCTACACCGGCGTTTCGTACAAGATCGGTGAGGTCCACGACGGCGCTGCCACCATGGACTGGATGGAGCAGGAGCAGGAGCGTGGCATCACGATCACCTCTGCTGCCACCACCTGCCACTGGCCGCTGGAGGACGTCGACCACACCATCAACATCATCGACACGCCGGGCCACGTCGACTTCACCGTCGAGGTGGAGCGTTCCCTGCGCGTGCTCGACGGTGCCGTGACGGTGTTCGACGGCGTCGCCGGTGTCGAGCCGCAGTCCGAGACGGTGTGGCGTCAGGCGGACCGCTACGGCGTTCCGCGTATCTGCTTCGTCAACAAGCTGGACCGCACCGGTGCCGAGTTCCACCGCTGCGTGGACATGATCTCGGACCGCCTGGGCGCGCAGCCGCTGGTCATGCAGCTGCCGATCGGCGCGGAGGCGGACTTCAAGGGCGTCATCGACCTCGTGACGATGAAGGCCCTGGTCTGGTCGGCCGAGGCGACCAAGGGCGAGATGTACGACACCGTCGACATCCCGGACACCCACCGCGAGGCTGCCGAGGAGTACCGCGGCAAGCTGCTCGAGGCCGTCGCCGAGAACGACGAAGAGCTGATGGAGCTGTACCTGGAGGGCACCGAGCCCACCGTGGAGCAGCTCTACGCCGCGATCCGTCGCATCACCATCGCGTCCGGCAAGGGCGGCGGCACCACCGTCACCCCCGTGTTCTGCGGCACCGCGTTCAAGAACAAGGGCGTCCAGCCCCTGCTCGACGCCGTCGTGCGCTACCTGCCGTCGCCGGTCGACATCGAGGCCATCGAGGGCCACGACGTCAAGGACCCGGAGAAGGTCATCGCGCGCAAGCCGTCGGACGACGAGCCGCTCGCCGCGCTGGCGTTCAAGATCATGAGCGACCCGCACCTCGGCAAGCTCACCTTCGTCCGGGTCTACTCGGGCCGCCTGGAGTCCGGCACCTCGGTGCTGAACTCCGTCAAGGGCAAGAAGGAGCGCATCGGCAAGATCTACCGCATGCACGCCAACAAGCGTGAGGAGATCGAGTCGGTGGGCGCCGGCGACATCGTCGCCGTCATGGGCCTGAAGCAGACCACCACCGGTGAGACGCTGTCCGACGACAAGAACCCGGTCATCCTGGAGTCCATGGACTTCCCGGCCCCGGTCATCCAGGTCGCCATCGAGCCCAAGTCGAAGGGCGACCAGGAGAAGCTCGGCGTCGCGATCCAGCGCCTGGCCGAGGAGGACCCGTCCTTCCAGGTCCACTCGGACGAGGAGACCGGCCAGACCATCATCGGTGGTATGGGCGAGCTGCACCTCGAGGTGCTGGTCGACCGCATGCGCCGTGAGTTCAAGGTCGAGGCCAACGTCGGCAAGCCGCAGGTGGCCTACCGCGAGACGATCCGCAAGGCCGTCGAGAAGGTCGAGTTCACCCACAAGAAGCAGACGGGTGGTACCGGCCAGTTCGCCCGCGTCATCATCGCGATCGAGCCGATCGAGGGCGGCGACGCCTCGTACGAGTTCATCAACAAGGTGACCGGTGGCCGCGTGCCGAAGGAGTACATCCCTTCGGTGGACGCCGGCGCGCAGGAGGCCATGCAGTTCGGCATCCTCGCCGGTTACGAGATGACCGGCGTCCGCGTGACGCTGCTCGACGGTGCCTACCACGAGGTCGACTCCTCCGAGCTCGCGTTCAAGATCGCCGGTTCGCAGGCCTTCAAGGAGGCCGCGCGCAAGGCCAGCCCCGTTCTCCTTGAGCCGATGATGGCCGTCGAGGTCACCACGCCCGAGGACTACATGGGTGAGGTCATCGGCGACATCAACTCCCGCCGTGGCCAGATCCAGGCCATGGAGGAGCGGGCCGGTGCCCGCGTCGTGAAGGGCCTCGTGCCCCTCTCGGAGATGTTCGGCTACGTCGGCGACCTGCGCAGCAAGACGTCCGGCCGTGCGAGCTACTCCATGCAGTTCGACTCCTACGCCGAGGTTCCGCGGAACGTCGCCGAGGAGATCATCGCGAAGGCCAAGGGCGAGTAACGCACCGCGTCTACACGCCGTAGGCTTGACTCCGGAGCCTTGAGGGGCATTCCACCGCAATCGTGGTGAGAGTGCCCCGGGGCCCGGGCTTTCCAGCAAAGATCACCTGGCGCCGATGAAGTAAGGCGTACCAGAACCACTCCCAGGAGGACCCCCGTGGCGAAGGCGAAGTTCGAGCGGACTAAGCCGCACGTCAACATCGGCACCATCGGTCACATCGACCACGGTAAGACGACCCTCACGGCCGCCATTACCAAGGTGCTGCACGACGCGTACCCGGACATCAACGAGGCCTCGGCCTTCGACCAGATCGACAAGGCTCCTGAGGAGCGCCAGCGCGGTATCACCATCTCCATCGCGCACGTCGAGTACCAGACCGAGACGCGTCACTACGCCCACGTCGACTGCCCCGGTCACGCGGACTACATCAAGAACATGATCACGGGTGCGGCGCAGATGGACGGCGCCATCCTCGTGGTCGCCGCCACCGACGGCCCGATGCCGCAGACCAAGGAGCACGTGCTCCTGGCCCGCCAGGTCGGCGTTCCGTACATCGTCGTCGCCCTGAACAAGGCCGACATGGTGGACGACGAGGAGATCCTGGAGCTCGTCGAGCTCGAGGTCCGTGAGCTCCTCTCCGAGTACGAGTTCCCGGGCGACGACGTTCCCGTCGTCAAGGTCTCCGCTCTGAAGGCCCTCGAGGGCGACAAGGAGTGGGGCAACTCCGTCCTCGAGCTCATGAACGCCGTCGACACCGCGATCCCGGAGCCGGAGCGCGACGTCGACAAGCCGTTCCTCATGCCGATCGAGGACGTCTTCACGATCACCGGTCGCGGTACGGTCGTCACCGGCCGTATCGAGCGTGGTGTCCTGAAGGTCAACGAGACCGTCGACATCATCGGCATCAAGCCGGAGAAGACCACCACCACGGTCACCGGCATCGAGATGTTCCGCAAGCTGCTCGACGAGGGCCAGGCCGGTGAGAACGTCGGTCTGCTCCTCCGTGGCATCAAGCGCGAGGACGTCGAGCGCGGCCAGGTCATCATCAAGCCGGGCTCGGTCACCCCGCACACCGAGTTCGAGGCGCAGGCCTACATCCTGTCCAAGGACGAGGGTGGCCGCCACACGCCGTTCTTCAACAACTACCGCCCGCAGTTCTACTTCCGTACGACGGACGTGACCGGCGTGGTGACCCTCCCCGAGGGCACCGAGATGGTCATGCCGGGTGACAACACCGAGATGAAGGTGGAGCTCATCCAGCCCGTCGCCATGGAGGAGGGCCTGAAGTTCGCCATCCGTGAGGGTGGCCGGACCGTGGGCGCCGGCCAGGTCACCAAGATCACCAAGTGAGTCTCCGGACTGGCTTGAGGGTCTGCTGACCTGAGTGGCTCGGAGGGGCCCGTACGACTTCGGTCGTGCGGGCCCCTTTGCTGTGCCGTGTCCACGGCCGTGGGGTACGGCGACGCCCCCGGCTCGTGGGGGAGCCGGGGGCGTCTGTGTGGGGGGTGTCTGTGTGGGGGGTGTCTGTGTGTGTGTGGGGGGGGCTGTGTGTGGGGGGTGTCAGGTCCTCAGCCGACCGTCCACTTCTGGTTGGCGGCGCCGGTGCACGTCCAGATCTGCAGTGGGGTGCCGTCGGCCGAGGAGTTGCCCTTGGCGTCCAGGCACTTGTCGGCGCCGACGTTGACGAGGTCGCGGGCGGCGGTGTGGACCCACTGCTGGGCCTTGGTGCCGTTGCAGGTGTAGAGCTGGACCGCGGCGCCGTCGGCGGTGGAGCCGCCGCGCACGTCGAGGCACTTGCCCAGGGCGCGTACGGTGCCGTCGGCGCCGAGGGTCCACTTCTGGGCGTCGACGCCGGTGCAGTTGTGGAGCTGGATGGGCGTGCCGTCGGCCGTCGAGGCGCCGGCGACGTCGGCGCACATGCCGCCGATGCCCTTGATGGCGCCGGTGGTGGGGGCGGGGCCGCCGGAGCCGTCGGAGGTGGAGACGCGGACGTAGTCCACGGTCATCGTCTGCGGGAACTGCGTGCTCCCGTCCGGGCTGCCGGGCCAGTTACCGCCCACGGCGAGGTTGAGGATCATGAAGAAGGGGTGGTCGTAGACCCACTTCCGGCCGCCGAGGTCGGCCGGGGTGCGCGTCTGGTACGTCTGCCCGTCGACGGACCAGGTGATCTTGCCCGGGGTCCAGTCGACGGCGAAGATGTGGAAGTCGTCGGCGAAGGCGCGGCCGCCCGGGAGCGTGTACGCGGCGCCGATGCCGCCGCTGCCGGAGTAGCCGGGGCCGTGCAGGGTGCCGTGGACGGCACCGGGCTCGTAGCCGACGTTCTCCATGATGTCGATCTCGCCGCTGTTCGGCCAGCCGACGCTGCCCAGGTCGTTGCCGAGCATCCAGAACGCGGGCCACATGCCCTGGCCGCGCGGCACCTTGATCCGGGCCTCGAAGTGGCCGTAGGCCTGGGTGAAGGTCCGGGCCGTGTTGAGCCGGGCGGAGGTGTACTGGCAGGTGCCGTACCAGCACTGGAGTCCCGGGTCGTTGTTCTTGCGGGCGGTGATGACGAGGTTGCCGTTGCCGTCGAGGGCAACGTTGTCCCTGCTGTTCGTGTAGTACTGCAGCTCGTTGTTGCCGTTGCCGGAACCGCCGGTCTCCACGGTCCACTTGGCCGGGTCCGGGGCGCTGCCGGCGGCGCCGTTGAACTCGTCGGACCAGGTCACGGCGGCGGCCGCGGCATCGGCCGGTGCGGCGGCATCGGCCTGTGCGGCGGAGGGGCCGAGCGTGGTCAGGGCGAACGCGGCGGTGACGGAGGCGCAGACCACCGGGACGAGCCCGCCGAGCCTTCGACGGCGTGTGCGATGAGCAGCCATGGCTGAACACACCTTGTCTGTGGGGGATGGGGGGAGTGGGCCGACGCTGTCGGCCGTGGGGGGATGTTACGAACGGTTCACCGCACAACCAACTGCCCGATTGGTCCGTCAACCCTGCCTGAACTGGGCCGAGTTGGAGCCGACCGGCTGACCTCCGGATCGCTTAAAGCCCACTTAAGGCTGCGTTAAGGGAACCGGGACCGGTCAGAGGTCGATCTCGGCCCACACGGTCTTGCGCGGCGGAGGGCCCGCGGTGACGCCCCAGCGGTCGGCGAGTGCGTCGACGAGGAGCAGACCGCGACCGGACTCGGCGTCGGGGGAGGGGAGCCGGGGCTCCGGGTGCCGGTCGTCGCGGGTGTCGGTCACCTCGATGCGCAGGGTGCCGGCGGCGACGTGGAGGAGCAGGCGGAAGTCGCGGCCCGGGACGCGGCCGTGGGTGACGGCGTTGGCGGACAGCTCGGCGACCACCTGTGCCGCCCGGTCCGACGGCAGGCCCCAGGACCGCAGTTGCTCGGTGGCGAGGAGGCGGGCGAGGCGGGCCCCGCGGGGGGTGGGGGAGAGCTGGAGACCGAAGTCGCCGCGCCGGGTGGCCGGTTCGGGTCCGGGAAAGTTCTGCTTCACATCACCCAGCGTGGCCATCGGCGCCTACCGTGAACAGTGACTCAGCGGGTGCGTACGGTGACTGTCCGGAGCTTGTCCGGTGGTGTCCGGGCTGTCGGCGCCGGACGTACGGGTAGGGCGCTGAGGCAGGGGCGTACGACGGAAGGGTGCGGGATGACGGCCGAGGCGGCGGAGACGGGACGGCTCAAGGGCGAGGCGGACGAGCCGGGTTGGGAGGTGGACCCCGACGACGAGTGGGGTGTCGCCGTCATCGCGACGGTGGGGCGGCAGCTGAAGCTGCGGCGGGAGGCGGTGGGGATGCGCGCCGCGGAGTTCGGGACGGCGGTGGGGTACGGGGAGGACCTGGTCTACAAGATCGAGGGCGGGAAGCGGATTCCCCGGCAGGAGTACCTGGCGGCGGCGGACCGGGTGCTGGGGGCGGGCGGGCTCATCGCGGCGACCTGGGAGGACGTGAAGCGGGTCCGGTATCCCAAGAAGGTGCGGGAGCTTGCCAAGTTGGAGGGGCAGGCCGTGGAGATCGGGGTGTACGAGTGCAACAGCGTCCATGGGTTGTTGCAGACTCCCGAGCATGCGCGGGCGTTGTTTGAGGCGGCGCAGCCGCCGTACTCACCGGACGACGTGGAACGGATGGTGGCCGCACGAATGGCCCGGCAATCCGTCTTCGAGCGGGATCCGGCCCCGTCGGTGCATTACGTCCTGGAGGAGGCGGTGCTGCGTCGCAGGGTCGGGGGCACAATGGTCTGGCGGCGACAGCTCGAACGGCTGCTGCAGGTCGGACGCCTGCGGAACGTCACCTTGCAGGTCATGCCGACCGACACGGACGCTCATCCGGGGGTGGACGGCAAGATCGAGCTGCTGAAGTTCCCAGACGGTACGGCGGTGGGTCGTTCCGACGGTGCTTTCAGCGGGCGGCCGACCACCGATCCGAAGCAGCTGCGCATCCTCGAGCTGCGCTATGGCACCATCCGTGCGCAGGCTCTCCCACCTCGGGAGTCGCTGGCCTTCATCGAGCGAGTGCTGGGAGAATCATGACCCGCGACACTGAACTGGCTTGGTTCAAGAGCAGCTACAGCAGCGGCACGGACGGCAACTCCTGCGTGGAGATCGCGATAGCCCCGGACACCGCGACGGTCCATGTGCGGGACTCCAAGCACACGCAAGGCCCTCGGCTGGCGGTGTCGCCCGGGGCATGGGCAGGCTTCGTGTCGAGTCTTCCCGCGTGACGCCGGATCCCGCCCCCGGCGATCTCGACCTCGGCACGATCGAGGAACTGTGCGCGGCCGCCACTCCCGGCCCCTGGTTCGTCAGGAACCTGGACGACGAGCACGCGATGAACCTGGTCGCCGTCAGCACGGTGGAGGACACCGGCCGGACCGAGCGGTGGCCCGGCTTCGACCACGGGGAGCTGATCGCGGCGACGCTCGTTCAGCAGCCCCGCTACGTCGACTGCGCCGACGAACGCTGGGAGGAGAACGCCGCGTTCATCGCCATGGCGCGGGACGCCCTGCCGCGACTCGTGGCCGAGGTGAAGCGGCTGCGCCTGCTCGTGGAGTACGGGGCGTGCCCGACGGCCGGCGCCACGGGCACGGAGTTCGTGATCCCGCTGGACGAAGAGCTGCTCGCCTTCTACCGCGAGATGGTGAACGTCCTGGTGGACTGTTGTGGCGTGTCCCGGGCGGAGGCGGTGGCCCGCATCAACGCGACGTACGGGACCGGGGACGGCGTGTGGATCATGCTGCACGAGATGCCCGAGTACTGGGCCTACGGGGCGTACTACCGGGCGGATCACCGGGGCCGGCTTCCGGTCGGGGACCCGGTCGCGGACGCGGACGTCGACTTCGACACGCTCACCGTGCGTCCGGCCCCGCCGAGGGAATCACCCTTCTGGACGGTCGAGGAGGGCGGGGGGACGGCCGAGGGGTGAGGGACGTCCCGCCTTCGTGCGATGCGACGATGAACGCACGAGTGGTCGAGAGAACGGGGAGGCCGGCGGCATGGCCCGGTACATGGAGACGCTGACCGTCGAGCGGGGCGGTTTCCGGATCAAGGTGCCGGAGTCGTGGTGGGAGTTCGACGTCCGGCCGGAGTCGCGGGACGACTCGATCCGGCGGATGGTGACCGAGCGGGTGCGGCAGCGGCCGGAGCTGGAGCAGTACCGGGACACGTACGTCGACTTCCTCCGGCGGGCCGCGGCGGACGCGTGGAAGTCGGGCGCGCTGTACTGCGGCTGCATGGCGGAGAACTTCGGCGGCGACACCCCGATCACCGGGTCCGTGACCGTCTCCCTGGTCGGCGGCCGCAACGAGCGCGGTGAGCCGCTGTCCAACGACCCGGCGGCCATCGCGAGCCAGCTCGCGGTGAAGGAGGCCAGGCGGGAGGGCGACTCCTGGCGCAAGGTGACGACGGTCGACATCCCGGGCGTCGGCCCGGCGGCACGCACGTACGGCATCGAGGACATCGCCGTACCGGGCGACGA
This sequence comes from Streptomyces sp. NPDC085931, assembly GCF_044540565.1. NCBI lineage: Bacteria > Bacillati > Actinomycetota > Actinomycetes > Kitasatosporales > Streptomycetaceae > Streptomyces > Streptomyces sp. NPDC085931. The sequence goes on from NZ_JBITSK010000024.1 coordinate 27,041, forward strand.
ACTCAACCGCACCGTCCGGGCCGTGCTGATGCAGACGTACATCCCGGTGCCGGAGCAGGAGGGCAAGGTCGCCCTGGTCGCGGGCAGCAGCCAGGTCCTGGACCTGGCGGACTCCTTCTTCGACATCTTCGACGCGATCACGTCCACGTTCCGGTTCACGGCCTGACCCCGGTCCTTGCCACATGCCCACGGGCCCTCCCTTCTTCCCGAACGACCGCGCCTTGTAAGTTCACGTGTGCATACGGGTGTTGACGTGGATGCGGGCGTGACGGGGGTTGCGGTATGGCGGGCCACAGGCCGACGGACTGGCATGTCCTGGATCTGGACAAGGACCCGACCCCTGGTGATCCGCAGCGCGTGCGCACACTCGCGAAGCAGTTGCACGACTTCGCCGACGACGTCTCCGACGCGCTGCGTCTGGTCAAGGGCATGGCGGGGGAGGGGACGCTGCTGGAGTGGGCGGGCAAGTCGGCCGACGTCTTCAAGGAGGACTTCGCCGACGTCCCGAAGAACCTCAGGAAGCTGAAGAAGTCCTACGAGATGTGCGGGGACGCGCTGGCGGACTTCTGGCCCAAGCTGGAACGCGCCCAGTCTCTGGCGGACAAGGCCCTGCGCAAGGGCCGCGAGGCCCGTGACAACCTGTCGTCCGCCCAGTCCCGCCTCGCCTCCGCCGACTCGTGGATGACGCGGGCGACCAAGGAGGCGGACAAGTACAAGGACGACCCGACCGGCAGCAAGTCCGACGCGGACAAGCCGGACGAGGCGAAGGTCCGTGCCGCCACGCGGGACGTGCAGCACGCGAAGTCCGCCCGGACCAAGGCCCAGTCGGACGTCTCCGACGCGCAGGACGCGCTCGCCGCGGCGAAGAAGATGGCCGAGGACGCGCGCAAGATGCGCGAGGAGGCCGCGCGGGAGGCCAAGTCGAAGATCGACGAGGCCTCGGACGCCGGCATCCAGAACCGGTCGTGGTGGGAGGAGGTCGGCGACTGGTTCGTCGACAACTGGGACACCATCGTCGCGGTGTGCAAGGTCGTCGTGGCCGTGGTCGGCATCGTCGCGATGATCATCGGCGGGCCGATCCTGGGCGCGATCGTGCTGATCGCGGCGGCGGTGGTGCTCGCCGACACGCTCTACAAATACTCCAAAGGCAGAGCGTCCCTATGGGATGTGGGGCTGGCGGCCCTGGACTGCATCCCGGGCATGAAGGGCCTGACGACCCTCGGTGGGCTGGCCAAGGGGCTCAAGGCCCTCGGGAAGACCGGGCTCAAGGGCATGGCGCTGGGGGTCAGGGGACTGGGCAAGGGTGCAAGCGCCCTCAGCCGCCAGATGAAGAAGCTCTTCTGCCGCACCGACCCGGTGGACATGGCGACCGGCGAGGTCGTCATGTCGGCGACCGACGTGAGCCTGCCCGGCGTACTCCCGCTGGTCCTGGAACGCCACCACCGCAGCGGTGTCCGTACCGGCCGGCTGTTCGGCACGACCTGGATGTCCACGCTCGACCAGCGTCTGGAACTCGACTCGACCGGAGTGAGGTTCGACGCCGCCGACGGCATGGTCCTGCACTACCCGGTCCCGGAGCCGGACGCGGCCGTCCTGCCGGTGGCGGGGCCCCGCTGGCCGCTCACCTGGGACGGATCATCCGGCGGTGAGCTCGTCGTGCGTGACACGGAGACCGAACGGATGCTCCATTTCCGTCCGCTGCCCGGTTGCCGCCGCGACGAACTGGTCCTGGCGGCGATCACGGACCACAACGGCAACTCCGTCACTCTGGTCCACGGGCCCGATGGTGACCTCCGCGAAGTGGTGCACAGCGGTGGCTACCGCCTGGGAGTGGCCTGCGAGAACGGTCGGGTCACCGAGCTGACCCTGCTCAGCCACCCCCAGCAGCCCTCGCTCCTCCGGTACGGCTACGACGACCAGGGGAACCTCACCGAGATCCACAACTCCTCCGCCCGACCCCTGCGGTTCACCTACGACGAGCGACGACGGATCACCGGCTGGCAGGACAGGAACGGCGTCCGGTACCGCTACGTCTACGACGACCGGGGCCGGTGCGTCCGTACCCGAGGTGCTGAAGGCGCACTCAACAGCGACATCGCCTATGCGAGCGACGGCTCCCGCACACTCTTCACCGACTCGCTGGGGCACACCACGGTCTACGACTTCAACGACTGGTACCAACTCGTCGCCGAGACCGATCCCCTGGGCGGGCGCATCCTGCGGACCTGGGACGCTCACGACAACCTCCTGACGATCACGGACGCGATCGGCCGTACCACCGCCTACGCCTACGACGACATGGGCCGGGTCACCGCGGTGACACGCGCGGACGGCCGGACGCTGAGCGTGGACTACCACGAGCTGGGCATGCCGAAGCGCATCACCCACGCCGACGGAGCCCGGTGGGAGCAGACCTTCGACGCGGCCGGCAACCGCACCGCCGTCATCGACCCCGCCGGCGGTGTCGTCCGGTACACCTACGACCGTCAGGGCGGGCTCGCGTCGGCCACGGACCAGACGGGCAGCACGACGACCTTCGCGTGCGACGCCGCGGGCCTTCCCGTCCGTGTCGTGAGTCCGCTCGGTGCGAGCACCTCCTATCGCCGTGATGCCTTCGGCCGCCCCGTCGAGATCACAGCCCCGGACGGTGCGGTCACCCACCTGGAGTGGACGGTCGAGGGGAGGCCCTCGCGCCACATCGACCCACTCGGCTCGCAGTGGTCCTGGACCTGGGACGGAGAGGGCAACTGCCTGAGCCGCACCGACGCGGCAGGCGCTGTCCACCGGTACGAGTACGGACCGTTCGACGCTCTGCGGGCCCAGACGAATCCCGACGGATCGCGCTTCGAGTTCGAGCGCGACACCGAACTCCGCCTGACCACGGTGACCAACCCGCTCGGCGTCAGCTGGCGGTACGTCCACGACGCCGCCGGGCGACTCGTCCGGGAGACCGACTTCGACGGCCGCACGATTCGCTACGAGTACGACGCGGCAGGCCAGTTGACGACCAAGGTGAATGCCTTGGGGCAGCGGATCCGGTACGTCCGGGATTCGCTCGGCAGGATCCGCGAGAAGGACGCCGCGGGGGCACGCACCACCTTCGCCTACGACCCGTCCGGTCGCCTCGTACAGGCGGTCGGCCCGGACGCGGAACTCCGCTTCGAGAGGGACCCCCTGGGCAGGATCCTCACGGAGGCCTGTGACGATCTCGTCTCCCGCTACGCCTACGACCCCACCGGCCGCATGGTGTGGCGCAGGACGCCCAGCGGAGCCGAGAGCCGCTACGACTACGACCCGGCGGGGCGCCCCGTCAGTCTGCTCGCGGACACCCACCGGCTCGATCTCACCTACGACGCCACCGGCCGGGAGGCCTCCAGGACCCTGGCGGCCGGTGTCGTCCTCGGTCACTCCTGGGACGCGGCCGGCAACCTGCGGAGCCAGGCGGCCCGCTCCCAGGACCGCACGCTGTGGCAGCGCACCTTCTCCTACCGCGACGATCACCATCTGACCTCCATCGAGGACGACCGGGTGGGCACGACGACGTTCGAGCTGGATCAGCTGGGCCGGGTGACGGACGTGACTCGCCCGGCCGGACGGGAGAGCTACGCCTACGACCCGATCGGCAATCAGCTCACCGCCCACTGGCCCGAGGGCCATGAGGCCGTGGGCGAGCGGGAGTACAGGGGCACGCGGGTGGCACGGGCGGGCAGGGTCCGCTACGCCTACGACGAGGCGGGCCGGACCGTTCTCCGCCGGGTCAGGACCCTGTCGGGAGCCACGTCCACCTGGGCGTACGAGTGGGACGCGGAAGACCGTCTCGTGGCCGTGACCACGCCGGACGGCACCCGCTGGAGGTACCGGTACGACCCGCTGGGCCGACGCGTGGCCAAGCAGCGCCTGGCCGCCGACGGAAAGATCGACGAGGAAGTCCGCTTCACCTGGCGGGACGCGACGCTGGTCGAACAGACCGGCGGCGGTGCGGATGACGGTGCGGAACGGGACGTCCTGACGTGGGACTACCGCGACCAGCACGCCTTGACCCAGCGCCGCCGGCTTTCCCGGCAGGAGGTGGACTGCCGCTTCTACGCCATCGTGACCGACCTGGTCGGGACACCGACCGAACTCGTCGACGAGGCGGGCGCCGTCGCCTGGCAGGCCCGCTCCACCCTGTGGGGCGTATCCGAGCAGGGCGGGGACGGCACCGTCGACATGCCGTTGCGCTTCCCCGGCCAGTACCACGATCCGGAAACCGGCTGGGACTACAACTACCAGCGCCACTACGACCCGGCGATCGGCCGGTACACCACCCCGGACCCGCTGGGGCTGGAGCCGGACCCGAACCCTTACGGCTACGTGGACAATCCGTACAGCTGGATCGACCCGCTGGGATTGCTGTCCTGTACGGGCCGCCTGGACAAACTCAGTCCGGGGGAGATGTACCTCTACCGCGCGGTGATGGACGGGGAACTCGGTCAGATCATGCGCACACGGACGTTCCAGAATCCTCAGGGTATCGAGACGAAATACTTTTCCACGACTGCCGAGGCCGCGGCCTCCTATGCGCGGGAGATGTACAGTAGGTTTCCCCATGAGGGGGCCTATACGCTGGTGCGGTCCACCATCCGGAGAGATGCCGTCCCGGACATCAGTCGGGTCGACCTGGTGGAGGCGGGCGGTATCGAAGCGCTCGCCCTGCCCACCGAAGTCCTCGCACAGATGGGCAGAATCCGCATCCTCCCCGGCATGCCGATCCCCTGAGCAGGAGAGTTGCCGTGCGCCTGGTGATCACCTCGCAGAAGGCCGACACGCTGGACAGATGGCAGCGGGTCTTCGCGGAGTGCGAAGACGTCAGCTGCCAGCGGGGGCTGAGGGCCGGGACCCCGGTCGACGCGGTCCTCATGGCCGGCATGTTCGCCCTCGAACGGTACGGCGGACGTGCCGGGGCCGAAGAGGCCCAGATCTTGGAGAACCGCCGGGGTGACGGCTGGCACGGTCTCATCGTCGTGCCGCCCGGCAGGCCCATGACCAGGGACGCGCAGGGAGAATGGAAAGTGCAGGCCGGGTATGCACACCTGCAGCCCGCCTATTTCGCGGCATCACGCTCCTTTCACGCAATCGAGGAGTGGAACGCTCGCCATGTCGATCGGCGGATTTCGGCGATTGAGATCAACCTGCCTCTGATGAATATGGACAATCCGGTGGACGACGCGAGCCCGAAGTCCTTCAAGCAGGCTTTCGACGAATTCCGCGAGAAAAGACTGAGTGCCGGTTGACGGATGCCATCGAGGAAGCGCAAGGGACCAGGGCGTCGAGTGATCCCGGACGGAGACCTGCTCCTCATCGCCCGCTCCGCGGCGGCGAGCGCCCCGCGTGCGCACGCGCGCCCCTGGTTTGACCTTCGTCACCCCCGGGGTACGCTCTCCGGCTCGATTGGCATCCGCACTGCCCCATATGGCAGACTGTCCGAGTTGCTCGGTCGAGTGTTGATGCTGCGCGCCTCCCGCCGGGGGGACCGGAAGCGAGTCCCACAGTACTCGTCGTCCTAACTGCCATGACGGCAGCGCTGGGGCGGACGTACGGGAATCTTTCGGGAAGCAAGGTGCGGCACCGGCCAGGCACCCGGTGGGCCTTCCGCCCCCGGCTCGCGGTACCGGAAGGGCCGTGTGCAATCCCGCAGGGATGTTCGAACAAGGGGCATCTGTGTCAGCGGGAGCGCGACACGCCCGACCGCGTGGGTCGGAGGAACGAAGGCAGCAGAAGGAATCCACCGGGTTCCAGAGCGTAAGAAGAGACAGGACTACTGAGTAGCCATGGCGGGACAGAAGATCCGCATCCGGCTCAAGGCCTACGACCACGAGGTCATCGACAGCTCGGCGAAGAAGATCGTCGAGACGGTGACGCGTACTGGTGCGTCGGTCGCGGGCCCGGTGCCGCTGCCCACTGAGAAGAACGTGTACTGCGTCATCAAGTCGCCGCACAAGTACAAGGACTCGCGCGAGCACTTCGAGATGCGCACGCACAAGCGCCTGATCGACATCCTCGACCCCACCCCCAAGACCGTTGACTCTCTGATGCGACTCGACCTCCCGGCCGGTGTCGACATCGAGATCAAGCTCTGAGGCCGGTGATCTGAGAGATGGCTAAGCAGATCAAGGGCATCCTGGGCGAGAAGCTCGGCATGACGCAGGTCTGGGACGCGAACAACCGCGTCGTCCCGGTCACCGTCGTCAAGGCCGGCCCCAACGTCGTCACCCAGGTCCGCACGAACGATGTCGACGGCTACGAGTCCGTCCAGATCGCCTTCGGCGAGATCGACCCGCGCAAGGTGAACAAGCCCCTCAAGGGCCACTTCGCCAAGGCCGACGTCACTCCCCGTCGCCACCTCGTCGAGATCCGCACCGCGGACGCCTCCGAGTACACGCTGGGCCAGGAGATCACCGCTGAGGTGTTCGAGGCCGGCGTGAAGGTCGACGTGACCGGCAAGAGCAAGGGCAAGGGCTTCGCCGGTGTCATGAAGCGCCACAACTTCCGTGGCCTCGGCGCCGGACACGGCACCCAGCGCAAGCACCGCTCCCCCGGTTCCATCGGTGGCTGCGCCACCCCGGGCCGTGTGTTCAAGGGCCTCCGCATGGCGGGTCGCATGGGCAACGAGCGGGTCACCACCCAGAACCTGACCGTCCACGCCGTTGACGCGGAGAAGGGTCTGCTGCTCATCAAGGGCGCGGTTCCCGGTCCGAACGGCGGCCTCGTCCTGGTCCGCACCGCGGCCAAGGGGGCCTGAGGTAATGAGCACTGTTGACATCCTTTCGCCGGCGGGCGACAAGGCCGGTTCCGTCGAGCTCCCCGCGGAGATCTTCGGCGTTGAGAAGGTCAGCATCCCGCTGATCCACCAGGTCGTCGTCGCACAGCTGGCCGCTGCCCGTCAGGGCACGCACAAGACCAAGACCCGTGGCGAGGTCCGCGGCGGTGGCAAGAAGCCGTACCGCCAGAAGGGCACCGGTCGCGCCCGTCAGGGCTCGACCCGCGCGCCGCAGTTCGCCGGTGGTGGCGTCGTGCACGGTCCCGTGCCGCGTGACTACTCGCAGCGGACCCCGAAGAAGATGAAGGCTGCCGCGCTGCGTCACGCCCTCACCGACCGGGCCCGCCACAACCGCATCCACGTCGTCTCCGGCGTCGTCGAGGGCGACAGCCCGTCGACGAAGGCCGCCCGGACGCTGTTCGGCAAGATCTCGGAGCGCAAGAACCTGCTCCTGGTCGTCGACCGCGCCGACGAGGCCGCGTGGCTGTCCGCCCGCAACCTGCCCCAGGTCCACATCCTGGAGCCGGGCCAGCTGAACACGTACGACGTTCTCGTCTCGGACGACGTGGTCTTCACCAAGGCCGCTTTCGAGTCCTTCGTGTCGGGCCCGAAGGCCAATGACACCGAAGGGAGCGAGGTCTGATGGCTATCCGTCACCCCGCTATCGCCTCGAAGGCCGCGAAGAAGGCCAAGGAGGCTCGCGTCAAGAAGGCGCGTCGCCACGCCACCGAGGGCAAGAACACGGTCGAGACCCCGCTGAGCAAGTCCTTCACGGACCCCCGTGACGTGCTGCTCAAGCCGGTCGTCTCCGAGAAGAGCTACGCGCTCCTCGACGAGGGCAAGTACACGTTCATCGTCGACCCGAGCGCCAACAAGACCCAGATCAAGCAGGCCGTCCAGGCGGTCTTCTCGGTCAAGGTCACCGGGGTCAACACGATCAACCGCCAGGGCAAGCGCAAGCGGACCCGCACCGGCTTCGGCCAGCGTGCGTCCACCAAGCGCGCGATCGTGACCCTCGCCGAGGGCGACCGTATCGACATCTTCGGCGGTCCGACCGCGTAAGCGGGTCGGATCGTCCGATATCGGACGAGGACTGAGAAATGGGAATCCGCAAGTACAAGCCGACTACGCCGGGCCGTCGCGGCTCGAGCGTCGCCGACTTCGTCGAGGTCACGCGGTCCACGCCGGAGAAGTCGTTGGTCCGCCCCCTGCACAGCAAGGGTGGCCGTAACAACTCCGGTCGTGTGACCGTCCGCCACCAGGGTGGTGGCCACAAGCGCGCCTACCGCGTGATCGACTTCCGTCGTCACGACAAGGACGGCGTGCCGGCGAAGGTCGCGCACATCGAGTACGACCCCAACCGCACCGCGCGCATCGCGCTCCTGCACTACGCGGACGGCGAGAAGCGCTACATCCTCGCGCCGCGTGGCCTGAGCCAGGGCGACCGCGTCGAGAACGGTCCCGGGGCCGACATCAAGCCGGGCAACAACCTCGCCCTGCGCAACATCCCGGTCGGTACCACGCTGCACGCCATCGAGCTGCGTCCGGGCGGCGGCGCGAAGTTCGCCCGCTCCGCCGGTGCCTCGGTGCAGCTGCTCGCGAAGGAGGGCCAGATGGCCCACCTCCGTATGCCGTCCGGTGAGATCCGCCTGGTCGACGTGCGCTGCCGCGCCACCGTCGGCGAGGTCGGCAACGCCGAGCAGAGCAACATCAACTGGGGCAAGGCGGGCCGTAAGCGGTGGCTGGGCGTTCGCCCGACCGTCCGTGGTGTGGTCATGAACCCGGTTGACCACCCGCACGGTGGTGGTGAGGGCCGGACCTCCGGTGGTCGCCACCCTGTGTCCCCGTGGGGCAAGAAGGAAGGCCGTACTCGTTCGCCCAAGAAGGCGTCGAACAAGTACATCGTCCGCCGCCGCAAGACGAACAAGAAGCGCTAAGGACGGGTTGAGATGCCTCGTAGCTTGAAGAAGGGGCCCTTCGTCGACGACCACCTGATGAAGAAGGTGGACGCCCAGAACGAAGCGGGCACCAAGAACGTCATCAAGACCTGGTCCCGTCGCTCGATGATCGTGCCGGCCATGCTCGGCCACACGCTCGCGGTGCACAACGGCAAGACCCACATCCCGGTGTTTGTCACCGAGTCGATGGTCGGCCACAAGCTCGGCGAGTTCTCGCCGACCCGCACCTTCCGGGGCCACGTCAAGGAAGACCGGAAGTCGAAGCGCCGCTAGTCAGCGGGGTGCGAATGACCATGACAAACATCGAAGGGACAACCATGGAAGCCAGGGCCCAGGCGCGGTACATCCGCGTCACGCCCATGAAGGCCCGCCGTGTGGTGGACCTCATCCGTGGCCTGAACGCCACGGAGGCTCAGGCGGTCCTGCGTTTCGCCCCGCAGGCCGCGAGCGTGCCGGTCGGCAAGGTGCTGGACAGCGCCATCGCCAACGCCGCGCACAACTACGACCACACCGATGTCGACAGCCTCTACATCTCCGAGGCCTACGTCGACGAGGGCCCGACCCTGAAGCGGTTCCGACCGCGCGCCCAGGGCCGTGCCTACCGGATCCGCAAGCGGACCAGCCACATCACCGTGGTCGTCAGCAGCAAGGAAGGAACCCGGTAATGGGCCAGAAGGTAAACCCGCACGGGTTCCGGCTCGGTGTCACGACCGACTTCAAGTCGCGTTGGTACGCCGACAAGCTGTACAAGGACTACGTCAAGGAAGACGTCGCCATCCGTCGGATGATGACGTCCGGCATGGAGCGCGCCGGCATCTCCAAGGTCGAGATCGAGCGCACCCGTGACCGCGTGCGTGTGGACATCCACACCGCTCGTCCGGGCATCGTCATCGGCCGCCGCGGCGCCGAGGCCGACCGCATCCGCGGTGACCTCGAGAAGCTCACCGGCAAGCAGGTCCAGCTGAACATCCTCGAGGTCAAGAACCCCGAGACGGACGCTCAGCTCGTGGCCCAGGCCGTCGCCGAGCAGCTCTCCTCCCGCGTCTCCTTCCGCCGTGCCATGCGCAAGAGCATGCAGTCGGCGATGAAGGCCGGCGCCAAGGGCATCAAGATCCAGTGCGGTGGCCGCCTCGGCGGCGCCGAGATGTCCCGCTCGGAGTTCTACCGCGAGGGCCGCGTGCCCCTGCACACGCTCCGCGCGAACGTGGACTACGGCTTCTTCGAGGCCAAGACGACCTTCGGCCGCATCGGCGTGAAGGTCTGGATCTACAAGGGCGACGTCAAGAACATCGCCGAGGTCCGCGCCGAGAACGCCGCTGCCCGCGCCGGCAACCGCCCGGCCCGTGGTGGCAACGACCGCCCGGCCCGTGGTGGCCGCGGTGGCGAGCGTGGCGGGCGCGGTCGCAAGCCGCAGCAGGCTGCCGGCGCCGAGGCCCCCAAGGCCGAGGCTCCCGCCGCCGCTCCGGCTGAGAGCACCGGAACGGAGGCCTGACCGTCATGCTGATCCCCCGTAGGGTCAAGCACCGCAAGCAGCACCACCCCAAGCGCAACGGCATGTCCAAGGGTGGCACGCAGGTTGCGTTCGGCGAGTACGGCATCCAGGCGCTGACCCCGGCGTACGTCACGAACCGCCAGATCGAAGCGGCTCGTATCGCCATGACCCGTCACATCAAGCGTGGCGGCAAGGTCTGGATCAACATCTACCCGGACCGCCCCCTCACCAAGAAGCCGGCCGAGACCCGCATGGGTTCCGGTAAGGGTTCGCCGGAGTGGTGGGTGGCCAACGTCAAGCCCGGACGCGTGATGTTCGAGCTGTCGTACCCCAACGAGAAGATCGCGCGCGAGGCCCTGACCCGTGCGGCTCACAAGCTGCCGATGAAGTGCAAGATCGTCAAGCGCGAGGCAGGTGAAGCGTGATGTCGGCCGGTACCAAGGCGTCTGAGCTGCGCGAGCTGGGCAACGAGGAGCTGCTGAACAAGCTCCGCGAGGCCAAGGAAGAGCTGTTCAACCTCCGCTTCCAGGCGGCGACGGGCCAGCTCGAGAACCACGGTCGGCTCAAGGCCGTCCGCAAGGACATCGCGCGGATCTACACCCTGATGCGTGAGCGCGAGCTGGGCATCGAGACGGTGGAGAGCGCATGAGCGAGAGCAACGTGACTGAAGAGACCAAGACGGACCGCGGTTTCCGCAAGACCCGTGAGGGCCTGGTCGTCAGCGACAAGATGGACAAGACCGTCGTCGTCGCCGTCGAGGACCGCGTCAAGCACGCGCTGTACGGCAAGGTCATCCGTCGTACGAACAAGCTCAAGGCCCACGACGAGCAGAACGCCGCGGGTGTCGGCGACCGCGTCCTCCTGATGGAGACCCGGCCGCTGTCCGCGACCAAGCGCTGGCGCGTCGTCGAGATCCTCGAGAAGGCCAAGTAATTCCTGCGGGGCAAACCCGCAGGACAGTTCCGCCAGGCTCCGGGGGCCGCTCGGTGAGCGGCCCCCGGGGAACCGGCAGACAAACAGGAGATAGACGTGATCCAGCAGGAGTCGCGACTGCGTGTCGCCGACAACACGGGTGCGAAGGAGATCCTCTGCATCCGTGTGCTCGGCGGCTCCGGTCGCCGCTACGCGGGTATCGGTGACGTCATCGTCGCCACCGTCAAGGACGCGATCCCCGGTGGCAACGTGAAGAAGGGTGACGTCGTCAAGGCGGTCATCGTTCGCACCGTCAAGGAGCGCCGCCGTCCGGACGGCTCGTACATCCGCTTCGACGAGAACGCCGCTGTCATTCTCAAGAACGACGGCGACCCTCGTGGCACCCGTATCTTCGGCCCGGTCGGCCGTGAGCTGCGCGAGAAGAAGTTCATGAAGATCATCTCCCTCGCGCCGGAGGTGCTGTGAGCATGAAGATCAAGAAGGGCGACCTGGTCCAGGTCATCACCGGTAAGGACAAGGGCAAGCAGGGCAAGGTCATCGCGGCCTTCCCCCGTGAGGACCGGGTCCTGGTCGAGGGTGTCAACCGGGTCAAGAAGCACACCAAGGCCGGTCCGACGGCTCGCGGTTCGCAGGCCGGCGGCATCGTCACCACCGAGGCGCCGATCCACGTCTCCAACGTCCAGCTGGTCGTGGAGAAGGACGGCAAGAAGGTCGTGACCCGCGTCGGTTACCGCTTCGACGACGAGGGCAACAAGATCCGCGTTGCCAAGCGGACGGGTGAGGACATCTGATGGCTACCACCACCACTCCGCGTCTGAAGCAGAAGTACCGCGAGGAGATCGCGGGCAAGCTGCGTGACGAGTTCAAGTACGAGAACGTCATGCAGATCCCCGGCCTCGTCAAGATCGTGGTCAACATGGGTGTGGGCGACGCCGCCCGCGACTCCAAGCTGATCGAGGGCGCCATCCGCGACCTCACCACGATCACCGGTCAGAAGCCGGCCGTCACCAAGGCCCGCAAGTCCATCGCGCAGTTCAAGCTGCGCGAGGGTCAGCCGATCGGTGCCCACGTCACGCTCCGTGGCGACCGCATGTGGGAGTTCCTGGACCGCACCCTGTCGCTGGCGCTCCCGCGCATCCGCGACTTCCGCGGCCTGTCCCCCAAGCAGTTCGACGGCCGTGGCAACTACACCTTCGGTCTCACGGAGCAGGTCATGTTCCACGAGATCGACCAGGACAAGATCGACCGCGTCCGGGGTATGGACATCACCGTGGTCACCACGGCGACCAACGACGCTGAGGGCCGCGCGCTCCTCCGTCACCTCGGCTTCCCCTTCAAGGAGGCGTGAGCGAGATGGCGAAGAAGGCTCTGATCGCGAAGGCTGCTCGCAAGCCCAAGTTCGGCGTGCGCGCGTACACCCGCTGCCAGCGCTGCGGTCGTCCGCACTCCGTGTACCGCAAGTTCGGCCTGTGCCGCGTGTGCCTGCGTGAGATGGCTCACCGTGGCGAGCTGCCGGGCGTGACCAAGAGCTCCTGGTAATCCCCCCTTCGGGGATTCCGGAAGACTCTCGGTAAGCATCTGGGTGGACAGGGGCCCGCCCCGCATGGCTTAGGCTTGTGGGGTTGGGCGCCTGTCACGCCCGTACGACTTACTACGCCGTAGGTCCACCGCGCCGCACCCGTCCCGTCTCGGATCGGGGAGAGGGATGGCGCACCAGGAAACCCCGGCGAGAGAGGCCGAAGGCCAATTCATGACCATGACTGATCCGATCGCAGACATGCTTACGCGTCTGCGGAACGCGAACTCGGCGTACCACGACTCGGTGTCGATGCCGCACTCCAAGATCAAGTCTCACATCGCGGAGATCCTCCAGCAGGAGGGCTTCATCACGGGCTGGAAGGTCGAGGACGCCGAGGTCGGCAAGAACCTCGTCCTGGAGCTGAAGTTCGGCCCCAACCGTGAGCGCTCCATCGCGGGCATCAAGCGGATCTCCAAGCCCGGTCTCCGGGTGTACGCGAAGTCCACCAACCTGCCGAAGGTGCTCGGCGGCCTCGGCGTGGCGATCATCTCCACGTCGCACGGGCTCCTCACCGACAAGCAGGCCGGCAAGAAGGGCGTGGGTGGGGAAGTCCTCGCCTACGTCTGGTAGCGGAAGGGAACGGAGGAAACAGCTATGTCGCGCATCGGCAAGCTCCCCATCGCGGTTCCCGCCGGCGTGGACGTCACCATCGACGGCCAGACGGTCTCGGTCAAGGGCCCCAAGGGCACGCTGACCCACACCGTCGTGGCGCCGATCGAGATCGCCAAGGGTGAGGACGGCGTCCTGAACGTCACCCGCCCCAACGACGAGCGTCAGAACAAGGCCCTGCACGGCCTGTCCCGCACGCTGGTGGCGAACATGATCACCGGCGTGACCCAGGGTTACGTGAAGAAGCTCGAAATCAGCGGTGTCGGTTACCGCGTTGTCGCCAAGGGTTCGAACCTGGAGTTCTCCCTCGGTTACAGCCACCCGATCCTGGTCGAGGCGCCCGAGGGCATCACCTTCAAGGTGGAGGCCCCCACCCGCTTCTCGGTCGAGGGCATCGACAAGCAGAAGGTCGGCGAGGTTGCGGCCAACATCCGCAAGCTGCGCAAGCCCGACCCGTACAAGGCCAAGGGCGTCAAGTACGAGGGCGAAGTCATCCGCCGCAAGGTCGGAAAGGCGGGTAAGTAAGCCATGGCATACGGGCAGAAGATCCTCAAGGGCGACGCCTACAAGCGCGCCGCGATCAAGCGCCGTCACATCCGGATCCGCAAGCGGATCAACGGTACGGCGGAGCGTCCCCGTCTGGTCGTGACCCGCTCCAACCGCCACATCGTGGCGCAGGTGATCGACGACCTGAAGGGTCACACCCTGGCGTCGGCGTCCACCCTGGACAGCTCGATCCGCGGTGGCGAGGGCGACAAGTCCGCGCAGGCCAAGCAGGTCGGCGCCCTGGTCGCCGAGCGCGCCAAGGCCGCCGGTGTCGAGGCCGTCGTGTTCGACCGTGGTGGCAACCAGTACGCCGGGCGCATCGCCGCCCTGGCGGACGCCGCCCGCGAAGCCGGGCTCAAGTTCTGAGCCGCTTGTAGCTAGCGGAAAGAGAGAGGTAATCCAATGGCTGGACCCCAGCGCCGCGGAAGCGGTGCCGGTGGCGGCGAGCGGCGGGACCGGAAGGGCCGTGACGGCGGCGCTGCTGCCGCCGAGAAGACCGCGTACGTTGAGCGCGTTGTCGCGATCAACCGCGTCGCCAAGGTTGTGAAGGGTGGTCGTCGCTTCAGCTTCACCGCGCTGGTCGTGGTGGGCGACGGTGACGGCACCGTGGGTGTCGGCTACGGCAAGGCCAAGGAGGTGCCGGCCGCCATCGCCAAGGGCGTTGAGGAGGCCAAGAAGCACTTCTTCAAGGTCCCCCGTATCCAGGGCACCATCCCGCACCCCATCCAGGGTGAGAAGGCTGCCGGCGTCGTGCTGCTCAAGCCCGCGTCCCCGGGTACCGGTGTGATCGCCGGTGGTCCGGTGCGTGCCGTGCTCGAGTGCGCCGGTATCCACGACGTGCTGTCGAAGTCGCTCGGCTCCGACAACGCGATCAACATCGTGCACGCGACCGTGGCGGCCCTGAAGGGCCTGCAGCGTCCCGAGGAGATCGCGGCCCGCCGTGGTCTGCCGCTGGAGGACGTCGCCCCCGCGGCTCTGCTGCGCGCTCGTGCCGGGGCGGGTGTGTGATCATGGCTCAGCTCAAGATCACGCAGGTCAAGTCCTACATCGGCAGCAAGCAGAACCACCGTGACACCCTGCGCTCCCTTGGTCTCAAGGGCATCAACACGCAGGTCGTCAAGGAGGACCGCCCCGAGTTCCGCGGCATGGTGCACACCGTCCGCCACCTCGTGACGGTCGAGGAGGTCGACTGATCATGGCGGAGAACAACCCGCTCAAGATCCACAACCTCCGTCCCGCCCCGGGCGCCAAGACCGCCAAGACCCGTGTCGGTCGTGGTGAGGCGTCGAAGGGTAAGACGGCCGGTCGTGGTACCAAGGGCACCAAGGCCCGTTACCAGGTTCCGGAGCGCTTCGAGGGTGGGCAGATGCCCCTCCACATGCGCCTCCCGAAGCTGAAGGGCTTCAAGAACCCGTTCAAGACCGAGTACCAGGTCGTGAACCTCGACAAGCTGGCCGCGCTCTACCCCGAGGGTGGCGAGGTCACCGTCGAGGGTCTGGTGGCCAAGGGCGCCGTTCGCAAGAACGCGCTCGTCAAGGTCCTCGGCCAGGGCGAGATCTCCGTGGCGCTGCAGGTGACGGTCGATGCCGTCTCCGGCTCCGCCAAGGAGAAGATCACCGCCGCCGGCGGTTCCGTCACCGAGCTCGTCTGAACTCCACAGGCGTCTCGATGACCTGAGCGATCCCGACCGGGGATACCCCACAAATGGGGTATCCCCGGTTGGTCGTTCCTAGGGCGGCAGTCTCGCCGGTAAGGTGGCCTGCACTGCCCTCTTTACACAGGGTGCTGTACTTCCGGCACTCTGAGCGGCAGTTGACCGTTACCTATTCGTCGAACCTCAAGACCGTCACCCTTGACGCAGTTGCGCGGGGGTCGCAGGAGGCACCGTGCTCACCGCGTTCGCCCGGGCGTTCAAGACGCCCGACCTGCGCAAGAAGCTGCTCTTCACGCTCGGCATCATCGTGGTCTACCGGGTCGGTACGCACATCCCGATCCCAGGCGTCGACTACCGGAACGTCCAGACCTGTATCGACAACGCCCAGGCCAACCAGGGTCTCTTCGGCCTGGTCAACATGTTCAGCGGCGGCGCGCTGCTGCAGATCACGATCTTCGCCCTGGGCATCATGCCGTACATCACGGCGAGCATCATCCTGCAGCTGCTGACCGTGGTGATCCCGCGCCTGGAAGCCCTGAAGAAGGAGGGCCAGGCCGGTACGGCGAAGATCACGCAGTACACCCGTTATCTGACGATCGCCCTCGCCATCCTCCAGGGCACCGGCCTCGTCGCCACCGCCCGCAGCGGCGCCCTGTTCCAGGGCTGCCCGGTGGCCAGCCAGATCGTCCCGGACCAGTCGATCTTCGTCACCATCACCATGGTCATCACGATGACCGCCGGTACGGCCGCCGTGATGTGGCTCGGTGAGCTCATCACCGATCGCGGCATCGGCAACGGCATGTCGATCCTGATGTTCATCTCGATCGCCGCCACGTTCCCGTCCGCCCTGTGGGCCATCAAGGAGCAGGGCTCGCTGGCCGACGGCTGGATCGAGTTCGGCACCGTCATCGCGGTCGGCCTCGTCATGGTCGGCCTGGTCGTCTTCGTCGAGCAGGCCCAGCGCCGCATCCCGGTCCAGTACGCCAAGCGCATGATCGGCCGCCGTTCCTACGGCGGTACGTCGACCTACATCCCGCTCAAGGTGAACCAGGCGGGTGTCATCCCCGTCATCTTCGCCTCGTCGCTGCTCTACATCCCCGCGCTGATCGCGCAGTTCGCCGGAGGCAACTCGGGCTGGAAGACCTGGATCGAGCAACACTTCGTCAAGGGCGACCACCCGTACTACATCATCACGTACTTCCTGCTGATCGTTTTCTTCGCGTTCTTCTATGTGGCGATCTCCTTCAACCCCGAGGAAGTCGCCGACAACATGAAGAAGTATGGTGGCTTCATCCCGGGCATCCGGGCTGGCCGACCGACCGCTGAGTACCTGAGCTACGTACTCAACCGGATCACCTGGCCGGGTTCGCTGTACCTGGGTCTGATCGCTCTTGTGCCGACGATGGCGTTGGTTGGTTTCGGGGCAAACCAGAACTTCCCGTTCGGTGGGACCAGCATCCTGATCATCGTGGGTGTGGGCCTGGAGACGGTGAAGCAGATCGAGAGCCAGCTCCAGCAGCGCAATTACGAAGGGTTCCTCCGCTGATGCGTATCGTCCTCGTCGGGCCGCCGGGCGCCGGTAAGGGAACGCAGGCCGCGTTCCTGGCCCAGAACCTGTCGATCCCGCACATCTCCACGGGCGACCTGTTCCGGGCCAACATCAGCCGGCAGACGGAACTCGGCAAACTGGCGAAGTCCTACATGGACGCGGGCAATCTCGTGCCCGACGAGGTCACCATCGCCATGGCGAAGGACCGCATGGAGCAGCCGGACGCCGAGAACGGCTTCCTGCTGGACGGCTTCCCGCGCAACGTCTCCCAGGCCGAGGCCCTCGACGAGCTGCTGGAGACCGAGAGCATGCAGCTCGACGCGGTGCTCGACCTGGAGGTCCCCGAGGACGAGGTGGTCAAGCGCATCGCCGGCCGCCGCATCTGCCGCAACGACTCGTCGCACGTCTTCCACGTGACGTACAAGCAGCCGGCCGAGGACGGCGTCTGCGACGTCTGCGGCGGCGAGCTGTACCAGCGGGACGACGACTCCGAGGAGACGGTCCGCACGCGGCTGGAGGTCTACCACACCCAGACCGAGCCGATCATCGACTACTACAAGGCCCAGGGCCTGGTGGTCACGATCTCCGCGCTCGGCAAGGTGGAGGACGTCACGCGGCGCGCCATGGAGGCGCTCAAGCGTGGTGAGGACGACAAGTAGTCGTCCGTACGCAGCTACGGCCGCGGTTCCCCTCGGGGACCGCGGCTGCTGTGTGGGCGGGGCCGTCGCCCGGCCCCGTATCGTTGAAGGCGTTCACCGTCGCCGAAGGTCCAGAAAGGCCGTAGCCCCCATGGTGCAGATCAAGACCCCCGAGCAGATCGCCAAGATGCGTGAGGCGGGGCTGGTCGTCGCCGCCATCCACGCGGCGACCCGTGAGGCCGCCGTCCCCGGGGCCACCACCAGGGATCTGGACCAGGTCGCCCGCAAGGTGCTCGCCGAGCACAACGCCAAGCCGAACTTCCTCGGCTACGGCGGCTTCCCCGCGACCATCTGCACGTCGGTGAACGAGGTCGTGGTCCACGGCATCCCCTCCGACGACGTCGTCCTCAAGGACGGGGACGTCATCTCCATCGACTGCGGCGCGATCATCGACGGCTGGCACGGCGACGCGGCCTTCACGGCCTTCGTCGGCTCCGGTCACGCCCCGGAGCTGATCGAGCTGTCCCGGGTGACCGAGGAGTCGATGTGGGCCGGCATCGCGGCCATGAAGCAGGGCAACCGGCTGGTCGACATCTCCCGGGCCATCGAGACCTACATCCGCCGCCAGCCCAAGCCGGGCGGCGGCAAGTACGGGATCATCGAGGACTACGGCGGCCACGGCATCGGCACCGAGATGCACATGGACCCGCACCTGCTGAACTACGTCGACCGCCGGCGCGGCAAGGGCCCCAGGCTGGTGCCCGGGTTCTGCCTCGCGATCGAGCCGATGGTGTCCCTGGGGACGCCGCGCACGGAGGTCCTGGAGGACGACTGGACGGTCGTCACCACGGACGGCACGTGGTCGTCGCACTGGGAGCACTCCGTCGCGCTGACGGAGGAGGGGCCGCTGGTGCTGACGGCTCCCGACGGCGGCAAGGCGAAGCTCGCCGAGCTGGGGATCCAGGCCGCGCCGGATCCGCTGGGCTGAGCGCCGTCCGCGACCGCGCGCCGGTGGGGGCGTTCGCGCAGGCATTCGCGCAGTTCCCCGCGCCCCCGCAGGGCGGGCTTAAAGCTCTTGCCGTACGGGCAGACTTTCTCGATTCGTGTTTCCGAGGGGCCTGACGTAGACTGACTCGTCGGCTCTTGTGTACCCGCATGCCTGCATGCGCTCGCACGGAGTCGATCAAGGTAGTCGATTCGAAGGGCGAAGCGTGGCCAAGAAGCAAGGTGCCATCGAGATCGAGGGCACTGTCGTCGAGTCTCTTCCGAACGCCATGTTCAAGGTCGAGCTCCAGAACGGCCACCAGGTCCTGGCACACATCAGCGGCAAGATGCGTATGCACTACATCCGCATCCTCCCTGACGACCGGGTCGTGGTGGAGCTGTCTCCGTACGACCTGACGCGTGGCCGGATCGTCTACCGCTACAAGTAGATCTTGCCTGTGTCCCGGCGCCTCGTGCGTGCGGGCTGCCGGCACTGACCCGGAGAACCTCACCCCATGAAGGTCAAGCCGAGCGTCAAGAAGATCTGCGACAAGTGCAGGGTGATCCGCCGTCACGGCCGGGTCATGGTCATCTGCGAGAACCCGCGCCACAAGCAGCGCCAGGGCTGACGCACGACCGATCCCTCTGCATCCATCGCAGAGATTCGCGCGACGCAAGCTGAATAGTTCATACGCAGGGCCCAGGCGGACACCGAGCCGCCTGACACCCCCGGTCGGAGGCCGGGGACCCAGTTCGTACCTGGTACGGCGGCTGGGAGTCGGTCCTGTGGAAGACCTCCGACAAGTAACTGGAGCCATTGAATGGCACGCGTTTCCGGTGTTGACATCCCGCGCGACAAGCGCGTGGAGATCGCCCTCACCTACGTGTTCGGCATCGGCCGGACCCTCTCGCAGCAGACGCTGGCCGCCACCGGCGTCGACCCGAACACCCGCGTTCGCGATCTCTCCGAGGAGCAGCTCGTCGCGATCCGCGAGTACGTCGACAACAACATCAAGACCGAGGGTGACCTCCGTCGTGAGATCCAGGCCGACATCCGCCGCAAGGTGGAGATCGGTACCTACCAGGGTCTGCGTCACCGTCGTGGTCTGCCCGTCCGCGGTCAGCGCACCAGCACCAACGCGCGTACCCGCAAGGGCCCGCGTCGCGCCATCGCCGGCAAGAAGAAGCCGGGCAAGAAGTAGTCCACAGCGGACGCCTGTCCACGGTCTTCGCTGTAGGACCGACCACCTCCCGTAGGAGTTATAGATGCCCCCCAAGGGTCGTCAGGGCGCTGCCAAGAAGGTGCGCCGCAAGGAAAAGAAGAACGTCGCTCACGGCCACGCGCACATCAAGAGCACGTTCAACAACACGATCGTCTCGATCACGGACCCGTCCGGCAACGTGATCTCCTGGGCCTCCGCCGGCCACGTCGGCTTCAAGGGCTCCCGGAAGTCCACGCCGTTCGCCGCGCAGATGGCCGCCGAGTCGGCTGCCCGCCGCGCCCAGGAGCACGGCATGCGCAAGGTCGACGTGTTCGTGAAGGGCCCGGGTTC
This sequence comes from Streptomyces sp. NPDC085931, assembly GCF_044540565.1. Lineage (NCBI taxonomy): Bacteria > Bacillati > Actinomycetota > Actinomycetes > Kitasatosporales > Streptomycetaceae > Streptomyces > Streptomyces sp. NPDC085931. The sequence continues at coordinate 47,335 of NZ_JBITSK010000024.1, forward strand.
CGGTCGTGAGACCGCGATCCGCTCCCTGCAGGCCACGGGCCTCGAGGTCGGCTCCATCCAGGACGTCACCCCGACCCCGCACAACGGCTGCCGTCCGCCGAAGCGCCGCCGCGTCTGACGCGTCGCTCCGCTTCGCGGGCTGGGTTTTCGGGCGGTACGGCTCCTTCGGGTCGTATCGCCCGTACCCTTGTCACTATCAGGGCGTCAAATAGCGGGCGCCCCTGACAGAAGGATCTGATCCACACATGCTGATCGCTCAGCGTCCCTCGTTGACCGAAGAGGTCGTCGACGAATTCCGCTCCCGGTTCGTGATCGAGCCGCTGGAGCCGGGCTTCGGCTACACCCTCGGCAACTCCCTGCGCCGGACCCTCCTCTCCTCGATCCCGGGTGCGGCGGTCACGTCCATCCGCATCGACGGCGTGCTGCACGAGTTCACCACCGTGCCGGGCGTCAAGGAGGACGTCACCGACCTGATCCTCAACATCAAGCAGCTGGTCGTCTCCTCGGAGCACGACGAGCCGGTCGTGATGTACCTGCGCAAGCAGGGCCCGGGTCTGGTCACCGCCGCCGACATCGCGCCCCCGGCCGGTGTCGAGGTCCACAACCCCGACCTCGTCCTCGCCACGCTCAACGGCAAGGGCAAGCTGGAGATGGAGCTGACGGTCGAGCGCGGCCGCGGTTACGTCTCCGCCGTGCAGAACAAGCAGGTCGGCCAGGAGATCGGCCGGATCCCGGTCGACTCGATCTACTCGCCGGTGCTCAAGGTCACGTACAAGGTCGAGGCCACGCGTGTCGAGCAGCGGACCGACTTCGACAAGCTGATCGTCGACGTCGAGACCAAGCAGGCCATGCGTCCGCGTGACGCCATGGCGTCGGCCGGCAAGACCCTGGTCGAGCTGTTCGGTCTCGCCCGCGAGCTGAACATCGACGCCGAGGGCATCGACATGGGTCCGTCCCCGACGGACGCCGCGCTCGCCGCCGATCTGGCGCTGCCGATCGAGGAGCTGGAGCTCACCGTTCGGTCGTACAACTGCCTCAAGCGTGAGGGCATCCACTCCGTGGGTGAGCTCGTCGCGCGGTCCGAGGCGGACCTGCTCGACATCCGCAACTTCGGTGCGAAGTCGATCGACGAGGTCAAGGCGAAGCTGGCCGGCATGGGCCTGGCCCTGAAGGACAGCCCGCCCGGATTCGACCCGACCGCCGCCGCGGACGCGTTCGGCGCCGATGACGACGCTGACGCCGGTTTCGTGGAGACCGAGCAGTACTGATTCGGCTGCCGGTCCCTTGTGGCTGGTCGCGCAGTTCCCCGCGCCCCTTCGGGGCGCGGATCCTCCGGGGCGTCGAAAGGCGCCCCGGATCTCCGACAGGCGACCGCCTGCTCGGATACTGACCCCGGTACCTGATACGGCCGGGGCAGACACCTAGGAGAAACACCATGCCGAAGCCCACCAAGGGTGCCCGTCTGGGCGGCAGCGCCGCGCACGAGAAGCTGATGCTCGCGAACCTCGCGAAGTCGCTGTTCGAGCACGGTCGTATCACCACCACCGAGGCGAAGGCCCGCCGCCTGCGCCCGTACGCCGAGCGTCTGGTCACCAAGGCGAAGAAGGGCGACCTTCACAACCGCCGTCAGGTGCTCCAGGTGATCACGGACAAGAGCATCGTCCACACGCTCTTCACCGAGATCGGCCCGCGCTACGAGAACCGCCCGGGTGGCTACACCCGCATCACCAAGATCGGTAACCGCCGTGGCGACAACGCGCCCATGGCCGTCATCGAGCTGGTCGAGGCGCTGACGGTGGCGCAGGAGGCGACCGGCGAGGCCGAGGCCGCGACCAAGCGTGCCGCGAAGGACAACGAGGCTGCCGAGGCCCAGGTCGACACGACCAAGGCCGACGAGGCTTCCGCCGAGGAGTCCAAGGACGCGTAAGCGTCTGCCGGGGACTGACGGTCGGCGGCTTCCGGTACGCCGTGGTCGTTCGCGCAGTTCCCCGCGCCCCTGAAGGGCGTCATGGACGGGTCCGTTCCCTTTCGAGGGGGCGGGCCCGTCTTCGTGTGGGTGAGAGGATCCTGGGGTGAGTGAGGAAGTAGCACCCGGTCACGTCCGGGTACGGCTGGATCTCTCCTACGACGGGAGCGAGTTCTCGGGCTGGGCCAAGCAGGCCGGGGGGCGGCGGACCGTGCAGGGCGAGATCGAGGACGCCCTGCGGACCGTGACGCGGTCGCGGGAGACGTACGAGCTGACCGTCGCGGGGCGTACCGATGCCGGCGTGCACGCGCGGGGGCAGGTCGCCCACGTCGATCTGCCGCGCGAGGTGTGGGCCGAGCACCATCAGAAGCTGCTCAAGCGGCTCGCCGGGCGGTTGCCCCGGGACGTGCGGGTCTGGGCGCTCAGGGAGGCGCCCCGCGGGTTCGACGCCCGCTTCTCGGCCGTGTGGCGGCGGTACGCCTACCGGGTCACCGACAACCCCGGCGGCGTCGACCCGCTGCTGCGCAACCACGTGCTGTGGCACGACTGGCCGCTCGACGTGGACGCCATGAACGAGGCCGCCCGCGGGCTGCTGGGCGAGCACGACTTCGCCGCCTACTGCAAGAAGCGGGAGGGGGCCACCACCATCCGCACACTCCAGGAGCTGAGCCTGGTGCGGGGGGACGACGGGATCATCACCGCGACCGTGCGGGCCGACGCCTTCTGCCACAACATGGTGCGCTCGCTCATCGGGGCGCTGCTGTTCGTGGGGGACGGGCACCGGCCGCCGGACTGGCCCGCGAAGGTGCTGGCGGCCGGGGTGCGCGACTCGGCGGTGCACGTCGTGCGGCCGCACGGGCTGACGCTGGAGGAAGTCGGCTATCCGGCCGACGAGTTGCTCGCCGCGCGCAGCAAGGAGGCGCGGAACAAGCGGTCGTTGCCGTCGGCCGGGTGCTGCTGAGCCCGCGTCACTCGTTCGCCGCGGCCGAGGCCTGGGCCTCGCCGCGGCGGCGGATCTGGTTGAACGTGAACTGCTGGAGGTCGCCGCTGGTGCGGAAGACCTCGGTGTCCTTCGTGGTGACGTCCCTGCCGCTGGTGAAGCCCGCGTTGGCGAAGTAGGCGTAGCGACCGTAGGAGTTGCTCGTCGTGTTGCAGATGGCGGACTCGCAGAAGCCCTTCACGCCGCCGCCGGAGAGCGACTTGACGAAGCTCTTCTTGTCGGTCTGGCTCTTGGCCTTGAGCGCCTGGGCCTCGGTGTCGAAGACCGCCACGCCCATGGTGACCGCGATGCCGTCCTTGACGTAGGTCACGCGTATCAGGCGCGTGCAGTCGTTGGCGGTGAGGACCTCGGGGAGGGTGCCGCCGGCGGCCGAGGCGCAGCTCCGGGTGTCGGCGGTGGGGCCCTTCTTGTAGACCGTGTCGCCCATCGTCAGCTGGGTGCCGGGGAAGAGCGTCTCCGGGCTGAGCGGGGCCTTGTCCTTCTTCGCGCTGGCGATGAAGTCCTTCGGGTCCAGCGGGGGCGGTGCGCTGGTCGGGGCGAACGACGGGGCCGAGGCCGTGCCGCTGGGGATGTCCGCCGAGGGCAGGGAGGCAGGGCTGTTCGTCCGGCCGTCGCCGCCCGCCGAGACCACGGCGACGGCGACGGCGGTGCCGATCGCGACCGTGGCGAGCGCGCCGCCGCCGACGAGCAGCAGACGGCGTCGCTTGTTGCGGGCCTCGGAGGCTTCAGCGAGCGCTGCCCAGTCCGGAGACTGACCGCCCCCGCTGGTCCAGGGCTGCTGCGACTGTGGTTTCCAGGGATCCCACTGGGACTGAGGTCCCCCCTGCCCAAAGCTCATGGGCCGCATCTTAGACGGGACATGGGGCGTGCTGGTCCGCCCGGACGGGCCCCGCAGCCCCTAGCGTTCCTCCCATGCGCACGGGCAAAGGCGACATCTGCGGGTGGTTGGGGCGACTGCTGCCGGCCGTGGTGCTGCTGGTCTGCCTGGTGGTGGGGCCGGCCGCCGGGGCCGGGTTGTGGCCGTCCGTCGTGGTCGGGGCGGTGCGGGCGGGCCGCCGGGTGCGCGGGGGCGGATCCGTGGCGCGGTGGTGCGCCGGGGTGGTGGCCGATGCGGTGTTCTCGTCGGTGTTCCCGTTCGCGCGGCCGGTCCGGCCGCGGGGGGTGCGGCGGACGGTGCGCAGGGTCGTGACGCTGTGTGCCGTGCTGTGCACTCCGGGGCGCATCCGGCGCCGGTGATCCCGCGTTTTGACCCTTGTCGAACACCCCGGTATTCTGCTTGTTCGTTGTGTATTGGCTTGCTCATTCTCACGGGACGGGCCCTTACACCGGTCCACCGGGCCGATGACCAGCGACCAGCACGCGGTTTGCGTCACCGCAGTGCGGTCAAGGCTGTCGTGATCGTTTCGGTGACCTGTTCAGGACCATTCACTCGAAGCGAAGGCTACGAACCGTGCGTACGTACAGCCCCAAGCCCGGCGATGTGACGCGCCAGTGGCACGTCATTGACGCTCAGGACGTCGTCCTGGGCCGTCTCGCCTCCACCGCAGCGACCCTTCTCCGGGGCAAGCACAAGCCGATCTATGCGCCGCACGTCGACGCTGGTGACTTCGTCATCATCATCAACGCCGACAAGGTGCACCTCTCCGGCAACAAGCGCACCCAGAAGATGGCGTACCGCCACTCCGGCTACCCGGGTGGTCTGCGCTCCGTCCGTTACGACGAGCTGCTCGACAAGAACCCCGAGAAGGCCATCGAGAAGGCCGTCAAGGGCATGCTCCCCAAGAACACTCTGGGCCGTCAGATGCTCTCGAAGCTGAAGGTCTACAAGGGTGACCAGCACCCGCACGGCGCGCAGCAGCCGCAGCCGTACGAGATCACCCAGGTCGCGCAGTAAGTCCGGCCACCCCCTAAGACTGAAGAGAATCTGAGGAGAATCGTGGCCGAGACCACTGCCGAGCAGCCGCTCGAAGAGCTTGACATCGACAGCTACACCACCGAGTCCGAGGTCCCCGTCGAGGGCGAGTACACCTCGGAGTCCATGGCGTCCCGCTTCGGCGAGCCCCAGCCGGCCGCCGGCCTGGGCCGTCGCAAGAACGCCATCGCCCGCGTCCGGATCGTCCCGGGCACCGGCAAGTGGAAGATCAACGGTCGCACCCTCGAGGACTACTTCCCGAACAAGGTGCACCAGCAGGAAGTCAACGAGCCGTTCAAGGTCCTCGAGCTCGAGGGCCGCTACGACGTCATCGCCCGCATCGCCGGTGGCGGTGTCTCCGGTCAGGCCGGTGCGCTCCGTCTCGGTGTCGCCCGCGCGCTGAACGAGGCCGACGTCGACAACAACCGCGGCCCGCTGAAGAAGGCCGGCTTCCTCCGCCGCGACGACCGTGCGGTCGAGCGCAAGAAGGCCGGTCTGAAGAAGGCCCGCAAGGCTCCGCAGTACAGCAAGCGCTAAACGCGACGCCCGTCCTCGCGACTGGCTTCGCCTCGATCGCCCCGGCGGCACGGTTGTGCTGCCGGGGCGGTTCGTTTACACAACCCCTACCGGCCCCGGACAGTCTCAGGGGAGGTACGCGGGAATGTGAGCCGCATTCTCTTGAGCAATACGGAGGACACCACAGTGGGACGACTCTTCGGCACGGACGGCGTGCGCGGTGTCGCCAACGCGGATCTCACGGCGGAGATGGCCCTGGGCCTGTCCGTGGCCGCGGCGCACGTACTGGCCGAGGCGGGCACGTTCGAGGGGCACCGGCCCACCGCGATCGTCGGACGTGACCCCCGCGCCTCCGGGGAGTTCCTGGAAGCCGCCGTCGTCGCGGGTCTGGCCAGCGCCGGGGTGGACGTCCTGCGCGTCGGGGTGCTGCCGACGCCCGCGGTGGCCTTCCTGACCGGGGAGCTGGGCGCCGACCTCGGCGTGATGCTCTCCGCGAGCCACAACGCCATGCCGGACAACGGCATCAAGTTCTTCGCCCGCGGTGGTCACAAGCTCGCCGACGAACTGGAGGACCGGATCGAGTCGGTCTACGAGGAGCACCGCACCGGCGCCCCGTGGGACCGGCCGACCGGGGCCGGGGTGGGCCGGGTGCGCGACTACGACGAGGGCGCCGACCGCTACGTCGCGCATCTGCTGGGTGTCCTGCCGAACCGGCTCGACGGGCTGAAGGTCGTCCTGGACGAGGCGCACGGCGCCGCCGCCCGGGTCTCGCCGGAGGCGTTCCGTCGGGCCGGTGCCGAGGTCGTCACGATCGGGGCCGAGCCGGACGGGCTCAACATCAACGACGGGTGCGGGTCGACGCACCTGGACCTGCTCAAGGCCGCCGTCGTCGAGCAGGGGGCCGACCTCGGCATCGCGCACGACGGCGACGCCGACCGGTGCCTCGCCGTGGACCACACCGGCGAGGAGGTGGACGGCGACCAGATCCTCGCCGTGCTCGCCCTGGCCATGCGCGAGCGGTCCGCGCTGCGGTCCGACGCCGTCGTGGCGACGGTGATGTCCAACCTGGGCTTCAAGCTGGCCATGGAGCGGGAGGGCATCCGGCTCGTCCAGACGGCGGTCGGGGACCGGTACGTGCTGGAGGAGATGAAGGAGCACGGGTTCGCCCTGGGCGGCGAGCAGTCCGGGCACGTGATCATCCTCGACCACGCGACCACGGGCGACGGCACGCTCACCGGGCTGCTGCTGGCGGCGCGGGTCGCGCAGAGCGGTCGTCCGCTGCGGGAGCTGGCGTCCGTGATGGAGCGGCTGCCGCAGGTGCTGGTGAATGTGCCGGACGTGGACAAGTCCCGGGTGAAGACGTCCGCGGAGCTGGCGGCGGCCGTGACGGACGCGGAGCGGGAACTCGGGGAGACCGGGCGGGTGCTGCTGCGGCCCTCGGGGACCGAGCCGCTGGTGCGGGTGATGGTCGAGGCGGCCGACATCGAGCAGGCTCGGTCGGTGGCGGGGCGGCTGGCCGACGTCGTGAAGTCGGCGTTGGGGTAGTCGGGTTTCCCGGTGCGGGGCGGGGGAGCTGTGGTGTGTGGGCCGCGGGTCGTCCGTGGCTTGTCGCGCCGTTCCCCGCGCCTCTAGGCGCGCTGCCGTTGGCGTCGCCAGAGCCACTTCTGGGTCAGCAGGGTGAGGGTGCCGGCCAGGATGATGCCGAGCAGGTTGAGCAGGAGCTGTTCCGTCGAACCCCAGGTCTGCCTCATGTCGCCGTAGCTGAGGGCCACCGCCGCGTTGGCTGCGGCCGGGACGGTGGTCACCGAGATCGCGACGCCGACCAGGGCGCCGGACTTGGCGGAGGTCAGGGAGAGCGTGCCCGCGGCGCCGGCGAGGACCGCCACGACGAAGGAGAACCAGTCGGGGGCGTAGATGAAGCCGGTGTTGGGGCGTTCGCTCTCCAGCTTCGCCTCGGTGAACAGGTCCACCGCGTCCATGAAGTGGCTGAAGCCGACCGTCACCGCCATCGCCACGGCGAAGCCCACCAGCAGGGCGGTCAGCGAGCGCAGCGCCAGGCGGGGCGCGCGCTGCACCACCGCCGTGCAGATGCCCGCGAGCGGACCGAACTCCGGGCCCACCGCCATCGCGCCCACGATCAGGATGGCGTTGTCCAGCACCACGCCGCAGGCCGCGATCATGGTGGCCAGCGTGAGGAACGCCAGGTAGGTGACCGACAGCGTCGATTCCTCGTGGGTGGCGTCGGTCAGGTGCTCCCACAGCACCGCGTCCGCGCCCTCGCCCGGCGCGTCGGCCTCCGCCCTGTCGGCCCGCTTCGACAGCGACAGGTCGATGTTCTCGACGGCGATCGAGCCGCAGTCCTCCAGGCCCAGTTCCCGCAGGCGGCCCAGGAGTTCGTCGCCCGCCTCCCGGGCCACGTCGCACATCACGACATCGCCGTCGGGATCGCGGGCCGCGCCCGGCAGCACGACGAGATGCGTGGTACCGACCGTTGCCTCGATCAGACGGACCACGTCACCGGTCTTCTCGGACGGCGTGATCAGGCGCAGATGCAGCATGGCGGCAGCGTAACGGTCACAGTTTGCGCAGGCTCAGGCGCTGCACCTTGTGGTCGGGGCCCTTGCGCACGACGAGGGTGGCGCGGCCGCGGGTGGGGGCGATGTTCTCGACCAGGTTGGGCCGGTTGATCGTGCGCCACATCGTGCGGGCGTAGTCGAGGGCCTCCTCCTCGGAGACCTGCGTGTACTTGCGGAAGTACGAGGACGGGTTCTGGAAGGCGGTCGCGCGCAGCTTGCGGAAGCGGTTGAGGTACCAGCGCTCGATGTCCTCGACGCGGGCGTCGACGTAGACGCTGAAGTCGAAGTAGTCGGCGAGGCCGACCCGGGTGCGGCCGTCCTTGCCGGGCTGGGCGGGCTGCAGGACGTTCAGGCCCTCGACGATCAGGATGTCGGGGCGGCGGACCGTGAGGCGCTCGTCCGGGACGATGTCGTAGATCAGGTGGGAGTAGACCGGGGCCGTGACCTCGTCCTTGCCGGCCTTGATGTCGGCGACGAAGCGGGTCAGGGCACGGCGGTCGTACGACTCGGGGAAGCCCTTGCGGGACATCAGGCCGCGGGCCTGCAGTTCCCGGGTGGGCAGCAGGAAGCCGTCGGTGGTGACCAGCTCGACGCGCGGATGCTCGGGCCAGCGGGAGAGCAGGGCCTGCAGCAGGCGGGCGACGGTCGACTTGCCGACGGCGACCGAGCCGGCGACCCCTATGACGAACGGGGTGCCGGACTGCGAGCCCTGTTCGCCGAGGAACGTGTTCAGCGCCCCTCTGAGGCCGTCGGTGGCGCCGACGTAGAGGTTGAGGAGCCGGGACAGCGGGAGGTAGATGTCGCGCACCTCGTCCAGGTCGATCACGTCGCCGAGACCGCGCAGCTTCTCGACCTCCTCGGCCGTCAGGGGCAGCGGCGTCTTGTCGCGCAGCGCACTCCATTCGGCTCGGGTGAGGTCGACGTAGGGAGTCGCCTCCGGGCGGGGCCGGTGGGCGCTCCGGGGTATCGAGGAGACCGGAGAGATCACAGTCCATTGTTACGGGCGTACGAACGGACGGTGAGGTGGGATCCGTCACGCGGGTCGTTCGGGCCGCTCCCGGGGGAGAAATCCGGCCAACGGGAGGAATGCGAGTGGCGTGCGTCACGGCTGTGGGGTGGTCGGGGGTCCACGGCCCCCGGGGGGGGCGACCCGGGCGCACGGCCCGGCAGCGGGCGCCGAGCCGTTCGTACCCCGGCGGGAATTTCCGATTTCGGGCACGCAACGGCCCGTTCGGCACGGTGATCGACCCTAAGCTGCCGCCCATGTGTGGAATCGTGGGATACGTGGGGCCGCAGTCGGCGCTCGAGGTCGTGATGGCCGGGCTGAAGCGGCTGGAGTACCGGGGCTACGACTCGGCGGGCGTGGCCGTCCTGGCCGACGGGGGGCTCGCGACGGCCAAGAAGGCCGGCAAGCTCCTCAACCTGGAGAAGGAGCTGGACGGCAGGCCGCTGCCGACGGGCGCGACGGGCATCGGCCACACCCGGTGGGCCACCCACGGCGGCCCGACCGACGCCAACGCCCACCCGCACATCGACAACGCGGGCCGGGTCGCGGTGGTCCACAACGGCATCATCGAGAACTTCGCCGCACTCCGGGCCGAGCTGCAGGAACGCGGCCACGCGCTGTCCTCCGAGACCGACACCGAGGTCGTCGCCCATCTGCTCGCCGAGGAGTTCTCCTCCTGCGCGGACCTGGCCGAGGCGATGCGGCTGGTGTGCCGGCGGCTGGAGGGCGCGTTCACGCTGGTCGCGGTGCACGCCGACGAGCCGGACGTGGTGGTGGGCGCCCGGCGGAACTCACCGCTGGTGGTGGGGGTCGGCGAGGGCGAGGCGTTCCTGGCCTCGGACGTCGCCGCGTTCATCGAGCACACCCGGTCCGCGATCGAGCTGGGCCAGGACCAGGTGGTGGAGCTGCGCCGGGACGGCGTGACCGTGACGGGCTTCGACGGCCGCCCGGCCGATGTGCGCTCGTACCACGTCGACTGGGACGCCTCGGCCGCGGAGAAGGGCGGCTACGACTACTTCATGCTCAAGGAGATCGCCGAGCAGCCCAAGGCGGTCGCCGACACCCTGCTGGGCCGGATCGACGGCTCCGGCTCGCTGACCCTGGACGAGGTGCGGATCCCGCCGCGGGTGCTGCGCGAGGTCGACAAGGTCGTCATCGTCGCCTGCGGCACGGCCTTCCACGCCGGGATGATCGCCAAGTACGCCATCGAGCACTGGACGCGCGTGCCGTGCGAGGTGGAGCTGGCCAGCGAGTTCCGCTACCGGGACCCGATCCTGGACGCCCAGACGCTGGTCATCGCCATCTCCCAGTCCGGCGAGACCATGGACACGCTGATGGCGCTGCGGCACGCCCGCGAGCAGGGCTCCAAGGTGCTGGCGATCTGCAACACCAACGGCTCGACGATCCCGCGCGAGTCCGACGCCGTGCTCTACACGCACGCCGGGCCGGAGGTCGCCGTCGCCTCCACCAAGGCGTTCCTGACGCAGCTCGTCGCCTGCTACCTGGTCGCCCTGTACCTCGGCCAGGTCCGGGGCACCAAGTGGGGCGACGAGATCCGGGCGGTGATCCGGGACCTGTCGTCCATCTCCGGCGCGGTGGAGCGGGTGCTGGGGACGATGGAGCCGGTGCGGGAGCTGGCGCGCACGCTGGCCGCGAAGGACACGGTGCTGTTCCTCGGCCGGCACGTCGGCTACCCGGTGGCCCTGGAAGGCGCGCTGAAGCTGAAGGAACTGGCCTACATGCACGCCGAGGGGTTCGCGGCGGGCGAGCTGAAGCACGGGCCGATCGCGCTGATCGAGGAGGACCTGCCGGTCGTCGTGGTCGTGCCGTCACCGCGCGGGCGGTCGGTGCTGCACGACAAGATCGTGTCCAACATCCAGGAGATCCGGGCGCGGGGCGCGCGGACGATCGTCATCGCCGAGGAGGGCGACGAGGCGGTCGTGCCGTACGCGGACCATCTGATCCGGATCCCGGTCACGCCGACCCTGCTGCAGCCGCTGGTGGCCACCGTGCCCCTGCAGGTGTTCGCGTGCGAACTGGCGACGGCCCGCGGCAACGAGGTGGACCAGCCGAGGAACCTGGCGAAGTCGGTGACCGTGGAATGAGCGCAGGGGGCGGACGGCCGCCGCCGTCCGCCCCGCTTCAGCCCCTGGGCCGGGTGATCACCAGTTGATGCAGGTCTTGGGGACCCAGCCGTTGACCTTGTCGCCGCCGTAGTACCAGAGGGTGCTCTTCTTGCCGCAGGCCGTGTACGAGCCGCCCTTGTAGGCCTTGCCGTCGTTGCAGATGGCGCCGCGCTTGCCCTTGCCCCAGATGCCGAGGGCCGTGGCGGAGGTCTTCGGCGCGGTGCGGACCTTGACGGTCTCCTTGGCCTTGACGTTCACGATCGCCTTGCTGCAGTCCTTCGGCGGTGCCGCGGCGGCGGTGCCGGCGGTGGCGAGGGTGCCGGTGAGGGCCAGGGCGAAGAGAGCTGCCGAAGTGGCCGCGGTCGCCGGCGACTTGAACTTCATGGTGGTGCGTTTCCTCCCGTTGCGTGCGATGCCGTGTGCACATCGCGGTCGCCGTGAACTGTACAAGGGGGAGGGGCAGTTCAAGATCGCGGGCTCCGTACGGGCGGGTTCGGTACGGGTGGGTTCCGGCAGGTGCGGGTGACCCCGTTCCCGCGCGATGTCCACCGGCCGCCGTCCGTCCCTCGTGCGCCGGGTGCGCCGGGTGCGCCGGGCGCCGTGCGCGAGCAGCCGGGAGACGACGGCGATCCCGGCGCCGTGCCGGGCGGCCTGGCGGGCGGTGGGACCGTCCCGTTCCATGCCGGTCATGCCGGGCGGCCGGGACGTGAGGCGGTGCCGGTGGGGAACGTCCCGCCCGGACCGTAGGGTGCTGGGCATGAGCATCATCGGGGTCGGGATCGACGTCGCCGAGATCGATCGGTTCGCGGCGGCACTGCAACGCACGCCGGCCATGGCCGAACGGCTGTTCGTAGAGCGGGAGTTGCGGCTGCCCGGCGGGGAGCGCCGGGGGGTCGCCTCCCTGGCCGCCCGGTTCGCCGCCAAGGAGGCCCTGGCCAAGGCGCTCGGCGCCCCGGGCGGGCTGCTGTGGACCGACGCCGAGGTGTACGTCGAGGACAGCGGGCAGCCCCGGCTGCGGGTGACCGGGACGGTGGCCGCGCGGGCCGCCGAACTCGGCGTGCGGTCCTGGCATGTGTCCCTCAGCCATGACGCCGGGGTCGCCTCCGCCGTCGTGATCGCCGAGGCGTGACACGGGCCGGCGGCTCAGAACATGGCCCACAGGAGGGTGACGGTACCCACGAGACCCGCGGCGCCCAGCACGGTGCCGGCCACCGACGTCCACATCCGGCCCGCGCCCCTGCGGGCGTGGTGCATGCCCAGCGCGCCGAAGGTGACGGCCAGAGCCCCGGCCAGCACCGACCAGGGGAACAGGAACGCCCAGGTGCCGAGGGCGGAGAAGGCGCCGAGGGCGGAGAGGGCGCCGAGGACGAGTGCCGTGGGGCCGAGGGCGGTGGCGGGTGTGTCGCTCGCCCCGGACGTGGTGGTTCCGGCCATGACGGCCTCCCCGGGATAGTTTTGAACGAGTTCAAATATCAGGTCGATCCTAGCGGACCTCCAGGAGGCGCGGCATGGTCACGGTGCACGGTGTCGACACCCGTGGCGGGCAGCACTGCGAGACGACGGCGCTGGGCGTGCTCCTGCGGCACCAGGGCATCGACCTGTCCGAGCCCCTGCTCTTCGGCCTCGGCTCCGGCCTGTCCTTCGTCTACTGGGACAGCAAGGCCATGGACTTCCCGTTCCTCGGGGGACGGGTCAAGCCCTTCGAACTCACCCGGAACCTGGCCCGCGTCCTCGGGCTGGACCTCGTGGTGCGGGAGACCGCGTCCGCCCGCAAGGGGTGGGAGGACGCGGCGGCGGCCCTCGACGCCGGGCGGCCCGTCGGGCTCCAGCTCGACAGCTACCACCTGGACTACTTCACCTCCCGGGTGCACTTCGGCGGCCATGTCGTCGCCCTGTACGGCTACGACGACCATGACGCCTTCCTGGTGGACACCGAGCAGCAGGGCGGCGCCGTCACCACGTCCCTGGCCGGGCTCGCCCGGGCCAGGGCCGCGCGCGGGCCGATGACGGCCCGGCACCGCTCGTTCACCCTCACCGCCCCGGCGGAACCCGTGGACGTGCGGGACCGGATCGTCCCCGCCGTCACCGCCTGCGCGGACGCCTTCCTTCACCCGCCCATCGCCAACCTCGGTCACCGGGGCATCGAGAAGGCGGCCACGCTCGTGCCCCGCTGGCCGGAGCGCACCAGCGATCCCCGGCGCGACCTGCCGCGGGCCGCCCGGCTGATGGAGCGGGCCGGCACCGGCGGCGCCCTGTTCCGCAACCTGTACCGCGACTTCCTCGCCGAGTGCCGCCAGTGGCTCGACGGCGAGCCGCTGCGGACCGGGCACCGGCTGTACGCCGAGGCGGCGGCCCTGTGGACGGAGGTCGCGGCGCTGATCACGCGGGCCGGCGAGACGGGGGACGGGCAGTGCCTGGTGCGGGCGGGTGCCCTGCTCCACGACCTCGCCCGCGTCGAGCGCGAGGCCATGGAGGCGCTGAGCCGCCTGCGCCGGTGAGGCCCTCGCCGGACGCAGGGCGAGAGCCTCGGGCACGGCCCTGCGGTCAGCAGACCGACAGGCTGCTGTTCACCCGGGTGATGTTGCGGAACGTCGTGTTCTCGCCGCACGGGCTCTCCCTGATGGCCGCGTCGGTGACCGTCAGGTTCTGCACGGTGATGTCCTTGTTGTTGGGGAACTCCGCGCGCGCGGCCAGGCGCAGTTCGCCGCCGCCGGTGATGGTGCCGCTCTGGGCGGCCAGGCTGACGTTGGAGCAGTTCTCGATCAGGACCGAGTTGTTGCCGGTGTTCGACAGCGTCACCCGGTCGATGACGGCGCCGCCGCTCTCCGAGACGCAGAACACGCCGCGTCCGCCGCCGCGCGCGACGACCTCGCCGACCCGGATGTTGGTCGGGTAGCCGCTGCCGATCCGGCCGTTGCGGTTGGCCATGCGGAAGGCGGCGTAGCCGGTGCCCGTGCCCGCGTTCTCCGCGTCCACCGTGCCGACGGTGGCGTTGATCGTCTGATTGAGCAGCAGGCCGGACTCGCCCACGTTGCGGGCCGTCACCGTGCCGACGGTGAGTCCGTCCACGCCGTAGGTCTCGACGGCGTGACTGGACGCGCCGGAGACGTACACGTTGTCGATGCGGACGTTGCGGGTCCACTGGCTGGTGTCCCCGCGGTTGTCGATGCGCACGCCCAGTCCGGCGGAGAGGCGCATGTCGATCTGGCCGAGCACGACGTTCTGCACGTTGCGCAGGAAGACGCCGTACAGCGGGGTGCCGGTGAGCTTGAGGTTCTGCACCTCCACGTCACGGGTGCCGCGGGAGTAGACCGGCGCCTGGTCGCCCGAGCCGCTGCCGGTGACGTGGATGGTGCCGCAGACGTCCAGGACGGTGTAGCTCGGCAGCGAGATGCGCGAGCCCGCCGGGACGGAACCCGAGCCGCGGACGACGACCCGCTCCTTCGAGGTGCGGCCCGGCGTCAGGCTGTTGACGGCCGCCTGCACGGCGGCGCGCATGTCGGTGCCGGTGTGGACGGTGCTGCCGCCGCGCCGTGCGGTCCAGGTGCTGCCGCTCTGCACGGCCTCGGCCTGGAAGGAGCCGTCTCCGCAGGCCAGGGCGCGGGCGGGGGCGGCGGTGGCGGGGGCGTTCAGGCTGCCGGCGGCGGTGAGGAGGGCGGTGGCACCGGCGGCGGCCAGTAATGCGGCTCTGCGTCCCATGGGGGCCTCGGTTTCGTCGAACGTGGGGGGCGTGAAAGCGCTTTCTGCGCGGCGGGAGTCTGGCAAAGGCGCGGCGGAGCGTCAATGGATGCGACACGGGCGAGGAGTCGCGCCGGGTGCGCGGGAGTGGCCGGGGGGCCGTGCGGGAAACTCGACGACCATGCGGAGTGCGTACAGCGTGGACACGGTCAGGACCGCCGAACGGGAGCTGATGGCCCGGCTGCCGGAGGGGGCGCTGATGCAACGCGCCGCCGCCGGGCTCGCCGCGGCCTGCGCCGACCTGCTGGGGAGGGTGTACGGCCGCCGGGTGGTGCTGCTGGTCGGCAGCGGGGACAACGGCGGCGACGCCCTGTACGCGGGGGCGCGGCTGGCCCGGCGCGGGGCCGGGGTCACGGCGGTGCTGCTCGCGCCGGAACGGGCGCACGCGGCGGGGCTGGCGGCGCTGCGGCGGGCCGGGGGGCGGGCCGTCGGGGTCGGCGAGGCGGCCGGGGGCGGTGGGGCCGGGAGCGGTGGTGCGGTGGGAGGCGGTGGGGCCGGGAGCCGTGGGGTCGAGGAACTGATCGAGCGGGCCGACCTCGTGGTCGACGGGGTCGTGGGGATCGGGGGGAAGGGCGGGCTGCGGCCCGAGGCGGTGCCGCTGGCCGCCGCGGCCGGGCGGTCGCGGGCGGCTGTCGTCGCCGTCGACCTGCCGAGCGGCGTGGACGCCGACACCGGAGAGGTGCGGGGCGTCGCGGTCCGGGCCGATCTGACGGTGACGTTCGGGACGCACAAGCCGGGACTGCTGATCGATCCGGCGCGGGAGTACGCCGGGTCGGTACGGCTGGTCGACATCGGTCTCGAACTGCCCGCGGAACCGGAGCTGGAGGCGTTGCAGCACGTGGACGTGGCCCGGCTGCTGCCGGTGCCGCGGGCGGAGAGCGACAAGTACCGGCGGGGCGTGGTCGGGATCGCGGCTGGTTCGGCCCGGTACCCCGGGGCCGCGGTGCTCGCGGTCTCGGGCGCGCTGCGGGGCGGGGCCGGGGCCGTGCGGTACGTCGGGCCGGCCGGGGACGCGGTGATCGCGCGGTTCCCCGAGACGCTCGTGTCGGACCAGGGGCCGAAGCACGCCGGGCGGGTGCAGGCGTGGGTCGTCGGACCGGGGGCGGGGGACGACGCGGCGACGGTGGCGGAGGTGCTGGCGGCGGAGGTGCCGGTGCTGGTCGACGCGGACGGGCTGCGGCTGGCGGACGCGGCGGCCGTGCGGGCGCGCCGGGCGCCGACGCTGCTGACGCCGCACGCGGGCGAGGCGGCGGCACTGCTCGGGGTGGAACGCCGGGAGGTCGAGGAGGGGCGGCTGGCCGCGGTGCGGGAGCTGGCGGCGCGGTACGGGGCGACCGTGCTGCTGAAGGGGTCCACGACGCTGGTGGCCGACCCCGGGGGCGGGGCGGTACGGGTGAACCCGACAGGGACGTCGTGGCTGGCCACGGCGGGCAGCGGGGACGTGCTGTCGGGGCTGGCCGGGTCGTTGCTGGCGGCCGGGCTGTCGGCGCGGGACGCGGGCAGTGCGGGGGCGTACGTGCACGGGCTGGCCGGGCGGCTGGCGTCGGAGGGGGCGCCGGTGGGGGCGCACGATGTGGCCGCGGCGATTCCTGAGGCCTGGCGGAACGTGCGGGGGTGACGCGTGCGGGCCGTGCCGGCCGTGCCGGGGGTGATGCCGTGCCTGCCGTGCCGGGGGTGATGCCGTCGGCGCTCTCGGGGCCAAGCGCTGGGGTCTTGTCCCCGAGTCCCGGGGGCTGCCGCCCCCGGACCCCCGCTGCGGCCTGAACGGCCTCGTCCTCGAGCGCCGGACGGGCTGGATGGCTGGATGTGGCCGCGCGGCCGGTGGGCGGGCCGGTGCCGGGGGTGGAGCGCGGCGTCGCGGCGTGGACGTACGCGCCCGTCGCGTCCGTGCCGCCGGGGGAGACGGCCGCGCCGGTGAGCTGCACGCGGAAGGCCGGGCCGTACCAGCGGCAGGTCGAGCGGTGGCTCGGGCTGCGCGCGGACGGCAGGCAGTCGGCGGCCGACTGCCGGACGATCCGGGCGTTCCAGCTGGGGCGGGGCATCGAGCCGGCCATCGGGTTCGCCGGGCCGGTGACCTGGTCGCCGACGCGGTACCTGTCGGCGCGCGCGCACCCGAACGCCGCCGGACGGTGCCCGTCCGCAGCGGACGGGCATCGCCCGGAACACGACCGTCCGGCACACGGTCTACTGGCCGAACCGGAACCACTGGTCGACGCTCTACGACACCCCGATGCGCGTCAACCCCACCCTGGCGGACGCACGGCGGCTGTGGGACGTGCTGAAGAAGGGTGACCGGGTGTTCGTGTGGGGAGGGCGGCCCGGGACGTAGCGGACGGCCCGCCCGGGGCCCGATGAGACACTGGGCGCGATGAGCGAGAGAACAGCCCTGCGGACCGCGCCCCTGCGGGCCCGCGCCGAGATCGACCTGGCCGCCCTGCGGGCCAACGTACGGGCCCTGCGTGCCCATGCCCCGGGCGCGGCCGTGATGGCCGTGGTGAAGTCCGAGGCGTACGGCCACGGGGCTGTGCCGTGCGCCCGTGCCGCCGTCGAGGCGGGAGCGAGCTGGCTGGGCACGGCCACGCCCGAGGAGGCCCTGGCCCTGCGTGCCGCCGGACTGCCGGGCCGCATCATGTGCTGGCTGTGGACGCCCGGCGGGCCCTGGCGCGAGGCGATCGAGGCCGACCTGGACGTCTCGCTCAGCGGCCTGTGGGCCCTGCGGGAGGTCACCGAGGCGGCCCGGGCGGCCGGCCGGCCCGCCCGGGTGCAGCTCAAGGCCGACACCGGGCTCGGGCGCAACGGCTGCCAGCCAGGGGAGGACTGGGCCGCCCTGGTCGGCGAGGCCCGCCGCGCCGAGGCCGAGGGGCTGCTGCGTGTCACCGGCCTGTGGTCGCACTTCGCCTGCGCCGACGAGCCCGGGCATCCCTCCATCGCCGCCCAGCTGGGCCTGTTCCGCGAGATGGTCGCCTACGCCGAGGGACAGGGCGTGCGGCCCGAGGTCCGGCACATCGCCAACTCGCCGGCCACGCTCACGCTCCCCGAGAGCCACTTCGACCTGGTCCGCACCGGCATCGCCACCTACGGCATCTCGCCCAGCCCCGAGCTGGGCACCCCGGCCGACTTCGGGCTGCGCCCGGTGATGACGCTGTCCGCCTCGCTCGCCCTGGTCAAGCAGGTCCCGGGCGGCCACGGCGTCAGCTACGGGCACCGGTACGTCACACCCGGCGAGACCACCCTCGGCCTCGTCCCGCTCGGCTACGCGGACGGCATCCCGCGCCACGCCTCCTCGGCGGGCCCGGTGCTGGTCGAGGGCAAGTGGCGGACGATCGCGGGGCGCGTCGCCATGGACCAGTTCGTCGTCGACCTGGGCGGTGACACACCGGCGGAGGGCACCGAGGCGGTCCTCTTCGGGCCCGGGGACCGCGGGGAGCCCACCGCCGAGGACTGGGCGCAGGCGGCCGGAACCATCGCCTACGAGATCGTGACCCGGATCGGAACGCGCGTTCCGCGCGTCTATGTGAATGAGGGACGGGACGGGTAACCCGCACCGGCAGGACTGGTCACGCGAGAAACGACAGGCACCCTGGTAGCAGGGGCACCATCAGTCACACGGCATCGTCCGACCCGGTGAGTCCACCGACCGGCAGCCCGGCGAAGAGGAGCGGTACGTGAGCGAGAGCAGTGCGGAGGTCGTCGCCGACGTCGCCTCCGCTGCCGTCGCGGCCTCCGCCGCGGGGGCGGCGGGGGGCTGGCGCCGCGCGACGGGTCTCGCCGGCGTCGCGATAGGCGTGGTGGCCGCGGGCGCGGCCGCCGGGGTCGCCCTGGAGCGGATGACGGTCGGCCGGGGCATGCGCCAGAAGGCCCGGCTCGCCCTCGACTCGGCGGGGCCCTACGGCTCGCTGCGCGGCATGCCCGGCAAGGCGTTCGCCGACGACGGCACGGAGCTGTACTACGAGGTCGACGACGTCGACCCCGAGGCCGCGCCGGCCATCGGGCCGCGCCGCCGCAGGCTCTTCGGCCGCAAGGCGCCCGCGCCCGTCACCGTCGTCTTCAGCCACGGCTACTGCCTCAGCCAGGACTCCTGGCACTTCCAGCGGGCCGCCCTGCGGGGCGTCGTGCGGACCGTGCACTGGGACCAGCGCAGCCACGGCCGCTCCGGCCGGGGTGTGGCGCAGGCGCGGGGCGAGTCGGTCACGATCGAGCAGCTGGGCCGCGACCTGAAGGCCGTCATCGACGCGGCCGCGCCCGAGGGGCCGATCGTGCTGGTCGGACACTCCATGGGCGGCATGACGGTGATGGCGCTGGCCGACCAGTACCCCGAGCTGATCCGTGAGCGGGTCGTCGGCGTCGCCTTCGTCGGCACGTCGTCGGGCCGTCTCGGCGAGGTCAACTACGGGCTCCCGGTGGCGGGCGTCAACGCGGTGCGGCGGGTGCTGCCGGGGGTGCTGAAGGCGCTGGGGCAGCGGGCCGAGCTGGTGGAGAAGGGGCGCCGGGCCACCGCGGACCTGTTCGCCGGGATCATCAAGCGGTACTCGTTCGCCTCCCGGGACGTCGACCCGGCCGTGGCGCGGTTCGCCGAGCGGATGATCGAGAGCACGCCGATCGACGTGGTCGCGGAGTACTACCCGGCGTTCAACGACCACGACAAGACCGAGGCGCTCGCCCACTTCGCCGACCTGCCGGTCCTCGTGCTGGCCGGGGTGGGGGACCTGGTCACGCCGAGTGAGCACAGCGAGGCCATCGCCGATCTGCTGCCGGACGCCGAGCTGGTGCTGGTGCCGGACGCGGGGCACCTGGTGATGCTGGAGCACCCGGAAGTGGTCACCGACCGCCTCGCCGACCTGCTCACCCGCACGGGTGCGGTGCCCGCAGGGGCTACCGTGAAGGGCTATGGAAGCACCAGCAGCACCGCACAACCCGGCTGAGCCCGGATCGTCCGTCCAGATCGTCGTCACGTCCCCCGAGCAGATGCGGGAGCTGGGCCGCCGGCTCGCGAAACTGCTGCGCGCGGGTGACCTGGTGATGCTGAGCGGGGAGCTCGGCGCGGGCAAGACGACGCTGACCCGTGGGCTGGGCGAGGGGCTCGGCGTGCGCGGGGCCGTCACCTCGCCGACGTTCGTGATCGCCCGGGTGCATCCCTCGCTGGGCGACGGGCCGCCGCTGGTCCACGTCGACGCGTACCGGCTCTCCGGCGGCCTCGACGAGATGGAGGACCTCGACCTCGACGTCTCCCTGCCCGAGTCCGTGATCGTCGTGGAGTGGGGCGAGGGCAAGGTCGAGGAACTGACCGAGGACCGCCTCCAGGTTGTCATCCACCGCGCGGTGGGCGACACGACGGACGAGGTCCGGCACATGACGATCACCGGCCTGGGCGAACGCTGGGCGTCGACGGACCTGAACGCCCTGACGGCGTGACCGCTGCGGGCCCCTGAGCCTGCCCGCGCCACACCGACCCACCCCTCCGGCCCGGGGCCCTGCCGAACCCGGTTCGGGGCTCCGCCCGGCCGGGCCCGGTTGCGGAGAGCCCGCGCAAGGGCGCGAGGCCCTTGATCGCGTGCTCCCTGCCGCCCCGCCGCCCGGTCGCTCACCGCCCGTCGCCCTGGGGCAGTTGCTCGGGTTGCCTCCGCCGAGGCCCGCGCCGGGCGCTCGCCACCTCCGCCACCCGGCTCCCCGGGCGCCCGTCGCTCAGCGCCCGGCAGGTCGGCGCCTCCCGGCCGGGTCGGATCGCCCGTGGTGCGGGGGTTTGATGAACGTTCCGACACGGCGTCGGCAAGATGTTGCGTTCGGTGTCTTGTCCGTGGTCACATGGTATCCAGTCCGTAGTTAGGGTCACCTAACTACGTCCGCCCCCGGTCATCAGGAGGCGTCCATGTCGGCTACAGAGAGCAAGAGGCAGCCGCTGCCGTTCGCGGTCGCCGGGGTGTCCATGCGTGAGTTGCTGGCGGCGGGCGAGGCCGCGGCGCTGGTCTCCACGCCGCCGCGCGCGCCCGAGCCGGAGTTGTCCGGGCCCGCGGAGGACCACCGCGAGGCGGCCTGACCCGGGCGGCGGCTCCCATGGGCCTGTCGGACGGGCCCTAGCGGACCACGACCACCGTGCGGCCGATCGTCGCGAACGTCCACATCGCGTCGCCGTCCGCCCGCGACTCCCGGATGCCGCCCGTGCGGACCCTCGGGTCGGGCGCGGCCCGTTTGGCGTCCACGGCCGAGCTGAAGCCGACCACGACACCGTCCACGCTGGTGAACCGCACGACGTGCTCGACGGGGACGCCGTCCGAGCCGGTGACCGAGTTCGAGCGGGACGTGACCGCGTACCGGCCCGGCGCCGGGTCCACCGCGCTCGGGTCGACCTCGAACGTACGGGCGACCTCACCGTTCGCGCCGACCAGCCACACCCGGTCCCGGCGCAGCGAGTACACGACCCGTGCCCCCTCGCCCGACCCCTCGGGCAGCGCCGTCGGGTCCGTGCGGGCCGGCGGCGCCTGCGAGATGCCGGGCGCCGGGGTGACGCCCGCCTGGGCCCGGCCCTGCCCCGCGGGCAGGCTCGTGGACGCCTGGTGGGCGAGGTAGCCGACCGTCGCGAGGGCCGCGGCGGTGAGCCCGGCCACGATCGTCGAGCTGCTGACAGCCACCGGCGGCCACCTCCGGGTCGAGCGTCCCTGCGTACATGTCTCGTGACGGTAGGTGACGGTAGCAGCAGGCGGCGACCCGGCGGGCGCGGCCGTGCCGGGGCCCGGGGAGCCGTAGGCTGTTTGCGTGCTCTTGCTCGCTCTGGATACCGCCACACCCGCCGTCACCGTCGCGCTGCACGACGGACACGACGTCATCGCCTCGTCGAGCCAGGTGGACGCCCGGCGGCACGGGGAACTGCTGCTGCCCGCGATCGACCGGGTGCTCGCCGAGGCCGGTCTGCGCCTCGACGCCGTCACGGGGATCGTCGCCGGGATCGGCCCGGGCCCGTACACGGGGCTGCGCGTCGGCCTCATGACCGCGGACACCTTCGGGCTCGCGCTCGGCGTCCCCGTGCACGGCGTGTGCACGCTGGACGGCCTCGCCTACGCCGCCGACCTGGAGGGGCCGTTCGTCGTCGCGACCGACGCCCGCCGCAAGGAGGTCTACTGGGCGCGCTACGCCGACTCCCGCACCCGCGTCACCGACCCGGCGGTCGACCGGCCCGCCGACATCGCCGAGCAGGTCGCGGGCCTGCCCGCGGTGGGCGCCGGCGCGCTGCTGTACCCGGACGCCTTCCCCAAGGCGCACGAACCCGAGCACGTGTCCGCCGCGGCCCTGGCCCGGCTGGCCGCGGAGCGACTGGCCGCCGGCGAGGAGCTGCCCGCGCCCCGGCCGCTCTACCTGCGCCGTCCCGACGCCCAGGTCCCCAAGAACTACAAGGTGGTCACCCCCAAGTGACCGATCCCGTGACCGACCCCGAGACGTGCTCGCTGCGCGAGATGCGCTGGTGGGACATCGACCCCGTGCTGGAGCTCGAGCGGGACCTGTTCCCCGACGACGCCTGGTCGCGGGGCATGTTCTGGTCCGAGCTGGCCCACGCCCGCGGGCCCGAGGCCAACCGGCGGTACGTGGTCGCCGAGACCGGCTCCCGGATCGTCGGGTACGCCGGTCTGGTCTCCTCCGGTGAGCAGGCCGACGTCCAGACCATCGCCGTCGCCCGCGACCTGTGGGGCACCGGCCTCGGCGGCCGGCTGCTGGCCGAACTGCTGCGCGCGGCCACCGCCTTCGAGTGCGCCGAGGTGATGCTGGAGTGCCGCGTGGACAACGTGCGCGCACAGAAGCTGTACGAGCGGTTCGGGTTCCAGCCCATCGGCGTCCGGCGGGGTTACTACCAGCCGGGCAACGTGGACGCCCTGGTGATGCGCCTGACCGCCCCCGAGAACTCCGTACAAGGAACCGAGATCCATGGCTGACGAACCCCTCGTTCTGGGGATTGAGACCTCCTGCGACGAGACCGGCGTCGGCATCGTCCGGGGCACCACCCTGCTGGCCGACGCCGTCGCCTCCAGCGTCGACGAGCACGCCCGCTTCGGCGGTGTCGTCCCGGAGGTCGCGAGCCGCGCCCACCTGGAGGCGATGGTCCCGACCATCGACCGCGCGCTGAAGGAGGCGGGCGTCAGCGCCCGCGACCTCGACGGCGTCGCCGTCACGGCCGGTCCCGGACTCGCCGGCGCCCTGCTGGTCGGCGTCTCCGCGGCCAAGGCGTACGCGTACGCCCTGGGCAAGCCCCTCTACGGCGTGAACCACCTCGCCTCGCACATCTGCGTGGACCAGCTGGAGCACGGCCCGCTGCCCGAGCCGACGATGGCGCTGCTGGTCTCCGGCGGCCACTCCTCGCTGCTGCTGTCCGCGGACATCACCTCCGACGTCCGCCCGATGGGCGCCACCATCGACGACGCGGCCGGCGAGGCCTTCGACAAGATCGCACGGGTGCTGAACCTCGGCTTCCCCGGCGGCCCGGTCATCGACCGGTACGCCAAGGAGGGAGACCCGGACGCGATCGCCTTCCCGCGCGGCCTGACCGGCCCGCGCGACCCCGCCTACGACTTCTCCTTCTCCGGCCTGAAGACGGCCGTGGCCCGCTGGATCGAGGCCAGGCGGGCGGCGGGCGAGGAGGTGCCGGTACGGGACGTGGCGGCCTCCTTCCAGGAGGCGGTCGTGGATGTGCTGACCCGCAAGGCCGTCCGCGCCTGCAAGGACGAGGGCGTCGACCACCTGATGATCGGCGGCGGCGTGGCCGCCAACTCCCGGCTGCGCGCCCTCGCCCAGGAGCGCTGCGAGGCGGCCGGGATCCGGCTGCGGGTGCCGCGGCCCAAGCTGTGCACGGACAACGGCGCGATGGTCGCCGCGCTCGGCGCGGAGATGGTGGCCCGCAACCGGGCCGCGTCGAGCTGGGACCTGTCGGCCGACTCCTCGCTGCCGGTGACGGACCCGCACGTGCCGGGCCACGACCACGACCATGTGCACGAGGTCAGCAAGGAGAACCTGTACTCGTGACGGTCGCCCTGATGTGGGAGGCGCGGGCCGTGCCCGGGCGGGGCGAGGACCTGCTCGCCTGGGCCCGCGCCCAGGACCTCCCCGGTGAACCGCTGCGCCGCGAGACCCTGCGCGCCCCCCAGGACCGGGTCCTCGTCATCACCTGGTGGGACGCCCCGTACGACGCCGAGCTGCCCGAGCTGCCGGAGCCGGGCGGGGAGCTGGTCACGCGGGCCGTGCACCGCTGGCGGTTCGAGTCGGTGGGCGTCGGCTGACCGAGAGCTCCCACGGCCTGCCTGCGACCCGGCCGCGCCGCAGCAGCAGTCCGCTCCGGCGCTCCCAGCCACGTGACCCTGGTCGCCTTCAGCAGGGTCCACACGAACAGGAGGGCCGGCAGGCCGCCCAGGTACAGCGCCAGGGCGCCGGGCCTTGCCAGCACGGAGAACCCGCGTACCAGGCCCAGCGCCGTCAGGGCGAGGGCCAGGGCCGCGAAGGCCGACAGCACGGCCCGCCGCTCGTGGTGCAGCAGCCTGTCCACCGGCGCCCCCCGACGCTCACTCCACCCCCGCGACCTCCGTCTCGCACCGCAGCCGCCGGTCCGTTCCGGCGGCCCGGACCGGACCGGTGAGCGTCAGACGTGCCGTGTGGCGCACGTCGGTACTGGAGGCCGCCAACCGTAGTTCCAGGGCGCCCGGCTCGACCACCCT
This sequence comes from Streptomyces sp. NPDC085931, assembly GCF_044540565.1. Lineage (NCBI taxonomy): Bacteria > Bacillati > Actinomycetota > Actinomycetes > Kitasatosporales > Streptomycetaceae > Streptomyces > Streptomyces sp. NPDC085931. The sequence goes on from NZ_JBITSK010000024.1 coordinate 71,864, forward strand.
GCGGCCCGAACGGTCGGTGAACGCCGAGAGGTCCGTGTGGAAACGGAAGGTCACCCGCGCGGCCTGGCCCGGGGAGAGCGCCACGCGCTGGTAGCCGACCAGCCGGACGTCCGGGCGGGTCACCGACGCCACCGGGTCGTGCAGGTACAGCTGCACGACCTCCGCGCCCTCGCGGTCGCCGGTGTTGCGGACCGTCACGGACAGGTCGTAGGCACCGTCCGTGCCGATCTCCGCCCCGTCGCCCGAGATGTCCTCCCAGGCGAACGCCGTGTAGGAGCGGCCGTGGCCGAAGGAGTACAGCGGCGTCGGGTCGAGGTTGCTGACCTCGCCCGCCAGGCCGAGCGGCGGCTGGAGGTAGGTCCAGGGCTGACCGCCGGGCTCGCGCGGCACGCTCACCGGGAGGCGCCCGGAGGGGTTGACGCGGCCCGACAGCACTCCCGCCACCGCCGGGCCGCCCTCCTCCCCCGGGAAGAAGGCCTGGACGACCGCGCCCAGGCGGCCCTGCCAGCGGCCCAGCGCGTAGGGGCGGCCGGTCAGCAGCACCAGCACCACCGGCACGCCCGTGGCGACCAGCGCGTCCAGCAGCTCGCCCTGGACGCCCGGCAGGCCGAGGTCGCTCGCGTCGCAGCCCTCGCCCGAGGTGCCGCGGCCGAACAGGCCCGCCCGGTCGCCGAGCACGGCCACGCACACGTCCGCCTCGGCGGTGCGCGCGACGGCCTCCTCGAAGCCCGCGGTGTCCGGGTCGGTCACGTCGCAGCCCTGGGCGAACGTCACCTTCGCGTCCGGCAGTTCGGTGCGCAGTGCGTCGAGGACGGTCGGGATCTCGATACCGGTCGGCACGCCGGGGTGGTGGGTGAGCACGTGGGAGGGGAAGGAGTAGCAGCCCAGCATGGCCAGGGCGTCGGCCGCCCGGGGACCGACCACCGCGATCCGCGTGTCGGGCGCCAGCGGGAGCAGCCCGTCGGGGTTGTCGAGCAGGACCACCGACTCCTCGGCCAGGCGGCGGGCCAGGATCCGGTTGCCCGTGGAGTCCAGGGCGACGGGGCCGGTGGGCTCGGGCGCCCAGTCCTCGTCGAGCAGGCCCAGTTCGCACTTCTGCAGCAGCACGCGGCGGGCCGCGCGGTCCACCAGTTCCTCGGGGACCTGCCCGGCACGGACCGCGTCCAGCAGCGGCTGCCCGTAGCACTTGACGGTGGGCAGCTCGACGTCGATGCCGGCGGCGAGGGCCGCGTGGGCCGCCTCGGCCGGGGTGCCGGCGACGCGGTGCAGGGTCTGCAGGAAGGCGATGCCGAAGTAGTCGGCGACGACCGTGCCGGTGAACCCCCACTCCTCGCGCAGCAGCCGGGTCAGCAACTCCGGGTCTGCGGAGGCCGGGACGCCGTCGGTCTCGTTGTACGCCGCCATCACCGAACGGGCCCCGCCCTCGCGGACCGCCATCTCGAAGGGCGGCAGGGTGACGTCCGCGAACTCCCGGACGCCCGCCCGCACGGGGGCGAGGTTGCGGGCGCCGGCCGAGGAGGCGTACCCGGCGAAGTGCTTGAGCGTGGCGACGACCCCGGCCGACTCCAGGCCCCGCACATAGGCCGTGCCGATCGTGCCGACCAGGTACGGGTCCTCGCCGATCGTCTCCTCCACCCGGCCCCAGCGCGGATCGCGCACGACGTCCAGGACGGGCGCGAGGCCCTGGTGGACGCCGACCGAGCGCAGGTCCGCGCCGATGCGCCGGGCCATCTCCTCGACCAGCGGGGGGTCCCAGGCCGCGCCCCACGCCAGCGGGACCGGGTAGGCCGTGGCCCGCCAGGCGGTGAAGCCGGCCAGGCACTCCTCGTGGGCGACCGCCGGGATGCCGAAGCGGCCGGCCTCGGCGATCCGGCGCTGGGCGCGGGCCAGGGCCTGCGCGCCCAGCGCCGGGTCTACGGGGGCGGTGCCGAAGGAGCGGGTGAGCTGGCCCAGGCCGCGGGTGATCAGCTCGGCCCATTCCTCGTCGGAGTGGTCGACGCTCATGTCGTGCTGGTGCGGGGCGACTCCGTCGCCGTCCGTCGCGGCACCCACCCACACGCCGTACAGCTGGGCGGTCTTCTCCTCCAGGGTCATCCGGGAGAGCAGGTCGTCGACGCGGGCGGCGGCGGGCAGGGCGGGGTCACGCCAGGGCGCGGTGGTCATGAAGCTCCTGTCGGGTGGACGGGACGGCCCTCACGAGTGGTGCCGACGAGCGCGTGAACAGCGGTGTCCCGCGCCCCCTTCTACGAATGTTTCGATATCGATGTCGAATGTTCCGGGAACCTATGGCGCGACGAGGACTTCGTCAAGGGGGCCCGCAGGGATACGATCGCCGCCATGACATCCCCGGAGCCCGTTGAAAGCCGGACGCAAATCCGGACGCAGGGGCGCACCGCGCAGACCGCCACGCTCGCCGAGATCGCCCGCGAGGCCGGCGTGTCGGCCCCGACTGTTTCGAAGGTCCTCAACGGCCGGGCCGACGTCGCCCCCGCCACCCGCGCCCGCGTCGAGGAACTGCTGCGCGCGCACGGCTACCGCCGCCGCCGGGCCGAGGCGACCCGGTCGCCCCTGATCGACCTGGTCTTCCACGAGCTGGAGAGCGCCTGGGCGATGGAGGTCATCCGGGGCGTGGAGAACGTGGCCCGGGACGCGGGCCTGAGCGTGGTGCTGTCGGAGAGCGCGGGGCGGCTCACGCCCGGGCGGACCTGGGCCGACCAGGTCGCCGCCCGCCGCCCGCACGGCGTCGTCCTCGTGCTGTCGGGACTCGACGAGTCGCAGCGGGCGCTGCTGACCAGCCGCTCCATCCCGTTCGTGGTGATGGACCCGGCCGGCGACCCCGGTGCCGACGTCCCCTCGATCGGCGCGACCAACTGGCAGGGCGGCCTCGCGGCCACCCGGCACCTGGTCGAGCTGGGGCACCGCCGGATCGGCGCGATCAGCGGGCCCTCGCAGATGATGTGCAGCCGGGCCCGCGTCGACGGCTACCGGGCCGCGCTGGAGACCGCCGGGCTGCCGGTGGACCCCTCGCTGATCGCCAACGGCGACTTCCACCACGAGGCCGGCTACCGGCGGGGCCTGGAGCTGCTGCGCCGCCCGGACCGGCCCACCGCCGTCTTCGCCGGCAACGACCTGCAGGCGCTCGGGCTGTACGAGGCCGCGCGCGAACTTGGGCTGCGCGTCCCCGAGGACCTGAGCGTGGTCGGCTTCGACGACCTGCCGGTGGCCCCCCTGGTCGGGCCGCCGCTGACGACCGTGCGGCAACCGCTGACCGAGATGGCCGAGGCGGCGGCGAAGCTGGTCCTCGACCTCGGACGGAACGAGGAGATCCCGGCGGCGACCCGGGTGGAGCTGGCCACCAGCCTGGTCGTGCGCAGCAGCACGGCCCCGCCCGCGTAACCGGCCCGGTCGCACCGAAGCGAGTCGGCTGCACTGACGAAACTTTCGAAGGCGATGCCGGTGACGAGATGCCGACGCGTCGACTCCACAGGGGAGTTGAGCCACCCCGTCCGCCAACGGATCGGTTCCGGCAGCCGCTTGGGTGCCCTGCGGGCGCAACGCCCCGTGGCGCGTGAGCAGTCCGGTGCCGATGGTGACGCCGGGGCGGGTCCCGGCCACGAAGTCTGAGAATTTCCGAAGAAAACGCGTCCTGAATCCCCTGCCCGTAATAATTCGGACTTATGTTCCTGTCTGTGACGGGAGACGATGCGAACGGGGACGAGGGCACCAGGACGGGCCGGCGGTCGATCGCCCTGCGGACCGCCGGCCTGACGCTGGCGGGCCTGCTGGTGCTCGCCGCCGGTGCCGCCGGCTGGGCCTACTGGCATCTCAACGGCAACATCACCAGTGTCGACATCGACAACGCGCTCGGCGACAACCGCCCGCCCAAGCCGGTGACCACGCCGTCGCCCTCGGCACCGGCCGTGCCCGGTGAGGCGCTCAACATCCTGGTGCTGGGCTCGGATTCGCGCAGCGGCGCGGAGAACCGCAGGCTCGGCGGCGGCGACAGCGACGGGGCCCGCTCCGACACGGCGATGGTCGTCCACCTGGACGCCGGGCGGACCAGCGCCACGGTGGTGAGCATCCCGCGCGACACCCTGGTCACCCGCCCGTCCTGCCCGCGCTCCGACGGCGGTTCGACGCAGGTCTCCCGCTACGCGATGTTCAACAGCGCCTACGCGGTCGGGGGCCCGGTCTGCGCGGTGAAGACGGTCGAGTCGATGACCGGCGTCCGCATGGACCACTACATCGAGATCGACTTCTCCGGCTTCGCGAAGCTCGTCGACGCGCTCGGCGGGGTCACCGTCACCACGGACGAGGACATCGCCGACGACGACAGCCACCTGCAGCTGAAGGCCGGCACCCACCACCTGGACGGCACCCAGGCCCTGGGCCTGGCCCGCACCCGGCACGGCATCGGCGACGGCAGCGACCTCGGCCGCATCGGCCTGCAGCAGAAGCTGGTGAAGGCCCTGCTGGACCGCATCGCCGCCCAGGACCTGCTCACCGACCCGGCGAAGCTGTACCGGGTCGCGGACGCGGTGACGGCCGGTCTCACCACCGACACGGGCCTGGACTCCCTGAGCGAGCTGACCGGCCTGGGCCAGAGCCTGCAGGGCCTGTCGTCGAGCCGGGTGCGCACGGTGATGATGCCGGTGGTGCGGGCGCCGTCGGACCCCAACCGGGTGGTGGCCGACGAGCCCGAGGCGCGCGAACTGTGGGAGTCGCTGCGCTGACCTGGGGTGACGCGTCCCCGAAGAATCTTCCGAGGAAATTCCGGCGCGGGTGTCGATCCGGCGGTCCGCCGTTCGACGCAGGGGTGGGAGCGGGGACGGACCCCGCTCCACGAGACCCGAGGAGCCACCATGCCGCGCTTCATGACCCTGATCCGCATCGACGAGAAGAACGCCCCCGCCGAGGGCCCGAGCCCCGAGCTGCAGGAGCGGATGGGCAAGCTCCTGGAGGAGATCACCAAGGCCGGGGTCATGCTCGACACGGCCGGTCTCACCCCGACCTCCGACGGCACCCGGGTGACCTGGGAGGGCGGGCAGCTGTCCGTCACCGACGGGCCGTTCACCGAGACCAAGGAGGTCATCGGGGGCTACTCGATCAGCCAGTGCAAGGACAAGGCCGAGGCCATCGAGTGGACCAAGCGGTTCCTGTCCCTGCACGAGGACTACTGGACGATCACCGCGGAGGTCCGGCAGATCGCCGAGGGCTGACGCGTCCGCTTGGCCGGGCGGCGCCGGGGGTGTCTGATGGTGGGTCGTGACCGTGCAGCCCACCCCGTCCCCGGCGTCCCGCCCCGGGGCCGCCGCCGAGACCGTCGAGACCGTCTTCCGGATGGAGTCGCCCCGGATCATCGCCGGTGTCACCCACATCGTCCGGGACGTCGGCATCGCCGAGGAACTCGCCCAGGACGCCCTGGTGGCCGCGCTGGAGCAGTGGCCGCGCGACGGGGTGCCCGCCAACCCGGGCGCCTGGCTCATGGCGGCCGCCCGCAACCGCGCCGTCGACCTGGTACGCCGCCGGGAGAACTACGCCCGGAAACTGGCCGAGATCGGCCGGGCCCAGCCGGACGCGGCCCCGCCCGAGGAGCCCGCCGACCCCGACGCCATCGACGACGACCTGCTGCGCCTCGTCTTCACCGCCTGCCACCCGGTCCTGTCCACCGAGGCCCGCACCGCCCTCACGCTGCGTCTGCTGGGCGGACTGACCACGGCGGAGATCGCCCGGGCCTTCCTGGTCCCCGAGCCGACCGTCGCCCAGCGGATCGTGCGCGCCAAACGCACCCTGGCCACGAAGAACATCGCCTTCGAGGTGCCCTGCGGACCCGACCGCGAGGCCCGTCTCGGCTCGGTGCTCGACGTCATCTACCTGATCTTCAACGAGGGGTACGCCGCCACGGCCGGCGACGACTGGCTGCGCCCGTCCCTGTGCGAGGACGCCCTGCGGCTGGCCCGGGTGCTCGCCGGGCTCATGCCGAAGGAGTCCGAGGTGCACGGACTGGCCGCACTCCTGGAGCTGCAGGCCTCCCGCACGGCGGCCCGCACGGGCCCCTCCGGCGAACCCGTCCTGCTCAAGGACCAGAACCGGTCCCGCTGGAACCGCATGCTCATCGCCCGCGGCATCGACGCGCTGGGCCGGGCCGAGGCCGCCTCCTCCGGCGCCCCGGGCCGGTACACCCTGCAGGCCGCCATCGCCGCCTGCCACGCGCACGCCCACACCTACGAGGAGACCGACTGGGGGCGCATCGCCACCCTCTACGGGCTGCTGGCCGCCCGCTCCCCGTCGCCGGTCGTGGAGCTGAACCGGGCGGTGGCCGTCTCGATGTCCGAGGGGCCCGGCGCCGCCCTGCCCCTGGTCGACGCCCTCGCCGCCGACCCGGCCCTGCGCGACTACCACCTGCTGCCCAGCGTCCGCGGCGACCTGCTGGCCCGCCTCGGCCGGGCCGCCGAGGCCCGGACGGAATTCGAGCGGGCGGCAGACCTCACCCGCAACGCACGGGAGCGGGCGCTGCTGCTGCGGCGGGCGGCGGAGCAGTCCTGACCGTCAGGCCGGGTGCCCGATCAGCATGGCCGGGGCCCCGGCGACCCGGGTCAGGAACACCGTCGCCGCGTGCGGACCCTGCGGCTTGACCTTCCTGCGCAGTTCCTCCGGCTCGACCGCCGAGCCCCGCTTCTTCACCGTCAGCGTGCCGACCTCGCGCTCCCGCAGCAGGGCCTTCAGCCTCTTGACGTTGAAGGGCAGATGGTCGGTGATCTCGTAGGCGGTGGCGTACGGCGTCGGCCGCAGGGTGTCGGCCGTGACGTACGCGATGGTCGCGTCGAGGAGGCCGCCGCCCACCCGGTCGGCGACCTCGGCCACCAGATGGGCGCGGATGACGGCGCCGTCGGGCTCGTAGAGATAGCGGCCGGGCGGGCGGACACCGGGGTCGGGCAGGCCGCGGGAGAGCAGGGTGCGGGGGCCCGGCAGCAGGGTGGCCCGGACGGCGCCCGGCTCGGTGCCGAACCACAGCACCGCCTCCTTCACGTCCCCGCCGTCGGAGATCCACTCGGCCTCGGCCTCCTCCGGGACCGCCTCGTGCGGGATGCCCGGGGCGACCTTCAGCGCCGCGTGCGGGGCCCGGCGCGCGGCCGACACCGCCCAGGACAGCGGGGGCGAGTAGGCCTCGGGGTCGAAGACCCGGCCCCGCCCGCCGCGCCGCGCCGGGTCGACGAAGACGGCGTCGTAACCGGCCGTGTCCACCTGCGTGACGTCCGCCTCCCGGACCTCGATCAGGTCCGCCAGCCCCAGCGCGCCGGCGTTCGCCCGGGCCGCCGCGGCCGTGAGCGGGTCGCGGTCCACGGCCAGCACCCGGATCCCGGCGCGGGCCAGCGCGATGGCGTCGCCGCCGATGCCGCAGCACAGGTCGGCCACCGAGGTCACACCCGAGTCGGCCAGGCGCCGCGCCCGGTAGGCCGCCACGCTCGCCCGCGTCGACTGCTCCACCCCGTTCGGCGTGAAGAACATCCGCCCCGCGTCCTCGGCGCCGAACTTCACCGCCGCCCGCTGCCGCAGCCGCGCCTGCCCGAGCGCCGCCGAGACCAGCTCGGCGGGGTGCTCGCGCCGCAGCCGGGTCGCGACGGCCAGCTCCCGCGCCGGGTCGGTGTCGCGCACCTCGTCGAGGAGGGCGCGGCCTTCGGGGGTGAGGAGGAGGGCGAGGTCGTTCACCCGGTCATTGTCGGGCACGGCGTGACGGGGCGGTGTGTGTGGGCCGGTCGGGGGACGCGGGTGCGGCGGTCGCTGTGTCGGGGCGGGGTCGCCCGGGCGGGCTGCGAGGATCCGGCACCATGCGAGCAGTCGTACAAGATGACAAAAGCCGGGCCTTTGGCGGTGCACGGATCGGCCTGGCCGTGCTCGCCCTCGCCGCCATCGCCTCGGGCTGTGCGCAGGGCGGGGGCAGCGACCAGGTCACCCCGGCCGGCGGACAGCAGCCCCTCGACGCGCCCCCGGCCCGCGCACTCGACTCCTACGCCTCCAAACTGCGCGCCGCGCACGCCGCCCGGGTCGCCGCCGCGCACCGCTGGGAGCTGAAGAGGGTTCCGCTGGCCGCCCCGCCGGCCCCCGAGCGCAAGCCCAGGATCAAGACCCGCAAGGGCTTCCAGGTGGCCGGCCACCGGCGGTCCGGTCTCCCACCCGTCTTCACCCGGATCCCCACCCGGGACAAGGTCGTCTTCCTCACCATCGACGACGGCGCCGAGAAGGACCGCACGTTCCTGCGGATGATGAGCGACCTGGACGTCCCCTACACCGCGTTCCTCAGCGGCTACCTGGTCAAGGACGACCCCCGCTACTTCAAGAAGATGCAGGCCAGAGGCGTGGTGCTGAACAACCACACCCTGCACCACCCCTATCTGCCCGGCCTGTCCTACCGCGCCCAGAAGCGCGAGATCTGCGGCATGCAGCGCTATATGCAGAAGCGCTTCGGCAAGCGCCCCGCCCTCTTCCGCCCGCCCTACGGCAGCTACAACCGCGCGACCCTGCGCGCCGCCAAGGCCTGCGGGATCACCCACGTGCCGCTCTGGAACGAGGAGGTCTTCGCCGACCGCTGGGAGTACCGCGAGGCGGACCGCGAACTGCGCCCGGGCGACATCGTCCTCACGCACTTCCGGGGCCCCGCGGAGTGGAAGGGCACCATGCCGGACATGATCCGCCGCTTCTTGAACAAGGTCACGGCCGAGGGCTACGCGGTGGGGCGGCTGGAGGACTACCTGTGAGGCGGCCGGCCGCCGCCCTGCTCTGCGCGCTGCTGGTCCTGTCGGCCGGCTGCGCGGACCCGGCGGGGGAGCGGCCGCCCGCCGCCGCCGACGACCGGGCCCGGGACCCGGCCCCGGCCGCCCGCCGCCTGCCACCCGTCGTCGACCGCGTCCCCACCCGCGACCCGGTCGTCTTCCTCACCTACGACGACGGCGCCGAACGCGACCCCCGCTTCGTCGCCCTGGTCCGCGCCCGGCGCCTGCCGGTCAGCATGTTCCTCACCGACAGCGTCGTGGGCCCCGGCTACGGCCACTTCGCCCGGCTGCGCGCGGTCGGCGCGTCCCTGCAGAACCACACCCTGGACCACCCGGCCCTGCGCGGCCTGCCCTACGCCGGCCAGCGCGCCGAGATCTGCGGCCAGCAGCACAAGCTCCACGCCCGCTTCGGCATCCGCCCCCGCCTCTTCCGCCCGCCCTACGGCACCTACGACACCACGACCCTGCGCGCCGCCGCCGACTGCGGCATCACGGCGGTCGTGCTGTGGCGCGCGTCCCTGGGCGCCGACGGCGACCTGACGTTCACCCGCGGCGAGCCCGGGCTGCGCGCCGGCGACATCGTGTCGGTGCCGTCGGGGGACGCCTCCCTGACCCTGACGGAACGGACGGCGGGGTTGCTGCGGGAGATCGAGGGGAAGGGCCTGCGGGTGGGGCGGCTGGAGGACCACCTGTAGGCGCGGCGGACCTCACGGACGGAAACTCCTGGCCGACGCGCCGCGGTGGATTAGCAGTCCGCTTGACCGAGTGCTAATCACGGTCATAGTCTCGGCTCTGGCACTCGACACAGGAGAGTGCCAACACAGCGACGGGCAGGTCCGGCACCCGCGACGACGGATCCACCTGGTCGCCACCTCAGACAGTTAACCCCGTGAGATCTCCGAAGGGGGAGGTCGGATCGTGACGACCACCAGCTCCAAGGTTGCCATCAAGCCGCTCGAGGACCGCATCGTGGTCCAGCCGCTCGACGCCGAGCAGACCACCGCCTCTGGCCTGGTCATCCCGGACACCGCCAAGGAGAAGCCCCAGGAGGGCGTCGTCCTGGCCGTGGGCCCGGGCCGCTTCGAGGACGGCAACCGTCTTCCGCTCGACGTTTCCGTCGGCGACGTCGTGCTCTACAGCAAGTACGGCGGCACCGAGGTGAAGTACAACGGCGAGGAGTACCTCGTCCTCTCGGCCCGCGACGTGCTCGCGATCATCGAGAAGTAATTCACCGCAAGCACCTTGCTTTGACTGCGCCCCTGGCCCCCGCGATCGCTAAGAAGCCGGGCGCCCGGGGCGCAGTTGCCGTTATCCCACATTCCGGAAGAGGGCTCACGCTCCCATGGCGAAGATCCTGAAGTTCGACGAGGACGCCCGTCGCGCCCTCGAGCGCGGCGTCAACAAGCTTGCCGACACGGTCAAGGTGACGATCGGCCCCAAGGGCCGCAACGTCGTCATCGACAAGAAGTTCGGCGCCCCCACCATCACCAACGACGGTGTCACGATCGCCCGCGAGGTCGAGATCGAGGACCCGTACGAGAACCTCGGTGCCCAGCTGGTCAAGGAGGTGGCGACCAAGACCAACGACATCGCGGGTGACGGTACGACCACCGCGACCGTGCTCGCCCAGGCGCTCGTGCGCGAGGGCCTGAAGAACGTCGCCGCCGGCGCCTCCCCGGCCGCCCTGAAGAAGGGCATCGACGCCGCCGTCAAGGCCGTCTCCGAGGACCTGCTCGCCTCGGCCCGCCCGATCGACGAGAAGTCCGACATCGCCGCCGTCGCCGCGCTGTCCGCCCAGGACCAGCAGGTCGGCGAGCTCATCGCCGAGGCGATGGACAAGGTCGGCAAGGACGGTGTCATCACCGTCGAGGAGTCCAACACCTTCGGTCTCGAGCTGGACTTCACCGAGGGCATGGCCTTCGACAAGGGCTACCTGTCGCCGTACTTCGTGACGGACCAGGAGCGCATGGAAGCCGTCCTGGACGACCCGTACATCCTCATCACGCAGGGCAAGATCTCCGCCATCGCGGACCTGCTGCCGCTGCTGGAGAAGGTCATCCAGGCCAACGCCTCCAAGCCGCTGCTGATCATCGCCGAGGACGTCGAGGGCGAGGCCCTGTCGACCCTGGTCGTCAACAAGATCCGCGGCACGTTCAACGCCGTCGCGGTGAAGGCCCCCGGCTTCGGCGACCGCCGCAAGGCGATGCTGCAGGACATGGCCGTCCTCACGGGCGCCACGGTCGTCTCCGAGGAGGTCGGCCTCAAGCTCGACCAGGTCGGCCTGGACGTCCTCGGCTCCGCCCGCCGCGTCACCGTCACCAAGGACGACACCACGATCGTCGACGGTGCCGGCAGCAAGGACGACGTGCAGGGCCGCGTCGCCCAGATCAAGGCCGAGATCGAGACCACGGACTCCGACTGGGACCGCGAGAAGCTCCAGGAGCGCCTCGCGAAGCTGGCCGGCGGCGTGTGCGTCATCCGCGTGGGTGCCGCCACCGAGGTCGAGCTCAAGGAGCGCAAGCACCGTCTGGAGGACGCCATCTCCGCGACCCGCGCCGCGGTCGAGGAGGGCATCGTCTCCGGTGGTGGCTCCGCCCTGGTCCACGCCGTCAAGGTCCTCGAGGGCAACCTCGACAAGACCGGCGACGAGGCCACCGGTGTCTCCGTGGTCCGCAAGGCCGCCGTCGAGCCGCTGCGCTGGATCGCCGAGAACGCCGGCCTGGAGGGCTACGTCATCGTCTCCAAGGTCGCCGAGCTCGACAAGGGCAGCGGTTACAACGCCGCCACCGGCGAGTACGGCGACCTGATCAAGGCCGGCGTCATCGACCCGGTCAAGGTCACCCGCTCCGCCCTGGAGAACGCCGCCTCCATCGCCTCCCTCCTCCTCACGACCGAGACCCTGGTCGTCGAGAAGAAGGAAGAGGAGGAGCCGGCCGCCGCGGGCCACGGCCACGGCCACTCCCACTGAGGCACGACGGCTGAGGGCTGACGGCTGACGGCTTGCGCTGACGGCGTCGGCCCGGCCGAGCCCGAGCGAAGGCCCGGCACCCCGACGAGGGGTGCCGGGCCTTCGCCGTGTCGCCGTCCCGGCCCGGGAACCGCGCCGGGGCCGAAACGGTCTACCCCCACAGCAGCCGGATCACCAGGGGGCAGACATGGACCAGGTGCTGTACGCGGAACAGTCCCGCAACCCGTTCGCGCGGACGGTGCACCTCGGTGAGGACGCACTCCGCAGGGGCGGCAGAAGGACCCCGCTGGACGAGCTGAACCTCGCCGCCATGGCGGAGGCGTTCCTGCGGGACCGCTGGCTCGGCGGCGGGGGCAGCGAACGCCCTCTGGGAGCGCTGCCGCAGGGCCCCGGCCTCGTCCCGGTCACCCGCGTGACCGGCACCACCACCCCGCTGAGGACCCGTCACGCCGCCGACTTCGCCCGGGCCCTGGGCGAGCTGGCGGTACGCAGGTGCGGAGGGCCGGACCACGTGGCCGCCCTCGCCGCGCGGGCCCGGGCGGAGGGCGTGCCCCTGTGGATCGCGCGCCGCAGCGCGCCCGGTCCCGCCGGACCGGTCACCGTCGCCGTGGACCGGCGCTCGATCCGCGTGGACGTCTGGGGCCCGCACGCCCCCGCCGTACGGCTGCGCGCACCGTACGGCTACCGCCCCGACAGCGCCGACCGGTCGGGCGGCCTGGTCCTGTACGTCGGCGACCTCTCCGCACGGCTCGAACTGCGCAAGAAGGCGCGCAAGTCCAAGAGCTGGGTCGAGATCCGCCTGCCCGACCGGGTCTGGACGCTGCGCCGCGAGAAGGCCGACAGCTCGTGGCTGCTCCGCGACGACCAGCGCGTCGCCCTGCTGACCCGCCCCTCCCGGTGGCCCGGCCCGCCGCCCGGCTCGGTGCTGCTGCCGCTGGCCGACGTGCGCCACGAGAGCCCCGACCCCCTGGACGCCGTCATGGCCCACGCGGTCGCCGTGTCCTTCGGCCTGGGCGACACCACGGGCCTGGCCAGGTTCCGCGCGGTGAGACGCCGCCAGGAGACGGACGAGGACCTCTGGGACCGCCCCTGGTTCAGCAACCTCGGCCGCGACCGTGACGACAACGAACCCGGCGGCGGCGACGGCTGGGGCAGCGACGGCGGCGACGGCGGCGACGGGGGCGGAGGCGGCAGCGACGGCGGCGGCGGGGACGGCGGCGGAGGGGGCGGCGGCGACTAGCTGTATTGATCACGAGCGTTGTTAACGCCAGACGGGCTTGATCATGGCGAAGGCCTCCGTGTGTGGTGGAGGTGTCGAATCTTCACCGCACGGAGG
>NZ_JBITSK010000025.1:0-65231 GCF_044540565.1 Streptomyces sp. NPDC085931
GGGAAACGCCCGGTTACATTCCGAACCCGGAAGCTAAGCCTTACAGCGCCGATGGTACTGCAGGGGGGACCCTGTGGGAGAGTAGGACGCCGCCGGAACTCCTTTTAGAGCTCCGGCTCTTGGGCATCGCAGCCCGAGAGCCGGAGCTTTTTTGCGTTGAGGTAAGGTCAGGGGGCATCGTTGGCACGTTTCCCCAGGAGGCACCCGGGTGGAGGTTCAGGAGACTCGCGTCCAGACGGACCGTGTGCTCACCATCCCGAACATCCTCAGCATGGCGCGGCTCGTCGGCGTGCCCCTCTTCCTGTGGCTGATCCTGAGGCCCGAGTTCGGTGGCCCCAAGAGTGACGGCTGGGCCCTCCTGGTGCTGGCGCTGAGCGGCATCAGTGACTACCTGGACGGCAAGCTCGCGCGGCGCTGGAACCAGATCAGCAGTCTGGGCCGGCTTCTCGACCCCGCGGCCGACCGGCTTTACATTCTCTCGACATTGGTCGGTCTCACATGGCGTGAGATTCTGCCCCTGTGGTTGACCGGCGTACTTCTGGCGAGGGAGCTGGTTCTGCTGGTGATGGTGGGCATCCTCCGCCGGCACGGCTATCCGCCGCCGCAGGTGAACTTCCTGGGGAAGGCCGCCACGTTCAACCTGATGTATGCCTTCCCCCTGCTCCTGCTCAGTGACGGAAGTGGTTGGATCTCGTCACTGGCTGCTATTTTCGGATGGGCGTTCGCCGGATGGGGTACAACGCTGTATTGGTGGGCAGGAGTCCTCTACGTGGTACAAGTCCGCCGCCTGGTCCGTGCGGACGCCAAGACCGATTGAACTCGCGGATTCCTCCGCCCAGCGCGGTGCGATGGCCCGTGGTCGAAAAGTGCGGGAGAATCCTCGCGGGGGAAGTCGGCTAGACCGTCGTCTCTTCGAGGAGGACGCTTCCGACATGAAGGCCGTCGTGATGGCCGGAGGCGAAGGCACACGCCTTCGTCCCATGACCTCAAGCATGCCCAAGCCGCTCCTGCCTGTGGCCAACCGCCCGATCATGGAGCACGTTCTGCGGCTGCTCAAAAGGCATGGGCTCAATGAAACAGTCGTGACTGTCCAGTTCTTGGCCTCGCTCGTCAAGAACTACTTCGGTGACGGCGAAGAGCTCGGAATGGAGCTCACCTATGCCAATGAGGAGAAGCCACTCGGTACCGCCGGAAGCGTCAAGAACGCTGAAGAGGCGTTGAAGGACGATGCCTTCCTCGTCATCTCCGGCGATGCGCTGACCGATTTCGACCTCACCGAGCTGATCAATTTCCACAAGGAAAAGGGCGCGCTGGTCACGGTCTGTCTGACCCGTGTGCCCAACCCCTTGGAGTTCGGCATCACCATCGTCGACGAGGAAGGCAAGGTGGAGCGCTTCCTCGAGAAGCCCACCTGGGGCCAGGTCTTCTCCGACACGGTGAACACCGGCATCTACGTGATGGAGCCCGAGGTCTTCGACTACGTCGACCCCGATGTGCCCGTCGACTGGTCCGGCGATGTGTTCCCGCAGCTGATGAAGGAAGGCAAGCCCGTCTACGGCTACGTGGCCGAGGGCTACTGGGAGGACGTCGGCACGCACGAGAGCTACGTGAAGGCCCAGGCCGACGTGCTCGAGGGCAAGGTCGACGTCGACATCGACGGATTCGAGATCTCGCCCGGTGTGTGGGTGGCCGAGGGGGCCGAGGTGCACCCGGACGCCGTGCTGCGCGGGCCCGTCTACATCGGCGACTACGCCAAGGTCGAAGCCGGCGCCGAAATCCGTGAGCACACCGTCGTGGGCTCCAATGTCGTCGTCAAGAGCGGTGCTTTCCTGCACAAGGCCGTCGTTCACGACAACGTCTACGTGGGCCCCCACAGCAATCTGCGCGGCTGCGTGGTCGGAAAGAACACCGACATCATGCGTGCGGCGCGGATCGAGGACGGGGCGGTCATCGGTGATGAGTGCCTGATCGGTGAAGAATCGATCGTGCAGGGCAATGTGCGGGTCTACCCGTTCAAGACCATCGAGGCCGGTGCATTCGTCAACACCTCGGTCATCTGGGAGTCGAGGGGACAGGCGCACCTCTTCGGTGCCCGGGGCGTCTCCGGAATCCTGAACGTCGAGATCACGCCGGAACTGGCCGTGCGGCTCGCGGGTGCCTATGCCACGACGTTGAAGAAGGGCTCGACCGTCACCACGGCCCGCGACCACTCGCGTGGTGCCCGTGCGCTGAAGCGGGCGGTGATCTCCGCGCTCCAGGCCAGCGCCATCGACGTGCGGGACCTGGAGAACGTGCCGCTGCCCGTGGCGCGTCAGCAGACCGCACGCGGCAGTGCCGGCGGGATCATGATCCGGACGACGCCCGGTGTGCCGGACTCCGTCGACATCATGTTCTTCGACAGCCAGGGCGCCGACCTGTCGCAGGGCAGCCAGCGGAAGCTGGACCGGGTGTTCGCGCGGCAGGAGTACCGGCGCGCCTTCCCCGGCGAGATCGGTGACCTCCACTTCCCCGCCAGCGTCTTCGACTCCTACACCGGGTCGCTGCTGCGGAACGTGGACACGACCGGGATCGCGGAGTCCGGGCTCAAGGTCGTCGTCGACGCGTCCAACGGAAGCGCCGGTCTCGTGCTGCCGAGCCTGCTCGGCAAGCTCGGCGTCGACTCCCTGACGATCAACCCCGGTCTCGACGAGTCCAGGCCCACCGAGACGGCCGACATCCGGCGGTCGGGCATGGTGCGGCTCGGGGAGATCGTGGCGTCCTCGGGAGCCGCGTTCGGCGTGCGGTTCGACCCCGTCGGTGAACGGCTCTCCCTCGTGGACGAGAAGGGCCGGATCATCGAGGACGACCGGGCGCTGCTGGTCATGCTGGACCTGGTCGCCGCCGAGCGGCGCAGCGGCCGGGTCGCCCTGCCGGTGACCACGACGCGGATCGCCGAGCAGGTGGCGGCGTACCACGGGACCCAGGTGGAGTGGACGACGACCTCTCCCGACGACCTCACGCGCGTGGGCGGTGAGGAAGGGACGATCTTCGGCGGCGACGGCAAGGGCGGCTTCATCGTCCCCGAGTTCAGCAGCGTGTACGACGCCACGGCGGCCTTCGTGCGGCTCATCGGTCTGGTGGCCCGGACGCAGCTCACGCTGAGCCAGATCGACGCGCGGATCCCGCGGGCGCACGTCCTCAAGCGCGACCTGGCGACCCCGTGGGCCGTCAAGGGGCTCGTGATGCGGCGGGTCGTCGAGGCGGCCGGTGACCGTTTCGTGGACACTACGGACGGCGTGCGGGTGGTCGAGACCGACGGCCGCTGGGTCATGGTGCTGCCCGACCCGGCCGAGGCCGTCACCCACCTGTGGGCCGAGGGCCCGGACGACGCCTCCGCACAGGCCCTGCTGGACGAGTGGTCGGCGGTCGTGGACAGCGCCGGCCGGTAATACCGCCTGCACGCGTGCGTGCCGGACAAGTGTCCCCAACGGGGCCTGTCCGGCACGCCGGTGGGGCCGTTCGGAGGTAGTGCCCGCGACGTGCGACGATGTGCGGCATGCCGCAGCAACCCCCCATTCGGAGCACACCCACGCGGCCCCGGCGCCCGGATGCGTCCATGTCGTTGATCACCAACGTCATGGACCACAGTCTCGACGACGGCTACGCCGAAGCCGCCGCGCGCAAGAAGGCCGCGGGGGACGGCGGCATGCCGAAGACCCTCCGGGCGAAGCTGGGGCTCGCGGCCGGCCTGGTGCTCGCGGCCCTGGTCGTGACCGTGGGAGCGGCCCAGGCGCGGGTCGCCGCTCCCGTCGTCGCCAAGGAGCGCGAGGAGCTGATCGACCGCATCGACCGGGAGACCGAGGCGGCGGACCGGCTGGAGGACACGGTCGACGAGCTGCGCGAGGACGTCGGCGCGCGCCAGCGCGAGGCGCTGAAGCACAGCGGCGGCAGCGCTCAATCGGAGCTCGTCGGCATCCTGTCCGGGTCCGTCGCGGTGCACGGTCCCGGTGTGAAGCTCGTGGTCAACGACGCCAAGGAAGCCGGCACCGGCGGTGACGGAAATCCGCGCGGCAGCTCCGGATTCTCCGACACCGGCCGGGTGCGTGACCGCGACATGCAGCGCGTGGTCAACGGGCTGTGGGAGTCGGGGGCCGAGGCGATCTCCATCAACGGGCAGCGGCTGACGGCGCTGTCCGCGATCAGGGCCGCCGGAGACGCGATACTGGTCGACAACAAGCCGCTGGTGCCGCCGTACACGGTGCTCGCGGTGGGGGACGGGCAGCGGCTGAGCACACGGTTCCAGGACAGTGCGGACGGGTTGTACCTGGCCGCGCTGCAGGAGAGCTACGGCATCAGGACAGGCATCTCCGTGGAGGACGACCTCCGGCTGCCTGCCGCGCCGAGCGTGATCGTACGAACAGCACAGCCGAGCACTGAGAAGAGCGAGAAGGGCACATCGTGATCGCCGTACTGGGCCTCGTCGTGGGAGTCGTGGCCGGCCTGTTGGTCCGGCCTGAGGTTCCGGCGGTGGTCGAGCCTTACCTGCCGATCGCCGTCGTGGCGGCTCTGGACGCAGTCTTCGGGGGGCTGCGGGCCATGCTCGACGGGATCTTCGACGACAAGGTCTTCGTGGTGTCGTTCCTGTCGAACGTCGTCGTGGCCGCGCTGATCGTGTTCCTGGGGGACAAGCTGGGCGTCGGGGCCCAGCTGTCCACGGGTGTGGTGGTCGTGCTCGGCATCCGCATCTTCTCCAACGCCGCGGCGATCCGCCGGCACGTGTTCCGGGCGTGAGGCCGATGAGCGAGCACGACGAGACGCGTCCCGAGGAGCGGGACGACACGCGCGCGGGCCGGTCCGACGGGAGTGGCGCCGGGAGCGGTGACGCCGCGAACCGGCTGCGCAAGGAACTGCCGATGGAGGTGTCCGCCCCGGTGCCCGCCGCGCGGGAGACCCCGCAGGCCGGGCCCGGAACCGCGCCCCGCCCCGCGTCCGCACCCGGGTCTGAACCCGCGTCCGTGCCGAAGGCGGATGCAGAGGCCGAGCCTCGGCTGACCGGGCGGCAGCGCCTGGTGCAGGGGTTGTGGCCGCCGCGTGTCACACGCGCCCAACTCATCGTCGCGCTGCTGTTGTTCGGCCTCGGCTTCGGTCTGGCCGTGCAGGTGGCGTCGAACAGTGACGGCGACAGCGCCCTGCGCGGTGCGCGCCAGGAGGATCTGGTCCGCATCCTCGATGAACTGGACGACCGTACTCAGCGTCTTGAGGACGAGAAGCAGGGGCTCGAGAAGCAGCGGGACGAGCTGGAGAACAGTTCGGACCAGGCCGAGGAGGCCCGGAAGCAGACGATCGAGAAGGAGCGGCAACTCGGCATCCTGGCGGGTACGGTCGCCGCGCAGGGGCCCGGCATCACCATGACCATCGAGGACACGAAGGGGACGGTCGAGGCGGACATGCTGCTCGACGCGATCCAGGAGCTGCGCGCGGCGGGTGCCGAGGCGATCCAGGTGAACGGCGTACGCGTGGTCGCCGGCACGTATCTCGCGGATTCCGGCAAGGGTGTGAGCGTCGACGGGAACAAGATCAACGCGCCCTATCGTTTCAAGGTCATCGGCAAGCCGCAGGACCTCGAGCCAGCGCTCAACATCCCCGGAGGCGTGGTGCAGACTCTCGAGAAGGAACAGGCCACCGTGACCGTCGAGCGATCGACGAAGATCGTCGTGGACGCCTTGCGAGCGGCGAAGCGGCCTGACTACGCTCGGTCGTCCTCGCAGTGAACCGGGGGTGCATGGGCGACGTCCGGCGAGGGCATGAGGTTGCGGGGGGTCGGCGCACCGAATGGGTGGTGCGTGGTGGAAACTGTCTGGTGCAGACGGACGTTGTCAGGATGTCCGGGTCGGCCAGAGTGTTCAGTCAGGGTTCGTCCTGCCCCACGGGCGGGTCTGTTTCGGTCAAGGGGAATCGCCCGTGAAGTTGTTTGCGAAGTTGTTCGGCAAGAGCGCGCGAGAGGGCAGCGACAGCAATGCCACCGCTCGCCATCGCGCACAGCCTGACGCGGAAGGCCAGCGGCCGCTCTTCCGCGACCAGGTCGCTGGTCCGGGTGGTGACATCTCCGGAGGTCAGGGCGCGCCGTCGGTTGACCCTGCGCAGTCCGGCGGCATAGGTTTCGGCCAACCGTCAGCCTCAGGTGCGGGTGGAGGGTTTTCCGACCCGTATGCGTCCCACGCTCCGGGTGAGCAGCCGCGGCAGGAGGATCCGATGTCGGCCCTGGTGTGTACGAGGTGCGGTAACCGCAACGCGGAGAACAGCCGCTTCTGCTCCAACTGCGGCGCGCCGCTGCGGCCCGGCGCGACGCCGGAGCGCCCGTCCGAGACGACCTCCACGATCTCCATCTCGGGTCTCGAGGCCTACGACAGCGAGACCACCGGCCAGACGCCGATGCCCACACTGTCCCCTGAGGCGCAGGCCGCCGTGGACGCGCTGCCCCTGGGTTCCGCGCTCCTGGTCGTGCGCCGCGGGCCGAACTCGGGCAGCCGCTTCCTGCTCGACGGCGACCTGACCACGGCCGGACGTCACCCGCAGAGCGACATCTTCCTGGACGACGTGACCGTCTCCCGGCGGCACGTGGAGTTCCGTCGCGGCCAGGACGGCTCGTTCACGGTGGCCGACGTGGGCAGCCTGAACGGCACGTACGTGAACCGCGAGCGGATCGACCAGGTCGCGTTGAACAACGGCGACGAGGTGCAGATCGGCAAGTACCGGCTGGTCTTCTACGCGAGCCAGCGGGGCTACTGACCCGGGTCCGCCCGGGGAGGCCCAGCGAAGGTCCGTCCGTCAGGGAAGGTCCATGCTTCGAACACCGAGCGGCGGTGCCGGACACGGTACCGCCGCCACGGACAGTGGGCTGATGAGCATCGGCACGGTGCTGAACGTCCTGCGCGACGAGTTCCCCGAGGTCACCATCTCCAAGATCCGTTTCCTGGAGGCCGAGGGGCTCATCGAGCCGCAGCGGACCCCCTCGGGGTATCGCAAGTTCAGCGCCCACGACGTCGAGCGCCTCGGTCACGTCCTGAGGATGCAGCGGGACCACTATCTGCCCCTGAAGGTGATCCGCGAGCATCTGGAGGCGATGGAGCGCGGTGAGGCCGTCCAGCTGCCCGTACTGGGCCGCCAGCGGGACGGCGAACCCGTGCCCGAGGCCCCCGAGGGGCCCACGGTGGCCAGGATCGGGCGGGCGGAGCTGCTCGCCGCGGCCGGCATCGACGAGCAGGAGCTCGAGGAGTGGGAGTCGTACGGGCTGCTCACTCCACTGGAGGACGGCGCGTACGACGCCGAGGCGGTCACGGTGGCCTCGCTCGTCGTCGAGCTCGGGCGGTTCGGGATCGAGCCGCGGCATCTGCGGGCGATGAAGGCCGCGGCCGACCGTGAGGCCGGGCTGGTGGACCAGGTGGTGGCTCCGCTCAAGCGGCACCGGAACCCGCAGACCAGGGCTCATGCGGAGGCGCGCACGAAGGAGCTGGCGGGGCTCACGGTGCGGCTGCACGCCGCGCTGGTCCAGACGGCACTCGGGGTACGGCTGCCCTGAGCGGCGGGCCGCGCGGGGGCCGGATCAGGCGCCCGATCCCGGCCCGACTACCCAAACATCCCGAGCACGGCCTAGGGTTGCTGTGTGAACGAGCTCGATGTCGTAGGTGTCCGGGTCGAAATGCCCTCCAACCAACCGATCGTGCTGCTGCGTGAAGTGGGAGGCGACCGTTACCTTCCCATCTGGATCGGGCCGGGGGAGGCGACGGCGATCGCCTTCGCCCAGCAGGGCATGGCTCCCGCGCGGCCGCTGACCCACGATCTGTTCAAGGACGTGCTGGAGGCCGTCGGCCAGGAGCTCACGGAAGTGCGCATCACGGACCTGCGTGAGGGCGTCTTCTACGCGGAGCTGGTCTTCGCCAGTGGAGTCGAGGTGAGCGCCCGCCCGTCCGACGCCATAGCGCTCGCGCTGCGCACCGGTACGCCGATCTACGGCAGTGACACGGTGCTCGACGACGCCGGTATCGCGATCCCGGACGAGCAGGAGGACGAGGTGGAGAAGTTCCGCGAGTTCCTCGACCAGATCTCTCCGGAGGACTTCGGCACCAGCAGCCAGTGAACCGCGGGTCCCGACAGGAGGGGGCCGGGAGCAGAAGCGGTCGGTGAGGCGAAGGGGCGGCCCGGCGGACGATGTGGTCCGCGGCAGGGCCGCCGACGCGTTGTGACGGGTGAAATGCCCGCATGTGCCGGTGGCGAGTGAGAGCGTCACACGGGTCGCGCCGAGCTCATTCGGCTAGCCTTTCCCCGCGGTGGGGCACGGGAAACCACTCTTAGGGTGATTATCACTCGGCGTGGCGAGTGTGGCGATCGTTGACGCACCCCTGGTGACTGCCTACCGTCGAGAAGGCAGGTCAAGGACGGAGGTCGGCGTGAGAAGCAGCGGCGACGGTACGGCTGGGGGCGGCCCCGAGCGCAGTCTCAGGGCGAGCGGTCCGTACCCTCCCCCCGGCTCACGGCTCCGCGCGAGCGGGGGATATCCCCAGCCCGGCGACGCGGCCGATCACGCTCCGCAGCGACCGACGGCCGTGCCGAGCAGCGGAGGGACGACGTCCATGGCGTCCGAGCAGATCGGCTATCGCGGTCCTACGGCGTGTGCGGCCGCCGGTATCACCTACCGGCAGTTGGACTACTGGGCCCGCACAGGGCTTGTCGAGCCGAGCGTGCGGCCCGCCTACGGGTCCGGGACGCAGCGGCTGTACAGCTTCCGCGACGTGGTCGTTCTGAAGATCGTCAAGCGGTTCCTGGACACCGGGGTGTCGCTGCAGAACATCCGCACGGCCGTGCAGCACCTCCGGGAACGCGGTTTCCGTGACCTGGAGCGGATGACGCTCATGTCCGACGGCGCCACGGTGTACGAGTGCACCTCGCCGGACGAGGTCCACGCCCTGCTCCAAGGGGGGCAGGGGGTCTTCGGGATCGCCGTCGGTGTGGTGTGGCGGGATGTCGAGAGCGCGCTGTCCCAGCTGCACGGGGAGCGGATCGACACCGGCGAGACGCTGGTCGGGCCCAATCCGGCGGACGAGCTGGCGCGACGGCGGAACCGGGCCGTATGAGCCGCCGCTGAGGCGGTGCTTCCGGTGATCGCAGGAGGCGGGACGTTTCGGCAGCCGGTGTTGCGACCGGATGGCTCGCGCGGGCCGGGTGTTTTCTACTGACAGGCACGTTCGCATCGGCCGGGCGGTTGCGCCGGCCGGCTTGCTCGCGTCGGCCGGAGCCGTCGCGCTGACCGGCTTGCTCACATCGATCGGGGCTTCGTACCGACCGCTGTGCTCGCGTCGACCGGGTGCGTCGCGCCGGCGGCAAGCGGTTGCTCCCCCGGGGTAGTCGCGGAGCGGGGCGGTCGGCGGGGCATTGTCAGTGGCGTAGGGCAGCATCGGAGATGTGAGAACCGCGCCCACGATCCTGCATCTCGACATGGACGCCTTCTTCGCCTCGGTGGAGCAGGCGTCCAAGCCGAGCCTGCGCGGGAAGGCCGTGGTCGTGGGTGGACTCGGCCCGCGGGGTGTCGTGGCCACGGCGTCGTACGAGGCGCGGGTCTTCGGGGTGCATTCGGCGATGCCCATGGGGCAGGCCAGGCGGCTCGCGCCGAACGCCGCGTATCTCGTACCGCGCTTCGGGCTCTACAAGGCGATCAGCGAGCGCGTCATGGAGCTGCTGCGGGCGCTGTCGCCGCTCGTGGAGCCGCTCAGCCTGGACGAGGCTTTCGTGGACCTGGAGGCCGGGGGAGTGGCCTGGGACGAAAGCTCGGCGCGGCTGGTCGGTACGCAGCTGCGCGCCGACATCCGCGCCACGACCGGCCTCACGGGATCGGTCGGGCTCGCCGCCTCCAAGATGCTGGCGAAGATCGCCTCCGAGCAGGCCAAGCCCGACGGGCTGGTGGTGATCGAGCCGGGCACCGAGCGGGCGATGCTCGGGCCGATGTCGGTGCGCACCCTGCCCGGCGTCGGGCCGGCCACGGGTGACCATCTGCGGCGGGCCGGGATCACCACGGTCGAGGAGATCGTCGAGGCGGGAGAGGACGAACTGGTCCGGCTGCTGGGCAAGGCGCACGGGCACGGGCTCTACGCGATGGCCCTGGCCAGGGACGACCGACCCGTGGTGGCGGAGCGGGAGGCGAAGTCCGTGTCCGTGGAGGACACGTACGACGTGGACATCCACGACCGGGTGCGGGTCGGGCTGGAGGTGCAGCGGCTGGCAGACCGGTGCGTACGGCGTCTGCGCGGGGCCGGTCTGTCCGGGCGGACGATCGTGCTGAAGGTACGGCGGTACGACTTTTCGACGCTCACCCGGTCCGAGACGCTGCGGGGGCCGACGGACGACCCCGGGGTGATCGGGGAAGCCGCGGCCAGGCTGCTGGACTCGGTGGACACGACGGGCGGGGTGCGGCTGCTCGGGGTCGGGGTCAGCGGCCTCGCCGACTACACGCAGGAGGATCTGTTCGCGCAGGCCGCGGGGGAGCGGGCGGTGGCCGAGGGGCCGGTCGAGGAGCACGCCGTGGCGCAGGCGGAGGAGCAGCCGTCGCTCGCCGAGCGGCGCTGGCCAGCGGGACACGATGTGCGGCACGCCGAGTACGGGCACGGGTGGGTGCAGGGCAGTGGGCTGGGGAGGGTCACCGTGCGCTTCGAGACGCCCGGCTCGGCGCCCGGCAGGGTGCGGACCTTCCGGGTGGACGATCCCGCGCTGGAGCCGGCGGATCCGTTGCCGCTGGTGTTACGAAGACCGGAGGAGTCGGAGAGCGGGCCCGTCGGCGTCGACGGGCCCGTGGGGACGCCTTACGAGGCCGCGTCCGGGGATCGCGTCGTCCGTTCGTCCGAACCAGCCAGCTTGCCGAACTCGTGATCGGGGAGCGGGGGAGGGGCTGCGATGTCCAGGCCGTAGTGGTGGTAGAGCTGGAGTTCCTGCTCGGGGGAGAGGTGGCGGCCCACGCCGAAGTCGGGGGCGTCCTTGATCAGCGCGCGTTCGAAGGGGACGTGGAGGGCGCCGTCGATCAGTTCGCTGGGCTCCAGCGGGACGAACGCGTCCCTGCTGAACAGGCCGGTCCGTATGGCCGCCCACTCCGGTTCGCCGGTGGCGTCGTCGAGGTAGACCTCGTCGATCGTGCCGATCCTGGTTCCGTTGCGGTCGAACGCCTTGCGGCCGATCAGGTTGCGCGGATCGATGTCGGTACGCACGGGACCTCCACAGGCTCGCAACTCATCCGTAAGCACTACAAAACGGCACAATCGAGGAGGCGGCCACTCGAAGGTTCGTGCGTTGACCTCGCTGGTACGCTGGCAACGGCTGCTGACCCCGTGCGGGAGAGTCCTCCGGACACCATCGGAGGCGCCGAAGGAGCAAATCCTCCCCGGAATCTCTCAGGCACACGTACCGCACGGACGAGGTCACTCTGGAAAGAAGAGCGGGTGTCGGCTTCCGCTCTCACCGACGGTGAAAGCCGGAGGCCTTCGGGCGATCCGGTGAAGCTCTCAGGTTGAGATGACAGAGGGGGAGGCCGTCCGGGTACCCGCGCCGTGGTGCCCCTCGAAGGTCGTGCCAGACCAGGAGGCCTCCGCCCATGACCGCCCATCGCATTCCGCTTTCCGAGCTCGAAGAAGCAGTGCCCTTCGAGCAGCGTCACATCGGCCCCGACCACGAGGCCCAGGCCAAGATGCTCGCGCAGGTCGGCTACGGCTCGCTGGACGAGCTCACGGCCGCCGCGGTCCCGGCCGTCATCAAGAGCGCCGAGGCCCTCGACCTGCCGAGCGCCCGCAGCGAGGCCGAGGTGATCGCCGAGCTGCGCTCGCTCGCCGACCGCAACCAGGTCCTCGGCTCCATGATCGGACTCGGGTACTACGGCACGTTCACGCCGCCGGTGATCCTGCGCAACGTCATGGAGAACCCGGCCTGGTACACGGCCTACACGCCGTACCAGCCGGAGATCTCGCAGGGACGGCTGGAAGCCCTGCTGAACTTCCAGACCATGGTCGCCGACCTCACCGGACTACCGACCTCCGGAGCCTCCCTGCTCGACGAGGGCACCGCGGCGGCCGAGGCCATGGCGCTGTCGCGGCGGATGGGCAAGAACAAGAAGGGCCTGTTCCTGGTCGACGCGGACGCGCTGCCGCAGACCATCGCCGTGATCCAGACCCGGGCCGAGCCGACCGGCGTCGACGTCGTCGTCGCCGACCTTTCCGACGGCATCCCGGCCGAGATCGCCGAGCGTGAGATCAACGGCGTCCTGATCCAGTACCCGGGCGCCTCCGGGGCCGTACGGGACATCAAGCCCGTCATCGACCGGGCGCACGAGCTCGGGGCGGTTGTCACCGTCGCCGCCGATCTGCTCGCCCTGACGCTGCTGAAGTCGCCCGGTGAGCTCGGCGCGGACATCGCGGTCGGCACGACCCAGCGGTTCGGCGTGCCGATGGGCTTCGGCGGGCCGCACGCCGGCTACATGGCGGTCAAGGAGAAGATGGCGCGCAGCCTGCCCGGGCGGCTCGTCGGCGTCTCCGTGGACGCCGACGGGAACAAGGCCTACCGGCTCGCGCTGCAGACCCGTGAGCAGCACATCCGCCGGGAGAAGGCGACCAGCAACATCTGCACGGCGCAGGTCCTGCTCGCCGTGATGGCCGGCATGTACGCCGTCTATCACGGTCCGGACGGCCTGAAGGGCATCGCGCAGCGCACCCACCGCTACGCCACGGTCCTGGCCGCCGGGCTCGCGAACGGCGGGGTCGAGGTCGTGCACGACTCCTTCTTCGACACCGTGACCGTGCGCGTCGCGGGCCGGGCCGCCGAGGTCGTGGCCGCCGCGCGGGACAACGGGGTCAACCTGCGCCTGGTCGACGCCGACCATGTCTCGATCGCCTGCGACGAGACCACCACCCGCGCCCAGCTGCGGGCCGTGTGGGCCGCCTTCGGTGTCGAGGGGGTCATCGAGGCGCTGGACGCCGCCACCGAGGACGGGCTCCCGGCCGGCCTGCTGCGCACCGACGACTACCTGACGCACCCGGTCTTCCACCAGCACCGCTCCGAGACGGCCATGCTGCGCTACCTGCGGCGGCTGGCCGACCGGGACTACGCGCTCGACCGCGGCATGATCCCGCTGGGCTCGTGCACGATGAAGCTCAACGCGACCACGGAGATGGAGCCGGTCACCTGGCCGGAGTTCGGGCAGCTGCACCCCTTCGCACCCGCCGAGCAGGCCGCGGGCTACCTCACGCTCATCCGGGAGCTGGAGGACCGGCTCGCCGAGGTCACCGGCTACGACAAGGTCTCCCTGCAGCCGAACGCCGGGTCGCAGGGTGAGCTTGCCGGTCTGCTCGCCGTCCGCGGGTACCACCGGGCCAACGGCGACGAGCAGCGGACCGTGTGCCTGATCCCGTCGTCCGCGCACGGCACCAACGCCGCCAGCGCGGTGATGGCGGGCATGAAGGTCGTCGTCGTGAAGACCGCCGAGGACGGCGAGATCGACGTCGAGGACCTGCGCGCGAAGATCGAGCAGCACCGCGACGAACTGGCCGTGCTGATGATCACCTACCCGTCCACGCACGGCGTGTTCGAGGAGCACGTGGCCGATATCTGCGCGCAGGTGCACGAGGCCGGCGGTCAGGTCTACGTCGACGGCGCCAACCTCAACGCGCTGGTCGGGCTCGCCAAGCCGGGGCACTTCGGCGGCGACGTCTCGCACCTGAACCTGCACAAGACCTTCTGCATCCCGCACGGCGGCGGCGGCCCGGGCGTCGGTCCGGTGGCGGTGCGCGAGCACCTCGCGCCGTACCTGCCGAACCACCCGCTGCAGCCCGAGGCCGGCCCGGAGACGGGCGTCGGTCCCGTCTCGGCGGCGCCCTGGGGCTCGGCCGGCATCCTGCCCATCTCGTGGGCGTACGTCCGGCTCATGGGCGGCGAGGGGCTGAAGCGGGCCACCCAGGTGGCGGTGCTCAGCGCCAACTACGTCGCCAAGCGGCTGGAGCCGCACTACCCGGTGCTCTACACGGGCCCCGGCGGGCTCGTCGCGCACGAGTGCATCATCGACCTGCGGCCGCTCACCAAGGCGACCGGTGTGAGCGTCGACGACGTCGCCAAGCGGCTCATCGACTACGGCTTCCACGCGCCGACCATGTCGTTCCCCGTGGCCGGGACGCTGATGATCGAGCCGACGGAGTCCGAGGACCTGGCCGAGCTGGACCGTTTCTGCGACGCGATGATCGCCATCCGCGCCGAGATCGAGAAGGTCGGCTCCGGCGAGTGGCCCGCCGAGGACAACCCGCTCCGGGGTGCGCCGCACACCGCCGGCGCCCTCGCCGGGGAGTGGGAGCACGCCTACAGCCGTGAGGAGGCCGTCTTCCCGGCCGGCGTCTCGACCGCCGACAAGTACTGGCCGCCGGTGCGCCGTATCGACCAGGCCTTCGGCGACCGGAACCTGGTCTGCTCGTGTCCGCCGCTGGACGCGTACGAGGACTGATCTGCCGACGGACCTGCGGGTCCGGCCGACGGGAGGGGCTCCGCACTGCGGGGCCCCTCCCGTCATGTCGTGGCCAGTGTCAGCCGTCCGTGTGGCGGGGGTCGGGGGGAGGGGGTGAGGTCGGCCGCGGCCGGTGGCCCGGTACGGGTGCGGACAGTTGGCCCGATCGGGGGATGGCCGGTTGGGTATAACGCGATATAGCGTTAGTGTCATGGGGCGGCATGGTGCTGTGCCTGGGGAGATCGGGGGTGTGTGGTGGTGGGGAAACTCGTGCGCACGGGGGAATCGTCCGAGGTGAGGGCCTCGCACGCGGACCGGGACCGGATCGTGGACGTGCTGCGTGTCGCCGCAGGGGACGGACGGCTGACCCTGGAGGAACTCGACGAGCGGCTGGAGGCCGCGCTGTCCGCCCGGACGGTGGGGGAACTGGCGGTACTGACAGCGGATCTGCCCGAGCCCGAGGTCCTTGGAAGCAGCGGCGTCGAGGATGTCGTGAGGATCGAGCAGACGGGGTCAGCGACCCGACGCGGTGACGCATGGGTGGTGCCCCGGCGTATGGAGATCCGGTCGGCCTGGGGCGAGGTGACGCTCGACTTCACCGACGCGGTGATCACGCACGACAGTCTGCACATCGACCTGGACCTGCGCGCCGGTGCCCTCAAGCTCGTGACCCGGCCCGGCATCGTGGTCGACACGACCGGGCTCGTGACGAACTTCTCCGCGGTCAAGGAGCGCCGGCCGGCGGACGCGCCCGTCGTGCTGCGGGTGCGGATCACCGGCGAGGTCGAGTACGGGCAGATAGTGGCGCGTCCGCGACGACGGGGCTTCGGCAGACGCTGAGGTGCCTGCCGGTGCAGCGGAAGTTGGTGGCGCCGAAGCCCAGCAGGGTCGGTGCGCACAGCGTGCCCTGCCGCAAGGGGAGCGGACGCCCCGGCAGATGATCGTGGTCTCGCCATGCGGGCTCTCCTCGGCGACCCTCCGGCATGGTCGCGAACGAGGAGAGAAGCCCGGCCTCGAGGGCGGCGATGCCGGGCCGGCAGCCGAGACGAGGGTCGAGAAGTAGTCGACGCCGCTCAGGCGCATCATGCGCCGGGTGGAGCGGAGGCCGTGAAGCTCGGCAGGTCGCCCGGTCGTGGCCATCGACGTGCTCTCGATGTGCGGCTCAGCTGGTTCCGGCCATCACGGGACAGCCGGATCGGCGTGCGCGGAGCGTGATGCCGTGACCCGTGGATGTGACGGGTGTGCGCGGCCGGCTTCCGTCGCTGACGGCGCCAGGGGCAGGTGTCTGATCCAAAACGCCAGTTGAAGCGCGTGTGGTGGTGCTGTCCGGGTGCAGGGCAGGGGTGTCGATCGCGCGGCTCAGAGGTCGATACCGAGTGTGATCGCAGGATCCGGAAGGTTCGTCATGTCGATCGAATGTTTCGGCTGCCTTCCCTGGTCCTCGCATCGCTGACAGATTGAGTGTGTACAAGGGGTTGCCACCGTTTACCGGCTGTCTCTAGGGTGCGGCATCAACGCAGCTTTCTGGATCTCAATCGAAACTTTCGAGGAGCGCATGATGGGCGACCCGGCACTGTCCCGCCGCGGCTTCCTGGCGGCCTCCGCCGCGGCCGGTCTGGGGATGACGGCACTGACCGCATGCGGCGGGGACTCGGACGGAGGGTCGTCCGGGACGACCACCATCGAATGGTGGAACATCTCCACCACCGAACCCACCAAGAGTGTCTGGGCCGCTCTCGCCCGCAAGTTCGAGGCGCAGAACCCCAAGGTCAAGGTCAAGATCGTCCAGTTGGAGAACGACGCCTACAAGTCGAAGATGACGGCCCTGACCTCCTCCGGGAAGCTGCCCGACATCTTCCACACGTGGGGCGGCGGCGTGCTGCGGCAGCAGGTCGACGCCGGGCTGGTGGAGGACCTCACGGACCGCACCAAGCCCTGGGGCGACGCCCTCCTGCCGGTGGCCCGGGAGCCGTACCTGATCGACGACAAGGCCTACGGCGTCCCGTTCGACATCGGCATGATCGGCTTCTGGTACAACAAGGCGCACTTCGAGAAGGCCGGCATCGGCGAGCCCCCGACCACCTGGAGCGGCTTCCTCGACGCGGTGCGCAAGCTCAAGTCGGCCGGCATCACGCCCCTCGCCCTGGCCGGCAAGGAGAAGTGGCCCGGCATGTACTACTGGGCGTACCTGTCGATGCGCACCGCCGGTGCCGAGGCGCTGCAGAAGGCGTACGAGGAGAAGGACTTCACCGGCGCGCCGTTCGTGGAGGCGGGCGAGCACCTGAAGGAACTCGTCGGCCTGCAGCCGTTCCAGAAGGGCTTCCTCGGCGCGGCCTACTCCAGTCCCACCGGCCAGGCCGCCAGTGTCGGCAACGGCAAGGCGGCCATGGAACTGATGGGCCAGTGGGCCCCCGTGGTCCAGGCCGACGCCGGCAAGGGCCTCGGCAAGGACCTCGGCTTCTTCCCGTTCCCGGCGGTCGAGGGCGGCCGGGGGGCGATCACCGAGGTGTTCGGCGGAGGCGGCGGACACGCCCTGCGCCGGGGCGCCCCGCAGGCGGCCGTCGACTTCCTGAAGTTCTTCGCCTCGGAGGCCACCGACCGGGAGCTGGTGAAGAAGACCGGGGTTCTGCCCGTGGTCCCGGCGGCCGAGAGCGCCATCGCCGACCCCAACATCAAGGCGGTCCAGGCCGAGCTGAAAAAGGCCACCGGCTTCCAGCTCTACCTCGACCAGGCGTACGCGCCCGCCGTCGGCCAGGAGGTCAACGACAGTGTCGCCGCGCTGATATCGGGCTCGATGTCGCCCGGGCAGGTCGCACAGTCGATCACGAAGACCGCGAAGGAAGAGCAGTAGCCGGCGATGACGTCCACGTTCCTGCCGAGCGAGCGGACCGGCCCCGAGACCGGCCCGCCGCCCCCGGCCCCCGCCGACCGGGCCCGGGGGCGGGCCCGGCGACGCGCCCTGAACTGGCTGACCGCCACCGGCTTCCAGCTGCCCGCCCTGGTGCTGTTCATCGGGCTCGTGCTGCTGCCGATGCTGTTCGCTCTGTACGCCGCGTTCTTCCGGTGGGGCGGCTTCGGCATGCCCTCCGAGTACATCGGCGGCGAGAACTTCACCCGGCTCCTCCAGGACGAGGTGTTCCTCGGCGACCTGTGGCGCTGCCTGGTGCTGGTGGTGCTCTCGCTCGCGCTGCAGCTGCCGTTCGCGCTCGCCATGGCCGTGCTCCTCAACCAGCGGATGCGCGGCCGGGCGGTCTACCGGATGCTGTTCTTCGCCCCGTACGTCCTGTCCGAGGCGATCACCGGAATCCTGTTCGGCATGATCTTCGCGCCGGACGACGGCTTCGCCGACCAGGTCCTCGGCCGGATCGGGCTGGAAGGGCTGGGCGGGGAGTGGTTCGCCGATCCGTCGACGGTGATGGCGACGCTGTTCCTGGTCATGATGTGGAAGTACTTCGGCTTCCACATGATGCTGTACCTCGCCGGGCTCCAGGCCGTGCCGAAGGAGCTGACGGAGGCGGCGCTCATCGACGGGGCGGGCCCCTGGCAGCGCTTCCGCAACGTGACCCTGCCGCTGCTGGCGCCCACCCTGCGCATCAGTGTCTTCCTGTCGGTCATCGGGTCGATCCAGCTCTTCGACCTGGTGTGGGTCACCACCGCGGGCGGTCCGGACCACCACTCCGAGACCATGGCCGTGACCATGTTCCAGTACGGCTTCAAGCGGTACCAGGTCGGCTACGCCAGCGCGATCAGCGTGGCCATGTTCGCCATCAGCCTCGTCTTCGCCCTCGCCTACCAGCGGTTCGTGCTCCGGCGCGACCTCGAAGGAGCCACCACCACCATGCGGGGTGACGGAAAGTGACGGTCAGTCGCAAGTCCCGCCGGGGCGGGAAGACCTGGGGCCTGCACGCCGTGCTGGTCGTCGTCGGCGCGGTCATGGCCGTGCCCCTGCTCTACGCCGCGCTCTCCGGCTTCAAGTCCACCGACGAACTCTCCCGCAACCCCGTGGGACTGCCCGAGTCGTGGGTGACGTCCAACTACACCGGGATCCTCGCCACGGGGGACTTCTGGCGGCTGATCGGGAACAGCACGCTGATCGCGGTGGGCACGACCGTGCTCGTCGTCGCGGTCTCGGCGCTGTCGGCGTTCTCGTTCGCGCGGTTCGCCTTCCGTGGCAGGGAGTTGCTGTTCACGCTGTTCACCATGGGGCTGATGTTCCCGTTCGCGGTCGCGGCCCTGCCGCTGTTCCTGCTGCTGCGGTCCCTGGGGCTGCTCGACAACCCGCTCGGCGTGATCCTCCCGCAGGCGGCGTTCGGGCTGCCGATGACCATCATCATCCTGCGCGGCTTCTTCCGGCAGATACCCGGCGAGCTGGAGGAGGCGGCCACGCTCGACGGCTGCGGCCCGCTCGGCTTCTTCTGGCGGGTGCTGCTGCCGATGGCGCGGCCCGCGCTCGGCACCGTCTCCGTGCTCGCCGTCGTCACCAGCTGGAACAACTTCTTCCTGCCCCTGCTGGTGTTCACCGACGCGCAGTGGTGGACGCTGCCGATCGGCGTGCAGCAGTTCCAGGGGCAGTACTCCGCGGACTACGCCAAGGTCTTCGCCTACCTGGTCCTGGCCATGGTCCCCGCCCTCGCCTTCTACTCGGTCGCCGAGCGCCAGCTCGTCGGCGGCCTCACCGCAGGCGCCACGAAGGGCTGACGCGCCGCGGACGTACGGCTCTGCCCACCTACCTGTCGTGAGGAGTCGCACCATGCGCAAGAACCGTCTCAGACTCGCCGGCGCCGTCGCCGTGTTCCTGGTGACCGCCGGGCTGGGGGCCGGCTCGCCCGCCCAGGCGAGTGACGGGCCGGCGAGTGACGGGCCGGCGAGTGACCGGCGGGTGAGCGGCCGGCAGGTGAGTGACCCGCAGGCCGGTGACCGGCAGCCCACCCTCGCCGACCTGGCCCAGCGCCACGGGCGCTACTTCGGCAGCGCCACCGACAACCCCGAGCTCACCGACGGGCCGTACACGGCCCTGCTCGGCAGCGAGTTCGACCAGATCACGCCCGGTAACGGGATGAAGTGGTACGCGACCGAACCCGAGCAGGGCGTGTTCGACTTCTCCCAGGGCGACGAGATCGTGAACCTGGCCCGGGCCAACCGGCAGAAGGTGCGCGGCCACACCCTGGTCTGGCACAGCCAGCTGCCCGGGTGGCTCACCGAGCGGGAGTGGACCGCCCCGGAACTGAGGGCCGTGCTGAAGAAGCACGTCCAGACGGAGGTACGGCACTACCGGGGCAAGGTCTTCGCGTGGGACGTCGTCAACGAGGCGTTCAACGAGGACGGGACGTACCGCGAGTCGGTGTTCTACAAGACACTCGGCCCGGGCTACATAGCCGACGCGCTGCGCTGGGCGCACCAGGCCGATCCGCGGGTGAAGCTGTACCTCAACGACTACAACATCGAGGGGATCGGCCCGAAGAGCGACGCCTACTACCGGCTGGCGAAGGAACTGAAGGCGCAGGGCGTCCCGCTGCACGGCATCGGCCTGCAGGCCCATCTGGCCCTCCAGTACGGCTATCCCACGACCCTGGAGGACAACCTCCGCCGCTTCTCCCGGCTGGGTCTCGACACCGCCCTCACCGAGGTCGACGTCCGCATGCAGTTGCCGGCGACCGAGGAGAAGCTGGCCCAGCAGGCGGAGTGGTACCGAGACCTGACCGAGGCGTGCCTGGCCGTGCGCCGCTGCGTGGGCGTCACCCTCTGGGACTACACCGACAAGTACTCGTGGATCCCCGCGTTCTTCCCGGGGGAGGGCGCGGCCCTGCCGTGGGACGAGCAGTTGCAGCCGAAGCCGGCGTACTTCGCGCTGCGCCAGGCGCTGGCACGCAGGTAGCCGGGAGGTGGGACCGGGGCCCGCAGCGCCCGCCGTCCCCGGCTGGCCCGGTTGCGGTCCCGGTCCCGCCCGGTCCCGCCCGGTGCCACCCCGGGGGCGCGGGCGGGCGCGGGGCAGGGCGTGGGCCAGGGTTTCCCGGTTCGGGCGGGTGGGTCAGGGCCGGGACGGCGGCGAGGCCGTGCTCGACCGGGCCACCAGGCCGGTGCCCAGCTCCACCCGGGGGGCGCCCGGTTCCTCGTCGCGGGCGAGGCGGAGCACCGTACGGCGGCCAGTCGGCCCATGTCCTTCAGGGGCTGGCGGATCGTCGTCAGCGGCGGGGCCGACCAGCGGACCTCCGGGAGGTCGTCGAAACCCACCACGCTCATGTCCTGTGGCACCCGCAGCCCGCGCCGCAGCGTCTCGATGGCGCCGAGGGCGCCGAGGGCCATCCGGTCGCAGGCCGCGAACACCGCCGTCGGCGGCTCGGGCAGGCCGAGCAGGGTCTTGCAGGCGGTGAAGCCGGACTCGGGACGGAAGTCGCCGGGGACGACGAGGGACGCGTCGGGGGCGATGCCGGCGCCTTCCAGGGCCGCCCGGTAGCCGTCCAGCCGGGCCCGGGAGCACAGCAGCCGCGGCGGCCCGGCGATCAGGGCGATCCGCCGGTGCCCGAGGGACAGCAGGTGCTCGGTGGCCGCCGGGCCGCCCGGCCGGTTCGCGGCGCCGATGGTGGGGGCGTCCAGGGCGGGGGAGCCCGCCGGGTCGACGACCACCAGCGGCACGCTGAGAAGTGCAACTCCTCGTGGTTCGTCGGCTCCAGTGCCGAGGTGAGGAGGACGACGCCCTTGGAGGCCCCGGCCCGCAGGTTGCGCATCCATGCGCGCGTCCCCCGACCGGCCGTGGTGGGCCCAGACCACCGTGCCGGCCCCGGCCGCGTGCGCGACCTTCTCGACCTAGCGGATGATCTCCACGGCCCATGGGCTGTCGAGATCGTGGAAGACCAGGTCGAGCAGGGCCGCCCGGGTGCCCGGGGCGGTGGGGTGCCTGCGGTAGCCGTGCCGGCGCAGCAGGTCCTCGACGCGGGCCCGGGGCTGCGGTGCGACGTCGGAGCGGCCGTTGACCACACGGGACACGGTCGGCACGGACACGCCGGCCCGCCGCGCGATCTCCCGCCCGCCGCGCGATCTCCGTGATCGTGACTCTGCCCCGGCGTCCGCCTCACGTGCCGGCACTACCCCCACCCCCGGTCGACGGTGATCGCGAAAGTGCCGGAAGTTTTCCCGACCACGGGCGTGCGGGGAAGCCGAGCGGGACCGGGAACACCGTGTCGCCGCCGGTGACGAGGAGTGATCGGGCCCGGACACGCGTCGGGGCCGGTGCGCGGCGTTTCCCGCGTCCGGCCCCTCATGTCTGCGGGCGGGGTCGGGCCCGCCCCGGCGCCCTCAGGCCGCCGTCATCACCTGGCTGCCCGAGAGCGGGCGGTGCGGGGCGATGATCCTGCCGTCCGGCAGGATCTCACCGGTGTCCTCGAAGAGCAGCACGCCGTTGCACAGCAGGCTCCAGCCCTGCTCCGGGTGGTGCGCCACGAGTCGGGCGGAGTCCCGGTCGGCGGAGTCGGCTGACGGGCACGGTGTCTGGTGCTGGCACATGGGTGGGATCTTTCGCTCTGTCGTGGTGGACGAGGTGAGGGAGTTCGTTGAGTCGGTTGTCGTGTCTGTTCCGCGGCTAGAAGTGTCGTTCATGGCCGCCCCCCGTTGTGATAAGTCGTCGGAACCCAGTGTTGCCCCACGGGCGTCGATCCGCAGGGATTTCGCCGCACCGCTTCTCACAGGTTCATGACGCATCACCCGCGCGGACGGTTCATCCCAACTGGACTGTCACTTCGGGTGGTTCGCACTGGCCGAATGGGGCTAGTCCGGTCGGGCCCCGTACTCCGTCCGGCTCGTACGAGCCGTTCGATGCTCGTAGGAGCGATCGCCTGCGCGGGGAAAGACCGACCCCGACGCCGGGAATGCGGCGACGGGGTCGGTGGGGCGGGCCCGGCGGCGGGCTTCAGGCGGGTGAGCCGAGAAGCCGGGTGGAGGTCGCGCGGTGGGTCAGCACCGGCAGGAGTTCGGCGACGCGGTGCGGGCGGTGGGCCGCGATGCCGGGAGGCGCGGGCGCCAGCGGGACGAGCAGGTCGGTCGCGGCGGGGTGGCCGGCGGCACCGTCCGCGGCGCTGTCCTCGTGGAGCCAGAGCGTCAGCATGTAGAGGCTGGGCACCGACAGCAGACGGGGCTGGTACGGCTGCGGCATCGTCTCGGCCTGGCGCAGGGCGCGTTCCGTCGAGGTGATGTACGGGCCCTCGAAGAAGTGCGAGAAGGCCCAGCCGTCGGGCGTGAGCATGGTCTCCGCCGCGGCCACGGCCCGGTCGCCGCAGCGGATCAGGAAACGCCACCCGGCCAGCCGGGTGGCGGAGACGCCCTCGGCGGTGACCCGGTCGAGGACGTGGACGGGCAGGGGGAGCTCGGGAGTCGCGGGCCCCTGGCTGCGGAGGAGGGCGGGAGTTCGGGCTTCACGGACCGCGGTGGGAGAGGAGAGCGCAGTCAGGACGGAACGGAGTGCGGGCGCGGGAGCCGGAGGGACATGCAGCGGCATGGTGGGTCGCCTCACATTCAAAGGCACGGTGGCGCGAGGGCGGGGGCGGACGGCGCTGTCAGCTCACGAGGGTCAGAGAGGCAGGGGCCAGGGTCGTGAACGAGAGGGGGGTGGGGTCCGCCGAACGTCGCCTCGGCGGCAGGGCCCGTCGACCGTGGGCGCCAACCTTCTGCCTTGTTCGCGGAGTTTATACGACACGGGTTCAGACTGTGTTTCGCCTAGCCGTTTCCGGTGAGTAGAACAAGGGTACATTCGGTCGGCGATACGCGAGAATTATCCCGATTCCCGGTGGTGGTGTGCGGCC
This sequence comes from Streptomyces sp. NPDC085931, assembly GCF_044540565.1. Classification (NCBI taxonomy): domain Bacteria; kingdom Bacillati; phylum Actinomycetota; class Actinomycetes; order Kitasatosporales; family Streptomycetaceae; genus Streptomyces; species Streptomyces sp. NPDC085931. The sequence continues at coordinate 23,290 of NZ_JBITSK010000025.1, forward strand.
ATGACCTCGGGTAATGCCCGCGGACCGGTCGGCCCATTCTCGTCGGCGTTTTTCACGAGTTCGCCGGGCCCCGAAACCTGTCCTGCGCGGCATGCCGGGTGAATGTGCCACCGGTCACAGAGGACCAGCGTAGCGGTCGGCGAGCCCGTCCGGGACGTTATCGATCGCTTTCGCTGGGCATCCTCCACCTGACCGGGACGCCGACGGCCGGATCCCGGCCGGCATCATCCATGAGGAGGGACACGTCGATGGGCGAGAAGGTCGTGGCAGGGCGGTTCGACCTGTCCGATCGCCAGCGCTACCGCGACAAGCTCCGTCAGTGTCTGACGGGCTTGGAGCGACTCCTGGCGGAGAAGCGGTTCGATCGCCCGAAGAACCTCATGGGGCTCGAGATCGAATTGAATCTGGCCGGTGCCGACGGCATGCCGAAAATGTTGAACGGGCAAGTCCTGGAGCGGATCGCGAGTCGTGATTTCCAAACAGAACTCGCCATGTTCAACCTGGAAGTGAACATCCCGCCCCACCCGTTGGGGGGCCGGGTATTCGACCGGTTGGCGGAAGAACTCCGTACGTCTCTGGCATATGCCGACCGGAAAGCCGGAGAGGTCGACGCGGGAATCGTGATGATCGGTATCCTGCCGACCCTCGACCGGGACGACCTGGTGTCGTCGAACCTCTCCGACGTCGACCGCTACACGCTCCTCAACGACCAGATCGTGGCCGCCCGGGGCGAGGAGTTCACCCTCGACATCGACGGCGTCGAGCACCTCAGCTGCACCTCGAAGTCGATCGCCCCGGAGGCCGCCTGCACCTCCGTGCAGCTGCACCTGCAGGTCACGCCGGGCCGGTTCGCCGACGTGTGGAACGCGGCCCAGGCGGTCGCCGCCGCGCAGATCGCCGTCGGAGCCAACTCGCCCTTCCTGTTCGGCCGGGAGCTGTGGCGCGAGTCGCGGCCCCCGCTGTTCCAGCAGTCGACCGACACCCGCCCGCCCGAGTTGCAGGCCCAGGGCGTCCGCCCGCGCACCTGGTTCGGCGAGCGCTGGGTGGAGTCGGCCTACGACCTGTTCGAGGAGAACCTGCGCTACTACCCGGCGCTGCTGCCGATCTGCGACGACGAGGACCCGCTCGAGGTGATCGACCGGGGCGGCACCCCCACCCTCTCGGAGCTCGTGCTGCACAACGGCACCATCTACCGCTGGAACCGGCCCGTCTACGACGTCGCCGACGGCGTGCCGCACCTGCGCGTGGAGAACCGCGTCCTGCCCGCCGGGCCCACCGTCATCGACGTCGTCGCCAACGCCGCCTTCTACTACGGGGTCGTCCGCGCCCTCGCCGAGGAGGCCCGGCCGGTGTGGACCCGGCTGCCCTTCGAGGCGGCCGCGGCCAACTTCGACGCGGCGTGCAAGGACGGCATTGAGGCCCGCTTCACCTGGCCCCGGCGCGGCCGGTACGGCGGCACCACCGAGGTGGACGCGGTCAACCTGGTCCGGGACGAGCTGCTGCCGCTCGCCGAGGCCGGGCTGGACGCCTGGGGTGTCGAGCCGGCCGACCGCGACCTGTACCTGGGCGTGATCGAGGAGCGCTGCCGGCGCCGGACGAACGGGGCGACCTGGCAGGCCGCGACCTTCCACAAGGCCCTCGACGCCGGTCTCGGCCGCGAGGAGGCGCTGGCCGCCACGACCCGCCGCTACCGCGAGCTGATGCACCAGGGCGACCCGGTGCACAGCTGGCCGGTGGGGCTGCCGGAGCCGGTGTCGCTGGGCTGACGCGCCTGCGGGCCGGTGAACCCCTGCCGCCATACTGATCCGACAGGTCGGTGAAGTGGAGGCAGGGGTGCAGGCGCAGGCGAGCCCGGCGGACGGTCCCATTCCCCAGCAGGGGCTCTCGCGGCGGACGCTGCGCAACGAGACGCTGCTGGTCCTCGCGCTGTCGCTGGGCGCGAGCGGGGTCTCCGCGCTGATCAGCTTCATCGGGTCGGTGACCAGGCCCGGCGGGCTGAAGGACCAGGCGGCCACGATGAACGCCTCGGCCGCGCCCGGCCGCCCCTGGCTCGACCTCGCCTGGCAGCTGTTCGGCATCGCCACGGCCCTGGTGCCCGTGGCGCTCGTCGCGCACTTCCTGCTGCGCGAGCGGGCGAGCCTGCGCACGATCGGCTTCGACCGCACCCGCCCCTGGCCCGACCTCGGTCGCGGGGCCGTGATCGCGGCGGTCATCGGCAGCACGGGCATCGCGTTCTATCTGGCGGCGCGCGGACTCGGGTTCAACCTCACGGTGGTGCCGGAGGCGCTGCCGGACGTGTGGTGGAAGTACCCGGTGCTGATCCTCTCCGCGATCCAGAACGCCGTGCTGGAGGAGGTGATCGTCGTCGGCTACCTGCTGCGCCGCATGGACCAGCTGGGCTGGACGCCGACGGCCGCGCTGGTGGGCAGTTCCGTCCTGCGCGGCTCGTACCACCTCTACCAGGGCATCGGCGGGTTCGTCGGGAACATGGTCATGGGCGTCGTCTTCGTCCATCTCTACCGCCGGTGGGGCCGGGTCGGCCCGCTGGTGGTGGCCCACTCGCTGCTCGACATCGGGGCGTTCGTGGGGTACGGGCTGCTGGCGGGCAAGGTGGGGTGGCTGCCGACGGCATGAGACACCGGCGAGGGGGCGTACGACAGCGTCGTACGCCCCCTCGGCCCGTTCTCAGGCCAGGAGTTCGCCGTCGATGACCGTGACGGCTCGCCCGGTCAGCAGGGTGCGGTCGCCGCGCAGCTCCGTGCGGACGCGGCCCGAGCGGGACGAGGCCTGCAGACCGGTCAGGGCCGGGCGGCCGAGGCGCTCGGACCAGAACGGTGCCAGCGCGGTGTGCGCGCTGCCGGTGACGGGATCCTCGTCGATGCCGACGTTCGGGAAGAAGCAGCGCGAGACGTAGTCGTAGCCGCGCCCCAGGTCCTCGGCGCGGGCGGTGGCGATGACACCGCGCCCGGAGTGGGCGGCGAGGGCCCCGAAGTCCGGGGCGAGGGCGTGGACCGTCTTCTCGTCGGCCACCTCGACCAGCAGATCACCGACGTCGGGGCCGGTGTCGCAGACCGTGAGCGGCTCCGTGCCGAGTGCCCGGGACAGACCGTCCGGTGGGTCGACCCGGGTGAGCGGGGCCGTCGGGAAGTCCAGCGTGAGGGAACCGTCGTCCGCCGGTGTGGCGACCAGGACACCGCTGCGGGTGGCGAAGCGCACCGGGCCCGCGTGGCCGCCGGTGGTGTGCAGGACGTGTGCGGTGGCCAGGGTCGCGTGGCCGCACAGCGCGACCTCGGTGACCGGTGTGAACCAGCGCAGCGCCCAGTCGGCCTCGCCGCCCGGCGGGAGGGGATGGGCGAAGGCCGTCTCGGCGTGGTTGACCTCCAGGGCGACGTGCTGCAGCCAGGTGTCGTCCGGGAAGGCGTCCGCGCCCTCCAGGAGCAGGACACCGGCCGGGTTGCCGGAGAAGGGGCGATCGGTGAAGGCGTCGACGATTCGGATCCGCATGTCCCGAAGCTAGAGGCTGCGTGAAGCCGCAGGCCAAGGCCAATTCCCGGGTCCTGGACCCATTCCGCGCGGCCGGGGGCGGCACATCTCGGCGGATCGGGCCTTGCCGACCGAGCACTACCGATATATCGTTGAAGCATCGCGACAGATCAACGATGGAATGGAGTGGTTGCGATGCGTACCCATGGATTCGAGCACGGCCACGGTCACGGCGGACCGCGTCACGGCCGGGGCGGTTTCGAGAGTCTGCGTGCTGCCTTCGGGCCCTTCGGCCCCGGCGGCCCCAACTGGGGAGGGCCCGCAGGCCCTGGCTTCGGGCCCGGCCCCTGGGGCGGCCGAGGGCGCGGCGGGCCGAGGGGAAGGGCGCGGCGCGGTGATGTCCGGGCCTCGATCCTGGCCCTGCTGAAGGACCGGCCGATGCACGGCTACGAGATGATCCAGGAGATCGCCGAGCGCAGCGGCGGGGCGTGGAAGCCGAGCCCCGGCTCGGTGTACCCCACCCTGCAACTGCTGGAGGACGAGGGCCTGATCATCAGTGAGTCCGAGGGCGGCAAGAAGCTGTTCTCGCTCACCGAGGCGGGCCGTACCGCCGCCGACGAGGGCCCCGAAGCGCCCTGGGAGGAGGCCTCCCGCGGGGTCGACTGGGAAGCCCTGGGCGAGATCCGGCAGGCCGGCTTCGGCCTGATGGAGGCCTTCGGCCAGGTCTGGAAGACCGGCAGCAAGGAGCAGCGGGAGAAGGCGCTCGGCGTCATCAACGAAGCCCGCAAGAAGCTGTACCTCATCCTCGCCGACGAGGACTGAGACCCCGCCGGCCCGCCGCCCGCCGCTCGTGCGACGCGCCCCGCGGGCAGGCGCGGACAGGCGCCCCCGGAACACTCCGGGGGCGCTTCGGCGTGCCGCCGCGCCGCGCGGCCGGGGTGTCACGGCGAGGGCCTCGGCGTTCGGCGAGGGAACGCCTGATGTCCTCCGTAAGGAGGAGATTCCGGCCGGCGGTGTCCACTTCCCGTGGGACGCCAAGATGCTTCCCGCCGAGGATGCCCCGGGACCGCGGTGCTGATGGGGTAGGGGATGTGCAATCCCGTATCCCCCGGCAGTCGGCCCCTGAGCACGGCACCCACCGCGCGGACAACGATGCCGGGCTCAGTGACGAACTGGCCTCGGTGGTCGGCGGTGCCCGCCGCAGGGCGGTCCGGGACGGGGACCGGCAGGTCGACACCGCCCATCTGCTCCACTCGCTGCTGGAGTCCGACCCCGAGACCCGGGCCGTCGTCGGGGACGGGCCGCAGCTCGCGCGGCTCCTCGGCTACCTCGTGCAGCGCAGCATCGGCTACGGCCTGCGCTGGCAGAGCGGCGTCGAGGACTCGGGATCCGTCGCCGTGGTCAGCGGGAGCACCGGCTACTCACCGCTGGCGGCGGCCGCGATGAAGGACGCCTGCGCACGTGCCGCCGGACGCGAGGGACCGGCCCGCGGCACCGACCTGCTCGCGGCGATCCTCGCCGACCCGCAGGCCCGCGCGGTCGAGGTGCTCGCACGGGCCGGGATCGACCCGCGCGCGGTGCTCGCCCGCCTCGACGACCGGTCCGGCGTGAACCAGGAGTGCGGCGAAGCCGGTCGGTGAGCGCCCTCGCGGAGGCGGCGCGGCCGTCCAGGCAGTGAGACAGGTGCCATAGAGGATGACGCTCCTGTCATCGCCTGTCATCATGTGCCGGTGCCTACGTCTGACAGCAGTCCGAGCGCGCGCGGCAGGGGAGCGGGCCTGAGCCTGGCGCTCCTGTCCGCGGTCGCCTTCGGCGGATCCGGTGTCGCGGCCAAGCCGCTGATCGAAGCGGGGCTGGACCCGCTGCACGTGGTGTGGCTGCGGGTGGCCGGGGCGGCCCTGGTGATGCTGCCGCTCGCGGTGCGCCACCGCGGGCTGCTGCGCCGCCGCCCCGGACTGCTGGCCGGCTTCGGGCTGCTGGCGGTCGCGGGCGTCCAGGCCTGCTACTTCGCGGCGCTCTCCCGGATCCCCGTCGGGGTGGCCCTGCTCATCGAGTACCTGGCGCCCGCGCTGGTGCTGGGCTGGGTGCGGTTCGTGCAGCGGCGGCCCGTGACGCGTGCCGCCGCGGTCGGTGTGGTGCTCGCCGTGGGCGGTCTCGCGTGTGTCGTGGAGGTCTGGTCGGGGCTGCGCTTCGACGCCCTGGGACTGCTGCTCGCGCTCGGCGCGGCCTGCTGCCAGGTCGGCTACTTCGTCCTGTCCGACCAGGGCAGCGACGCCGGCGACGAGGCACCCGACCCGCTCGGCGTCATCGCCTACGGCCTGCTCGTCGGCGCCGCCGTGCTCACCGTCGTCGCCCGGCCCTGGGGCATGGACTGGTCCGTGCTGGGCGGCACCGCGCGCATGGACGGCACACCCGTCGCCGCCGTGGTGCTGCTCGGCTGGATCGTCCTCGTCGCCACGGTCGTCGCGTACGTCACCGGCGTGATCTCCGTACGGCGGCTCTCCCCGCAGGTCGCCGGGGTCGTGGCCTGTCTCGAAGCGGTCATCGCCACGGTCCTGGCCTGGGTGCTGCTGGGCGAGCACCTCTCCGCTCCGCAGCTCGCCGGCGGAGTGATCGTCCTGGTGGGCGCGTTCATCGCCCAGTCCTCGACGCCCGCGAAGGGCTCCGGGCAGCCGGTGGCGAGCGGCGGCCCGGAAAGGGAATTGTCCCGGCGCGGAACCAGCGCATAGGGTGGCGATCATGCCTTCGAACGCACTCGTTCTTCCGCCTCCGGCCGCCTGAGGCGGGCCCTCCGGAATCCGTGCCCGGCGCATGTGCCGCCGGGCCGAACGGTGCTGCCCGCAGACGAAGTCCGCGGACCCCGCTGATCACGACCGATCCGGGGCCCTTCCCGAACTTCCGCGCACCCGCGCCGCCCTCCGGGCGCCGCGTGCCGTGCGCGTCTGCGGAGAGAACACGTGTCGCACACTGCCTCCGGCCTGCCCCTCGGGCGAGGCCTTCTCTATCTGATCGTCGCCGGTGTCGCCTGGGGCACCGCGGGCGCGGCCGCCTCCCTGGTCTACCGGGCCAGCGACCTGGGGCCCGTCGCCCTCTCGTTCTGGCGCTGTGCCGCCGGTCTGGTGCTGCTGCTCGCCGTGCGCCTGCTGCGCCCGCGCACCAGAACCGCCGAGCGCGAGCCGCTCGGCCGGCGGGCCGTGCGGGCCGGGGTCACCGGGATCGGGCTCGCGGTCTTCCAGACGGCCTACTTCGCGGCCGTCGCCGCGACGGGCCTCGCCGTCGCCACCGTCGTGACCCTGGGCGCCGGGCCCGTGCTCATCGCGCTCGGCGCGCGCCTGACCCTGGCCGAACGCCTGGGCCGGGGCGGGGCGGCCGCCGTCGCGGGCGCCCTCGCCGGGCTCGGCGTCCTCGTCCTGGGCGGCGGCGGCGCGACCGTACGCCCCTCGGGCGTGCTGCTGGCACTGCTGTCGGCGGCCGGGTACAGCGTGATGACGCTGCTCACCCGGCGGTGGGGCCGGGACGGCGCGGCCGACTCCTCCCGGACGACCGTCGAGGCGTTCGCGGTGACGAGCCTGTGCCTGCTGCCTTTCGCGCTCACCGAGGGGCTGCTGCCGCACACCGCCGAGCCCGGGCGGCTGCTGGTCCTGCTGGCGTACGTGGCCGCCGTGCCCACCGCCCTCGCCTACGGCCTGTACTTCGCGGGCGCGGCCGTCGTCCGGTCCGCCACCGTGTCGGTCGTCATGCTGCTGGAACCGGTCAGCGCGGCCGTACTCGCCGTCGTCCTGCTCGGTGAGCGGCTGACGCCGGCGACGGTGGCCGGCACCCTGTTGCTGCTGGGGTCGGTGGCGGGACTCGCCGTGGGGGAGGCGCGGACGCGCGGGGAGCGGGTGGTGGCCGTCCGGCGGCGGCCCCGGGCTGCCGCCGACTGGTCGCGCAGTTCCCCGCGCCCCTAGGTCGTGTCCGTAAAGTCCCGTCGTCCGCCCGGAGGGCGGGCCCTGCGGCGTCTGGTGCGTGCTCTCGGCGCGCCGGGCGGAGTCCCGCGTACTGGACGTACTTGGGGCTTCGCTCGGTGCGGCGAGAGTGCGTGCCAGGCGTCGCGGGGCAGGCGGGACTTTACGGACACGGCCTGAGGCCTGTCGTGTGGATCACGCCGCAGACGCGTGGTCCGGCACGCGCATCTGCGGCGTCACTTTCCTACGACCTGATTCAAACGACAGGCCCCAGGAGTCACCTGCCGCTGAGGTAGCCGGGAAGTGCCGTGTCGGGGGCCAGCGCGGGGTCCGGGATCGGGGTGCCGTAGGTGGTCCGGACCGGGACGACTCCCGCCCAGTGGGGGAGGGCGAGGTCCTCGGGCTCGTCGTTCACGCCGCCGGTGCGGAGCTTGGCGGAGACCTCGTCCAGCTCCAGGCGGAGCACGGCCGTCGCGGCGAGCTCCTTCTTGTCGGCCGGCCGGGAGTCGGCGGAGCGGCCCGCGACGACGTGGTCGACCAGGGCGTCCAGCGCGCGGCGCTTCTCCTCCGGGTCGGTCACGTCGCGGGCGACGCCGTGCACCACCACCGAGCGGTAGTTGATCGAGTGGTGGAAGGCCGAGCGGGCCAGGACCAGACCGTCGACGTGGGTGACGGTCAAGCAGACCGGCAGCCCCGGGTCGGCCTGGCCGGCCGCCCGCAGCGGGCGCGAGCCCGTCGAGCCGTGCACGTACAGCGTCTCGCCCACCCGGGCGTACAGCGTAGGCAGCACGACGGGCGCGCCGTCGCGGACGAAGCCGAGGTGGCAGACGTAGGCCTCGTCGAGTATCGCGTGCACCAGCTCCCGGTCGTAGGAGGCCCGGTCGGCGGAGCGCGTGGGGACGGTGCGGTCGGTGGGCGTGTAGGCGGTCGCGGGCTGCGACGGCGTCCGGCTGGTCCCCTGCATGGCACTCCTTATTGCACTAGTGCATAATGTGTTTTGTGCTAGGAGAGTATCCGATCAGTGGGCGCCGCGCAGCGGACATTTCCGCGAGCGTGGAGCGCGCGGTGGGCGCCGGTGAGCTGCGTCCGGGACAACTGCTGCCGCCCATGCGGGAGTTGGCGGAGCGACTGGGGGTCAACCCCAACACCGTCGCGGCCGCGTACCGGACCCTGCGCGAACGGGGCGTCATCGAGACCGCGGGCCGCCGCGGCAGCCGGGTGCGGCCCGCGCCGGCCACGACCGGGCGGGACCACATCCGGGTCGACGTCCCGGAGGGCGTGCGGGACGTGGCGAACGGCAATCCGGACCCGGCTCTGCTGCCGCCCCTGGCGGGCGCGTTCGCGGCGGCGGCCGCCGAGGGCGATCGCGCCCCCGTGCTCTACGGGGCGGATCCGCTGGACGCGGAGCTGGCCCGGATGACCCGCGCCGGATTCGACGCCGACGGGGTGCCGGACGGGCCGCTCGCCGTGGTCTCCGGTGCCCTGGACGGGGTCGAGCGGGTGCTCGCGGCCCATCTCAAGCCCGGTGACACCGTCGCCGTCGAGGATCCCGGCTGGGGCCGCACCCTCGACCTGGTGCCGGCGCTCGGACTGCGGACCGTCCCCGTCGGCGTCGACGACGAGGGGCCGCGCCCGGACGACGTGCGGCGGGCCCTGGAGGGCGGGGCGCGGGCCCTCCTCGTCACGGACCGGGCGCAGAACCCGACCGGAGCGGCGGTGAGCGGCGCACGCGCGCGTGCCCTGCGGGCCCTGCTCCGCGTGCACCCGGAGGTGCTGCTCATCGAGGACGACCACGGCCACGGCATCGTCGACCTGCCCCTGCATCCGCTGGCCGGGACCACCCGGCACTGGGCGTTCGTCCGCTCCGCCGCCAAGGCCTACGGTCCCGACCTGCGCCTCGCCCTGCTCACCGGGGACGACGTCACCGTCGACCGGGTCCGCGGCCGGCAGCGGCTCGGGCCCGGCTGGGTGAGCCGGCTGATGCAGCGGGCCCTGGTGCGGCTGTGGGCCGACGGCGCGGTCGACACGGGGGAGGTGGCGGCCGCGTACGGGCGGCGGCGGGACGCGCTGATCGGGGCGCTGGACCGGCGTGGGGTCGCGGCGCACGGGCGCAGCGGCATGAACGTGTGGGTGCCCGTGCCGGACGAGACGGGGGCGGTGGCGCGGCTGCTGCACGCCGGGTGGGCCGTCGCGCCCGGCGCCCGCTTCCGGATGAGCGCCCCGCCCGGCATCAGGGTGACCGTCTCGACCCTCACCGAGCGGGAGACCGAGGCCCTGGCCGACGCGATCGCCGCGGCCCTGGGGCCGGCACCCCAGCGCGGCTACGTCTGAGAAACGGCCTTCGGGCCCGGTGCGGGTGTGGCTGAGGGCGGCTTTCGGCCCTCGGCGCGAGTGTGCCTGACGGGGGCTTTCGGGCCTGGCGCGGCTGCGTCTGAGGGCGGCTTTCGCGCCTGGCGCGGGTGCGTCTCAGGAGCGGTGGTCCGGGGTGTGTAGGCGCGGCTTCGTCCGGGGGAACCGGCCGTGCGCCGCGCCGGGCCTCCGAGGATCCGCCCGCAGGACCGGCGCGGCGCGGTCACGTCCGAGAAGCCGCCCGGGACTTCGGCCGTACCTGGGTCAGTGCCGCTCCCGCCAGGACGATCACCGCCCCGACCGGGGTGGACCAGGCGAGGGACTCGCCCAGGAGGGCCACGCCCGCGGCGGTGGCGATGACGGGGATGAAGTACGTGACCATCTGGGCGGTCGTCGGGCCGACCTCGTCGACCAGGCCGTACTGCAGCAGCACCGCGAGGCCGGTGCCCAGGGCGCCCAGGGCGGCGATCGCCAGCAGGGGGCCGACCGGCAGACTGCCGGGCAGGGTCGTGAACAGCGGGGTGACCACGGCCAGTTGCACCGTCGCCAGGAACAGCTGCGCGCCGGTCATCGACAGGTGCGAGTGGCCGGTGCCGGCCAGGGTGCGGCGGACGTAGATCCAGCCGACGGGGTAGCTGAGGGACGCCAGCAGGGCCAGCGCCGTGCCCGTGGCGTCCAGGCCGTGGAAGCCCTGCCAGGCGCCCAGCACGGTCAGCACGCCCAGGAAGCCCAGCCCGAGCCCCGCCACCCGCACCCGGGTCGGGCGGTCCTCCGACAGCGCGACCAGCGACAGCGCCATGCCCCACAGCGGCGAGGTCGCGTTGCAGATGCCCGCCAGCGTCGACGGGATCGTCAGCTCCGCGTACGCGAACAGCGAGAACGGCAGGGCGTTGAGCAGGAACGCGGCGACCGTCAGATGCCCCCAGGTGCGGGCACCGCGCGGCAGCCGCTCACGCCGGACGGCCATCGCGGCGGCCAGCACGGCCGTGCCGAACACGAGCCGGCCGAGCGTCACCTGGAACGGGGCGTATCCCTCGGTGCCCACCTTGATCAGCAGGAAGCTGAAGCCCCAGATCAGGGACAGGGCGGCGAAGCGGAGCCGCCAGTCGAGGCGGCGGCGGGACGGTGCGGGCGGGACGGAGGCGGCCCGGCCGGGCGAGGTGGTGACGGTGCTCATGGAGAACACGATGCGGGACCGGAACCTCGTAGCACAATCGAGAATTCGCACGCGGTATTGCGTAGTATCTCTTACATGTTGAACCTGGAGCGCCTGCGTACCCTCGACGCCCTCGCCCGGCACGGCTCGGTCAGCGGTGCGGCCGAGGGCCTGCACATCACGACCTCCGCCGTCTCCCAGCAGCTGTCCAAGCTGGAGCGGGAGGTCGGCCAGCAGCTCCTCGCGAAGAACGGCAGGGGCGTGCGGCTCACCGACGCCGGCCGGCTACTCGCCGAGCACGCGGCGCGCATCCTGTCCCAGGTCGAACTCGCCCAGTCCGACCTGGAGGCGCAGCGCGGGCAGGTCGTCGGCGAGCTCCGGCTGGCGGCGTTCCCGACCGCCGCCCGCGGCCTCTTCCCGCAGGCCCTGTCCGCCCTGCGCGAGCGGCACCCCGGGCTCAGGCTGCGCTCGTGCGAGCTGGAACCGGAGCAGGGCATCGCCGGAGTCGTCCGCGGCGACCTGGACCTCGCCGTGGTGCTCGACTGGTACAACAAGCCGATGGCGCTGCCCGAGGGCCTGGTCAAGGCGTCGATCCTGGACGACCCGGCCGACGTGGCCGTGCCGGTCGGGCACCGGCTCGCGGACCGCGCGGAGGTGGACCTCGGCGAGTTCGCCGACGACGAGTGGATCACTTGGAACAACGGCGAGTTCTGCCACGAGTGGCTGATGTTCACGCTCCGCTCGAAGGGCATCGAGCCCATCGTCGGCCACCGCGCGGCCGAGACCCACACCCAGCTCGGGCTGGTCGCCGCCGGTCTGGGGGTGTGCATCGCCCCGCTGCTGGGCCGCCACCCGGTGCCCGAGGGGGTCGTCACCGTCCCGGTCAGCCAGCGGGTCCGGCGGCACGTGTATGTCGTCTGGCGCGCGGACGCCGATCGCCGCCCGTCGATCCGGGCCGCGGTGAAGGCCCTGCGGGAGGCGGGGGAGAGCGTCGGCTGACCGTCCCCCGGGGGCGCTACCGCCCGGCCAGCTTGCGGAAGTCCCAGGACACGATCTTCTGCGGGGTCAGCCGCAGCCAGGCGTGCCGGCCGTCGTGCGGCAGCTCCTCCAGGCCGAAGTTCTTCCGCGCGAACAGCGTCTCGGGGACGTCGAGTTCGGCACACAGCTCGCCCGTGCGCGGGATCTCGCCGACGAACTCGACGGTGCCCGACAGTTCGGCGCCGCGCAGCTCGTCGTACTCCTCGCCCGTGTCCACCACGATCGCCACGCGCGGATCGCGCCGCAGATCGGCCCACCGCTTGCTGCGCACGACCGAGTACAGCCATATCGAGGTGCCGTCCCAGGCGAACCACAGCGTGCTCACGTGCGGGGCGCCGTCGGCCGACACCGTGGCGACCCGGCAGGTGCGCTGCGTGCCGAGGAAATCGTCCAGCTCGCCCGGCGTCATCATGATCTTCCGGCCCCGGCGCTGCTGTGTGACGGTCATGTTCCCCCTCTTTCCTTCTCTCACGTCGTGCCAGAGCGCTCCTCTGACTCACGTCGTGCCGGAGCGATCCTCTGACATCACGTCAGAAAAAGCACGGGTTCCGCCCCGGCCGGCAACGTGCACCGCGGACGCGCCGCCGTCCCCGCGGACGCCGTCGCCGTCCCCGCGGACGCCGTCGCGGGAGTGCCCTGTGACCGCACCCCCGCGACGAGCGCCACACCCTCGCGTCGGTCGCCACGGTCGCGACCGCGGACGAGGTGCCGGCGTGCTGCACGCGTCCGCGCGACGGACTCAGGCGAGCGTGATCGAGTCCCCGGCGACGGTGATCTTCATCTCGGGCAGCGGCTTGGTCGCCGGGCCGCTCTTCACGCTGCCGTCGGTGATCGAGAAGTTGCTGTTGTGGCAGGGGCAGTTGATGACGCCGTCGGCGATGCTCTTCACCGCACAGCCCTGGTGGGTGCAGGTGGCCGAGAACGCCTTGAACTCGCCCGCGGTCGGCTGGGTGACGACCACCTTCTGGTCGGCGAAGACCTTGCCGCCGCCCTCGGGGATGTCCGCGGTCGACGCGAGCGCGCCGCCGCCCCCTCCGCTCGACGGGGTGCTGCCCGCGCCCTGGTCGCCCTGGGCGGTTCCGGAGGAGTCCGCGGAGCCGGACGAGCCGTCGTCCGAGCCCCCGCACGCGGTCAGCGCGACGGCGAGGCCCGCCGCTCCGGCCGCCGCCACGACGGTACGACGGGCGGGACCCGATGCGGGCTGGAGCGATGCGCTGGTCATACTGGCATGTCCCTTCGGAAGGGTGTCGATGATCTGCCGGGAGGTACGGGCCCGGCGGACCGCCTGTTCAGACGGTGCAGAAATCCTGACCCGCCCGGAGGCGGCTGTGGACAAAACCCCGCTGTCGGTTCGCTGTCGGTTTCCCGCCCGCCGCCAAGGTGCCGGTGCCGGAGCCGGCCGGCACGTCAGTAACCTGGGGCGATGCTCAAGGAAGTGATCGCGACCCGCTTCATCGCGCCGCTGCGCGAGGGCGGTTCGCTGCCGGGCCTGATCGAGGCCGACGACTCCGGCACGTACGTCCTGAAGTTCACCGGCGCCGGACAGGGCCGCAAGACCCTCGTCGCCGAGGTGGTCTGCGGCGAACTGGCGCGCCGGCTCGGGCTGCGGGTGCCGCGCCTGGTGACGGTCGAGCTCGACCCGGACCTGGGCCTGGGCGAACCCGAGGAGCAGGTGCAGAGCCTGCTGCGCTCCAGCGGGGGCATCAACCTCGGCATGGACTTCCTCTCCGGCGCGCTCGGCTTCGACCCGCTCGCCTTCCGGGTGAGCCCGCAGGAAGCCGGCCGGATCGTCTGGTTCGACGCGCTGGTCAACAACGTCGACCGGTCCTGGCGCAACCCCAACCTGCTGATGTGGCGGGGCGAACTGTGGCTCGTCGACCACGGCGCCACCGTCATCTGGCACCACAACTGGGCCGGCGCCGAAGCCTCGGCGGACCGCCCCTACGACGCCTCCGACCACGCGCTGGCGCCCTTCGCGCCGGACGTCCGCGCCGCGGCGGCCGCCCTGGCGCCCCTGGTCACCGAGGAACTCCTCGCCGACGTCACCGGGTGCGTCCCGGACGCCTGGCTCGCGGACGAGCCCGGCTTCGACACCCCGGACGACCTCAGGCGGGCCTACGCGCGGCCGCTGCTGGCCCGGGCCGCCGTCATCCACGACCGCATCCGGGGGATCCAGTGAACGACCGGCACATCATCAGGGGCGGACCGCGCGAGCGCCAGGTCTACGAGTACGCCGTCCTGCGCGTGGTCCCGCGCGTCGAACGGGGCGAGTGCATCAACGCCGGGGTGCTGGTCTACTGCCGGGCCGCGGCCTACGTCGGCGCGCGCACCCACCTGGACGAGGCCCGCCTGCTCGCCCTCGACCCGCAGGCGGACGTGGCCGGTGTCCGGGCCGCCCTGCGCGCGGTGGAGGGCGTCTGCGCGGGCGGCACCGCGGCCGGCCAGGCGGCGGCCGACGACCCGGGCCGCCGCTTCCGCTGGCTGGTCGCGCCCCGGTCCACGATCGTCCAGCCCGGCCCCGTCCACACGGGCCTGACCACGGATCCGGCGGCGGAGACGGAGCGGTTGCTGGGCCTGCTCGTGCGGTAGCCGCCCCGGTCGCGCCCGGCCGTCAGCGCCGGCGGTGGCGCCTGATCAGGTATCCCGCCATGAGCGAGGCGCCCACGGCGAACGTCAGCCCCAGGCCGACGTCCCAGTCGGTCGGCCCCGCTGCGACCGCGCCCCCGACCCCGCCGCGCACGCCCTGGGACGGGGTGGCGGCGCTGGTCCCGGCGGGAGCGGTCGCGGTCGTGCTGGGCGACGGGACCGGAGTGGCCGGGACCGGGGCGACCGGTGTGGCGGTCACGGACGCGGACGGAGGGGCCGGGGACGTGGGGGAGATGATCCCGCTGCCGCGGCGCGGCAGCGCCTCGCACGCGATGCCGTCGTCGGGGCCCCGGTCCTCGTCCAGCCGGTGCGGATCGCTGCGGTCCGCGTCGAACACGGCCTGGGCGTCCTCCTGGAAGGCGAAATCGCGGCAGTCCCGGTCGGGCTGGGCATGAGCGGGGGCGGACAGGGGCACGATCGCGGCGACCGCGAGGAGCGTGCCGATGACACCGGTACGACGGCGCATGGTGCGCCTCCTTTCCGGCCACGAGGGGCTCGCGCTCCGACGCTAGGGCGGGGGGACGGCGGCCACCTGCGGTCCTGGGCCGTTCGGGTGTTCCCGGCCCCTCGCCGGGCAGGCCGGCGCGGGTGATGGATCACATGCCGCGCCCGGCCGTTGACACCGCGTGCCAGGGCTTCTAGCGTCACACCCACTGAAGGTACTAAGCGGTCGCTCACCTGAGGAGAACGAGTCATGTCCACCACTGAGCAGCGGGTCGCCGTCGTCACCGGTGCCGCGCGCGGCATCGGCGCCGCCACCGCCGTACGACTGGCCGCCGAGGGCCGCGCGGTCGCCGTGCTCGACCTCGACGAGGCCGCCTGCAAGGACACCGTCGAGAAGATCACCGCCGCCGGGGGCAAGGCGATCGCGGTCGGCTGCGACGTCTCCGACGAGGCGCAGGTCGAAGCGGCCGTCGCGCGGATCACCGAGGAGCTCGGCGCGCCCACGATCCTGGTCAACAACGCGGGCGTGCTGCGCGACAACCTGCTGTTCAAGATGAGCGTCTCCGACTGGGACACCGTCATGAACGTGCACCTGCGCGGCGCCTTCCTGATGTCCAAGGCCTGCCAGAAGCACATGGTCGACGCGGGCTTCGGCCGGATCGTCAACCTGTCCTCGTCCTCCGCGCTCGGCAACCGCGGCCAGGTCAACTACTCGGCCGCCAAGGCCGGTCTGCAGGGCTTCACCAAGACCCTCGCCAAGGAACTCGGCAAGTTCGGCGTCACCGCCAACGCCGTCGCCCCCGGCTTCATCGCCACCGAGATGACCAAGGCCACCGCCGAGCGCGTGGGCATGGGCTTCGAGGACTTCAAGGCCGCCGCCGCCACCCAGATCCCGGTGGCCCGGGTCGGCGAGCCCGAGGACATCGCGAACGCCATCGCCTTCTTCACCGGCGAGGCCGCCGGGTTCGTCTCCGGCCAGGTGCTGTACGTGGCCGGCGGACCGCTCGACTAAGGACGAAGAGAACATGACTTCCACGGAACTCTCCGGCAAGGTCGCCCTCGTCACGGGCGCCAGCCGCGGAATCGGCTACGGCGTCGCCGAGGCGCTCGTGGCGCGCGGCGACCGCGTCGTCATCACCGGCCGCAACGAGGACGCCCTCAAGGAGGCCGTCGAGCGGCTCGGTGCCGACCGCGCGGTGTACGTGGCCGGCAAGGCGCACGACGAGGCCCACCAGGCCGTCGCCGTCGACCGCGCGATGGAGGCCTTCGGCCGTGTCGACTTCCTGGTCAACAACGCGGGCACCAACCCGGTGTTCGGGCCGATCGCCGACCTCGACCTCAACGTGGCGCGCAAGGTCTTCGAGACCAACGTCGTCTCGGCGCTGGGCTTCGCCCAGAAGACCTGGCACGCCTGGCAGAAGGACAACGGCGGCGCGATCGTCAACATCGCCTCCGTCGCGGGCCTTTCGCCCTCGCCGTTCATCGGCGCCTACGGCGTCAGCAAGGCGGCGATGATCAACCTGACGGTGCAGCTCGCGCACGAGTTCGCGCCCGGGGTGCGGGTCAACGCGATCGCCCCGGCCGTGGTGAAGACCAAGTTCGCCCAGGCCCTGTACGAGGGCCGGGAGGCGGAGGCCGCGGCGGCCTACCCGCTCGGCCGGCTCGGCGTGCCCTCCGACATCGGCGGCGCGGCCGCGTTCCTCACCTCCGAGCAGTCCGACTGGATCACCGGCCAGACCCTCGTGGTGGACGGCGGCATCTTCCTCAACGCCGGTACCGGCTGAGGCGAAGCACCCGGCACGGGCGCCCCGAGGACCGCTCAGGGCGCCCGTGCCGTCGAAAATCCACCGCGAAGGCCGATGACAACGTCGTCAAAGGTTTATCGATCAAGAGGTCGTGTTCCGGGGAGGGTCAGGGGGCGCGGCACTGCGGTATGGTCTGCCGACCCTTGGTATGGCAGATCGAGGAGCGTGCGCGTGTTCAACCGGAACCGATGCCTGCGGCGGGTGGCGGCCATCGCGTCCATATCGTCCCTGGTGGCCGGATGCGGCGTACTGTCGTCCGACACCCCGGACGACGCGGGGCCGATCGTCGTCGGCACCACCAGTGCCCCCAGCACGCTCGATCCCGCCGCGTCCTGGGACAGCTCCTGGGAACTGTTCCGCAACATCTACCAGACGTTGCTGAGCTACCCCACCGGTGAGACCGCGCCCCAGCCGGACGCCGCCGAGCGGTGCCAGTTCAGCGACGCGTCGAACCAGGTCTACCGCTGCGAGCTGCGTGAGGGCCTGAAGTTCTCCAACGGCGAGGCGCTCGACGCCCAGGCCGTGAAGCACTCGTTCGACCGGATCCGCAAGATCAACGTCAACGGCGGGCCCGCCGGTCTGCTGGGCAGCCTCGAACGGGTCCAGGCGCCCAACGACCGCGAGGTGATCTTCCACCTCAACAAGCCCGACGCCACCTTCCCGTTCGTGCTCGCCACGCCCGCGATGTCCATCGTCTCGCCGAAGGACTACCCGGCGGACGGCCTGCGCAAGAGCGGTGACGTCGTCGGCTCCGGGCCCTACACCCTCGACTCGTACGACGAGGGCGAGGAGGCCGTGCTCGTCAAGAACGACGCCTACCAGGGCTTCGCCCAGCGGCGGAACACCGCGGTCACCATCCGCTACTTCCAGGACTCCGGCGAGATGGTCGAGGCCCTGCGGGACGAGCGGATCGACGTGACCTACCGCGGTCTGGCCGCCGGGGACGTCGTCGACCTGCAGAGCAAGACCTCCAAGGAGGAGGAGATCCAGCTCGTCGAGGGCACCGGCACGGACATCAACTACCTGGTGTTCAACCCGAAGGACCCCTGGGCGAACAAGAAGGCCGTGCGCCAGGCCATCGCACAGGTCATCGACCGGGCGGCGATCGCCCACAAGGTCTACAAAGACACCGTCGACCCGCTCTACTCCATGGTCCCCAAGGGCCTCACCGGCCACACCACCGGCTTCTTCGACGACTACGGCGACCCCGACGTCGCCAAGGCCCGCAAGATCCTCACCGAGGCCGGCATCAACCAGAAGGTCCCGCTGACCTTCTGGTACACGAGCGACCGCTACGGCTCCGAGACCGCCGCCGAGTTCAAGGAGCTGAAGCGCCAGCTGGAGGACTCCGGCCTGTTCTCGATCAGCCTCAAGAGCCGCCCCTGGAAGACCTACGTGGCGGGCTACCAGAAGGGCGAGTACCCGGTCTTCGGACGCGGCTGGTTCCCCGACTTCCCGGACGCCGAGAACTTCATCGCGCCCTTCGTCGGCGAGCAGAACGCCCTCGGCACGCCCTACCCGGCCCCCGAGATCACCGGTGACCTGCTGCCCCGCTCGCGCCGCGAGAGCGACCGCGCGAACGTGGAGAAGGAGTTCGAGGAGGCCCAGCGGATCCTGGTGGACGACGCGCGGCTGCTGCCGCTGTGGCAGGGCCGGCAGTACGTGGCGGCCAGCCGGGACGTCTCGGGCGCCGAGCGGGCCCTGGACCCGTCGACGATCATGATGATGTGGGAGCTGCACCGCAAGACCGCCTGGTAGGGCGGCGGGCAGCCGGCGTTCCCGGGCGCGTTGTCAGTGGTCGCCGGTAGGTTCTGAGCCTGCAAGTGACCGCACATCGTGAGGACGTTGACGTGACCGACAACGCCATGCTGCCCGAGTCCTGGCGCGGGGTTCTGGGTGACGAACTGCAGCAGCCCTGGTTCAAGGAGCTGACGGAGTTCGTCGAGGAGGAGCGGGCGAAGGGTCCCGTCTACCCGCCGCGCGAGGAGGTCTTCGCGGCGCTGGACGCCACGCCCTACGACCGGGTCAAGGTCCTGATCCTCGGTCAGGACCCCTACCACGGCGAGGGCCAGGGCCACGGCCTGTGCTTCTCGGTCCGGCCCGGGGTGCGGATCCCGCCGTCCCTGCGCAACATCTACAAGGAGATGCACGAGGAACTGGGCACCCCCGTCCCGGACAACGGCTATCTGATGCCGTGGGCCGAGCAGGGCGTGCTGCTGCTCAACGCGGTGCTCACGGTCCGGGCCGGGGAGGCCAACTCGCACAAGGGCCGCGGCTGGGAGAAGTTCACCGACGCCGTGATCCGGGCCGTGGCCGAGCGCCCCGACCCGGCGGTGTTCGTGCTGTGGGGGAACTACGCGCAGAAGAAGCTCCCGCTGATCGACGAGAGCCGGCACGCGGTGGTCAAGGGCGCGCACCCCTCGCCCCTCTCGGCGAAGAAGTTCTTCGGCTCGCGGCCGTTCACGCAGATCAACGCGGCGGTGGCGGCGCAGGGCCACGAGCCGATCGACTGGACCATCCCGAACCTGGGCTGAGGACGACGCCGCAGGTGCGCGTGGTGGACCGCGCGTCTGCGGCGTGATCCGAACGACAGGCCCTAGCGTCGGGACGAACAGCCGGCGAGAGGGCGGAGGGCGTCGTGGCGGAGCGACAGGGGCAGGCGGCGCCGGACGCGGTGCTGACGCGGATCGGGCAGGTCGTCATGCTGCACCACGCGGGGGACCGCGAGGAGGCCCGCCACCGCCTGCTGGATCTGTGGGCGGAGATCGGCGAGCACGGCGACCCGCTGCACCGCTGCACCCTCGCCCACTACCTGGCCGACACCCAGGACGACCCGGCGGACGAACTGGCCTGGGACCTACGGGCGTTGGCGGCGGCCCAGGAGGCCGGGGAGGACGCCCTCGCGGTGCTCGCGTTCTACCCCTGCCTGCATCTGAACCTGGCCGACGACTACGTCGGACTCGGCCGGTTCGATGCCGCCCGCACCCATCTGCGGTGGGCCCGGGAAGCCGCCGTCGTCCTCGCCGACGACCGCTACGGCGAGGGCGTCCGGGCGGCCATCGAGCGGCTTCGGGCCCGTCTGGGCGAGGGCGGTCCGGGCGGCGGCGGGACGTGGACGCCACCGCGGCAGCGGCCCTGACCCCGAGGCAGCGGTCAACGCCCGTAGGTGTCCCGGCAGATCGTCGCCTCCGGGCTGTCCGCCCGCCAGCCCCCGTAGCGCCGGCCCAGCGCGCACACGTCCGTGCCGCCGGGCACCTGCCCGCCGACACCCTGCCGCACCGGCTCCGGGACGCCGGGGCGGTCGGCGCGCGGCCGCTGAGGGCTGCGGCGAGGCGGCTCGGGGCGGTCCGGGCGGACGGGCCGGGTACGGGCCTCGTGCCGGCCGGACGGCGGCCGCTGCCGCTCGGGCGCCTCCGCCGGGGGCGCGGCCGCTCGCGCCGTCGACGGGCCGGACCCCGGGGCCGCCGGCATGGGGCGGCGGGACGCCTCCTCGATGAGCTGCAGGGCCTCGCGGGCCGGTGCCTGCACGATCTGCGGCTCCGTCCGCTCCCCGGGCAGCGGCGGCCGGGACGGGGCCGCCGAGGGGCCCGGCGCCACGGGCTGCTGCACCGTCGTACAGCCGGCCAGGGCCGAGACCGCCACGGTCACCAGGAGCGTCGCTGTGGTCGTCGTTCGATGCACCCGCGTCACTCTGGTGCGTCCGGCCCGCGCCCGGGCGGCGGACCGGCGCAGGATGCCCCGCACGGGTGACGTCCCGCCCCGTACGGAGGGCGCGGCCGCGCCCGGGCTGACGTCAGTCGCCGGTCGCGCCGTCGATGCGCTCGCGGAGCAGGTCGGCGTGGCCGTTGTGGCGCGCGTACTCCTCGATCATGTGCGTGTAGATCCACCGCAGGTTGAACCGCTCGCCGGTGCGCCGGTGCTTGCCCTCGGAGATGTCGTCCAGGCCGAAGCGGGCGGCGTTGGCGCGGGCCGCCTCGATCTCGCCCTGCCAGGCGGCGCCGGCCTCTGCCCAGGTGTCGGCCTCGGTCAGGTGGAACTCGCCGTCCAGGTCGTCGTCGCTGAAGTACAGCGGCGGCGCGTCCTCGTTGGCCAGCACGCGGCGGAACCAGCTGCGCTCCACGTCCGCCATGTGCCGCACGAGGCCCAGCAGGGACAGTTCCGAGGGGGGCGCGGAGGCGGTCCTGAGCTGCTCGTCGCTCAGTCCCTCGCACTTCCACGCGAGGGTCTGCCGGTGGAACTCCAGCCACCCCTCCAGCATCGTGCGTTCGTCGGCGGTCGTGGCGGGCATGCTGCGTTCGGTCGTCATGCCCCCATCCTTTCCCCGCGTCCCGGGCCGCACCACGGGTTTTCTCAGACCCGGAGCATCCCGGCCAGCAACTCCCGCAGTCCGGCCCGCACATCCTCCAGGCTCGGGGTCGCCGCGCCGAACGACCCCGCCACGCAGCTGAACATCAGTCCGTCCGCCCAGGCGATCAGCGACAGCGTGTGCCGGTCGGGGTCGGTGGAGCCCAGGCCGGTGACGAGGGCGGCCAGCTGGTCGCGGAAGCGGGCGCCCGCCGCGTCGAAGAAGACGCGCAGCTCGGGGCGGCGCGTCGCCTCCAGGGCCAGTTCGTAGCGGGCCAGCGTGAGCGCGCGGTGGCCGGTCAGGGCGCGGTGGGTCGCCAGGGCCAGGGCGTCCAGCAGCGACTCGGTCCCGGCCCGGGGGTCCGGCATCTCGTGCAGTGCGAGCACCCGGGCCTCGCGGTCGGCCAGCCGCCGCACCGCCAGCTCCAGCAGCGCCTGCCTGCTCCGCGCCACGTTCGACGTCGAGCCCTGCGGGAGCCCGGCGGCCTCGTCGACCGCGCGGTGCGTCAGACCGCGCATCCCGCGCTCGGCGAGCAGGGCGAGGGCGGTGTCGGCGACGAGATCGGCGCGGGAGGGGCCGGTGGTGCGTACGGACATGGCGGCCACGCTACCCGTCTCACTACGGATGTAGTAACGTCACCGGTGTACTACAGCTGTAGTGAGAGGCGAGGAGGAGCCATGGCACCGTCGAGGCGAGCCGTCGTGATCGGCGGCGGGATCGGGGGCCTGACCGCGGCGGCGGCCCTG
This sequence comes from Streptomyces sp. NPDC085931, assembly GCF_044540565.1. Lineage (NCBI taxonomy): Bacteria > Bacillati > Actinomycetota > Actinomycetes > Kitasatosporales > Streptomycetaceae > Streptomyces > Streptomyces sp. NPDC085931. The sequence goes on from NZ_JBITSK010000025.1 coordinate 45,249, forward strand.
CACGCGCGCGGCTGGCGGGTCACCGTGCTGGAGAAGGCCCGCTCGCTGGAGCCGGTCGGTGCGGCCATCTCACTGGCCCCCAACTCCCTGCGGGCCCTGGACGTCATCGGACTCGGCGACGAGATCCGCGCCCTCGCCGCCTGGGCGGGCGACGGCGGTCTGCGCACCCCGGGCGGGCGGTGGCTCGCGCGCACCTCGGCCGACGCCGCCGCCGCCCGCTACGGCGGCCCGCTCGTGCTGCTGCACCGCGCCACCCTCATCACGAGCCTCGTCTCCCGGCTCCCGGCGGACACCGTGCGCACGGCCGCCGCCGCGACCCTCGCCGACCCGGGCGGACCGGGCCGGCCCGCCCGCGTCACCACGCCCGACGGCGAACTGGAGGCCGACCTCGTGGTCGGCGCCGACGGCATCCACTCCGCCGTGCGCCGGGCGCTCTTCCCCCACCACCCCGGACCCGTCTACTCCGGCTTCACCACCTGGCGGGTCGTGATCCCGCTGCCCGGTGTGGAGTTCGCCTCGCACGAGACCTGGGGCCTGGGCCGGATCTGGGGCACGCACCCGCTCAAGGACGGCCGCGTCTACGCCTACGCCGCCGCCACGGCCCCGGCCGGGGGAAGCGCGCCGGACGACGAACGGGCCGAGCTGCTGCGCCGCTTCGGCGACTGGCACCAGCCGGTCCCGGCCGTGCTGGCCGCCGCCCGCCCCGGCGACGTGCTGCGCCACGACGTCCACCACATCGCCGAGCCCCTGCCCGCCTATGACCACGGCCGCATCGCCCTGGTCGGCGACGCCGCGCACGCCATGCCGCCGACCCTCGGCCAGGGCGGCAACCAGGCGATCGAGGACGCGGTCGTCCTCGCCCACCACTGCGACGACCTGGCCGCCTACACCAGCGCCCGGCTGCCCCGCACCACCGCCGTCGCACGCCGGGCCGTGCGGGTCGCGCGCCTCAACCTGATGACCGGCCGCACCGCCATCGCCGTCCGCGACACCGCCATGGCCGCCTTGTCCAAGGCCGGGCCCGCCCTGTTCCTGCGCGGCTTCGACGGCATCGCCGACTGGCGGCCGCCGCAGCGGCCGTATGCTTCGCAGCAGTCCCCGGCAGGCAACCACTAGAGGAGAGCACCACGTGAAGGTCGGCTGCATCGGACTCGGCGACATCGCGCAGAAGGCCTACCTTCCGGTCCTCGCCTTCCAGCCGGGCGTCGAGCTGCACCTGCAGACCCGCACGCCCGCCACGCTCGACCGGGTCGCCGACGGCCTCCACCTCCCGCGCGAGCGGCGGCACACCACCCTCGACTCCCTGCTCGCGGCGGGCCTCGACGCCGCCTTCGTGCACGCGCCCACGCTCGTCCACCCGGAGATCGTGACACGGCTGCTGGAAGCGGGCGTCCCCACCTACGTCGACAAGCCGCTCGCCTACGAACTCGCCGACTCCGCGCGGCTGGTGGCCCTCGCCGAGGAGCGGGGCGTGAGTCTCGCCGTCGGCTTCAACCGGCGCCACGCCCCCGGTTACACGCAGTGCGCCGACCACCCCCGCGAGCTGATCCTGATGCAGAAGAACCGCGTCGGGCTGCCCGAGGAGCCGCGCGCGATGATCCTCGACGACTTCATCCACGTCGTCGACACCCTGCGGTTCCTGGCGCCCGGCACGATCGACGACGTCACCGTGCGCGCCCGCGTCCAGGACGGCCTGCTGCACCACGTGGTGCTCCAGCTCGCCGGGGACGGCTTCACCGCGCTGGGCGTGATGAACCGGCTCAGCGGCTCCGCCGAGGAGATCCTGGAGGTCTCCGGCCAGGACACCAAGCGGCAGGTGGTCAACCTCGCCGAGGTGATCGACCACAAGGGGCAGCCGACCGTACGGCGGCGCGGGGACTGGGTGCCGGTCGCCCGGCAGCGCGGCATCGAGCAGGCGGTGCTGGCGTTCCTCGACGCGGTCCGGGCGGGCCGGCCGCTCAGCGCCCGGGACGCGCTGGAGACCCATGAGCTGTGCGAACGGGTGGTACGCGCGGTTCAGGAGCGGACCGCCTGAGCCGCAGCGTCCGTACGCCCTCACCGGCCGCCCACGCGGCGAGGATCAGCAGGGCGGCGTGCACCGTCCAGTCGCCGTACCGGACGTAGGGCGTGGTGCCGTGCGCGAGGGGGACGTCGTGGACCTGGGCGGCGGAGGCGTCCGTGCCGAGCCGCGGGCCGACGCGCTGTCCCTGCGGCCCGTAGACGGCCGACACGCCCGTGAGGGTCGCGTGCACCATGGGGCGGCCGGTCTCGGCGGCGCGCAGCGCGGCCAGCGAGGCGTGCTGCTCCGGCGCCCAGCTGTGCTGGAAGGTGGACGTCGCGGACTGGCCGACGAGCACGTCCACGCCTTCGCGCGTGAGGTGGCGGGTCATGTCGGGGAAGGCCGTCTCGAAGCACACCATCGGCCCGGCGCGCAGGCCGTCGCCCACGTCCATGACGACCGGCCGGGAGCCGCGCCGCCGGTCCTCCCCGGCCGCCTTGCCGACGGAGGTGGCCCAGCCGAGCAGTGAGCGGGCCGGGACGTACTCGCCGAAGGGGACCAGGCGCATCTTGTCGTAGCGCTGCCCGGTCAGGCCGTCCGGCCCGACGAGGACCGAGCTCTTGTAGATGCCGGGCTTGTCGGAGCGCCGCGCGTCCACGTTGACCAGGATGTCGGCGCCCGTCACGCGGGAGAGGTCCGCGAGGCGGCGGGCGAGGTCGGTCCGGTCGCCGAGGTCGAACCCGACGCTGCTCTCGCCCCACACGATCAGGTCGACGTCCTGCCCGGCGAGCCGGCGGGTGAGCTGCTCCTCGCGGTCGAACCGGCGGTCGCCGCTGTCCGGGCCGCCGATCACGCCCGGCTGGACGACGGCGATCCGGACCTGGCCGTCGACGGCGGGGCGGGGTGCGAAGGCCCAGGCGGCGGAGGTGGCGGTGGCCACGGCGACGAGTCCGGCCAGGGCCGGCACCCGGGCGCCGCGGACCGCGACGAGGACGGCGACGGCCACGTTCAGCGCCACCAGCAGGAAGCTCAGCAGCCACACCCCGCCGACCGAGGCCAGCCGGAGCGCGGGCCCGACCTGCCACTGGCTGCTGCCGAGCACGCCCCAGGGGCCGCCGAGCCCCTGCCAGGAGCGGACCAGCTCGACGGCCAGCCACCCCGAGGGCAGCACCAGCAGCGCCACGGCGACCCGGCGCCGGGACGGGATCCCGCCCAGGTGACGGCGCACCAGCCAGCCCCAGGGGCCCCACAGGGCGCCGAGCAGGGCGGCGATGACGAACGTGAACACGTGCAGGCTCGGCAGCAGCCAGTGGTGCATGGCCAGCATGAAGCCGAAGCCGCCGCACCAGCCGTCGTACACCGCCCGTTTCCCGGTCGGCGCGGTCCGCAGCAGCAGGAGCCACGGGACCAGCGCGACGTAGGCCCACCACCACAGGGACGGGGCGGGGAACGCCAGGACGGGGAGGGCGCCCGCGACCGCGGCGGCGGCCGAGCGCCGCCAAGGGGAGGAGAGCCAGTGGCCGAGCCGTTTCATGGGCGCCTCCTACCCCGCAGGTGCCTCCAGTGTGCGTCCTGCGGACGATCTAGGACAGAGGAGGCCGGGCCAGTCGACCACAGACGGGGTGGCCGCCCCGGAAGGCGCCGCCGGTCATGGACCTGGAGCCGTGCGCGATATTCGGTGGCCGCGAGGTGTCCGCGGCGGCGAGCCTGTCCTCGTGAACGATCAGAATGAAGTGCTCGATCAGAATGAAGTGCTCGATCAGAATGAAGTGCTCGGGCAGAACGAAGTGCTCGGGCAGAGGGAACTGCCCGGGCAGAACGAAGCGCACCGGCGGAGCGAGCCGCGTTGTGCGGTACGGGCCCGCCACACGGAGTCCACGCTCACCGTCTACCAGGCCTACCGCCCGGAGATCGGCGGCCCCGCGGCCCGGAACGGCCGCTTCCCGTCGTCCTGGAAGCGCGACCGCATGACCTGGATCAAGCCGTCGTTCCTGTGGATGATGTACCGCTGCGGCTGGGGCACCAAGGAGGGCCAGGAGACGGTCCTGGCGGTCGAGATCCGGCGGGAGGGCTTCCTCTGGGCGCTGCGCCACGCCTGCCTGTCCCACCATGTGCCCGCCCTGCACGGCGACCGGTCCGCCTGGCAACGGCAGTTGAAGCGGGCGCCGGCGCGGGTGCAGTGGGACCCGGAGCGGGATCTGCTGCTGCGGCCGCTGCCGCACCGCTCGCTCCAGCTGGGGCTCGCCGGGGAGGCGGCCGCGCGGTACGCGGACGAGTGGATCGTGGGGATCGAGGACGTCACGCCGCTCGCGGCGGAGATCCACGCGCGGGTGCGGGCGGGTGAACTCGCAGCGGCCGCCGGGCTGTTGCCCGAGGAGCGGCCCTATCCGGTCGAGGAGGAGGTGCTGGCGCGGCTGGGCGCCTGAGGGACGGGAGCGCGGTGGCCGGTCAGGCCGCCTTGACGACGGCGCCGCGCATCGCGGCCGCCCACTCGACGACGAGCAGCTCGTACTCCGCGCGCTCCTCGGCCGACAGGGTGCCGCCCGTGCGCCGCCACAGCGCACGGATCTCCTCGTTGACCTCGGCGGCGGACCGCACGGAACCAGGGGTCACGAAATCGGGGGACATGCGGACAAGCCTAGGGGCAGCCACTGACAGGCCGCTACCGGACGGCTACCGGATCGCTATGCGGTTGGTCACGAGACGGGGGTCACAACAGGCCGTCTCAGTGCGCCGGCTCACCCGCGTGCGGGCTGATGGCACCCGTGCTGACCAGGGCGATGATGACGATGCCGAGCGCGATGCGGTACCAGACGAACGGCATGAAGCTCTTGGTCGAGATGAACTTCATGAACCAGGCGATCACCGCGTAGCCGACGCCGAAGGCGATCACCGTGGCGAAGATCGTCGGACCCCAGGAGACATGGCCGCTCTCGGTGGCGTCCTTCAGCTCGAACAGGCCGGAGGCCAGCACGGCGGGGATGGCGAGCAGGAACGAGTAGCGGGCCGCGGCCTCGCGCTTGTACCCCATGAACAGGCCGCCGCTGATGGTCGCGCCGGAGCGGGAGACGCCCGGGATCAGCGCCATGGCCTGGCACAGGCCGTAGATCAGGCCGTCCCGGACGCCGAGGTCCTCCAGGGCCTTGCGCTGCTTGGGCGCGCGGTGCCGGCCGCCGCTCTCGTCCCGCGCGGCGAGCCGGTCGGCGACGCCCAGGACGATGCCCATGCCGATCAGCATCGTGGCGGTGATCCTGAGGTCGCGGAAGGGGCCCTCGATCTGGTCCTTCAGCGTCACGCCGAGCACGCCGATCGGGATCGAGCCGACGATCACCAGCCAGCCCATCCGGGCGTCGGGGTCGCCGCGCAGCGCCTTGTTCGTGAGCGAGCGCGTCCACGCAGAGATGATCCGCCCGATGTCCTTGCGGAAGTAGATCAGCACGGCGGCCTCGGTGCCGATCTGCGTGATCGCCGTGAAGGCCGCGCCCGGGTCCTCCCAGCCCGAGAAGGCCGCCGTCAGGCGCAGGTGGGCGCTGGAGGAGACGGGGAGGAACTCGGTCAGCCCCTGGACGAGTCCGAGGATGAGTGATTCGAACCAAGACATGAGGTAGCGGAGTCCAAGTGCCGATCGTGGGACGGACGACGGGCACACCGGGCCGCCGTCGCGAGGAACGGGGGATCATGTGTGCCGAGGGGGAAGCGTAGCGCCCCCGGGAGACGGGCCGGACACAGGGGTTTGGAAGCGGTCCCGGAGCGGAGCGGATCAGGCCGCGGTCGGTCCGGTCACCGTCCAGCCGGGCGTCTGCGGACGGGCCGTGAGGTCCTCGTGGCGCGCCTCGTCGCCGCAGGCCCGGCAGGTGACGACCGGGGCGAGGGCCCGGCCGCAGGAGTGCTCCAGGACCATCGGGCGGTCGCCGTCCGCGCGCAGATGGCGGTCGCCCCACGCCATGAGCGTCAGCAGCACCGGCTCCAGTTCCAGTCCGGCCCGGGTGGGCCGGTACTCGAAGCGCTGCGGGCGCTCGCTGTAGAGGTGCTTGGCGAGGATCCCGGCGTCCACGAGCCGGCGCAGCCGGGTGGCGAGGATGTCGCGCGGAGCGCCGATGTTGCGCACGAGCTGGTCGAACCGGCCGTTGCCCAGGCACACCTCCCGCAGCACGAGCAGCGAGTACTTCTCGCCGACCAGCGTCAGGGTGTCGGCGATGGAGCAGGGGCGCGGATCTTTGCGGGCGGCCATGGCGCTCAGTCTACGAGAGGGTTGGATTTTCCAACCCTGCGGGATACCGTGAGTTCGGATTTCCTACTCACCAGTAGCCGTGGAGGCCCGCCCATGCGAGACGCAGTGATCGTCGAAGCCGTACGCACCCCGATCGGCAAGGGGAAGCCGAACGGCGCCCTCGCGCACGTCCACCCGGTGGAGCTGCTCGCCCACACCCTGCGCACCCTCGTCGAGCGGTCGGGCGTCGACCCGGCGCTGATCGACGACGTCATCGGCGGCACCGTCGACCAGGTCGGCGAGCAGGCCATGAACACAACCCGCTACGCCGTCCTGTCCGCCGGCTTCCCGGAGTCGGTGCCCGCGACCACCGTCGACCGCCAGTGCGGCTCCTCCCAGCAGGCCGTGCACTTCGCCGCCCAGGGCGTCCTCTCCGGCGCCTACGACCTCGTGGTGGCCTGCGGGGTCGAGTCGATGAGCCGGGTGCCCATGTGGTCGAACGTGCCGCCCGGCGCGGACCCCTTCGGCCCCGGAGTCGCCGGGCGCTACCCCGAGGGACTCGTCCCGCAGGGCATCAGCGCCGAGCTCATCGCGGCCAAGTGGTCCATCGGCCGCGAGCAGCTGGACGCCTTCGCCGTCTCCTCGCACCACAAGGCCGCCGCGGCCTGGGAGGCGGGGCTCTTCGACGCCGAGGTCGCGCCCCTGGAGGGCGTCACGCGCGACGAGTGCGTCCGCCCGGACAGCACCCCGGAGGTCCTCGCCGGGCTGCGGCCCGCCTACCACGACCCCGGCTTCGCCGAGCGGTTCCCGCAGATCGAGTGGAACGTCACGGCGGGCAACGCCAGCCCGATCAACGACGGCGCCTCGGCGGTGCTCATCACGTCGAGCGAGACCGCGGCCCGGCTCGGGCTTCGGCCGCTCGCCCGGCTGCACAGTTTCGCCGTCACCGGCTCCGACCCGCTGCTCATGCTCACGGGCGTGATCCCGGCGACCGAGAAGGTGCTGCGCCGGGCCTCGCTCACCCTCGACGACATCGACCTGTTCGAGGTCAACGAGGCGTTCTCCAGCGTCGTCCTGGCCTGGCAGCAGGAGACCGGCGCCGACCTCGGCCGGGTCAACGTGCACGGCGGCGCCATCGCGCTCGGCCATCCGCTGGGCGCGAGCGGCACCCGGCTCACGACGACGCTGGTGCACGCGATGCGGGAACGGGGCGCCCGGTACGCGCTCCAGACCATGTGCGAGGCGGGCGGGCTCGCCAACGCCATGGTCCTGGAACGGGTCTGAGGCGGACGGTGGTGAGGGCCCGTCAGAGACGGCGCAGCTGGTGCCGCTTGCGCCAGGCCACCACCACGCCCGCCAGCGCGGGCAGGGCGATGCACGCCAGGGCGATCAGGAAGGCGGGGGACGTCGGCGTCGAGGCACGGGCGCCGGCGACCACGTAGGCGGCGGTGTTCGGGATCGATCCGAGAGCGGTGGCCAGCAGGAACGGCAGCAGGCCCATGCGGGAGAAGGAGGCGCAGTAGTTCGCGGCCCAGAACGGCACGCCGGGGAACAGCCGGATCGCCAGCATCGAGCGGAAGCCGTGCCGGCTGAGCTGCCCGTCCGCCGCCTTCAGCCAGCGCCCCCGCAACAGCGGCCGCAGCGCGTCCTGGCCGAGCGCCCGGCCCAGGCAGAAGGCGATCCCGGCGCCCAGCACCGTGCCCGCCAGGGCCGCCCCGAGGCCGGCCTGCGAACCGAACAGGGCGCCCCCCGCGAGGTTCAGCAGCGGTCTCGGCACGAACGCCACCGTGCACACCCCGTACGCCGCCGCGAACACCAGCGCGGCGGCGGCTCCGCTCAGTTGGGGCGGCCAGCCCTGCGTCAGCAGGCGCTGCGGTTCGAACAGGAGCATCGCGCAGGCGGCCCCCGCGAGCAGGGCGACGAGCAGGGAGAGCCGCGACCAGGGGGAGAGCACGACTCTGGTGCAGCGGGCGGTGAAACCGGTGGAGACGGCGGGCGGGGCGGTCGTCGCCGGGGAGGCGGTGACGGCGAGGTCCGCGGTGGTGGCCCGGGGAGAGGCCGTGGCGGTGCCCCCAGAGCGGGTGGTGGCATCGAGCATCCGGTGACACTAACCGACATATGTGTGTGATCGCCGTATGGTTCGTCTCACGACCGTCACGGAGAACCCGGCCGCACCCCCCGTGAGCGGGCCGGACGAAAACCGTTCGACGCCCGATGCGGCGTCGGCGATGATCGACCTCATGTTCCGGCACGCCTTCGCCCTTGCAGCATCCGCGGTCGCGGATGCGCCGAAGGCTGCCGTCCCCGTTCTCCTGGCCGCTGTCGACGGCGCCCGAAGCTGACCCTCTCCGGATCGTCCGGCGGACCCCGCAGGGGGAGGGTCGGCGAGTCCTCGGGGTCCCCAGTTCCTGCGAAGAGGCTTCGAGGTACCGCCATGCCCAAGACGGCATACGTACGCACCAAACCCCATCTGAACATCGGCACGATGGGCCATGTCGACCACGGCAAGACCACCCTGACCGCCGCCATCACCAAGGTCCTCGCCGACCGCGGCACCGGCACCTTCGTGCCGTTCGACCGGATCGACCGGGCGCCCGAGGAGGCGGCGCGCGGCATCACCATCAACATCGCGCACGTCGAGTACGAGACCGCCACCCGGCACTACGCCCATGTCGACATGCCGGGCCACGCCGACTACGTCAAGAACATGGTCACCGGCGCCGCCCAGCTGGACGGGGCGATCCTGGTCGTCTCCGCGCTCGACGGGATCATGCCGCAGACCGCCGAACACGTGCTGCTCGCCCGGCAGGTGGGCGTCGACCACATCGTGGTGGCGCTCAACAAGGCCGACGCGGGCGACGAGGAGCTCACCGACCTGGTCGAGCTGGAGGTCCGCGACCTGCTCACGGCGCACGGCTACGGCGGCGACTCCGTGCCCGTCGTGCGCGTCTCCGGGCTGAAGGCGCTGCAGGGGGACCCGCGGTGGACGGCGTCCGTCGAGGCGCTGCTCGACGCGGTGGACACGTATGTGCCGATGCCCGAGCGGTATCTGGACGCGCCGTTCCTGCTGCCGGTGGAGAACGTGCTGACCATCACCGGGCGGGGGACCGTGGTCACCGGTGCGGTGGAGCGGGGCGTGGTGCGGGTCGGGGACAGGGTCGAGGTGCTCGGGGCCGGGGTCGAGACGGTGGTCACGGGACTGGAGACCTTCGGCAAGCCGATGGAGGAGGCGCAGGCCGGGGACAACGTGGCGCTGCTGTTGCGGGGCGTTGCCCGGGACGCCGTCCGGCGGGGGCACGTGGTGGCCGCGCCCGGGAGCGTCGTGCCCAGCCGTCGCTTCACCGCGCAGGTGTATGTGCTGTCCGCGCGCGAGGGCGGGCGCACGACGGCCGTCTCCAGCGGGTACCGGCCGCAGTTCTACATCCGGACCGCGGACGTGGTGGGGGTCGTCGACCTCGGGGAGACGGCCGTCGCGCGGCCCGGTGACACCGTCGCCATGACCGTGGAGCTGGGCAGGGACGTGCCGTTGGAGGCGGGGCTCGGGTTCGCCGTCCGTGAAGGCGGACGGACGGTGGGGGCCGGGACCGTGACCGCGGTGGGCTGAGGCGGTGCGGGGCCGGGGGGGGGGGGGGGCCCCGGCCCCCCCCCCCCCCCCCCCCCCCCCCCCGGCGGCCGGGGGGGGGGGGGGGGGGGGGGGGCCGGGGGCGGGGGGGGGGGGGGGGGGGGGGGGGGCCGGGGGGGGGCGGCGGCCCCCCCCCCCCGGCCCCCGCGCCTGTGACGGCGTGGACCCGCCGCACAATGGAGAGGTGAAGGAAGCCATTCCGGTCGCCCGCGCCGTCGACCACGGGTTCGCCAAGCTCATGCCCGACGTCGACCGGGAGCGGGCCTGGCTGCTGACCGTCGACGGGGCGCCGCAGTCGTACGTCGACCTGGACGACCCGACGCACCTGGAGTTCGAGTACGCGCGGCGGCTCGGGCACGTGCTGGACGTCGTGGCCGAGCCGGGGCGGGCGCTGGACGTGGTCCACCTCGGGGGCGGGGCGCTGACGCTGCCCCGGTACGTGGCGGTGACGCGGCCCGGCTCCCGGCAGGATGTCGTCGAGGCCGACCGGGGGCTGCTGGAACTGGTCGGCGCCCACCTGCCGCTGCCCGCGACGGCCCGGGTCGCGCTGCACGCGGCGGACGCGCGGGCCTGGCTGGAGAACGCCCGCGCCGACTCGGCCGACGTGATCGTCGCCGATGTGTTCGGCGGTTCGCGGGTGCCGGCGCACCTGACGTCCGTCACCTATGTGCGGGAGGCCGCGCGGGTGCTGCGGGAGGGCGGGGTCTACCTCGCCAACCTTCCGGACGCGGCTCCGTTCGGCTTCCTGCGGTCGCAACTCGCCACCCTGGCCACCGTGTTCGCCGAACTCGTGCTGATCGCCGAGCCGGGGGTGCTGCGCGGGCGCCGGTTCGGCAACGCCGTACTCGCGGCCGGTCACCGGGCGCTCGACGTCGCCGCCCTGACCCGGCTCACGGCCGCCGACGCGTTCCCGGCCCGGGTCGAGTACGGCGCCGGGCTGCGGCGGTTCGTCGGCGGGGCGCGGGCCGTGCGGGACGAGGACGCGGTGCCCTCACCCGAGCCCCCCGACGGGGCGTTCGGCATCGGCTGAGGGGCGCTCGGCGACGCCCTTGGTCACGGGCGTGGTCCTGCGGCGCAGGTTGCGCACGTCCGGGACGCACAGCACGGCCGCCGTGACCAGGACGACCAGCCCGGCACAGCCCCACAGCGCCGCCGTCCGGCCGAAGGCGTCCTCCGCCGGGCCGGCCGCAGCCGTGGCGAGCGGCACGAACGCCACCGAGCCGAACCAGTCGTAGGCCGCCACGCGGGAGAGCTTCGCCTCGGGGATCTCCTGGTGCAGCGCCGTCATCCAGGAGACGCCGAACACCTCGACCGTCGTCCCCGCCACGAACATCACCGCGAACAGCACGCCGATCGGCACCGGGACGGCGAGGGCGGCCGACGGCAGGGCCAGCGGGAAGACGCAGAGGGTGCCGGCGAGCAGCAGCCGGCGCGGCTTCCAGCGGGTCATCAGCAGGGCGCCGGCGACGGTGCCCGCGCCGAACGCGCCCAGCGCGAGACCCCAGGGGCCCGCGCCGCCGAGGTGGTCGCGGGCGACGAGCGGGCCGTAGACGGCGTCCGCGGCGGCCACGACCGCGTTGGCGATGGAGAACTGCACGACGATGCCCCACAGCCAGGGGCGGCCGGCGAACTCCTGCCAGCCCTCGCGCAGATCGGCGAGCAGGCCGCCGCCCGGTGCCCGGGGCGGGATGTGGCCGACGTCCAAGAAGGCGCGCAGCGCCCCGGCGACGGCGAAGGCCGCCGCGTCCGCGGCCAGTACCCAGCCGGGGCCCATCGCGGCGACCATGGCGCCGCCCAGCGCGGCACCTCCCAGACCCGCGCCCGACATCGCCATCCGGAACACGGCAAAGGCGCGGCCCGCCTGCTCGCCCTGGACCGAGGACATCAGCATGCCCTCGGCGGCCGGCCCGAAGAAGGCCTGGCCGGTGCCGCCGAGGGCGGCCAGCAGCATCATCTGCCACAGCAGGGGATCACCGGTCAGCACGAGCACGGCGAACAGGGCCTGCGAGAGGCAGTTCAGGGCGTTGGCCGCCACCATCACGTGGTGCCGGGGCAGCCGGTCGGCGACGGCCCCGCCGATCAGCAGGAACAGCACCAGCGGCAGCGTCCGGGCCGCCGCCACCAGCCCCACGTCGCCGCCGTCGCCGCCCGCCTCCAGCACGGCGAAGGCGGCCGCCACCAGTGCGCCGTTGCTGCCCAGGTTGGTGACGACCGCGGCGGCGGTCAGCAGGGAGTAGTTGCGGCCCGCCCAGGCGGGTCTGCGGGAGGTCGATATCGGCACCCGGTGACTATCGCCGGGCCGGGGCCGACTTGCCAAACGCCGCGGGGGCGGTCCGCGCCGGTCAGGACTCGGTGGGCGGCTCCTCGGTGAGGCGCACGGTGCTCAGGATCTTCTGGATCGTCGCCTCGGGCAGCTCGTCCTTGACGCCCTTGGCGCCGTAGAGGTTCCAGGTGACGAAGTCGCCCGCGCCGTTCTTGAAGGCGAAGGTGATCGCCTTGCCCTCGCTGTCGCACTTGCCCTTCTGGGGCGTGTTCTCCGAGTGCGCCGTGGCGACGCTGCCCTTGATGCCCGACTTGGTGGTGTACGGCTTGGGCTTGGTGTACTTGACGCTCTTCTTGTCGGGCTGGGTGTAGCCGCCGAAGATCCACCACGGCACGCGCGTCTCGGCCGCCATGTCCGAGTTCTTCGCGCCGTTCTCGCCGCGGGTGCCGGCGGTGGCGAGGGCGGTGTCCTCCTCGCGGCCGTCCTTGTTGTCGTCGCTCGTGCACCACTTGGACTTCAGATAGGCCGGGGCCGTGACCGTGGTGCGGTCCAGCTCACCGTCCTTCTTCTCCCACTCGAAGCCCACGCTGGTGCCCTGGGTGTCGATCTCCCAGTCCGCCGGCACGTCGAACTTGGTGCCGAAGCGCGTGTTGACCACGACCTTCCAGCCCGGAACGGTCGCCTTCTCGCCCGGCCCGCCGCGCGGGTTGTCGTCGGAGGCGGAGGCGCTGGGCTCCGTCTCGGACTCCTTGGAGGCGGTCGGGGCCGGCTTCTTGCCCTTGTTCCCGCCCGCGCTGTCGTCCGAGTCGCCGCCCAGCACGAGGAAGCCGGTGACTCCGGCGGCCACGACCACCGCCGTGGCCGCGATGATCGCGACCAGCTTCGTCCGGTTGCCGCCACCGCCGCCCGGCGGGGGCTGCGGCGCACCGGCCGGCGCGGGCGTGCCCCACTGCGGCTGCTGCCCGTAGGGGCCGGGCTGCTGGTAGCCCGGCTGCTGATACGGATTCGGCTGCTGGTACCCCGGCTGCTGGTAGGGGTTGTTCGTCTGCGGGTTCTGCTCGCCCCCGGGCGGCTGCTGTCCTGGCCACATGGGCAGCAACCCTAGCCGCGCCCAGGACACGATTCGGTCACCGCCCGTGGACGGAGACGTAGCAACCCGGAGACGGGACGGAGCGGCGCAAGGCGCGGGTGCCGGTGCGGCGGTGGTCACACCGCCCTGGTCAGCCGCGCCTACTCGTGAGTAACATGCGGTCATGAGCGCAGACCAGATGTCCATCGGCGAGATGCTCGCCGCCACGGTGCCCATGGCCCGGACCCTGAACCTCGAGTTCCTGGAGACCACGCCGGAGCGCGCGGTGGTGTCCCTGCCGGACCAGAGCGACTACCACAACCACGTGGGCGGCCCGCACGCCGGTGCGATGTTCACGCTCGGCGAGTCCGCGAGCGGCGCGATCGTGCTGGCCGCGTTCGGGGACCAGCTCTCGCGCGCGGTGCCGCTGGCCGTCCGCGCCGAGATCGCCTACAAGAAGCTGGCGATGGGCGCGGTGACCGCCACGGCCACCCTGGGCCGCCCGGCCGCCGAGGTCGTCGCGGAACTGGACGCCGGGGAGCGGCCGGAGTTCCCGGTCGCCGTCGCCATCCGGCGCGCGGACGGGGCCGTGACCGGCGAGATGACCGTGGTGTGGACCTTGCGGCCCAACGGCTGACCGGCCGACCAGCCACCGAGTCGCTCCCTGGCTCGCCGGACCCGCCGCCGGGGAGCGGCCGCAGCGCTTTTCGGACCCGTGCCCGGTGCGACCACGGCGGCAGGATCTCCCCGGACTGCGTGGGTGCCGCCTGCTTTTCGAAGCCGGTGCGGATCGCTCCAGCGGTGTGCGCCCGGCGTGACGCGGGGCCCGCGGGCTCGTGCGGTGAGGCCGTGGCGGGGTGCCCGCTCGGGGGACGCCGGGTCACCCGCCCGCCCGTGGTGTCCGGCGGGGCGTCGCGCTTCGCCTGGCCCATAGTGCGGTGCATGACCGACACCGCCCCCCGTCATCCCCGGCGCTCCGCCCTGCGCCTGCTCGGCGGCGCGATCGCCGTCGCCGCGGCGGCACCGTTGCCCGCCCACGCCGCCGGGGAGGGACGCGCCGTCCCCGCGCGGCGAGGCCGAGGCCCGGAGCAGAACAGCCGGGTCGAAGGGCTGCTCGCCCGCCTCACCCTGGACGAGAAGATCTCCCTGCTGCACGGCGCCACCGACCCCCGGCCGCTCGGCCAGGCGGGCTACGTGCCCGGGGTCGAGCGGCTCGGCATCCCGCCCCTGCGGCTCGCCGACGGCCCGGCAGGTGTGCGGGTCACCCGGCACGCCACCGCCCTGCCCGCTCCCGTGATGCTGGCCTCCGCCTTCGACCCGGACCTGGCCCGCCGCTACGGCCGCGTCATCGGACGGGAGGGCCGCGCCCTCGGCCAGGACGTGCTGCTGTCCCCGATGGTCAACCTCATCCGCACCCCGTACGCCGGCCGCAACTTCGAGACCTTCAGCGAGGATCCGCTGCTCACCGCCCACCTGGTGGCGGCCGAGATCGAGGGCATCCAGGACGAGGGGCTCATCGCGACGGTCAAGCACTTCGCGCTCAACAACCAGGAGCGCGACCGCATGTCGGTCGACGTGCGCGTGGACGAGCGGACCCTGCACGAGACCGAACTGCGCGGCTTCGAAGCGGCCGTCGCCGCCGGGGCCGGGGCGGTGATGGGCGCCTACAACAAGGTCGACGGCACCTACGCCTGCGAGAACGAGGCCCTGCTCACCGGCGTGCTGCGCGAGCGCTGGGGCTTCACCGGGTTCGTGACGACCGACTGGTCCGCCGCGCACAGCACCCGCGAGGCCCTCCTGGCGGGATGCGACCTGGAGATGCCCGACGGCACCCACTTCGGCGCGCCCCTCGTCTCGGCCGTGCGGGACGGGAGTGTGTCCGAGGCCCACGTGGACCGGGCCGTCCGCCGCGTGCTGGGCGTCATGGACCGCTTCGGGCTGCTCGACGGCACCGTGCCCGACCGCCCCGCCCGGGACACCGCCGCCGGGGCGGCCGTCGCCCGTGAGGTCGCCGAGGCGGGCGCCACCCTGCTGCGCAACACGGACGGCACCCTGCCCCTGACCGCCGGCGGCAGCGTCGCCGTGATCGGGCCCACCGGCGCCCGCCCCCTGGTCAGCGGCGGCGGCAGCGCCCACGTCGTGCCCGACCACGCCGACAGCCCCCTGGACGCCATCCGGCGGCGCGCCGCACGGGTGACCCACGCACTCGGCGAGGACGTCTTCGGCAAGCCGCTCCCGGCGAGCGCGCTCGAACCCGCCTTCGCCACCGAGGCACAGCACGTCGAGCCCGGCCGGACCTGGCGGTACGACGGCACGCTCACCGTCGACGCGACGGAGACCTGGACCCTCGTGCTGCACCACTCCGGCACGCCACCGCTCCGCCCCCGGGTCCTCCTCGACGGCGAGGACCTGTTCCCCGTGCGGCCCGGCTGGGACGAGTACTTCACCGGTGGGCTGCTCACCCACGCGGACGACGGCCTCTCCGTGCGCCGCCGCACCCTGACGCTCACCCGGGGCGGCCACCGGCTGGCCGTCACGGCGCGGGGCGGCGACACCGGCGGGCTGTTCCGGCTGCGCCGCATCACGGAGGGGACCCGCGCGCAGGACGTGGCCGAGGCCGTACGGGCCGCCCGCGCCGCCCGGGACGTGGTCCTCTTCGCCTACGAGGACGCCATCGAGGGGCAGGACCGCGCGACCGTCGCCCTGCCCGGCAACCAGGAGCGGCTGATCGAGGCCGTGACCGCGGCCAACCCGCGCACCACCGTCGTCCTCAACACCTCGTCCGCCACCGCCATGCCGTGGCTGGAACGCACCGGTGCCGTCCTCCAGATGTACTACCCGGGGCAGGAGGGGGCCGCCGCCACCGCCGCGGTCCTGTACGGCGAGCGCGACCCCGGCGGACGCCTCACCCAGACCTTCCCGGCCGACGACGACCACCACCCCGTCGCCGGCGACCCGCGCCGCTACCCCGGTGTCGACGGCACCGAGCACTACACCGAGGGCGTCCACATCGGCCACCGCTGGTACGACGCCGAGGACGTGCGGCCGCTGTTCCCGTTCGGCCACGGCCTGTCGTACACCTCCTTCGCCTACCGGGACCCGGACGCGCGCTGGACGGGCGACGGCTTGGACGTCGCCTTCACCGTCCGCAACACCGGCCCGCGCGAGGGCACGGACGTGCCGCAGGTCTACGCCGGCCCCGCCCCGGACCTGCCGCTCGACCAGCCGGTGCGCGTACTGGCCGGCTACCGGCGGCTCACGCTGCGGGCGGGGGAGGAGCGGCGCGTCACCGTACGGGTCGAGCGGCGCACCCTGTCCTCCTGGGACCCGCAGCTCCACGACTGGGTGCTCGGCACCGGGCCGCGCACCCTGTGGATCGGGGCGTCGTCCCGGGATCTGCGGCTGCGCACGCGCGTACGCGTGGGTGGCTGAAACCGGACGCGACCGGCCCGGCGCACGCGCCGCCGGGAGGCGACCGGCATCGAACCGGACCACACTGGTACTCCTCCAGGAGCCGTCGCAGACCCAGGGAGTCACCCATGCCCGAGGCCCCGAGCCCGGAGAACACGACCGCACCGACCGACGAGGAACTGCGCACCCTGGACGCCCACTGGCGGGCCGCCAACTACCTGGCGGCCGGTCAGATCTACCTGCTCGCCAACCCGCTGCTGACCGAGCCGCTGCGGCCCGAGCACATCAAGCCCCGGCTGCTGGGCCACTGGGGCACCTCACCCGGGCTGAACCTCGTCTACACGCACCTCAACCGGGTGATCGCCCGGCGCGGCCTGGACGCCCTGTGCGTCTGGGGCCCGGGCCACGGCGGACCGTCCGTCCTGGCCAATTCCTGGCTGGAGGGCAGCTACAGCGAGAAGTACCCGGACGTGTCGCGGGACGCGCGGGGCATGGAGCTGCTGATGCGGCAGTTCTCGTTCCCCGGCGGCGTGCCCAGCCATGTCGCCCCGGAGGTGCCCGGCTCGATCCACGAGGGCGGCGAACTCGGCTACTCCCTCGCCCACGCCTACGGCGCCGCCCTGGACAACCCCGACCTGCTGGTCGCCTGCGTGATCGGCGACGGCGAGGCGGAGACCGGCCCGCTGGCCGGGTCCTGGCACGCCAACAAGTTCCTCGACCCGGTGCACGACGGAGCCGTGCTGCCGATCCTCCACCTGAACGGCTACAAGATCGCCAACCCGACGGTGCTGTCCCGGCTGCCCGAGGAGGAACTCGACGCCCTGCTGCGCGGATACGGCCACGAGCCGATCCATGTGTCCGGCGACGACCCCACGCAGGTGCACCGCCTCATGGCCCGGGCGATGGACACCGCGCTCGACCGCATCGGCGCGGCCCAGCGCGCCGCCCGCGAGGACGGCGCGACCGAGCGCCCGCACTGGCCGGTGATCGTGCTGCGCACCCCGAAGGGCTGGACGGGCCCCGCCGAAGTCGACGGCCTGCCGGTGGAGAACACCTGGCGGGCCCACCAGGTGCCGCTGGCCGGTGTCCGCGACAACCCGGACCACCTGCGGCAACTGGAGGCGTGGCTGCGCTCCTACCGCCCCGAGGAACTGTTCGACGCCGAGGGCCGCCCCGTCGCGGACGTCCTGGCCCTCGTCCCCGAGGGCAGCCGCAGGCTCGGCGCCACCCCGCACGCCAACGGCGGACTGCTCGTGCGCGACCTGCCCGTCCCGCCCCTCGACGACTTCGCCGTCCCCGTCGACAAGCCGGGCACGACCCTGCACGAGCCGACCCGGGTCCTCGGCGACCTCCTCGCCCGGGTCATGCGGGACACCGCCGAGCGCCGGGACTTCCGCCTGGTCGGCCCGGACGAGACCGCCTCCAACCGGCTCCAGGCCGTCTTCGACGCCAGTGGCAAGGCCTGGCAGGCCGGCACCCTCGACGTCGACGAGCACCTGGACCCGCACGGCCGCGTCATGGAGGTCCTCTCCGAACACCTCTGCCAGGGCTGGCTGGAGGGCTATCTCCTCACCGGCCGGCACGGGCTGTTCTCCTGCTACGAGGCGTTCGTGCACATCGTCGACTCCATGGTCAACCAGCACATCAAGTGGCTGCGCACCTCCCGGCGCCTGCCCTGGCGCGCCCCCGTCCCCTCCCTCAACTACCTGCTGACCTCGCACGTGTGGCGGCAGGACCACAACGGCTTCTCCCACCAGGACCCCGGCTTCGTCGACCACGTCCTCAACAAGAGCCCCGAGGTCGTGCGGGTCTACCTGCCGCCGGACGCCAACACCCTGCTGTCCGTCGCCGACCACGCGTTGCGCAGCCGCGACTACGTCAACGTCATCGTTGCCGGCAAGCAGCCCTGCTTCGACTGGCTGACCATGGACGAAGCCCGGGTGCACTGCGCCCGCGGCGCCGGCATCTGGGAGTGGGCGGGCAGCGAGGACGGCGGCGAGCCGGACGTCGTCCTGGCCTGCGCCGGCGACGTCCCCACGCAGGAGACCCTGGCCGCCGCGCACCTGCTGCGCAGGCACCTGCCCGAGTTGTCCGTCCGGGTGGTGAACGTCGTCGACCTGGCCCGGCTGCTGCCCGAGGAGGAGCACCCGCACGGGATGAGCGACTTCGAGTACGACGGCCTGTTCACCGTGGACAAGCCGGTGATCTTCGCCTATCACGGCTACCCCTGGCTGATCCACCGCCTGGCCTACCGCCGTGCCGGCCACCAGAACCTGCACGTGCGCGGCTACAAGGAGGCCGGGACCACCACCACGCCCTTCGACATGGTCGTGCGCAACGACCTCGACCGCTACCGCCTGGTCATGGACGTCGTCGACCGCGTCCCGGGCCTCGGGGTGCGGGCCACGGCCGTGCGCCAGCGGATGGCCGACGCCCGCACCCGCCACCACGCCTGGATCCGCGAGCACGGCACCGACCTGCCCGAGGTCGCCGAGTGGAGCTGGAACGCCTGAGTCGCCGGGGACGTCCTATGAGCCGGTAGGCTTCCCGGGGCCCGCAGGGAAGCACAGGGAAAGGAACCGGCGTTGCACGTCCAGGAGTGGCTCGAAACCGTACCCGCGGTCGCCGTCTACGCGCTGGTGGGCGTGGTCATCGGCCTGGAGAGCCTGGGCATCCCGCTGCCGGGCGAGATCATCCTGGTCTCGTCCGCGCTGCTCGCCTCCCAGCACGGGGACATCGACCCTGTCGTCCTCGGCGCCAGCGCCACGGCCGGCGCGATCATCGGCGACTCGATCGGCTACGCCATCGGCCGCAAGGGCGGCCGGCCCCTGCTGGCCTGGCTGGGCCGGAAGTTCCCCCGGCACTTCAGCGAGGGCCACATCGCCACCGCCGAGCGCTCCTTCGAGAAGTGGGGCATGTGGGCCGTCTTCTTCGGCCGCTTCGTCGCCCTCCTGCGCATCTTCGCGGGCCCCCTCGCGGGCGTGCTGCGCATGCCGTACTGGAAGTTCGCCATCGCCAACGTCCTCGGCGGCATCCTCTGGGCCGGCGGCACCACGGCGGTCATCTACTACGTCGGCGTCGTCGCGGAGTCCTGGCTGAAGCGCTTCTCCTGGCTGGGCCTGGTGGCCGCCGTCCTGGTCGGCCTCACCTCCATGCTGGTGATCAAGCGCAAGGCGAAGAAGGCGAACCAGACCCTGGAAGCGACCGGGGCGCCCACGTCCTAGGTGTATTGACCCGCAGGGTTGTTAACGCGGCTGATCGGTGGCTGGCCGCCGAGTGCGGTGTGGCAGCGGTGGTGGTTGTAGGCGTGCAGGAAGTCTGCCAGGGCCGCGGTTCGCTCGTCGTTGCTTGTGTAGGGCTTGAGGTAGGCCCATTCGTCGAGCAGGGTGCGGTTGAAGCGTTCGACCTT
>NZ_JBITSK010000026.1:0-55116 GCF_044540565.1 Streptomyces sp. NPDC085931
CGGGACTCCGCCCGGCGCGCCGAGAGCACGCACCAGACGCCGCAGGGCCCGCCCTCCGGGCGGACGACGGGACTTTACGGACACGACCTAGGGCACCCCGAGCTCGAACAGCACGTATCCGGCGTACGAGCCGGAGGCCAGTGCCGCGGTGCCGAGAACCGCGGCCAGCGACGGCCGGCCCAGGCGGCGCATCGCGAGCGCCAGAGGGATGAACAGTGGGAAGAGCGGCAGCAGATAGCGCGAGACGTTGCCGAAGATCTGCTGGGTCGTCATCACCATCAGATACGACAGCACGGTGTACACCACGAGCACGGAGGGCGGCCGCAGCCGCAGCAGCAACACGGTCAGCACCGGCACCGCCAGTACCACGCAGACGCCGATGACGTCCTCGAAGGGCATGGCGAAGAGGTAGTCGAAGTGCCCGACGGGGACGGACGTCAGGACGCGGAACGTGTGGACGCCCCAGTCGAACTTGTGGGCCCAGGCGCCGTCCTGGAGCTTGGAGTACCCGTTGAGGTCGCCCATGCGGTGGTTGACCCAGGCGAGATAGCCGAACAGGCCCAGCGGAGCGATCGCCACGGCGGCCAGCGGACGGCGGATGCCGTCCTCGCGCCCGCGCAGCGACAGCACGGCGGCGAGCGCCAGGGCGGCGACCAGCGCGACGGCGGTGGGCCGGCACAGGCCGGCCGCGAAGGTCAGCAGGCCCGCGGTCAGCCAGCGGCGGGACATGACGGCGTGACAGGTCCATGCGGCCAAAGCCGTGTAGAGGGACTCGGAGTACCCCGACCACTCCGTGCCCGAGCCCGGCCAGACCGCCCACAGACCGGCCGCGACCAGCCCGGCCCGGTGCCCGCCCAGGCTCCGCGTGACGGTGTAGACGCCGAGGGCGGCGACGAACGAGGCCAGCACGGAGACCGTCAGGCCGGCGCCGTACAGGCCGAGCCCGGTGCACTCCGACACCAGGCGCATCAGCGCCGGGTACAGCGGGAAGAACGCCGCCGAGTTGCCTTCGAGGGTGATCAGGCCCTTCGCACCCGGCACCGGTTCGAGGGCGGGGTCGTACCCGTGGGCGGCGATCTGCTGGTACCACCAGCCGTCCCAGCTGGCCAGCACGTCCCAGGGGTGGGTGCCGCCACCGAAGCGCGGGTTCTTCTTCCGGAAGTCGCCCGCGGAGTCCAGCAGATACATGAAGACGGCGAATCCGGCCAGCTTCAGCACGCCGTACGTCAGCAGCACGGGCCCGTAGCGCGCGGCGGCCCCGCGCAGCCGCCGCCGGACCTCGCCGGGCCGGCGCGGGACGTGGGGGCGGTCCGGGCGGGACGGCGGCCGGCGCAGTTCCATGGTGCTCATGCGGGTCCTGCCGTGCGGCGGGCGGGACGGGCGGGGAACACCCAGGCCCGGAAGAGGAGGAAGCGCAGCAGCGTCGCGCCCAGGTTGGCGGCGACGAGCGCCGCGAGTTCGACCCCGTGCCCGGCGCCGGGCACGCCGTGCTGGAGGGCGGCCAGCGAACCGCTGGTCAGGGACAGCCCGATCAGGAACGCCGCGAGTCCCTTGAGGTGGTGGCGCAGCGCCCCGCCCCGGCCGCGCACCCCGAACGTGAGCCGCCGGTTGGCGGCGGTGTTGGCGACGGCGCTGGCGAACAGGGCGAGCGCGTTGGCGGCCTGTGCTCCCGCCGCCGGCCGGAGCGCCGTGAAGAGCAGCAGGTGGAAGAGGGTGCTCGCGACGCCGACGGCCGCGAAGCGGACCACCTGCCCGGCCAGGCCGTCGGGCAGCTCCCCGGCGAGTTCGGCGTCGCTGCGGTGCAGCGCGGTCAGCGGCAGCCGGCCACCGGCCAGGGCCCGGCCGAGCCGGGCCATGCCGCGCAGATCGGCCAGGGCCGTGGACAGCAGGTGCACCCGGCTGTCGGGGTCGTCCACCCAGTCCACCGGAACCTCGTGGATCCGCAGTCCGGCGCGCTCGGCGATGACCAGCAACTCGGTGTCGAAGAACCACTCGCGGTCCTCCACCAGCGGCAGCAGCCGTTCGGCGACGTCCCGCCGCACCGCCTTGAACCCGCACTGCGCGTCGGAGAACCGCACGGCGAGCGTGGAGCGCAGCAGCCCGTTGTAGCAGCGCGAGATGATCTCCCGTTTCGGTCCGCGCACGACCCGCGCTCCCCGTGCCAGCCGGGTGCCGATGGCGATGTCGGAGTGGCCCGAGATCAGCGGCGCGACCAGCGGCAGCAGCGCCGCGAGGTCGGTGGACAGGTCCACGTCCAGATAGGCCAGGACCGGTGCCCGCGAGCGCGACCAGGCGGCGTGGAGCGCACGGCCGCGGCCCTTCTCGGCCAGCCGGAGCCAGCGCGTGCCGGGCAGTTCGGCGGCCAGCCGGGCGGCGATCTGCGGGGTGCGGTCCGTGCTGGCGTTGTCGGCGACCGTGATGCGGAAGGAGTACGGGAAGGTCTCGGCGAGGTGCGCGTGCAGGCGCCGGACGCACGGCTCCAGGTCGTGTTCCTCGTTGTACACGGGGACCACCACGTCGAGGACCGGGTCCGGGTGGTGTGCGGACAGCGGCGCGCGGCGCGGCAGCGCGGACGGGTCGCTCGGTGTCGGGCGGCCGGTCAGCGGCGGCCGCCGTACGGTTCTCATGGCGGGGTCACGGTCTCTTTCTGACATGGGGCGGGGGCCGGTCGCGGGCATGCCGAAGGCGCCCGTGGCGGGCTGAGCGGTGGTGCGGGCTGAGCGGTGGTGCGGTGACGGGTCTCGGGGCGTCGTCCCGAGGAGGGGTTATTCGAGGGAGGCCGACGCGGAGGGCTCCTCCGACTCCGGTACGGACGGCGGCACCGTCGTGGGCGTGGGGGAGGGCGGGGGTGTGGGCGGCGCCGACGTGCTCCGGCCCGTGGGGGAGGGGGCGGCGTCGGTCGGTGTGGGGCCGCTCGTGGCGCTCGGGGTTCCGGAGGGCGTGACGGTGCCGCTCGTGGTCGCAGGCGCCGTCGACTCCGGCTGCGTCGGGGTAAAACTCGGCTCCGGCGCGTCGGTGGTGGGGGTGGTGTCGACGGACGAGGTGGGGCTCGTCGCCGGGGGCGGCCGGTGGTCGGCGGGGGGCTGGGCGCGGGTGAGCATGCCGGGCAGCAGGGCCAGCCCGACACTGATGCCGGCCACCGCGACGGCGGAGCCGCCCGCCTTCCACAGCATCCGGGCCCGGCGCCGGGCCCGGATGCCCGCGTGCAGCCGCTGCCGGTGCTCGGCCTCGTAGGGGGTGTGCTGCTGGGTGTCGCGCATCAGGCGCGACAGGTCCCGCTCGAAGTCGTCCATCGCTTCTCCCTTCACCCCACGGGCCTGACGGCGTCGGACAGGAGCTGACGGAGCCGGGCGACTCCGCGTGACGCGTGGGACCGTGCCGTGCCCACCGGGCATCCCAATGCCTGGGCGACTTGGGCCTCGGGCAGGTCCTCGTAGTAGCGCAGCACCACCGCGGCCCGCTGCTTCGGCGACAGCAGCGCCAGGGCCGCCTCCAGCCGGGAGCGTTCCGCGACGGCGGACGACATGTCGCCCGGGTCGGCCCGGTCGGGCAGCTGGTCCACCGGCCGCTCGCCCCACCAGCGGCGCCGCGCCGAACGCGCCGCCAGCCGCACCAGCACGGTGCGCACATAGGCCTCGGGTGCCTGCTCGGCCACCTTCGGCCAGGCGAACCACAGCTTGACCAGGGCCTCCTGCACCAGATCCTCGGCCCGCTGCCGGTCGCCCCCCGTGAGCAGCCGCGCGACATGGAGCAGCGCCGACCAACGGGCGGCCGCGAACTCGTCGAAGCCGTCCGCCCCCCGAACCTGCTCCATCCTCACCGTCCCGCGTCTCAGTGGCCTCCTACACCTCTCGAAAGACGCTGGACCCCCCTGCACGCTGCACCCTAAACCTGTGATCCACCTCACCCCGGCGGGGGCCGGTCATCTCGGACCAGGCGGATCACCCCGGCGGGGGCGGGTCGTCCCGGCGGTGGCCGGGCAGCGAAAAGGGCCCGTGCGCCGGCACGGGCCCTGTCTGCTTCTGCTGCTCTAGGTGCGGTCGCCCTTCGGCTGGGCCGGCTGGTCCAGCGTGCCGTGCGGCGGAGCGCTGTGCGGCTGCGGCGACGTCGCGGGCGTCACCCGCGAGCCTCCCCGGCCGCCGTGCCCGGTCTCGGGACGCAGCGCGTTCGGGTCGCCGGACGTCGGCTCGGCGCCCGCGCGCAGCTGGTCCAGCCGGGCGCCGAGCAGTTCGGTCACCGGCAGGCGGTCGCCGTGCGACCGCTCGTACGCCAGCAGTTCCTCGACCTCGTCCGCGGACAGCGACCGCACACGGCTCTCCAGGCCGCCGAGCGGCAGATGGTCGTAGTCGGGCAGCGGCAGTGCGGTGCGGGCGGGATCGGCCATGGTTCTCACTTCCCTGTGTACGACGTGATGTACGACCGGGGCGGGGTGACGGGGGTGGGGGCGCGGTGAGTCAGCGGGCGCCCGGTCCGCCGCTGCCGAACCCGCCGCTGCTGCCCTCGTTCCAGCGCGGGCGCTCCTGCGAGGCGCTGGTCCGGTCGCTCTGGCGGCCGTTGGTCTTCAGCTCGTGCGGCGTCAGACGCTCGTCGCTTCTCGGCATCTCGTCCGGTTCCCGGTGCTCGCGCGTCTCGCGGACCGGGCCACCCGCGGGCATCTGCGGCTGTTCCTCCGGTCGCGGCGTGGGCAGTTCCTTGCGCTTGTTGCGGAAGCCGAGGACGAAGGCCCCCAGCAGCAGGGCCACGACCACCACACCTGCCACACCCAGCCCGATGCCGAGGGCGCCTCGGCCCGCGGCCAGCTCCATCCATGCGGTATTCATGGCACGCGAGTACCCCTGGACCTCGCCGTGAACCGGCTCACCTCGATCGCGACGCCGACGGCCCCGGGAACGCCAGGCGCGGCACCGGGAGCGGTTCTGCGGGTTTGACCGGCGGTGACCGGGGCTACCCGCGCGGTGTGACTTCGACGACATCCCAGCAGGAGCTGTTCCGGTTCCTGGAGGACCGTTTCGCCTGTGCCCAGGCGTGCACCGAGTGTGCCCGGGCCTGCGCGTTGCGCGCGAGCCTCGTGGATCCCGACGGCGCCGAGAACCAGGAACTCGTACGGCGCAAGGGCATCATGTGCGCGGAGGTCTGCGACGCGACCTGCCGTGTGCTGTCCGAGCAGAACCAGGTGGACGAGAACAGCATCCGCGTCCAGGTGGAGTGGTGCCGGACCGTCTGCCTCGAGGCCGCGCACGTCTTCGACCGGCAACCGGGGGCGGAGGACTCGGCGGCGGCCTGCCGCGCCTGCGCGCGTGCCTGCACGGACTTCCTCGCGACGCTGAACTGACCGCACCGGCAGGCGACCGCTCGGAAGGAGACCCCGCCCCGGGACACGGGAGGTGGACGACGTCCTCCTCCGCCCCGCGACGCACCCGCTCCTCCCACCGGCGTGTGACGTGCCGGGGCGGCGCGTGGCACAGCTGGCGTACGCCTCCCTGCCTCCGTGCGCCCACGCCTCGTACAGCGGAGCGGCCCCCGCATCCCCCACCGTCACCCGGCGACGGCGTCTCACGGGCCCCCTGGTGCGCTGCGTCCCCGCACGTGCGCGGTGGCCCCTGCCTTCCGGACGCATTCCGCGCGCGACGGCACCGCTCGGCCCGGCCGCGTGTCCGGCCCCGTACCCACCCGGGCGGCGGCCCGCCATACTGGGTGGGCCAGGGGGCGGGGCGGGCGAACGGCTACCGGGGGGAGCGTCGCGCGACATGGGGGACACCAGGCTGATCCACGGCCGGTACCGGCTGCTCGAGCTGATCGGGCGCGGCGGCATGGGCGAGGTGTGGCGGGCGCGGGACGAGTCGCTGGGCCGGCACGTCGCCGTCAAGTGCCTCAAACCGCTGGGCCCGAACCACGACCACGCCTTCACCCGCGTGCTGCGCGAGCGGTTCCGCCGCGAGGCCCGGGTCGCCGCCGCCCTGCAGCACCGGGGCATCACCGTCGTCCACGACTTCGGCGAGTCCGACGGCGTCCTCTACCTGGTCATGGAGCTGCTGGACGGCCGCAACCTCAGCCAGCTGCTGGAGGACAACAGACAGCACCCGCTGCCGGTCGCCGACGTCCTGGAGATCGCCGAGCAGGTCGCCGCCGCGCTCGCCTACTGCCACGAACAGGCCATCGTCCACCGCGACCTGAAGCCCGCCAACATCGTGCGGCTCGGCGACGGCACGGTGAAGATCTGCGACTTCGGCATCGCCCGCCTCGGCCACGACATCGGCTTCACGTCCCGGCTCACCGGCACCGGCGTCGCCATGGGCACCCCGCACTACATGTCCCCGGAGCAGATCGGCGGCACCGAGGTCGACCAGCGCAGCGACCTGTACTCCTTCGGCTGCGTCCTGTACGAGATCGCCACCGGCGTACCGCCGTTCGACCTCGACGACGCCTGGGCCATCCTGGTCGGGCACCGCGACACCCCGCCCCGGCCGCCGCGCGAGCACCGCCCCGAACTGCCCGGCTGGCTGGAGCGGGTCATCCTCGACCTGCTCGCCAAGGACCCGGCCGAACGGCCCGGCGACGCCCGCGAACTGGCGCGCAGAATCAGCGCCCACCGGGCCGGGCCGGTCCATGTGCCGGCCGTCGTGGCACCCCGGCCCGCCCCCGACGCGCCGGCCGGCGCGGGCCGGCTGCCCTCCTGGACGCGGGGCATGACCACCGGCCGCAAGGCGGCGGGCGCCGGACTGCGCACGGCGCCGCCGGACCCGGCGGCCGGGCTGTCCGGCGAGTGGATCGCGCGGCCCGCCACCGGCCCGGTCCAGGACCCCCTCCGCGAGGAACGGCCCACCCCGTCCCCCGAGGCCCTCGCCGCCCTGGCCGGCCGGCACAACGCGGGCCTCAGCCTCGGCCGGCTCGGCCGCTGGACGGAGGCGGGGGAGGTGCACCGGGCGGTCGCCGCCGAACGCGAGCACCTGCTCGGCCCCGACCACCCCGACACCCTCGCCAGCCGCTACGAGGTCGCCTTCGCCCTCAGCCGCACCGGCCGCCCCCAGGACGCCCTGCGCGCGTACAAGCACGTCACCGAGGCCAGGATCCGCACCCTCGGCGCCGACCACCCCGACACCCTGGCCGCGCGCCAGGAGATGGCCTACGTGCTGGGCCGGCTGGGCCGCCCGTTCGACGCCCACCGCGTCTACACCTCGGTCCTCACCGCGCGCGAGCGCACGATGGGCCCCGACCATCCCGACACCCTGCGCTGCCGGCACAACCTCGCCTTCAACCTCGGCCGCCTCGGCCGCCTGGAGGACTCCTGCCGCATGGCCCGCGAGGTGGCGGACGCCCGCGCCCGGGTGCTCGGCCCGGACCATCCCGACACCCTGGTCACCCGCTACGAAGTGGCGTACGCACTCGGCCAGTCGGGTCGCTGGGCCGAGGCGCTCCAGACATACCGGGAGGTCGCCGAGGCGCGTGCCCGGGCGCTCGGCCCCGACCATCCCGACACGCTCGCCACGCGCCACGAGATCGGCATCAGCCTGGGCCGCCTGGGCCGCGGCGCGGAGGCCCTCGACCTCTACGCCGCCCTGGCCGACGACCGGCGCCGGGTCCAGGGACCCGCCCACCCGGAGACCCTGCGCGCCCGGCACGGGCTGTGCGTCAACCTCGGACGGCTCGGCCGCTGGGCGGAGGCCCTCGCCGAGTCCCGCGAGGTGTGCGCCCTGCGCGAACGGGTCCTCGGCCCCGACCACCCGGACACCCTGGTCAGCCGCCGCGAGGTGGCCGTGGGCCTGGGGTGGCTGGGCCGCTGGGGCGACGCGCTCACCGAGTACCGCCGGGTGGCCGCGGCCCGCGAACGCGTCCTCGGCGTGGACCACCCCGACACCCTCGCCAGCCGCAACGACGAGGCCCACTGCCTGCAGCAACTGGGCCACGCCACGGAGGCCGCGGACCTGTACCGCAGGGTGGCGGCCCTGCGCGACCACCGCACCCCGGGCCCCCCGCGCGCCGCGGCCGACCACTGAGCCCGCCGGAACGAGTCCCGGCACTCCGCGGCCGCGACCCCCGCCGCACGCACGGCCAAGACACCCACCGCACGGCCGAGACACCCACCGCACCGCCGCGCCCCGGAAGGCCGTACCCGCCGGCCGGGGGCGTCACGATGCCGGCACCGCGCCCCGCCGACCGCGCCGTCCCCCGCCCGCCCCGTCCCTGGCCGTCCCGGATCACCCCGTGCTACGAAGGACCATGACCGCACCCCTGGGATCCCGCGTGCACCGGACGTACGACGTCGTCATCGTCGGTGGTGGCCACAACGGTCTGGTCGCCGCCGCCTATCTGGCCCGGGCCGGGCGCTCCGTGCTGGTGCTGGAGCGGCTGGACCACACCGGCGGCGCGGCGGTGTCCACCCGGCCCTTCCCCGGTGTCGACGCCCGGCTCTCGCGCTACTCGTACCTGGTCAGCCTGCTGCCCCGGAAGATCGTCCGGGACCTCGGCCTGGATTTCCGGGTGCGCACCCGCACCGTCTCCTCCTACACCCCGACCGAACGCGACGGCCGCCCCACCGGCCTCCTGGTCGGCGGTGGCGAACGGCGGACCGGACAGGCCTTCGCCCGGCTCACCGGCTCCGACCGCGAGTACCGGGCCTGGCAGGAGTTCTACGGCATGACCGGCCGCGCGGCACAGCGGATCTTCCCCACCCTCACCGAGCCGCTGCCCACGCGCGAGGAACTGCGGGACCGCCTGGACGACGACAGGGCCTGGCGCACGCTGTTCGAGGAACCGATCGGCGTCGCCGTCGAGGAGCACTTCCACGACGACCTGGTACGCGGAGTGGTCCTCACGGACGCGCTCATCGGCACCTTCGCCGACGCCCACGACCCGTCCCTGAGGCAGAACCGCTGCTTCCTCTACCACGTGATCGGCGGCGGGACCGGCGACTGGGACGTGCCCGTCGGCGGCATGGGCGCCCTCACCGACGCGCTCGCCGACGCCGCCCGCGCCGCCGGCGCGGTCCTGGCCACCGGCCACGAGGCCCTGCGCGTCGCCACGGACGGGCGCACCGCCGAGGTCACCTACCGCACGGCCGACGACGAGGGCACGGTCGCCGCCCGGCACGTCCTGGTCAACGCCTCACCGCAGGCCCTCGCCGACCTGACCGGCGACCCGCCGCCCGCTCCCGCCGAGGGCGCCCAGCTGAAGGTGAACATGCTGCTCACGCGGCTGCCCCGGCTCCGGGACAGCTCCGTCGACCCGCGCGAGGCCTTCGCCGGCACCTTCCACATCGCCGAGGGCTACGAGCAGCTGGCCACCGCCCACGCCCAGGCCGCCGCCGGCGAGCTGCCCGCCGCGCCGCCGTCGGAGATCTACTGCCATTCCCTCACCGATCCGACGATCCTCGGCCCCGGCCCGGCCGAGCAGGGCTGGCAGACGCTCACCCTGTTCGGCCTGCACACCCCCGCCCACCTGTTCGCGCCGGACCACGACGCCGTGCGCGAGGACCTGCTGAAGGCGACCCTCGCCCAGCTCGACGCCCACCTGGCCGAACCCCTCGCCGACTGCCTGGCCACCGACGCCGACGGCCGCCCCTGCATCGAGGCGAAGACCCCGCTCGACCTGGAACGCGACCTGGGCCTGCCCGGCGGCAACATCTTCCACCGGGAGCTGAGCTGGCCGTACGCCCAGGACGGCACCGGCCGCTGGGGCGTGGAGACCCGGCACGCGAACGTGCTGCTGTGCGGGGCGGGCGCGGTGCGCGGGGGCGGGGTGAGCGGGGTGCCGGGGCACAACGCGGCCATGGCGGTACTGGAAAGCGGGGACGGCTGAATCGCACGCCGATCGAGGGGCACTCCGACAGCACGAAGAGATCCGCAACCGCCGGCCGCCCCGCGCGGACGGCCGCACCACCCCGGGAGGCCCCCATGGCCGAACTGAGCCCGACCGATCTCCAGAAGGCCCTCAAGGGCATGGACTACCCCACGGACAAGCAGCACCTGGTGGAGCGTGCCCGCAGCAACCACGCCGACGAGAAGGTCGTCAGCACCCTCGACGGCCTGAAGGAGAACCGTTTCGACGGCCCGAACGAGGTGCAGAAGGCCGTCTTCAACCAGTGACCGGAAGCCCGTGATCCGGCCCGTGATCCGACCGTCTCAGTGATCCGGCCCGTGATCCGACCGTCTCAGTCGGCCGACGGCGCCCATCCCACCGCTTCGATCCGCGACGCGTCCGCCGGGCGCGCCTCGTCGAACAGGACGCCGCCGGCCGTCGCCACGCGCAGCCCGTCCACGTAGCAGCCCCGGCCCACGTACAGCCGGTCCGTCGTGTACCGCCAGCGCAGGGCGAGCGAGCGGGCGGCGGGGAGTTCGGCGGTGAGCCGGTGCCAGAGGCGGCCGGACCAGCCGGTGACCGAGCCGGACGGACGCGGCACCGGGTCCTCGCCGCGGCGCGAGGTCGTGCACGGCACCGGCCGCCATGTCGTGCCGCCGTCGGTGGTGGCCTCCAGCACCAGGACGTCGGCCTTGGGCTCGGTGTCCCACCACACCGCGCAGCTCAGCCGCGCCCCGCCGGAGGAGGTGTCGAGGGCGGGGAGGGCGAGCGTCGCCGTCGAGGCGACCGCCATCCCGGAGAACCAGGCCGTGCGGCCGCGCGCGGGACGGACCGGCACGGCCCGTGCCAGGTGGTTCGCGGCGGCCACCCGGGGCGCCGAGCCGGAGCGCCAACTGCGCACCGGGTGCACGGAGTTGCCGAGCACGACGAGGAACGAGTCGGTCGTCGGGTCGAGCACCAGCGAGGTGCCCGTGAAACCGGTGTGCCCGGC
This sequence comes from Streptomyces sp. NPDC085931, assembly GCF_044540565.1. Classification (NCBI taxonomy): domain Bacteria; kingdom Bacillati; phylum Actinomycetota; class Actinomycetes; order Kitasatosporales; family Streptomycetaceae; genus Streptomyces; species Streptomyces sp. NPDC085931. Next base: position 10,787 of record NZ_JBITSK010000026.1, read on the forward strand.
GCTGCGCGGCGTGGCCATCGCGCCCATGTACCAGTGCTGGTAGAGCTCGAAGCCGAGGCCGTGCTCGTCCCCGGGGAAGGCGGTGTTGAAGTCGGTGAACATCAGCTCCACCGACTCCGGCGCCAGGATGCGGGCCCGTCCGTAGACACCGCCGTTGAGCAGCGTGCGGCCGAGGACCGCGAGGTCCCACGCGTCGGAGAACACGCCGGCGTGGCCCGCCACCCCGCCCAGGGAGTAGGCGTTCTCGTCGTGCACCTCGCCCCACACCAGGCCCCGGTCCAGGCCGGACCAGGGCGGGCGGGCGTCCTCCGTCGCCGCGATCTTCGGCCGCCAGGAGGCGGGCGGGTTGTAGCGGGTGCGGCGCAGGCCCAGCGGCGCGGTGATCTCGTCCCGCAGCAGAGTGTCCAGGGCGCGGCCCGTGATCCGCTCCAGGACGAGCTGCAGCGAGATGAGGTTCAGGTCCGAGTACAGATAGGCCGTGCCCGGCGCGCTCACCGGCTGCTCGTCCCAGACGCGCCGGAGCTTCTCCTCGTACGTGGGCGCGCTGTACAGCGGGATCCAGGCCCGGAATCCCGAGGTGTGGGTGAGTAGTTGACGGATCGTGATGTCCTGCTTGCCGGCCCGCCCGAAGTCCGGCAGGTACGAGGCGACCGTCGCCTCCAGGCCGAGCGCGCCCCGCTCGATCTGCTGCACGGCGAGGATCGACGTGAACAGCTTGGACACCGACGCCAGGTCGAAGACGGTGTCCGCGGCCATCGGGATCTGCTGGTCCGGCGGGAACTCCACACCGGTGTCGGTCTTCTCGTCGTAGGCCCGGTAGCGCACCGCCGTGCCGATGGGCCGGTGCAGCGCGACGGTGCCGCCGCGTCCGGCGAGCAGGACGGCGCCCGCGTACCAGGGGTGCGTGGGGGAGGGGCCGAGGAACGTCTCGGCGTCGGTGACGAGACGGCGCAGGTGGGAGGCGAGCAGCCCGGCGCGGGCGGCGGAGCCGTGCCGCAGGGTGGGCCGCGGGCCCCCGGCCGCCGGGGCGGCCCCGGCCGGTCCGGCCGGCAGCGGTGCGAGGGCGAGCGCGCCGCCCAGGGCCAGTCCCGCCCGGCCGAGTTGACGCCGGGTCAGTTCGCCGTTCGCCGGTCTGTCGGTCACCGCGTACCCCTTCGCCTCAGCCGTCTCGCACGTCCCCGGAAGTATGTCCGCCGCACACCTCCGCGAACCGGCCGGCGGCCGGGCGGGCCCGTTCCACGCGTCACCCGGCGGTGCCTGACGAAGCGTCAGGGAACCTGCTCGGCCCCTCACCCGCCGGTCAGCGGAGTTCGCGCACCCGCACGACCCTCAGCTCCGGCGAGGACCGGATGTCCTTCTCGCAGAAGCGCCACGTCACCCACTTCTCGTCCGAGAAGAGCCGGGTCTGGTCCGCGAAGTGCGGCGACGCGGGGTTCGACGACTGGGAGTACGTCAGCAGCGTGCGCGCGACCGGGCAGCCGCCGCCGTCCCAGCCCACGGCCTGCAGATGACTGGTCCCGAACGGCACCTGCCGGTAGCCGCCCGCGGCGGCGTCCCACGTCGGCTCGATCACGTTCCACACACCGAGCCGCCCCGCACCGCCCGGCATCGGCAGGCGCTCGCCGTCGCGCACCACGAACTGGTGGGCGCCGAGCGGCGCGTCGAGCGCGATGCCCGCCGCCCGCAGCTCCGCCACCGCGTCCGCGAGGGCCGTGGCCACGCCGGGGGCGTCCGTGTCGAGCGCGCGCGGCGTACGCACGGGGTCCGCCGCCGAGAAGGGCACCTTCCACATCCGCTCGGCCGGCACCGCCGCTTCCAGCCGGCGCCAGAACCGGTCGAAGAGCAGCGCCCCGCGGCTCCCGGTGTCCATGGTGCGGTCCCACGCCTCCAGCACCCCGCACGCCCCGGAGACGTCGACGGCCGTGCCGTCACTGCCGGCGGCCGAGCCTCCCGGCAGCGCGGCACAGGCCCGGGCGAGATCCGCCGCCACGAGGTCACCCGCCGGCACCCGGTCGGCGAACTGCTGCCGCTGCAGGTCGCGTACGGTCAGGCCGCCCCGGTCCGCCATCGCCTCGACGTCCTCGATGCCGCCACGGGTGCGCAGCCCGAGCGGTGTGCCCACCGTGCCGAAGATCCGCTCGTAGCCGGTCAGCGGCCGGTCGGCGTTGGTCATCCACGGCGTGCCGTTCATGTTCGCCACGTACGGCGCGTCCTCAAGGGTCGGCATCTTCCCCGGCCCGAAGATGCCCGGCACGACGGCGTCCGGGTCGCTGCCGAGGGCGCAGTCACCGCGCGAGCCGTCGAGGATCGCGACACCCGACGCCGGGTAGGTGCTCCTGCCGAGCTCGGTCGAGCAGCGCTCCGCCAGCTCGTCGGTGACGCGGGGCAGCACCTGCGACTGGGTGTAGAGCGAGTGGCCCGCCCGGTCCGCGGCGATCGTGTTCACCCAGGGCAGACCCTGGTGCCGGGCGAGCGAGGCGAGGACACCGGCCGTGGACCGGGCCTTGCCGAAGCCGAGGGAGGTGTCGGCGAAGCGCAGGTTCCCCGCGTTCGGGTCGTGCAGCGCGTACGCCGTCGTGGCGGTCCACGGCAGCGGCACCTGGGCGCTGAGCGAGGTGACGACGGGGCCGTAGCGGGTCCACCACTGGGTGCGGGTCACCGGCGGGCCGTCCTGCACGGCGACCGTCACGGTCCGTTTCCTCATCGGCTCCGGCCGGCCGTCCACGAGATAGACCGTGGGGTCGGCCGGATCCAGCGTCAGCCGGTGGAGGCTGGCCGGAACGCCGGTCGAGACGGTGTGGCTCCACGCCACCCGTGCGTTGAACCCGATGGAGACCACCGGAAGGCCGAGCAGGGTCCCGCCGGAGACGTTCAGCTCCCCGGGGATGGACTGCTGCGACTGCCAGAACCGCCGCCCGCCCTGCCACGGGTAGTGCGGGTTGCCCAGCAGCAGGCCGCGGCCGTTCGCCGTGGTGTCGCCGCGGAAGGCGACCGCGTTGGAGCCCATCCCCGTCCCGCTCCACAGATCCCGGGCCGCTCGCGCCACGGCCTTCGCGCCGGGCGCGGCGGCGGCCCGTGCGGACGAGGTGGCCCGGGCCGGTCCGGACGGCGGCCGCGCCGCCGTGATCGTGTCCACGAAGCGGCCCTCGCCGGACACCGAGGCGACCGCGAGGCCGCGCGCGGCCACGTCGGCGGCGGTGACCGGCCGGACCCAGGAGGCGCCCGCGCAGGCGGGGTCCGTGATCTTCCGCTGCCTCAGCCAGGCGTTGTACCCGGCCGCCCAGCCGCGCATCAGGTCCCGGACCTCGCGGCTCGGGCCCACCGGCGCCGGCTTCTCCAGCAGGCGTTCCACGGTGCGGGATGACGCACGCCGCGGAAGTACAGGTCGCTGGCGAGGTTGGTGCGGGCCGCCGAGAGGTCACCGCCGGCGGGCGCGTCGGCGCCGAAGTACCGGGACCGCTCGCCCCGCAGGGTCACGAACCCGTCGGCCAGCGTGCAGACTTCGTCGGCGGCCTGCGCCCAGCCCGTGCCGAAGCCCAGACCGGCGTGGTCCCGCGCGACGATGTGCGGGATGCCGTACTCGGTGTAGCGGATGACGGCGGACAGGCCGCCGTGACGGGCGTTGCTCCGCTCGCTCCCGGTCCTGGGCGGCGGCCGCGGGTAACGCGGACGCGGCCGTGAACAGGGCCGTGGCCCCGAGAACGAGTCGTCTCCAGCGGGTGCGCATCGTGCCTCCCGGCTCCGTCGGGGAAAGGTCCGGCCGGCGTGCGCGTGCGCGCCCCGGCTGTCGGTTCCATGACAGCGGACGCGTGCGGAGCGTGGTGAGGTTGAGCCCGCCGGGGCCGACGGTGCCCGATCGAGCCGGCCACCGGCGCGGCGGGATCCTTGACCTCCCCCCGCGGTGCCCCGAGGATCATGTCTCATGACGACGCCCGGACACGGCAGCACGGTCGACGCAGTCCTGCGGCGCAGCGCCCGGCGCACCCCGGCGCGCGTCGCGGTCGAGTACGGCGACCGCACCTGGACCTACGACGAACTCGACTCCGCCGTCTCCCGCGCGGCGAGCGTCCTCCTCGGCCAGGGGCTCGCGCCGGGGGACCGGGTCGGCGCCTACGGCCACAACTCCGACGCCTACCTGATCGCCTTCCTCGCCTGCGCCCGGGCGGGCCTGGTCCACGTACCCGTCAACCAGAACCTCACCGGCGACGATCTCGCGTACATCGTCGGCCAGTCGGGCAGCTCCCTGGTCCTCGCCGACCCGGACCTGGCCGGCCGGCTCCCCGGCGGCGTACGGACCCTGCCCCTGCGCGACGCCGGCGACTCACTGCTCGCGCGGCTGGACCGGGCACCCGCGTACGACGGGCCCGAGCCGCGCACCGAGGACCTCGTGCAACTGCTGTACACGTCCGGGACGACCGCCCTGCCCAAGGGCGCGATGATGACGCACCGGGCCCTGGTGCACGAGTACCTGAGCGCGATCACCGCCCTCGATCTGAGCGCGGGCGACCGCCCCGCGCACGCGCTGCCGCTGTACCACTCGGCGCAGATGCACGTCTTCCTGCTGCCCTACCTCGCCGTCGGCGCGACGAACATCGTCCTCGACGCACCCGACGGCGACCGGCTCCTCGACCTCGTCGAAGCCGGCCTTGTGGACAGCCTGTTCGCCCCGCCCACCGTGTGGATCGCCCTGTCCCACCGCCCCGACTTCGCCACCCGCGATCTCAGCGGTCTGCGCAAGGCCTACTACGGGGCGTCGATCATGCCGGTCCCGGTCCTCGAACGGCTGCGGGAACGCCTGCCGGACCTCGCCTTCTACAACTGCTTCGGCCAGAGCGAGATCGGCCCCCTGGCGACCGTCCTCGGCCCGGAGGAGCACAAGGGCCGCATGGACTCCTGCGGCCGGCCCGTCCTGTTCGTCGACGCCCGGGTGGTCGACGAGGACGGCAACGACGTTCCCGACGGCACCCCGGGCGAGATCGTCTACCGTTCCCCGCAACTGTGCGAGGGCTACTGGGACAAGCCCGAGGAGACCGCCGAGGCCTTCCGCGACGGCTGGTTCCGCTCCGGCGACCTCGCGGTGCGCGACGCGCACGGCTACTACACGATCGTCGACCGCGTGAAGGACGTCATCAACTCCGGCGGAGTCGTCATCGCCTCCCGCCAGGTCGAGGACGCCCTGTACACACATCCCGCCGTCGCCGAGGCGGCCGTCGTGGGCCTGCCCGACGAACGCTGGATCGAGGCCGTCACCGCGATCGTCGTCCCGCGCGCCGACGTCACCGAGGCGGAACTGATCGACCACGTCCGCGAGCGGCTCACGCCCTTCAAGGCACCGAAGCGCGTGGTGTTCGTCGAGGAACTCCCGCGCAACGCCAGCGGGAAGATCCTCAAACGCCGACTCCGGACCGAACTCGGCACCACCGGCCGGACCTGAACTTCCGGTTGTGCCGGACCACTGGACAGCCTCGGCTGTCCGGACGCCCACCGGCGGCTGGTCCTGCTCGACCTGCGCGGTACCGGGGAGTACTCGTCCTGGCCGGCGGGGCCGACGGGGGACCGGTCCCCGCGCTGGCCCGCCGGGTCGCCGGCGTCTTCCCGTACGCGGAGTGCGTGGTGCAGCCGGGCGCCGGGCACTACCCGTGGCTCGACGACCCGGCGTGGTTCGCGCGCCGGGTGTCCGCCTTCTTCTCCTGACCCGTAGTCGTCGTTCCGTCAGGGCCGTGGACCGTACGCCGTCATGAAACGGTCGCGGAACTCGTCCATGCCCCACCGCGGCGCGTCCGGGGCCGGCTTGAGGCCGTCGGTCCACCCCCAGCCGGCGACCCGCTCCAGGACCTTCTCGTCGTGGGCGACGATCGTGACGGGCACGTCCTTGCCGGTGTCCCCGGCGGTGACGGTCGGCACCGGCTGGTGGTCGCCGAGGAAGACCAGCACCGTGTCCTCGTCGCCGTAGCGCTCCATCCACTCGGTGAGGCTGCGGATCGAGTACTCGATGGCCTTGCGGTACTCGGCGCGCACCTTCTCCGGGTCCTTCCAGACCTCGGCCGGGTCGGTGCCCTCCTTCTTGATCCGGTGGAACACCGAACCGTCACCGAGGTCCTCCCAGTCGATCATGCGGGCGATGGGCGACCACGGGTTGTGGCTGGAGGCCAGGATGATCTCCGCCATGATCGGCTCACGGTCCTTCCTGCCGTGCTCCAGGCGCTGGAAGGCCTCCAGGCTGAACTGGTCGGGCACGGGGGTCCAGCTGAAGTACGGCCCGTGGTAGCCGAGGTGCTCGGAGTCGTAGATGTGGTCCAGGCCGAAGAACTCGCCCTCGGGCCAGGCCCGCCGCACGCCGGGCACGATGCCGACGGTCCGCCAGGCACCCGTCCTGCCGAAGTACTTGGTCAGCGTCATGCGATCGCTCGTGGTCAGACTGCGGTACCGCTGCTGGTTCTTGATCCACAGCCCCGACAGGAACGTCGAGTGGGCCAGCCAGCTGCCCGCGCCCGTCACCGGCGACCGCAGCCAGCCGCTGCGCGACTCGAACCCGGCCGCCTTCAGCCTGCCGGTGCCCTCCTTGAGCACCGCGTCGGTCTGCCGCGCCATCGCCGGGTCGTCGATCGCCACCCGGCCGTAGCTCTCGATGAAGGTGAACAGGACGTCCTTGCCGCGCAGTCCGGTCAGCAACCGGTCGGGCGGGGTCTGCGCGAAGGCGTCCACGGCGGCCTGCTGCTCGAAGACCCGGGCGTCCTTCAGCCCCGCGCGGACCTGCTCCACCCGGTTGCCGATGAACTCGGCGTTGCCCTTGGTGGCGATCGGCACCGTGCCGAGCTGCACGCCCAGGGTCATGCAGGTGATCCACGCCGTGCCGAGGATCAGCGTCGTGCGGGTGGCGACGGTCCGGTGACGCACCATCAGGTTCGTCAGCCGCACCACCGCGAGCGTGGTGAGCACGAGCACGGCGACGAACAGGACGAGCACCCCGATCACGGCCAGCACCTGCCCGGTCCGGCCGAAGGTCTCCCGGAGGAAGTCGGTGGCGTGCTCGATGAGGATCCAGTCCAGGACCAGGTCGAACGGCCGCGCCAGCACCTGGTAGAAGCCCATGTCGACGAACTTCAGGATGGTGACCAGCCCGAGGAACGCGCCCGTCACCACCGCCGTGATCCGCCGGGGCCGCGGGGGGAGCGCGAGCAGCAGTCCCGCGAGCAGCACCCCCTCGGCCGGGATCCGCACGAAGGAGGCGAACTCGATCCGCTCGATCCGGTTGGGCACGAGCAGCGCGAACCCCACGAGCGCCCCGGCCAGCACGGTCGTCCCCACAGAAGCGCCCCGCGCGACCCGGGGCCAGCGCCGCCGCCAACCGAACCAGCCGGGCCGGACCGGGCTTTGCGCGGGGGGAGGGGTGTCCTCTTGAGCCGGCTGCGGCGAGCCGCTTTCCCGGTGTACGGCGCCGAGCGGCGCGGCAGCGCCCCCCTCGGCCGCACCGACCCCCACGGCCTCGCCCCCGCCGCCCGCCGCACGGCGCGTGCCGTCCGGCTCCGGACGGTCCTGCGGCTCCGGACCGTCCCGCGGCTCCTGCGGGTCCGTCGCGTCGGCGGCGCCGTCCCGGTCCGTCGTCCTGGTGTCGGCCGCCCGTTCCGGCCGAGGCTCCGGCGTCCCCGCGTCGTCGTCCGGTTCCGCCCCGCCCCCGGTCCTGTCCGGCGGCTGGTGGGGGCGAGTGAAGAGCGACACCCGGTGGTCCTTCCGTGCGGTCGTGCGATGGCATGGCAAACAGAGCCCAATGCCGAGCCTGCCCCCACCAGTACGTCCGTACGTCACCCGCGGTTCAATCGCCGGGCCGGCGAATCACCCGTCCGCAGCCGCCGCCACCTCCCGGGCGTGGACCGGAAGCTCGCCGGGGCGGACCCCACGGCGGCGGATCGCGGTCCTTCGCCATGTGGTTTGCCATGTGGCTTGTGGGACAGGGCCGCCGGACTCCTGAAAGGTCCCGCTCACGTGCTCTGTCGGCCGTGGGACCCGATCGCTAGGCTGGCCGCGGACGACGCAATCGGGAGGAGCACGGACGTGGCCGAGACCACCACCCAGCAGCGCCCGCTCATGGGCTGGGACAAGCCGGACCTGGACCTCAGCAAGGCACACTGGCAGTCCAGCAGCCGTGGCCTGGGGGATGTGCAGATCGCCTTCGTGGAAGGCTTCATCGCCATGCGGAACAGTGCCCGCCCCGAGAGCCCTTCGCTGATCTTCACGCCCGCCGAGTGGGGCGCCTTCGTCTCCGGAGCGCGGGAAGGGGAGTTCGACCTCACCTGACGGCTGGACGCGCACCGCCCGGGTGGCCCGTGGGCCGACGGCCGATCCGGGGTGTTCCGCCCGCGTTTTCCGGACACGCGACCTGAGGCGGCCTTCCCGGCCGGCCCCCTGCGTCAGGCTGGCAACCGGGGAGGGGACGGTCGTCACCCGGAAGTGAGGAACCCATGAGCACCCTGCCGGTCGTTGCGGCGGTCGACGGTTCGGACGACAGCCTGCGCGCCCTGGAGTGGGCCGTGGACGCGGCCCTGAGACGCTCGGCCCCGCTGCGCGTCGCGCACGTACGCCAGTACGCCCACTGGGCCCAGCCCGAGGTCCTCGCCGCCGGGCCCGCCGACCCACGGGAGGACCCCGTCCTCGACCGGGTCCGCACCCACCTGGCGGACCGCACCGGTCTGCCGCACACCGAGTACACCGGCCTGGAGGGCGCGACTGGCGTGGTCCTGCCCGAACTGGGCGCCGGCGCCCAGCTGCTCGTGCTCGGGTCCCGGGGCCGCGGCGGCTTCGCCAGCCTGCTGCTCGGCTCCACCAGCCTGGCCACCGCCCGCGACGCCGAGTGCCCCGTCGTCGTCGTGCCCCCGCCCGGACGCGAGGTCCACGGCGAGGAACCGGCCGGACCCGCCCCGCGCGTGGTGGTCGGGCTGAAGGTCGACGGCCCCGACGACGCCACGTTGGAGTTCGCCTTCGCCGAGGCCGCCCGGCGTGAGGCCCGCCTCCAGGCGGTCGCCGCCTACCCGTGGCCCGCGCAGCCCTGGATGCTGCCCGGGGAGATGCCCCCGCCGGTCGTCGACCAGGACGTCGTCGAGGACGAGGCGCGGGTCCTGGCGGAGGGCTTCCTCGCACCTCACCGCGAGCGGCACCCGGGCGTCGAGGTCGAGACCCTCCCGGCGGCAGGCGACGCCGCCGGGCACCTCGTCGCCGCCTCCCGGGACGCCGACCTCGTCGTCGTGGGCCGTCACCGGCGGCACCTGCTGGCACCCGCCCGGATGATCGGCTCGGTCACCCAGGCCGTCCTGCTGCACGCCGCGAGCCCCGTCGCGGTGATCCCTCCCGCACCCCCGGAGGACTGACCCAGCGCTGACGACCGCGGGCCACGACCCCGACCGCCCGGGTGCGGCTCCACCCCGAGTCGTTGACGGACGACCGGCCGCGCCGCGCTGCGCGGCGACCCCGGAGGGGATGCCGGTCACTGCCCCGCGCTGCGAGCACGCAGGGAACGCCGTCCGCCGCCCCGCGCTGCGACCGCGAAGGGACGCCGATCGTCGCGCCGCGACCGCGAAGGAAACGGGCCGGTGCCGGTCCCACCGCCGACGCGGCGCGCAGCGCACCGCGTCCGTGAGATGCGCGCCGCCCTGCGCGCTCCCCACCCCGGGCCGTGTGCCCCGCGCACCGGATTTCGCGCGCAGGGCCCCGCGCACCGGGCCCCGGGCGCCACCCGGCCGGCGTCGCCCGGCCGAAGCCCGCTCCGAAGTCGTGCGGCGGCTGGACGAGACGGCGTCCGGCCCCTGGCCGGTGCCCCTGCCGGGCCGGGGCCCGCGGGCGCCCACGCCGGCTGATGCCCGCTTCCGAAGTCGTGCGGCGGTTGCACGAGACGGTGCCCGGCCCCCGGCCCTTGTCCAGCACCGGGCCCCGCGGCAGCTGTCCGGTCGATGCCCGCTCCCGAAGTCGTGCGGCGGCTGGACAAGACGGCGCCCGGCCCCCCACCGTGCCCCGTCCGGACCGGTCCGGCGACACCACCCCGGGCGTCCGCCACCGGCCCACCTGCCCGTGGGCGTCCGCCACCGGCCCACCTGCCCGTTAGCGTCCGCCACCGGCCCACCCGCCCCCGGGCGTCCGCCACCGGCCCACCCGGGCCTCGGGCGTCCGCCACCGTCCCACCCACCCCCGGCGTCCGCCACCGGCCCACCCGGGCCTCGGACCGGTGGCGAGCCGGCCGCAGCCGTCGTACCGGCCGTGAGCGCGGTCCGGCGGGCCCCGGCCCGACCGGCTGGCGGGTCCGCCACGCACCGCGCCGTGAGCGGTATTTCCGCAAGGCCCACGCCCGCCGTGAGCGGGACCGGCCGTCCTGGGGCGACGGTGCCCGGGGCGCCCGCCGCCCCCACCGGCATCGGGCGGTGGCCCGGCCCGAGCGCGGCGCCGCCCGCCCGACATGTCGCAGGCCCGGGCACGTACCATGGCGACATGTCGTTCCTCCGCCGCCGCAGCGCCACGCCCGCCGGGCCCGACTTCGACGTACTGGCCATGGACCCGGGCGACTGGCCCGGCAACCTCGGCGCAGGGCTGCTTCCCGCGCCCGACGGCACCTGCCAGGGCGTCTTCCTGCGCTACGACCTGTTCGGCGGCCGTGGCCCCGCCATGATCATCGGCAATCTGCCGGAAGGCTCCCCCGCCCGCGACGTCGCCGAGGGCGAGGTGCCCTTCGAGGTGGCGCAGCTGCTGCTGGCGCTGGAGAACGACGAGGAGGTCACCGTCGTCGGCACCGAGGACGTGCCGGTGATGCAGGGCGACAACCTCCTGATCGTGCGCCGGATCAAGCTCTCCGAGAGCCGGATCTCGTGCGTGCAGTTCGACCGCAGCGACAACGTCCTGGTGACCATCGCCGCCTGGGACCGCCCCATCACGGACGACCTCTACGCCCTCCTCAAGCCGCTGCCGGCCGAGCTGTTCCAGCAGGGCTGACCCGACGCGGCGGAACGCCCCGTACACACGAAGAACACACGAAGCGGGGGCCGGGGGGGCCCCCCCGCGCCCCCCCCCCCCCCCGCGCCCACCCCCCCCCCCCCCCCCCCCCCCCCCCCCCGCGGCCCCCCCCGCCCCCCCCCCCCGCGCCCGCTTCGTCCCCGTCAGCGAGTGCCGACCGCCGCGCGCACGGCCCGCCGGGCCATCTGGCAGTCGTCGTGCAGCCGCCGCAGCAACAGCCGCTGCTCCTCGCCGGACGGCGCAGCACCAGGATGGGCCGGGCCCGGTGCCGCCGGGGCCGCGTCGTGCATCGAACGCTGCACGGCCGTCTCGTAGGTGCGGATCTCGCGCGTCAGCACCAGCATCAGGTTCACCAGGAAGGCGTCCCGGGACGCCGGGCCCGCCGACTGCGCGATCTGACTGATCTGCCGGCGCGCGACCGGTGCGTCCCCGAGCACCGACCACAGCGTCGCCAGGTCGTAACCCGGCAGGTACCAGCCCGCGTGCTCCCAGTCCACCAGCACTGGACCGGCCGGTGACAGGAGCAGGTTCGACAGCAGGGCGTCGCCGTGGCAGAACTGGCCCATGCCCTGCCGCCCGGCGGACTGCGCGATGCCGTGCAGCAGCTTCTGCAGGTCGCCCAGATCGCGGTCGGTGAGCAGGCCCAGCTCGTGGTACCGCGCGATCCGGGCGGCGTAGTCGAGCGGGGCGTCGAACGTGCCCGCGGGCGGCCGCCAGGCGTTCAGCCGGCAGATCGCGCCGAGCGCCGCCCTGATGTCCGCCCGGGGCGGTGCCTCGGCCGGGTGCCGCTGGAGGGCCGCCACGCGACCGGGCATCCGCTCGATCACGAGGGTGCAGTTGTCCGGGTCCGCCGCGATCAGCCTCGGCGCCCGCACGGGAGGGCGGTGCCGGACGAACGAGCGGTACGCCGCTATCTCGTGGCGGATCCGCTCGGACCAGGCGGGAGAGTGGTCCAGTAAACACTTGGCGACGGCCGAGCTGCGACCGGTCGTGCCGACCAGCAGCACGGAACGGCCGGTGCGGCGCAGCACCTGCACCGGGGCGAACTCCGGGCAGATGCGGTGCACCGACGCGATCGCCGTGCGCAGCTGCGCGCCCTGGGGGCCGGACAAGTCGAGTCTCCCGCTGAGCGGTTGGGTGCCGAGTACCGCGCCGCGCCGAGCCCTGCCCGCGCCGAGCACGGGGGCCGCCGGCCGCGCGGGGGCGAGGTAGGGGCCGCTGTCCGTGGGACGGGGGTGGAGCGACCGGGGCGGTGCGGACACGGAGGACGATGCTGCGTACATGGGCGAGACAGATCCCTTCGTGTGCCTGCGACGACAGCGCTGACCCGGCCCGGAAGCCCGGAAGCACCCTGGGGAATGTCCCTGCGGCGACCGGGTCGGGGTGGCGCGTTCCTACCTGACACCGGATGGCCGGTGGCACACCATCTGGCGCACCCTGGCGAACCCTGGCGAATAGTCGCTCGGCAAGTCCGGCCCGGCTACTGTCAACTCAGCCGAGAACCTGGGGGCTTGACGTGAGCGGACAACCCAACACCCGGCTCGCGGACCTGTTCGGCCTGGCCGGCTGGTCCAAGGGCGAACTCGCGAGGCTGGTCAACCGGCAGGCGGCGGCCATGGGCCATCCCCAGCTGTCGACCGACACCTCCCGGGTGCGGCGGTGGATCGACACGGGAGAGATCCCGCGCGATCCGGTGCCGCGGGTGCTGGCGGCTCTGTTCACCGAGCGTCTCGGCCGTGTCGTGACCATCGAGGACCTCGGTCTGGTCCGGCACGGGCGTGCGGGGAAACGGCAGGGCGGCGGGAGTCCGGAGACTCCCGACGGCGTGCCGTGGGCGCCCGAGCGGACGGCTGCGGTCCTCACCGAATTCACGGGAATGGACCTCATGCTCAACCGACGCGGCTTGGTGGGCGCGGGCGCCGCGCTCGCCGCGGGATCCGCACTCAGCAGCGCCATGTACGACTGGCTGCACTCCGACCCTGCCCTGGCTGCCGACGCCCCCGACCTCGACCATCCCCTGCACGCCGACCCCGCTGGGTTCGACCGCTACGAGGCCGCCCCCATCGGGTCGCAGGAGATCGAGGAACTGGAGCGCTCGGTCGAGGTGTTCCGCGCCTGGGACGCGGCCCGCGGCGGCGGGCTCCAGCGCAAGGCCGTGGTGGGCCAGCTCAACGAGGTGGGCGGCATGCTCGCCTACCGTCACCCACCCCACCTCCAGCGCCGCCTGTGGGGCGTCGCCGCCAACCTGGCCGTCCTCGCGGGCTGGATGTCGCACGACGTCGGCCTGGAGCCCACGGCCCAGAAGTACTTCGTCATCGCCGCGCACGCGGCCAGAGAGGGCGGGGACCGGCCCCGCGCGGGTGAGGCGCTCTCCCGCGCGGCCCGCCAGATGGTGCACCTGGGCCGGCCGGACGACGCCCTGGACCTGATGAAGCTGGCCACCTCCGGCTCGGGCGACGAGGTGCTGCCCCGCACCCGGGCGATGCTCTACACGATCGAGGCCTGGGCACAGGCGTCGATGGGCAAGGGCCAGGCCATGCGGCGCACGCTCGGCCGGGCGGAGGACCTGTTCGTCTCCGACAAGGCCGACGTCCCCCCGCCGGACTGGATGCAGACCTTCAAGGAGGAGGACCTCTACGGCATGCAGGCCCTGGCCTATCGCACGCTCGCCGAGTTCGAGCCGGGCGCGGCCGCCCATGCCCAGCACTACGCGGAGAAGGCCCTGGCCCTGCGGGTCGACGGCCGGCAGCGCTCGAAGATCTTCGACTACCTGTCGATGGCCTCGGCCTGCTTCATCGCCGACGACCCCGAACAGGCCGACCGCTACGCCCGGCTGGCCCTGGTGTCGATGGGCTCCAACTCCTCCCACCGCACCTGGGACCGGCTGCGCCAGATGTACCGGCTCACCGCCCAGTACTCGGGCTATCCCAAGATCCAGGAGCTGCGCGAGGAGATCAAGCTGGCCCTGCCGAAGACGAAGGGCAGGGGCGGCGCCGGCACACAGGCCTGACTTGCTATGACGTGACGCGGGCGACGAGCACGCACGCGTTGTCCTCGCGCTCGCCCGTGCCGAACTCCTCGACGACGGCCCGGACGCAGTCCTCCGCGTCGGCGGACCCGGCCAGGCGCGGCGTCAGGCCGAGGAGGAGCTGCGCGGCCGCCGCTCCGGTGTGCCCGGGCACCAGCCCGTCGGTGTGCAGCAGGAGCAGGTCGCCCGGCTCCAGGGTTTCCTCGGCCTGCCCGTACACGGCGCCCGAGGTGGCGCCGAGCAGGACGCCGTCCGGGCTGTCCAGGACCCGCCCCGTCCCGTCGCGGAACAGCAGCGGGGCGGGGTGTCCGGCCTGCGCCCACACCAGGGTGCGGGTCGCGGGGTGGTAGCGGCAGCACACCGCGCTGCCCAGGGCGGGCTGCACGGTGGCGTCGAGTAACTGGTTGAGCCAGGCCATCAGCTGTCCCGGCCGGGCCCCGGCCATCGCCATGCCCCGCACGGCGCCCAGCAGCATGGTCATGTGGGACGTGACGCCGACGCCCTGCCCGGTGAGGTCGCCGACGCTCAACAGGGTGTCGCCGCCGGTCAGTTCGAGCGCGTCGTACCAGTCGCCGCCGATCATGGTGTGCGTGGACGCCGGCAGGTACCGGGCGGCGAGGTCGAGGCTCCGGGGGCCCCGGTGCGGGAGCCGCAGGGAGCCGCGCCACGGCGGCAGCACGGCCTCCTGCAGCTCGACCGCGAGCCGGTGTTCGGTGCGCGCGGCCTGCTGCTGGTGGTGGAGCGAGTCACGGGTCTCGCTCACCACCCGCTGGCTGCGGCGCAGTTCACTGACGTCGCGCAGCACGGCCCACATCGAGGCGGTGCTCCCGTCAGTGTCGAGCACCGGTTCGCCCATCATGTGCACGGTCCGGACGTCGCCGTCGGGGCGTGCGATGCGGAACTCGCCGTCGATGGGCCGGGCGTCGACGAGGCAGTTGGTCACCATCGCCGTCAGGCCGGGCCGGTCCTCGTCGAGCACCAGGGACGGCAGCTCGTCGAGGGTGAGCGGGGGAGTGGCGGGGTCGCGGCCCAGGATCCGGTAAAGCTCTCCGGACCAACTGGCCTCGTCGGTCAGGAGGTTCCACTCGGCGCTGCCGACCCGGCTGAGCAGCGAGCCCTGCGCGGGCGTGGCGGGCTCCGGGTCGGGTGCGGTGGGGAGGGGGCCGTCCCGGAGCTGGGCGAGGTGTTCGTCGAGGTCGTCGAGCTGGTGCAGCGCGAGGTCGCACAGGGCGCGCTGCCAGCGTCCGCGCGGGTGGTCCGTCCCGTCGCCCTCCGTGTCGCGGCGCACCGCGTCCACCTCGCCCTTGAGCCGCCGCGTCTGCGATATGAGCGCGTCGACCGAGCCGCGTCCGGGCGGCTGGGCGGCGGGGCGGTCCGCGGAGAGGTGGGACGGCATGACGCACTCCGATGCGGGACGGTACGGCCAAGGCGGACGGAGGGACCGTTACGACTGTTGCACAGCCCGCGACGCCCTGTAAGGGATTTGGCACCACACGATACGGTGGTGCTTCTGGCATATGCCACCGTCTCGCGGGGTTACTCCGAGGTAGTTGAGGCGCGAGTCACTCGGAGTGCCAAGTCGTAGCGTACACACGGCATTTGACGCTCCGTCGGAGTGCCGGCCGTACCCCTGCGCGTGTTCGACGAGCTGGTGTTCGAGGCCTGCTGTTCAGTACCGCAGGATGCCGGCGATGCCGTCCGCCTCACCCAGCGTGCCGTCCGGCACGAAGCGGACGTCGGCCCCCGTCTCCAGGCACTGCTCGACGATCTCGTCCACGATGTCCTCGCGGGCGTCGAGGTCCCCGCTCTCGGCCAGGATCAGATGCTCGCCGGCCTCGCGGACGGTGACGCGGTAGTTCTCCTCGACGGCCAGCAGCCGGACGCGGCCGTCCCGGGCGCTCTGCCACAGCTCGTCGACACCGGCCGCGAACGCCCGCCGTCCGCGGGCGGTTTCCAGGGCCCGGGTCACGTCGTCCGCGCTGCTGCGGGCCTCCGCCTCCAGCACCGGGCGCAGGGCCTGCCACACGGCCTCGGGCGTGCCGTGGGCGAGTCCGCCGTGCGGGACGCGCACCGCCCCCCTGGTGGCGCTGCCGGCCTCGTCCAGCAGGGAGAGGGCGGCCGGCTCGCCGGTGACGTAGAGCCGGCGCGGCCGGTCGCGCAGGACGGCGCCCATCGCCGTGTCGGCCTCGCGCAGGAACTGCCGGGTCCGCTCCTCGCGGAAGGTGCTCGGCTGGTCGCCGGTCCGCTGCTGCCGCTCGGGGTCGAAGTTCTCCGTGGGCCGGGTCAGGGGGAAGCCGCCGATGCGGGCCTCGGTGACGCGGTCGACGCCGCCGTTCCACAGGGTCGCGCGGTCGGCGGCGAGCGAGAGGGCCCAGAACGGCCGCCCGGCGGTGTGGGCCGAGACCAGGTTGCGGGTGAGGAAGGTGTCGGAGAGGACCACGCGTTCGGGTACGGGCCGGGCCAGCGACCACACCTGGTGCTCCCCGGGGGCCGCGTAGATCACCAGTCCGTCCTCGGCGTGGGCGAGGTCGACCTCGGACAGGGCCCGGTCGAGGTGGCGGGCGACCTCGGCGCGCCGTTCCCGGGTGACGGCCGGGTCCGCCTCGAGCTGCCGTTTCGCCTCGGCCACCGCGTTGCGCAGCCGGACCTGGTCCTGGGCGCTGTAGGGCTCGCGCCGGTGGGTCGGGGTCAGCACGGACACCGCGGGGTACGGGCGCGGGCGCCGCAGTTCGGCAAGGGTCGCGGGACTCAGAACGTGCTCCATGACAGCACCATAGGGCCGATTCACCGTTAGGGCATTCGGGGCAATCGGGTCACCCCTGCCGGGCTCCGCCCGCCCGGAGTTGGGCAAGTCTTTGCCCCCGGCGGATTTCCGACGGGGGTGCCCCCGATCCGGAGCGGCCCATGAGGTATTGCGTGTGCAAAGCCTGGCTGGATATGGGGGGTCGGGGTGGTCCGGGGCGCGGTGGGTGAGTTGACGGTGATCCGCGGGTGCAACACGCTCGAAATGTAGATGGCTAATACATCAAGTTTGCGGGAGGTATGCGCATGTGCGGCATCACCGGCTGGGTCTCCTTCGACCGCGACCTGACGGCCGAGGTCGCGACCCTGGACGCGATGACCGAGACGATGGCCTGCCGCGGGCCGGACGACCGGGGCGTCTGGACCGAGGGCCCCGCCGGACTCGGGCACCGCAGGCTCGCGATCATCGACCTGCCCGGAGGCCGCCAGCCCATGACCGCCGCGACCCCGCACGGCACCGTCGCCCTCGTCTACTCCGGAGAGGCCTACAACTTCACCGAACTGCGCGGCGAACTCGCCGCCCGCGGCCACCGCTTCACCACCGACTCCGACACCGAGGCCGTGCTGCGCGGCTACCTGGAGTGGGGCGACGCCGTCGCCGAACGCCTCAACGGCATGTACGCCTTCGCCGTCTGGGACGGCCGCACCGACCGGCTGGTGCTGATCCGCGACCGCATGGGGGTCAAGCCCCTGTACTACCGGCCGACCCCCGACGGCGTCCTGTTCGGCTCCGAGCCCAAGGCGATCCTCGCCCACCCGCTGGTCCGGCCCCGGGTCGGCCTGGACGGGCTGCGCGAACTGTTCACCATGGTCAAGACACCCGGGCACGCCGTGTGGGAGGGCATGCGCGAGGTCGAACCCGGCACCGTCGTCACCGTCGACCGCTCCGGCCTGCGCCACCGCGTCTACTGGCGACTGCGCACCCGCCCCCACGAGGACGACCGGGCCACCACCATCGGCACCGTCCGCTCGCTCCTCGACGACATCGTGCGCCGCCAGCTCGTCGCGGACGTGCCCCGCTGCACCCTGCTCTCCGGCGGGCTCGACTCCTCCGCCATGACGGCCCTCGCGGCCCGGCAGCTCGGCGCGCACGGGGAGAAGGTCCGCAGCTTCGCCGTCGACTTCGCGGGCCGGACCGACCACTTCGTCGCCGACGAACTGCGCGCCACCCCCGACACGCCCTTCGTGCACGACGTGGCCCGCGCCTCGGGCACCGACCACCAGGACATCGTGCTCGACGCCGACGCCCTCGCCGACCCCGCCGTACGCGAGAAGGTGATCAGGGCGCGCGACCTCCCGGCCGGCCTGGGCGACATGGACGCCTCCCTGTACCTGCTCTTCAAGGCCATCCGCGAACGCTCCACGGTGGCCCTGTCGGGCGAGTCCGCCGACGAGGTCTTCGGCGGCTACCGGCAGTTCTTCGACGAGGACGCGCGCACGGCCGGCACCTTCCCCTGGCTGGTGAGCCTCGCCCGGCACTTCGGCGACGACACCGACGTCCTGCGCCCCGAGCTGGTCAAGGCCCTGGACCTGCAGACGTATGTCGCCGACGGCTACCGCGAGGCCGCCGCACAGGTCGAACGCCTCGACGGCGAGAGCGACTTCGAGTTCCGCATGCGGCGGATCAGCCACCTCCACCTGACCCGGTTCGTGCGGATCCTGCTCGATCGCAAGGACCGCGCCAGCATGGCCGTCGGACTGGAGGTCCGGGTGCCCTTCTGCGACCACCGGCTCGTCGAGTACGTCTACAACGCGCCCTGGGCGCTGAAGTCCTTCGACGGCCGGGAGAAGAGCCTGCTGCGGGAGGCCACCGCGGACCTGATCCCGCGGTCCGTCTACGACCGGGTCAAGAGCCCCTACCCGTCCACCCAGGACCCGCGGTACGCGGTGGCCCTGCGCCACCAGGCCCAGGACCTGCTCACCCGGCCGGACCACCCGGTGTTCGACCTCGTCGACCCCGAGCGGCTGCGCCGTGCCGCCCGGAGCGACACGCCCGCCGGCGGCCAGGCGGCGCGGCGCGGCCTGGAGCGGACCCTGGACCTGGCGATGTGGCTGGAGCTGTACGCGCCCGAGGTCGCCCTCGGCTGAGGCACGGTCCCGGGGCCCGCACCGGCTCACTCGGTGTCGTGGTCGGAGCCGCAGGAACTGCCGTCCGGCGGGAGGGTGCCGTACAGCAGGAAGGCGTCGACCTTGCGGTGCACGCACGTGGAGGAGCCGTAGCCGGTGTGGCCCTCGCCCCGGTTGTCGAGCACCACGGCGGACGACCCCAGCCGCTCGGCCGTCTCCACCGTCCAGCGGTACGGGGTGGCCGGGTCGCCCCGGGTGCCGACCAGCAGCATGCGCGGCGTGTCGACGTCCTTGACCTCGTCGCGGATGAAGTCGGTGCCCTTGGGGCGGCCGTGGCACATCAGCACCTGGGTGAGGCGGTAGCGGCCGAAGACCGGTGACGCCTGCTCGTAGCGGGCGCGCAGCCGGCCCAGGTCCCGGGTGATCCGCGCGGCGGACGGGCGGTCGGGGTCGTCCGCGCAGTTGATCGCCATCAGTGCCGCCGGCAGGTTGTCCAGGGGCACGTCCTGCGGGTCGGTCAGACCCCGGTGCGCCCTCGCCGGCGGGAGCGTGAAGCCGCCGTGCAGGAAGGCCTCCAGGCCGCTGGTGTCGCCCTCCTCCAGCAGCCGGGCGACGGCCCGCTGGAGCGAGGGCCACAGCTCCCTGCTGTACAGGCCCTGCCCGAGGGCACCGGCGAAGTCCTGGCCGGAGAAGGCCTCGCCGAAGTCCGTCGGCACCGGGTCCTCGTCGAGCGACTTCACGACCTCGACGACGTGCTCTTCGGCCTCGCGCGTGTTCTGTCCGAACGGGCAGGCGATGTCCTGCGCGCACCAGGCGAGGAAGTTCTCCAGCGCGGTCTGCTGTCCCCGCGCGCTGACCACGCCCTGCTCGGCCAGCGGCTCGGTCAGCGTGTCGACGCCGTCCAGCACCATGCGGCCGACCTTCTGCGGGAACTGCGCCGCGTAGACCGCGCCGAGCCGGCTGCCGTAGGAGAAGCCGAGGTAGTTGAGCTTGCCGTCGCCGAGCGCGTCACGCAGGACGTCCAGGTCGCGGGCGGCGTTCACGGTGCCGATGTGGGGCAGGACCGGGCCCGAGTGCTCGGCGCACTCGGCCGCCGCCTCGCGCAGTTTCGCCAGCACGGCCTGCGGGTCGGCCACGTCGGCGTTGCCGTCGGTGGCGTCCAGGGCGTCCTCGGAGGCGCTTCCGCAGCTGACCGGTGAGGAGCGGCCGACACCGCGGGGGTCGAAGGAGACCACGTCGTAGCCGTCGGTCAGGTCCATGAACTCCTTGCCGGCGAGCGCGAGCTGGCCCACGCCCTGGCCGCCGGGGCCGCCGAAGTTCAGCAGTACCGAGCCGCGGGAGGCACCGGTGGCCCGGTAGCGGGCCACGGCGAGGTCGAGCGTGCCCCGCTCCGGCCGGTCGTAGTCGAGCGGGACGGTGACCTTGCCGCACCGCAGGTCCTTCGGCATGTCCGGCCCCGCGCAACGGGACCACTTCACCTTCTGGTCGTAAAAGCGCTCCAGGCCGGGCGAGGGGGCGGCGGCGGCCGGCAGCCCCGCGCCCAGCAGGGCCAGTCCGGTCGCGCCGGCGACCGCGCAGCGCCGGATCGAGGGGCGCGTGGACAGCTTGGCCAGCATCGATGCCTCCAGGGGCACCCCACGGCGCCCTCGCCCACGATAAGCGGGCCCTCCGGGACCCGCCTCCGGGCGAGCGGGGCGAGGAGACGTGCCGTATTCTGCGCGGTTTCACCACGCATACGAAGGTCTTTACCGCCAGTTCGACAACCGGGCCGCTCGATGGAGTGAAAGGCCGATAAGCCATAACTCGGACCGGGCGGCCGGCGTTTCACCTCGTGCGGGTGAGTGCCCGCGACGATGTCTGGAAGGCAGGGAACCTATGAAGCGGGTCACCCGAAACGGTGTGATCGCCGTGGCCGCCGCCTCGGGCGCGATGGCCATGACCGTCCCCGCGTACGCCGGTTCCGGGGCGGACGGCTCGGCGGCCGGTTCGCCCGGGGTGGTCTCCGGCAACACCGTCCAGCTGCCGGTGCACCTCCCGGTGAACGTGTGCGGCAACACCGTGAACGTGGTGGGGCTGCTGAACCCCGCCGCGGGCAACGCCTGCGCGAACCAGGACGGCCGGGCGGCCGAGCGGCCGGGGCGCTCCGGCGGCGCGGTCGCCGAGGGCCGGGGAGCGCACGCGCCGGGCGTGGTGTCCGGCAACGGCGTCCAGCTGCCGGTCGAGCTCCCCGTCAACGTCACCGGCAACACCGTGGACGTGGTCGGCGTCGGCAACCCGTCGACCGGCAACACGTCCTCGAACCCGCCCGGCGGCCGCCCGGTCCGGCCGCACGACCCGGCGGAGCCGTCCGCTCCGGAGCCGGCCGCTCCGAAGCCGTCCGACCCGCCGCGCACGCGCCCGGCTCCGGAGGAGGCCCGGCACACCCCGTCCCTGCAGGCCCGGGGTTCCCTCGCCCACACGGGCACGGACCACGTCCTCCAGACGGTCGCCGCGAGCGCGGCACTGGTGCTCGGCGGAGTGGTGCTGCGCCGGCGCTTCCGCCCGGCCGGGAACGAGGAGACAAACCACTCCTGAGGGCCCGGCGCCGGCCGGTCCGGCAGCGCGGGAGGCCGGTCCGGCGGGTCCTGGCCGCTCCGCGCCGGTCAGACCGCCTGCGCCACCCCCGTCAGCAGCACCATGCCCGAGTCGCCGTAGTCCGGCAGGGTCGGATCCGGGTCGATGTGAGTGAGGTGCAGGTCGCGGGTCAGGGGGGTGAAGACCTCGCTGATCGTGGCCGGGCCGACCGGGCAGCCGGGCCAGCGCGAGGCCGGACCGATGCGATAGGTCGGCATGTTCTCCATGAACGCGGCGACCAGGTACCCGCCGGGGGCGACCGCGCGGACGAACGCCCGGCAGAAGTCGGCGAACTCGGCGATGTCCTCCGTCACGCTCTCCGCGACGAAGTGCATGGAGCCCAGTTCGTACCGGCCCGGCGGCAGGGTCCGGGCGTCGGCGTGGACGATGTCCACCGGCGCCAGCGCCCCGGCCGGCGTCGCCGGCACCCGTGGATCGAGCCGCCGGCACAGGGCGTGGAACGGCAGCCAGCTCGCGTCGATCCGGTGACAGATCTGGTCCTGGAGATAGGCGACGTTGCCCGCGCCCGCCTCCACGGCGTCGATCCGGCGGCACGCGGCGGACGCGAGCATCAGCGGATACAGGTTGGGCCCCGCCCCGAACTCCACCGCGCGCGCGATCCCGCCGGCCGGCAGGGCACGGTAGAACGCGGCGTGGTGCGCCATGACGGCCGCGTCCGACGCGTGCACCTCGCGGTAGTTCTCCGCCAGGTAGTCCGCGACCGGCCAGCGGTCCCAGTCCACGTCGTCGTTGTGCGTCGTCATGGCCGTCCAGCCCTTCATCCGCAGCGGAAAGCGTTCGGACAGGCGGGTCAGGGTTCCGGTCAGCCGGTCGATGTCCGCCACCGGCGCCCTTCTCGACGAGGGGATGATCTGCTTCACCCCCATGCCGTCCAGGTGGTCGAGTACCCGCACCGTCTTGCGGTACAGCTCGGCACGGATGACATCGTCCCGGCGCTGTACATGGCGAGGTAGCAGGCGTCGGCCGGGGACGGGAACGGGTCGGAGGCCCTGAGGTACTCCTCCATCACGAAGTAGTACGTGTCGCCCGCGATGAAGGTGAGCAGGCCCGCGGCCAGGACCCACCAGGGCCGGCGGTGGGCGGGCCGGCGCACCTGCGTTCCGACGAGGACGGCGCGGACACCCGCCGGCCCCATCACGGCCCACATCGCGGGCGCCACCACCGAGACGGCCATGTACACGATCGTGACTGCCGCGACCAGGGCGCTGTAGGCGACCGTGAGCAGCCGTCTGGCCTGCGGGGACATGTGCCGCCCCCCGTCGGGGGAACCGTGGTGTACGCCTGGTCTGCTGCATTCGATCGTAGGTTCGGTCGCTCGGCCCTGCACCTCGGGCGTCGGGCCCGCTCGGGGACCGGACCGGCGGGGCGCCCAACCGGGCCGTGCCGCCGTGCTCAGCCGCGCCCGCGGTGGAACCGTACGTGCAGCTCCCGCACGCGCTCCGTGAGTTCGGGCACGGGGCCGTCCACGACGACGTCCGGTGCGATCTCCTGGACGGGCAATGTCCGCACCGGTGGCGCGGGCACACCCAACTCCCGCAGCCATGAGGCCAGTTGCTGCGACGAGGCGATGTAGACGATCCGGCCCAGGCCCACCCAGGCGTGGGCGGCGGCGCACATCGGGCAGTGTTCGCCGGAGGTGTAGACCGTGGCGGCCGCCCGCTCCCCGGGCGTGAGGTGCGTGGCGGACCAGCGCGCCAGTTCGAACTCGGGGTGGCGGGTGCGGTCGCCGGAGGCCACCCGGTTGTGGTCCTCGCCGAGGACCGTGCCGTCCCCGCCGACCAGCACCGAGCCGAACGGCTCGTCCCCGGCGTCGAGCGCCTCGGCCGCGAGCTCCACGCAGCGCCGCAGAAAGGGCAGTTCCGTCTCCTGGACGACCATGTGCGGGGCTCCTCACGTGACGACGAGATCACCGCGACCCTAAGGCGCGGACCCCCGTACGGCGACGGCGACGCGGTGGCCGCGCACCGCGCCGGGAGTGCCGGGGAACGCGCCGGGCGCGGGCGGCTGCCGTGCCGGGCGACTGCCGTGCGGAGGCGCCTGTCGTGCCGGGCGGCTGTCGTGCGGAGGCGGCTGCCGTGCCGGGCGACTGCCGTGCGGAGGCGCCTGTCGTGCCTGGCGGCTGTCGAGCACGGGTGGGTGCCGTGCCAGTGCCAGGGGCTGTCCCGTGAGGGTGGCTGCGCGCGGGGCGGTCGGAGGAGACGCGTGAGGGCCACGCACCGGGCGGGCGGCGCCGGAAAACGCTTTGCCCGGCCGCCGGGCCGGTGCTGGGATGGCCCGCATGGATCATGCCGCGCTGCTCGCCCTGTTCGACCGTGACCTGCGCGAGGGGGCGCGGCCGGACGGCCCCGGTGACGCCCGGGTGGAACGGGCGGGCGCCGTGGTCCGCCAGACCGCCTGCGCGCCCGGCTGGAACGGCGTCCTGTGGTCCGCCCTCGACGAGGACACCGCCGACGCGGCGATCGCCGAGCAGGTCGGCCACTACACCGCGCGCGGCCTGGAGTTCGAGTGGAAGCTGTACGGGCACGACCGGCCGGCGGACCTCGGGCGGCGGCTGCGCGCGGCCGGCTTCACGCCCGAGCCACCCGAGACGCTCATGCTCGGCGAGGTCTCCCGCCTGGCCCTGGACGCCGAACCGCCGCGGGGCGTCCGCTTCGTGACGGTCACCGACGCGCACGGCGCGGGGCTCGTGGCCGATGTCCACGAGAAGGCGTTCGGCGCGGACAGCTCCTGGCTGCGCCGCGAACTGCTGGCGCGACTGGCGGCCGGTCCGGACGGCGCCGTCGCCGTCGTGGCGATGGCGGGTGACGAGCCGGTCAGCGCCGCGCGCCTGGAGCTGGTGCCCGGCACCCGCTTCGCCGGCCTGTGGGGCGGGGGCACCGTGGCGGAGTGGCGCGGCCGCGGCATCTACCGCGCCCTCGTGGCCCACCGTGCCTACGCCGCCGCGGCCCGGGGCCACGACATCCTCCGGGTCGACGCGTCCGGTCGGAGCCGTCCCGTCCTGGAGCGGATGGGCTTCTCACCGCTGACCTCCACGACGCCCTACGTGTACACGCCGTGACCGGCCCGGCTATGGACGTGAGGCCTTCACCGCCGTGCCGGCGCACACCAGTCCCAGGGTCACCGCCGGCGCGCCGATGACGATGTTGTTCCACACGACACCGGCGTCCGGGCTGTCGCCGACGATCCACGGCGAGACGGCCATCCACACCCCGAGGGCGCACATGGCCAGCTCAGGCCGTACATCCGCTCCGGAGCGCGCGTGAAACCGGGCGCCGGCAGGCCGATCGCGATGCCCATGATCAGGTTGTGGGTGGAGGCCGGCCGGGGAGGCCGGCGGGGGAGCGGTGTACCCGCCGGTACATGTCCGGGCGGATCGGGGGCAACCGGATGTGTACGACAAGGACCGAACGTCGTCGCCCCGGGCGGGCGGCGCCGGACTGGGGAGGGCAGCGGACGTGACTGTGGCCATCAGTGCGAAGGTGTTGGAGCGGTTCCCGGCGGGGTCCCCGCGCGGATCCTGGCCCGCCGAGGAGTACGCGGCGCGCCGCCGCGCCGAGGGCGAGCCCGCCACTGTCGTGATGGACCTGGAGTCCGACGCCTTCCTCGTGGTCGTCCCGGCGGACGACGAGGGCTGAGCGCACACCGGGCCGGGCCCGGTCGGCCGGACGCCGGACCCACCCGGCCGGCCGGACGCCGCAGAGGCCGGGCGGGCCCGGCCACCCGGAGGACGCCGGGGAGCGCGGGTGGGCCCGGCTAGCCGGACGCCAAAGAGGCCAGGTGGGCCCGGCGCGCGTCGGCCGTCTGGCCCTGCACCAGCAGGAACAGCCCTTCCCGTGCCAGCCGTTGGGCCCGGTTGTCCAGGGCCATGGCGCGGCCGCCCCCGGCCACGATCGCCGCCGTCGTGGCCGCCCGCATCACGTCGAACGCCCGTGTCCGCACGGCCAGCCGCTCCGGGACGCACGCGTGCGGGGCCGGGTGATCGGCCAGCGCGTAGGACTCCCGCCGGACCCCGTCCAGCCGCTCGCGCAGCGCCCGGGCCGTCGCTTCGCCCTCCGGGGACCCGGCCACCAGCTCCAGCGCCGCAGCGGCCACACCGAACACGGCCGGACTCGCGTTGGCGGCCCGAGGCAGGTCGATCCGGGCGAACTCCTCCCGCTCCATGCGCAGCACCACGGACTCCTCCGGCACCCACAGGCCGTCCAGCTCCAGGGAGACCGTGCGGGCGGCGGTGAGGGCGGCCAGCCGCAGCGGTGCCGACGGGGTCAGCCCGGGCTGGTCCCGGGCGTCGGCGACGACGAACACCACCTCGGCCGTGTCCGTCACCCCGGCCAGCAGCATCACGTCGTTCAGGCCCCAGCCCGTGTACCAGGGCACCCGCCCGTCGAAGCGCCAGCCGCCCCGCTCGGCGACCGCCCGCACGGGCATCCGCGGGAAGGCCCGGACGTGGGCGAACGCGATGCCGGCCAGCAGCTCGCCCGTCGCCAGCGGACGCAGCAGCCTCTCCCGCACCGGCGAGTCGTGGGTGGCGATCAGCTTCACCGGCGTGTGGTGCTGCGTCTGCACGAACCAGGTGGAGCAGCACGCACCGGCCAGGATCTCCGCGGTCTCCCGGGCCACGGCGACGGGCGCGTCCGCCCCGCCGTACTCCCGTGGCGCGCCCACGCCGAGCAGCCCCGCGCGCCTGATCGCCTCGAGGTGACCGGCCGGGACCTCCGTCCGGTCGACCCGCTCGGCCTGCGGGACGAGGAGATCGCGCGCCAGTCGGCGTGCGGCGGTCACCAGGGGGTGGGCTGTGGTGGTCATGGAAGGAATTCTGGCGGCCCCGCGGCGCGGGGAGCCGCTCCGGGGGTGTGTCGCCCGTGCGGGAGGTGCCCGGGATCGGCCCGCACCTGACGATGACTGGTCTACACCCTTGACTGGTACAGACCAAACACGGTTGAGTGTGCCTCCACAACCCCCCACCACGGCCGCGCCCACGCCGTGACCGGTCCGCCGGTGCGTGTGGCGAAGGCTCTGCTCCGCCCTGCCCTCGGCCGGGAGCGGCCGTGTCGCACAAAGGAGTTGATCCCGTGTCGAGACGCCGTGTCTCCGCCGTCCTGGCCGCACTCGCCCTCGCGGGCACCGCACCGGTGCTCCTGCCGGCCTCGAACGCCGCCGCCGCCTCGTGCTCCAGCTACCCCAACTGGGTGGCGGGGAAGTCGTACAACGCCGGTGACATCGTCCGCTACACCGACGGCAAGGCGTACATCGCCGAGCACGCCAACCCGGGCTACGACCCGATCATCAGCACCTGGTACTGGGAGCCGTACGCCTGCGACAACGGGCCGACCACGCCCGACGGGCGCTTCGTCGTGTCCGAGGCGCAGTTCAACCAGATGTTCCCGAACCGGAATTCGTTCTACACCTACAGCGGCCTCACCGCGGCCCTGAGCGCCTACCCCGGCTTCGCCAACACCGGCAGCGACACGGTGAAGAAGCAGGAGGCCGCCGCCTTCCTCGCCAACGTCAGCCACGAGACCGGCGGTCTGGTGCACGTGGTGGAGCAGAACACCGCCAACTACCCGCACTACTGCGACTGGAGCCAGCCCTACGGCTGTCCGGCCGGCCAGGCCGCCTACTACGGACGCGGCCCGATCCAGCTGAGCTGGAACTTCAACTACAAGGCCGCCGGTGACGCGCTGGGCATCGATCTGCTCAACAACCCCTGGCTGGTGCAGAACGACTCGGCCGTCGCCTGGAAGACGGCCCTGTGGTACTGGAACACCCAGAGCGGGCCCGGCAGCATGACCCCGCACAACGCCATGGTGAACGGCGCCGGATTCGGCCAGACCATCCGCAGCATCAACGGCTCGCTGGAGTGCGACGGGAAGAACCCGGCGCAGGTGCAGAGCCGCGTGAACAACTACCAGCGGTTCACGCAGATCCTCGGGGTGTCACCCGGCGGCAACCTGTACTGCTGACGCCGGACCACCGGGCGTGGTGTCATGCGGGGTGTCATGCACCTGACCTGACGGAGGGCATCCCTCATGCGCCTGCGCACCCCCCACGCCCTGCTCGCCACGACCGCCGCGCTCGCCGCGGCGGTCGTGGCACCCCAGCCCGCTGCCGCCGCCGTGCCGGCCCCGGGCGCGTACTACGTCCAGAGCGCCACCACCGGACTCAACGCGGCCGACAGCGGCGGCGCGGTCGAGCAGCACAGACCCCGCGGCGACGAGGACCGCCAGCAGTGGCGGCTCGAGCCGAACGGCTCCGCCCACCTGCTGGAGAACACCGACGCCCCGGGCAGCTGTCTCGGCCGTACCGGCGACCAGGCGGCGACCGTCCCCTGCACCGGCGCCGACGCCCTCTGGGAGATCACCCCGCTCGGAGCCGACCGGTACACGCTGAAGGTCCCGGGCACCACGCGCCACCTCACCGTCGCCCCCAAGCCCGCCGGCGCCAACTACCCCGCCCGGCTCGCCCTCGGCGGCGCGGGCGACCTGGCGGCCTGGTACCTCACACCGGTCAGCCCCGTCACCGCCCCCATGCCGCCGCAGGACCGGCGCACCCTGGACCAGGTCACGTTCCTCACCGCCCACAACGCCTACGCCAACGGCGCCGACGGCGGTTTCGCCCCGCCGTTCGTCAACCTCGCGCCCAACCAGACCCGCGGCATCACCCGCCAACTCGCCGACGGCGTCCGCGGGTTCATGCTGGACATCCACCAGACCCCGGACGGCGCGATCCTCTGCCACAACAGCTGCACCCTCGTCAGCAGGCCCGTCGCCCTGTGGGTCGACCTCCAGCGCATGGTCGACTTCCTCCAGGCCCACCCCGACCAGTTCGTCACCGTCTTCCTGGAGGACTACGTCGACCCGGGCGTCCTGCGCGCCGAACTCGCCCGGGTGAGCGGCCTGGCGGACGTGCTGTACCGGCCCGACCTCACCGGTGTCCGGCAGCACGGCTGGCCCACGATGGCCGAGCTGATCGCCGCGAACGACCGGCTGCTGATCTTCACCGACCACAGCCGCTCCGCCGACCAGGCCTCCGGCCTGACCCGGGACAGCTTCGGCGTCATGTACCAGCGCGAGTGGACCGTCGAGAATCACTGGTCCATGGGCTCGGGCCTCGGATCCTCCGACTGGTCCTGCTACAGCCGCTGGTACGACGCCGGCACGAACATCCCGCTGACCCGCACCGAACCCGGCTTCCGCCCGCTGTTCGTCATGAACCACTTCCGGGACGTCCCGCTCACCGGCACGGCCGGCACGGACAACGGCAAACTCGCCGACCGCGCCCGGCGGTTCTGCCAGCCCGCGGCCCGCAAGAAGCCCACCTTCCTCGCCGTGGACCACTACGACCGGGGCGAATCCGCCTCCGCCGTCGCCGCTCTCAACACGTACACGTATCCGTGAAACGCGCTGCCCAGCGCCGGCGAACCCGGGGCCGTCCGCTCAGGTGGCCCCGGCCTCGGTGACGTCGTCGTCCCGCTCACCCGTGTCGGCCCGGGCCGCGGGAGCGGTCAGATGCTCCAGGACGTCGGTGAGTTCCAGCACCCGGTCCAGGAACCCGGGCCGGTGGTCCAGGTGCAGGATCGTGCCCGCGGCGCGGGTGTGACGGTGGATCATCAGCAGCGCCGACAGGCCGGAGGAGTCGATCCAGGCCAGGTCGCGGAAGTCCAGGCGCACGTCCCGCAGCCCGGTGGCCCCGGACAGCGCTCCGACGACGGCGTCGACGAACTCGCCGCAGGTGTCGAAGTCGAGTTCGCCGGCCACCCGCACGGTCAGCGTGGGCGGTTCGCGGTCGGTGGTGACGGTGAACGGGATCGATGGCAGGTTCGTCATGCGGGAGTCTCGGAGCCGGGGACAGGACGGGCGGGGCGGTCGCCGAGGACGGCGGTTCCCTCGCGCACCAGGGCGAGGGCACGGGGGAAGTCGGCTGTCTGCCCGGCGAGGAGGTCCAGGCCGGCGATCAGGGACCGGGCGGGCACGTGCCGGGCTTCGAGGATTCCGGCGGTCCAGGTCAGGAACGAGGTGAACAGCTCGGTGTCGTCCATGTACAGGGCGGTCGCCAGGAACTCCACGATGTGGGCCAGGTCCTCCGCCGTGCGGTCGAGCTGCTCGGCCGTGTAGGACCGCATCGCCGGGAAGCGGTCCTCCAGGCCGGCCAGGGTCCGTCCGACCAGCTCGGCCCGGTTCTGCACGACCAGCGTGTACTCCTGGTCGGCCAGGTGCGGAAGGTCGTCCACGGCGTGGCGGAGCGCCGCCGGGGCGGGCCGGGCGATGCCCTCCTCCAGCGCCGCCGCCGCCCGCCGGGCGTCGGGGGCCCACCGGTCGGCGCCCAGCGCGCGGGCGTGGCGGCCGTCGGGGCCGAAGGCGCGGCCGCCGGCCATGACGGGGGTGCCGACGGCCTGGCACGCGGTGATGGCGCGGTGGGCGGTGGGCAGATGGGTGGGGATCGAGCTGGACAGCAGCACCGCGTCGGGGTTGGTGCGGTGCACATGCGCGATCAGGTGCTGGGTGGGCGTCTGGGCCCCGAGGTAGTCGACCTGCCAGCCGCGCAGCCGCAGCGTCTCGGCGACGAGCCGGGCCGGGAAGGCGTGCCATTCGCCGTCGATGCAGGCGACGGTCACCCGGCCCCGCACCGGGGAGGGCCGCGCGCCGTCCGGGGCGCGGTGGGCGAGGGCGGCGACGGCGCGTTCGTTGATGGCGGTGGCGGCGTGTTCCTGGGCCACGGTGAGGCGATCGGCGGCCCACTCGGCGCCGACCCGCTCCTGCACGGGCGCGATCACGTCCAGCAGGAGCGTCTCCTCGTCGAGCCCTTCGGACAGGGCCTTGGCCAGGACGTCCACGGCGGCGTACTCGTCGCCGTCGGCCACGGCCCGCCACAACCGGTTCTGCAGTACCTCTGACATCGCGGGTTCGGTCACCCGTCCTTCCGGCGGCTGCCCCGGCGCCCGTCGACGACGGACAGGCCACCCGTCCTCGGGGCGCTGATGGCGACGACGGCCATGTCGTCGTGCCGGCCCGCGCCGAGCCACTGGGCGGCGACCATCTGCACCCGTTCCACGACGGCCTCGGCGGGCAGTCCCGCGCACTCGGCCAGCACCCTCCTCAGCCGCTCCTCCCCGAACAGCTCCTCCCCGAGCGGGCCGCCGCGGGCCTCGGTGATGCCGTCGGTGTACAGCAGGCAGGTGTCCCCCTGGTCCAGGGCCGTCTCCACAGTGTGGGTGGTCACGGTCGGCAGGGCACCGATGAGGGTGCCGCGGGAGGGCACCTCCTCCACCCGGCCGTCGGCCCGGACGACCAGCGGCGGCAGATGGCCGGCGCTGGTCAGCCGCAGCTGTGCCCGGCCGCCGCGGCGGCGCACCGAGGCGAGGACCAGGGTGGCGAAGCGGGTGTGATGGGAGCTGAGCAGCGCTCCGTTGAGCAGGTCGAGCACCCGCTGGTGGTCCTCCGCCAGCGGGAGCAGGGCGTGCAGGGTGTTGCGGATCTTGCCGGTCAGCACGGCCGCGTCCAGCCCCTTGCCCGCCACGTCGCCCAGGACCACGAGGGTCTCCCGGGAGGGGTCGGAGCCGGGGTGGACGTCGTAGAAGTCGCCGCCGATCCGCTCGTGGTCCTTGGCGGCCCGGTAGCTGCCGGCGTACTGCACGCCGTGCACCCGCTGCAGCAGGGGCGGCAGCAGCTCGTGCATCAGGGTGGCGGTGATGGTGGCCTGCTCGGTGTACAGGCGGGCCGCCGAGAGCGCGGCCCCGGCCCGGGCGGCGAACAGGCGGGCGAAGACCTCCTCGCCCTCGGTGAACGCCTGCTCGGTGCTGGAACGCAGCAGGACGAGGGCGCCCGCGGGCACGCCGTGCCCGGGCAACGGGGCGACGATCACCGAACCGACCGGGCCCGTGAAGCCGTCCGGGATCGCCCAGTCGGGCAGGACCGACGGGTCGATCCAGCGCGCCGCAACCGGCGGGAAGCCCTGCAGCGCCTCCGGCAGGCCGGGCACGCTGTGCGGGTCGATCTGCCGGGTGACCTGCACCACGGGGCCGCCCCGCGGCGCGTACGTGAGGGGGTGGCGGCGGCCCTGGGCGGGGGCGACCAGCACCGCGGCCTCCGCCAGATGCTGCGCGGCCAGGGAGGCGGCGACCTCCGTGCAGCGGGGCACGTTCAGCGTCGACAGCAGCGTGGACGAGACCTCGGCCAGGATTTGCGACCGCGCCTGCGCGCTGCGCACGGCCTCCTCGGCCACGCGGCGCTCGGTGTCGTCGACCAGCCACCACACGACGTCCCCGTCGGCGGCCGCCGTCGGGTGCGCCCGGACGACCCGGTCGTTGATGCGGCCGCTCAGGGGGGCCGTACCCGATCCGGGGAGTTCGCTCGCGACATCGCGGTGCGCGTTCGAGAGCCAGGCGGGCGCCGTCTCGTGCAGCCGGTCCCCGCTGGCCGCTTCGGGCAGCAGGAGCCGGGCGGCGTCGTTCAGCTGCACCAGGGTGCCGTGCCGGTCGACGACCAGCACGGGGCAGGGGGCATCGCCCCACACGCTGCCGACCTTGGTGTCGGCACTGCGTGAACGGGCGGAGGAACTGGGGGAAGCGGTCACAAGCGGGGGCACGCGTCCCGCGCACCCCACCACCTTCCTGTCATGGGAAACCGGTGCAGACGGCAACCGTCCCGCATCCACGCCGACGGCGCAACCCACCCAGGAAAGCCCCATATATGCACCGGATTTTCGTCACATTCCGCGGCGTCGCGACCGACGGCCGGCCCCGGGGAGGCGTCCGGCGCGGTCTGAACACCCGTCAGGTGCCGGGCCCGTCCCTCGTCCGGCGACCGGCCGGCAGGCAGGTGATCCATGAGGAGTATCGCGAGGACGACGAGGACGTTCCGCTCGCGCGCGCACCGCCCGGACAAGCGGTTGGCGTCCGGTGGGTTTTACGTATAACCTCTCCGGCTAACCCCGTGCTCCGAGAGGTCCCGATGCGACGTATCGCCCTGGTCACCCTCGTCGTCGACGACTACGACGAGGCGATCCGCTTCTACACCGAGGCTCTCGGTTTCCGGCTGGCCGAAGACGCGCCCCGGCCCGGCGGCTCCCGCTGGGTCGTCGTGGAGCCGGGCGCCCCGGGTGCGGGGACCGGACTGGTGCTCGCCCGCGCCGACGGCGAGGCGCAGTCCGCCCGGGTCGGGGACCAGACCGGCGGGCGGGTCGGCTTCTTCCTGCACACCGACGACTTCGCCCGCGACCACGCCCGGATGACCGCCGCCGGCGTGACCTTCCTGGAGGAGCCGCGGCACGAGCCGTACGGAACCGTCGCCGTCTTCCAGGACCTGTACGGCAACCGCTGGGACCTGCTCCAGCCCGCCGGCTGACTCCGCTCCGCCCCCGTGTGAACCGCCGCTCACCCGCCGCAAGGAAAGACCCGCCATGACTGCTACGCGCGTAGACGCCGATGTGATCCGCCGCCTCCCCAAGGCCGTCCTGCACGACCACCTCGACGGTGGCCTGCGCCCCGCCACCGTGGTGGAGCTCGCCGAGGCGGTCGGCCACACCCTGCCCACCACCGACCCCGCCGAGCTCGCCGCCTGGTACTACGAGGCCGCCAACTCCGGTGACCTGGTGCGCTACATCGCCACCTTCGAGCACACCCTCGCCGTCATGCAGAACCGCGAGGGGCTGCTGCGCACCGCCGAGGAGTACGTGCTGGACCTCGCCGCGGACGGTGTCGTGTACGGGGAGGTGCGCTACGCCCCCGAGCTGAACACCCGCGGCGGGCTGACCATGGCCGAGGTCGTGGAGACCGTCCAGGAGGGGCTCGCCTCGGGCATGGCCAAGGCGGCCGCCGCGGGCACGCCGGTGCGGGTGGGCACCCTGCTGTGCGGCATGCGGATGTTCGACCGGGTGCGCGAGGCCGCCGATCTGGCCGTGGCGTTCCGCGACGCCGGCGTCGTCGGCTTCGACATCGCCGGCGCCGAGGACGGCTTCCCGCCCGCCGACCACCTCGCGGCCTTCGAGCACCTGCGCCGCGAGAACGTGCCCTTCACGATCCACGCCGGAGAGGCCCACGGGCTGCCCAGCATCCACCAGGCCCTGCAGGTGTGCGGCGCCCAGCGCATCGGGCACGGCGTGCGCATCACCGACGACATCCCCGACCTCGCGGCGGGCAAGCTCGGCCGGCTCGCCGGCTGGGTGCGCGACCGGCGCATCGCGCTGGAGATGTGCCCGACGTCCAACCTCCAGACGGGCGCCGCGACCTCGATCGCCGAGCACCCGATCACCGCGCTGAAGGACCTCGGCTTCCGGGTCACGGTCAACACCGACAACCGGCTGGTGTCGGGCACGACGATGACCCGCGAGATGACGCTCCTGGTGGAGCAGGCGGGCTGGAGCGTGGCGGACCTGCGCACGGTCACGCTGAACGCCCTGAAGAGCGCGTTCCTCCCGTTCGACGAGCGGAACGCGCTCATCCGTGACGTGGTGCTGCCGGGCTACGCGGCCGCGCTCTGAAGCAGCCCCTTGAGGTAGGCGGCCTGTCCGGCGTGCTGCAGATCGTCGGACAGGACGCTGACCAGCCGCACCCCGAGGGTGACCGGCGGGTCCCAGCGCTCGTCGACGACCCGCTCCAGGTCCTTGGCGGCCAGAGCGCCGAGGGCCTCCAGGGTCTGCTCGTGCACGGCGTCGTAGTAGCCGGTGAGCAGGTCGCCGGAGTCGACCCTGACCTTGGCGACCTTGGCGGGGCTGTGGCCGTAGCCGGTGTCGTGGCGGGGCAGGCCCAGCCCGAAGCGCTTCTCCCAGTCCTGGGCGAGCCACACCTGGTCGAGGCCGAAGGCGTCGGCGACGTGGTCGTCCTGGACGCGGGTGAGGTGCCAGACCAGCCAGGCGACGGAGTTGGTGTCGGGGGAGGGGCGGGCGTTCAGTTCGCCGGGCCCGAGGCCCTCGACGGTGGCGTGGACTTCTTCCCGGATGCGGTTGTAGCCGTCGATGAGGATGTCCTTCGCATGCATGCCTCCACCATCGCGCATCCCCCCGGCCGCTGCGCCCGGTGCTACGCGACCGTGGTCTCCAGCAGCGCCATCAGCGCCCGGGCCGCCGGACTGGTCGCCTGCGGGGGCGGCAGCAGGGCCACCGTCTCGTAGACCGCCTCGCCGGTGCCCTTCACGGGCAGCGCGGTCAGGGAGGCGCGCTTGTGCGCGAAGTGCCGCGGTACGACGGCCACGCCCAGGTTCTCGTCGACCAGGTCGAGCAGGGTGTGCACGTCGTTCACCTCCAGCGCCACCGTCCGGCGCACACCCGCGGCGGCGAACACAGTGTCGGTGGTGCGCCGCGGCCCCCAGTCCGGGTGGAAGTCCACGAACACCTCGCCGCCCAGCTCCTCCGGCGTGACGGCCGCGCCGGCGGCGGCGAGCGGGTGGCTGGGGTGGCACAGCAGCGTCATCGACTCGCTGGTCAGCGGCACCGACCGCAGCTG
This sequence comes from Streptomyces sp. NPDC085931, assembly GCF_044540565.1. NCBI lineage: Bacteria > Bacillati > Actinomycetota > Actinomycetes > Kitasatosporales > Streptomycetaceae > Streptomyces > Streptomyces sp. NPDC085931. The sequence continues at coordinate 45,745 of NZ_JBITSK010000026.1, forward strand.
GTCGCCGTCCGCCTGGGTGCGCACGGCGAAGGCCAGGTCGAGCCGCCCGGCCTCGACGTCCTCCGCCAGGGCCCCGGACCCGGCCTGCCGCAGGCAGATCTCCACGTCGGGGTGGCGGTGCCGGAACGCGGCGAGCAGGCCCGCCAGGTTCACCCCGGCGATGCACTGCTCGCTGCCGAGGGTGAGCATCCCGCGCAGCACGCCCTGCACCGCCGCCACCGCCTCGTGGGCGGCCCGCACCTGCGCCAGGATCCGCTCCGCCTCGCCGAGCAGCGCCCGCCCGGCCGGGGTGAGCGTCACCCGGCGGGTCGTGCGCACGAACAGCGGCGTCTGCAGCTCGCGCTCCAGCGCCCGGATGGAGGCGGACAGCCCCGACTGGGAGACCAGCAGGCGTTCGGCCGCCCGGGTGAAGTGCTGGTCCTCGGCGACCGCGACGAAGTGCTGCAGATGGCGCAGTTCCATGACTGAGAAGCGTAGCCGCTGAATCCCATCGGATTCTTCTGTTGGACGCATGGGAGCAGGTCACGCCAGAGTGGACACCGGTTTCCCCTCCGACCGAGCCAACCCCTCTGGAGTCGCGTTGTACACCGCACACCCCGACCGCTACGCGGACATGCCCTACCGGCGCACCGGACGCAGTGGCCTGAAGCTCCCCGCGCTCTCGCTCGGCCTGTGGCACAACTTCGGCCCGGACCGGCCCGTGGAGACCCAGCGGGCCATCCTGCGCCGCGCCTTCGACCTGGGCGTCACGCACTTCGACCTCGCCAACAACTACGGCCCGCCGCCCGGCGCCGCCGAGTCCGCCTTCGGCGAGTTCCTGAAGTCCGACCTCGCGCGCTACCGCGACGAGCTGGTCATCTCCACCAAGGCCGGCTACCTGATGTGGCCCGGCCCGTACGGCGAGTGGGGCTCGCGCAAGTACCTGCTGTCCTCCCTGGACCAGAGCCTGAGCCGGATGGGCCTGGACTACGTCGACATCTTCTACTCGCACCGCCCCGACCCGGACACTCCGCTGGAGGAGACGATGGGCGCGCTGCACTCGGCGGTGCAGCAGGGCAAGGCGCTGTACGTCGGCGTGTCGAACTACTCCGCGGAGCAGACCCGTGAGGCCGCCCGCATCCTGGGCGAGCTGGGCACGCCGCTGCTCATCCACCAGCCGCGCTACTCGATGCTGGACCGCCGCCCCGAGGACGAGGGCCTGCTGGACGCGCTCGACGAGCTCCAGGTCGGCTCCATCGTCTTCTCCCCGCTGGAGCAGGGGCTGCTCTCCGCCCGCTACCTCGACGGCATCCCCGAGGGCTCCCGGGCCGCGAGCGACAGCCCGTTCCTGCAGTCCGACGCCGTCACCGAGGAGCTGGTGGGCCGGCTGCGCGACCTGAACGACATCGCGCAGGGGCGCGGGCAGACCCTGGCCCAGATGGCGCTGGCCTGGGTGCTGCGCGGCGGCCGGGTCACCTCGGCGCTGGTCGGCGCGAGCAGCCCGCAGCAGGTGGAGGACAGCGTCGGAGCGATCGGCAACCTCGACTTCGACGCGGACGAGCTGGCGCGGATCGACGCGATCGTCAGGAAGTAGCGGCCCGCCCGCCATGGACACGTCTGCCCGGGGGCGCCGCCCCCGGGCAGACGTGTCCATGGCGGCCCAGTACATCCACGACATCCGCCGATTTCGGCCAACTCGACGGGTGAATATGCCAGGAGAGTGGCCAAAAAGTCATGGTGACAGTGTTTCAGTAGTGAACATACTGACCTGCGAGAGCGTTTTCACATCTAGCGACGGCGTCCTCACGCACAGCACGCGAGCTGCGGGAAGAGCGGGACCGGGCAGGCGGGCAGGGCAGCGGGGGAGGAACACGTGCACGACGAGTTTCTGTGCCACGTCACGGCGTACGGGGTCTGCGACGGCCGCCGTATCGGAGTGCCCCTGGGCACCTACCGCGCCCCCACCCTCGCCCTGGCGCTGTGGTGGCTGCGCGACCGCGCCTCCTGGATCGCCCAGCGCCTGGACCCCCAGCCCGACGCCGAGCACTTACCGCCGGGCGCGCTCGTGCCGGTCGCCGACACCGTGCCCGACGTGCCCCTGCTGCTGCGCGCCTGGTGCGCCGATCCCGCCCAGCAGGAGCGGGTCGCCGAGGAACTGGCGGCCGGACGGCTGGTGCGCATCGCCACCAGCGACGAGACGACCGAGTACGAACTGCTCGCCGAGTCCGTGGACGCCCTGCGGATGCAGCGCACCGCCCCCACCCTGGGCGTCCCCGTCGCCTGACCTGTCACCCCCTCCGTCTGCCGAGGCGCATAACGGGCCATATCGGTAGAATCTTGGCCATGGCGCAGCCGTCGGTAGCACCGGAACTCGTCCTGGAGACGGAGACGGGTTCCACCGTGATGATCCCGGGCCGCGACTACCACCTGGGACGTGACCCGTCGAGCGACATCGTCATCGACGACGACCGGGTCTCCTGGCACCACGCGGTGCTGCGGCCGGAGGACGGCCACTGGACCATCGAGGACGAGAACAGCACCAACGGCACCTACGCCGACGGCCACCGCATCCACGCCCGGGACGTCGGACCCGGCACCGTCATCCGCTTCGGCAGCCCCGCCGACGGGCCCCGGGTCATCCTCACGGGCCGCCCCGCACCGGCCCCGGAACGCCCCTCCGCGGTCTCCATGCCCGCCCTGACCGGCACCTACCGGGCACCCACGACCGTGCGGCCCCTGCCGTCGCGCACGGTGCGCATCGGCCGCGCGGGCGACAACGACCTCGTCATCGACGACCTGGTCGTCTCCCGCCGCCACGCCGAACTGCGCGCCCTGCCCGACGGCACGTACGAGATCACCGACCTCGGCAGCCACAACGGCACGTACCTCAACGGCAGTCCGGTCACCACCGCCCCGGTCGGCCAGGGCGACATCGTCGGCATTGGCCACTCCGCGTTCTGCCTCGTCGGCGACGAACTCCAGGAGTACGTCGACACCGGCGAGGTCTCCCTCGACGTGCAGGACCTCGCGGTCTCGGTCGACCGCGGCCGCAAGACGCTGCTGGACCACGTGTCCTTCCCGGTGGGCGAGAAGTGCCTGCTCGCCGTCGTCGGCCCGAGCGGCGCGGGCAAGTCCACGCTGCTCAACGCCCTCACCGGCCAGCGCCCCGCCGGCCACGGCACCGTCCTCTACGACGGCCGCGACCTCTACCGGGACTACGCCGAACTGCGCCAGCGCATCGGCCTGGTCCCGCAGGACGACATCCTGCACTCCCAGCTGACCGTCAGAAAGGCCCTCTCCTACGCCGCCGAGCTGCGCTTCCCGCAGGACACAGCCAAGGCCGAACGGCAGGCCCGGGTGGACGAGGTGATGCGCGAACTGGGCCTGGAACAGCGCGCCGACCAGCATGTGCACAGCCTCTCCGGTGGCCAGCGCAAGCGCGTCAGCGTGGCACTGGAGCTGCTGACCAAGCCGTCGCTGCTGTTCCTCGACGAGCCCACCTCCGGCCTCGACCCCGGCATGGACCGCTCCGTGATGCACATGCTGCGCGGTCTCGCCGACGACGGCCGCACCGTCATCGTCGTCACCCACAGCGTGCTCAGCCTCGACGTGTGCGACCGGCTCCTCGTCCTCGCGCCCGGCGGGAGGACCGCCTACTACGGGCCGCCCGAGGACGCCCTGCCCTACTTCGGCTTCGAGCAGTGGCCGGAGGCCTTCGAGGCGTTCGAACGGGACACCGAGCGCGACTGGGCGGGCGACTACCTCGCCTCGCCCCTCCACCGCCGCTACGTCGCCGACGCCACCGCCCAGCCCCCGCAGCCCCGGTCCGAACCGGTCGTCATCACCCCGCCGCCCCGGCCGCGCAGCCGTTCCGCACAGCTCGGCACTCTCGTGCGCCGGTACGCCTCCGCGCTGAGCGCCGACCGGACCTTCCTGATCATCATGATCGCCCTGCCGTTCGTGATGGGCGTCATGGCCCGGGCCCTCGCGGGCGGCGAACTCACCCGCGACACGGCGATGAACGCCCTGCTCATCCTCTGCGTCGGCGCGGTGCTCACCGGCGCGGCCAACGCCGTGCGCGAACTCGTCAAGGAACGGGTGATCTACCAGCGGGAACGCGCCGTGGGCCTGTCCAGATCGGCGTACCTGATGTCCAAGGTCGTCGTCCTGGGCGTCATCACCGTGCTCCAGGCGGTGGTGCTGACCCTGGTCGCGCTGCTCGGCGTGGACCTCGGCGCGCCGGGCGACGAAGGTGTGTTGATGCCGCCCCTGGTGGAGATCACCATCGCCGTCGCCCTGCTCGCGTTCACCGCGATGATGCTCGGCCTGCTCGTCTCCGCGCTGGTGCGCAAGGAGGAGGTGACGATGCCGCTGCTCGTGCTCATCGCCATCGTCCAGGTCGTCTTCTGCGGTGCCCTGCTGAAGCTGGCCGGCGTCCCCGGGCTGGAGCAGCTGGGCTGGCTGGTGCCGGCGCGCTGGGCACTCGCCGCGATGGCCGGCACCGTCGGACTGTCCCGCATCGTGCCCGACGACCTGACCGAGGACCCGCTCTTCGAGCACTCGGCGGGCACCTGGCTGATCGACGTCGGCATGCTGGTCGTGCTGTCGGTGCTCTTCGGGTTCCTCGTGTCCCGGCTGCTGCGCCGGCACGAACCGGCCGTGATGCGGAAGCAGTGAGCGCCCATGACGACCCCCGGCTTCCGGCCCACGCACGTCGTCCCGCGGCACGGGATGCCGGCCTGGGAGGCCCCGGACTCGGCACGGCCCACGGCGGACCTCGACCCGCTGCTTCCGGTGCAGCTCCTCGAACGGCAGGGTGACTGGGGGCACGTGCTGTGCTTCAACGGCTGGTCGGCCTGGGTCGACGGACGCCGGCTGGTCGCCGTACCGCAGGATCCGCCCACCACCGACGGGCCGCTCACCCGCACCGCCGATCCGCGTCCGCTGCTGGCCCGCGCGGAGGACGCCCTCTCGCGCTACCGCTCCGCGGTCGAGGACCTCGCGGGCGGCCTGGACGGCGAGTCGTTCCGCACCCGCACCCGCGGACTGCGGATCGGCGTCGTCATCGACGGGGAGTCCATGTGGCTCTACGACGCCGCCCACGGGCACTGGGTGTACGCCGACGGCACCCGGCTCACCCCGTACGCGGCGGACGAGACGCCCCGCAGCGATCCCGGGCACCGCCTGTCCGGGGCGCCCCCGGCGCGTCCCCCCACGCGGGTGGTGCCGGCCGAGGACCTCCACGAGCCGCCCCGCGCGGCCCGGCCGTCCCGGCCGCCGGACGCGCCGCCGACCCGAGTGGTCCCTCCCGAGTCCCCGGCCGCCCCCGCCGAACCGACGCGGGTGGTGTCGCCCGGCACCGCGGCACCCGATGCTCCCGAGCCCACCCGGGTCGTGTCCGCCGATGCTCCCGAGCCCACCCGGGTCGTCTCCGCCGAGGAGATCGAGGCGGCCGGGGAACGGTCGGGCGATGCGGCGGCCACGCGGGTGGTGGGGCAGGAACCCACGCGCATCGTGCCGTCCGAGGGTGAGGGCCGTTGACCCGCGAGACGAGCCTGTTCTCGGGGCGGCCCTCGGAGCTGATCGGGCGGCAGATCGCCGGGTACCGCATCGAGCAGGAGATCGGGCGCGGCGGCATGGCGGTCGTCTACCGGGCCCGCGACCTGCGGCTGGAACGCACCGTCGCGCTGAAGCTGCTCGCTCCGGAACTCGCCCGCAACGACACCTTCCGGCGCCGCTTCACCCACGAGTCCCGGGCCGCCGCAGCGATCGACCACCCGCACATCGTGCCCGTGTTCGAGGCCGGCGAGACGGACGGCGTGCTGTACATCGCCATGCGGTACGTCCCCGGCAGCGACCTGCGGCACGTCCTCGACCGGGAGGGCCCGCTGCCGCCCGCCACCGCCGTCCGCGTCGCCGCCCAGGTCGCCTCCGCGCTCGACGCGGCCCACGAGCACGGCCTGGTCCACCGCGACGTCAAACCCGGCAACATCCTCGTCGCCCGCGGCACCGACAGCGACCACCCCGAGCACGTCTACCTCACCGACTTCGGCCTGACCAAGAAGTCCCTGTCGCTGACCGGCTTCACCACGGTCGGCCAGTTCGTCGGCACGCTCGACTACGTCGCCCCCGAGCAGATCTCGGGCAAGCCGGTCGACGCCCGCTGCGACGTGTACGGCTTCGCTTGCGTCGTCTACGAGATCCTGGCCGGGCACCCGCCCTTCCTGCGCGACGACGACATGGCCCTGCTGTGGGCGCACCAGTACGACGAACCGCCGCCGCTGACCGACGCCCGGCCCGACGTCCCCCCGCAGGCCGACCCGGTCCTCGCCAAGGCCCTCGCCAAGAGCCCCGACGACCGGTACCCGTCCTGTCTGGCCTTCGTGGCCGCGCTGCGTGCCGCGACGACCGGCGGCGAGACCGGGCCCGTGGGCCCCGCCAGTGACGCGCAGGGGCGGCAGCAGGGCGGGCCGGAGCCGGTCCGCCGGCCCCCGCGCTGGGCCGAACCGGTCTTCGTGCCGCACAGGTAGCCCCCGGCGTCAGACCCGGCCGTTCCGTCCGTCCGGTCCGTCCGCGCGCACCTGGCCGCGCCGCCGCACGTGCCGCGCCAGCAGTGCCCCGGCGAACCCGGTGACCAGTCCCCACGGCACGGCCAGCCCGACCGCGCCCCACAGCCGGGGCCGCAGGAACAGCTCGCCGGCCAGACCGCCGCCCAGGTCGCCGATGCCGAGCACGGACAGCCCGTAGTGCGCGGAGACGCGCCCGACGAGGCAGATCATGAACACCGTCAGCGCCAGCGCGACCGCCATGTGCACGGCGTGCTGCCAGGCCCGCACCCGGGCCGGCGACCGGGCCGCCATCACGAACGCCGCGGCCAGCAGCAGCACGACGTCCACGACGAGCAGCCACCACACCCGGCCGTCGTGCTCGGAGAGCGTCCGCAGGTTCAGCTCCGAGAGGTCCGGCGTACGCAGCACCTCGTCCAGCACGTGCGGCATGGGCAGCCCGAACGGGCCCTCCACCCTGCCGTTCCAGGTGGCTCCGAGACCGATCGTCAGCGCCGGCCACACCAGGTTGGGCAGGCCCAGCAGGATCACCGCGAACGTCTCGGCCGCATGCCCCCGGGTCGCCGCCACGATCAGGGCGATCACCACGCCGATCCCGACGGAGGCGAGCAACAGCGCCACCATCGCGTACGCGGCCGGCCGGACGGACGTCTGGAAGCGCAGCAGTCCGCCCGGCAGCGGCGCCCGCCGCGACACCAGCAGGGCGAGCACCAGCACCCCGGCCAGCCACACCAGCCCGACGAACACGGACAGCGGCACGTCCGCGGTGAAGCCGACCCGGGGCGAGGCACCGAACAGGTCGCCGAGTTCTCCCAGCGCGTCGTCGCCCAGGGAGACGGCGAACGTGTGGCGGGCCGCGAGCGTCACGCCGATCAGGGCGAGCAGCCACAGTGCGGCGATCCGCCCGGCCCAGCCGGCCAGTTCGGCCGCACCGGCGACCGCGCGGTGCCGCAGGGGCCGCAGGAAGCCCCGGGCGACGACCAGGGCCCCGGTGAGGGTGACGGACAGCGGGATCACCGTCAGCTCCGCCCGGGTGCCGGCGAGGTCACCGGCGTTGCCGGCGAGCCGCACGGTGCCGCCGACGGCGGTGACCACGGTCGCCGCGACCACGGGGGCGAACGCGCCGCCGGGCAGGTCCGCGGCTCCGGCCGCCCACAGGCCGAGGGCGGCCACCACCGCCATGGCGAGCAGCGCGCCGGCCACCGTGACGAGGGCGGGTACCCAGCCGTGGCGGGCGACGGCCCGCTCGCGGGGCGGACGGGCCTGGTCGGAAGGGGTGCGCGGACTCACGCTGCCACGCTAAGCAGCACCCGTGCCACCCGCCCGCCGGGCGGGTCCGTCCGCGTCGGCTTGCGGGGCCCCTGGGGCCGGAGCACACAATGAACACGTAGTGGAAATAGCGGAGTGAAACGGGGCGAAACGCCCCGGTCTGCACAGGCCGCTGAGGAAACCACGCGGGAAGAAGAGCTCGTGAGCGTCGAACCGCCGTCGTCCGGCCGCCCCACAGGACCTCCCTCCGGCCCGCTGTCGGGCCCCTCCCAGCCGCCGCCCGGCGGCGGCCCGCCCTCCGAGCCGACCGGCGGCGGGGGCGCCGGGGGACCGGAGCCCCGCCGCCCCTGGTGGGGATCGGTGCCCCGGGTCGCGATCGTCGCCACCGCCGTCGTGGCGGCCGTGATCCTCGCCGTCGTGCTGTCCCGGCCGGACGGCGGCGGCACCGGCGCGTCCGACGGCGGCACCAGCACGTCCCAGGGCGAGATCTTCCTGCAGCCCGCCGCCGACACCGGGCCCGACCCGTTCACCGAGTCCACGGCCGAGCAGGCCTCCGCCTCACCGGTCTCGCCCTCGCCCACCGAACTGGCCCCGCGCAACACCGTCCAGGGCGTGCAGGGCGGGGCGCCCGGCCTCTACGGCGGCACCCGCAAGGTGGCCAGCTGCGACGTGGAGAAGCAGATCACGTACTTCGAGGGCGCCCCGGACAAGCAGCGGGCCTTCGCCTCGGTCGTCCGCGTCGAGGCCTCCGACGTCCCCGCCTACCTGCGCTCGCTCACCCCGGTGCAGCTGCGCATGGACACCCGGGTCACCAACCACGGCTACAAGGACGGCGCCGCGACCAGCTACCAGGCCGTCCTGCAGACCGGCACGGCCGTCCTGGTCGACGACCGCGGCGTGCCCCGGGTGCGCTGCGCCTGCGGCAACCCGCTCTCCCCGCCGGTCGCCCAGCAGACCGCGCCGAAGACGACGGGCGAGGAGTGGCCCGGCTACGACAACGCCAAGGTGGTCATGGTGACGCCCGCGCCCGAGCCGGTCGAGGTGTTCGTGATGTGCGAGCCCGACGGCGAGTGGTTCGAGCGGCACAAGGGCGACACGGGCACGAAGGACCGCAAGACCGAGAAGCCGGACAAGCCGTCTCCGTCGGTGAGCGTGACCACGCCGACGTCGCCGACCGACGCGACCTCGACGGGCCCGCCGACGACCGAACCGCCGTCCTCGGAGACGGGGGCGGAGACCTCGTCGGAGCCGCCGAGCGAACCGCCCTCGTCCGAGTCCCCGCCGCCGCCCGGCAGCGATCCGGGCACCGGGACCGGCAGCGGGAGCGACACCGGCACCGGCAGTGGCACGGACAGCGGCACCGACAGCGGCACCGAGAGCGGCACGACGGACCAGGCCCCGGCGTCCTGACCCCCGCTCCCGCGGGCACCCGCCAGCCGGCGCGGACCGCCAGCCGGCGCGGACCGCTAGGCCGTGTCTGACAAGTGATCTTGTCGGGGCTCGCGGAGCCAGAGGATGAGTGCGGCGAGGTGGAGTCCGGCCCGGTAGCGGTCGGCGA
>NZ_JBITSK010000027.1:0-54938 GCF_044540565.1 Streptomyces sp. NPDC085931
CGGGGGCCCGGGCGGGGCCCGCGCGCGCGCGCCCCCCCCCGCGCCCCCCCCCCCCCCCCCCCCCCCCCCCCCCCCCCCCCCCCCCCCCCCCCCCCCCCCCGGCCGGGGAGCCGTGGGTGTCACACCCGCGGCTTCTCGCGCATCTCGTACGTCGCGATGACGTCGTCGACCTTGATGTCGTTGAAGTTGCCGAGGTTGATACCGCCCTCGAACCCTTCGCGGATCTCGGTGACGTCGTCCTTGAAGCGACGCAGGCCCTCGATGTTGAGGTTCTCCGCGACCACCTTGCCGTCGCGGATGAGGCGGGCCTTGGTGTTGCGCCTGACCTCGCCGGAGCGGATGAGAACACCCGCGATGTTGCCCAGCTTGGACGACTTGAAGACCTCGCGGATCTCCGCCGTGCCGAGCTCGACCTCTTCGTACTCCGGCTTGAGCATGCCCTTGAGGGCCGCCTCGATCTCCTCGATCGCCTGGTAGATGACCGAGTAGTACCGGACGTCCACGCCTTCGCGCTCGGCCATCTGCTGCGCACGCCCGGCGGCGCGCACGTTGAAGCCGATGACGATGGCGTCGGAGCCCATGGCCAGGTCGATGTCGGACTCCGTGACCGCACCGACGCCGCGGTGCAGGACGCGGATGTCGACCTCTTCGCCGACGTCCAGCTGCAGCAGGGAGGACTCCAGAGCCTCGACCGATCCGGACGCGTCGCCCTTGATGATCAGGTTCAGCTGCTGGACCTCGCCGGCCTTCAGCACCTTGTCCAGGTCCTCCAGCGACACGCGGCGCGTGCGCTTGGCGAACGCGGCGTTCCGCTCGCGGGCGGCGCGCTTCTCCGCGATCTGGCGGGCGGTACGGTCCTCGTCGACGACGAGGAAGTTGTCGCCCGCGCCCGGGACGTTGGTCAGGCCCAGGACCTGGACCGGCGTCGACGGGCCCGCCTCGGTGACGAGGTTGCCGTTGTCGTCGTGCATCGCCCGGACCCGGCCGTACGCGTCGCCGACCACCATGGTGTCGCCGACCCGCAGCGTGCCGCGCTGGACGAGGACCGTCGACACGGCACCGCGGCCGCGGTCGAGACGGGACTCGATCGCGATGCCCTGCGCGTCCTGGTGCGGGTTGGCCCGCAGGTCGAGCGAGGCGTCGGCCGTGAGGATCACGGCCTCCAGCAGGGAGTCGATGTGCAGACCCTGCTTGGCGGAGATGTCGACGAACATGGTGTCGCCGCCGTACTCCTCGGCCACCAGCCCGTACTCGGTGAGCTGGCCGCGCACCTTGGTCGGGTCGGCGCCCTCGACGTCGATCTTGTTGACCGCGACGACGATCGGCACCTCGGCCGCCTTGGCGTGGTTGAGCGCCTCGACCGTCTGCGGCATGACGCCGTCGTTGGCCGCGACGACCAGGATCGCGATGTCGGTCGACCGGGCACCACGGGCACGCATGGCGGTGAACGCCTCGTGACCCGGGGTGTCGATGAAGGTGATCTTGCGCTCTTCGTCGTTGACCTCGGTCGCGACCTGGTAGGCACCGATGTGCTGGGTGATGCCGCCGGCCTCGCCCGCGATGACGTTCGTCTTGCGGATGGCGTCGAGGAGCCGGGTCTTACCGTGGTCGACGTGACCCATGACGGTGACGACCGGCGGGCGGACCACCAGGTCCTCCTCGTCGCCCTCGTCCTCGCCGAACTCGATGTCGAAGGACTCGAGCAGCTCGCGGTCCTCCTCCTCCGGGCTGACGATCTGAACCGTGTAGTTCATCTCGTCGGCGAGGAGCTGGAGCGTCTCGTCGGAGACGGACTGCGTGGCCGTGACCATCTCGCCGAGGTTCATCATGACCGCGACGAGCGACGCCGGGTTGGCGTTGATCTTCTCCGCGAAGTCGGTGAGGGACGCACCGCGCGACAGGCGAACGGTCTCGCCGTTGCCGCGAGGCAGCATCACGCCGCCGACCGACGGGGCCTGCATGGCCTCGTACTCCTGGCGCCTCTGCCGCTTCGACTTGCGGCCACGGCGCGCGGGACCACCGGGACGGCCGAAGGCGCCCTGCGTGCCACCGCGGCCACCCGGACCACCGGGACGACCACCGAAGCCGGGACGGCCACCGCCGCCACCGGGACCACCGGGACGACCGGCGAAACCGCCACCGCCGCCACCGGGACCGCCCGGACGGCCGGCGAAGCCGCCGCCACCACCGGGACGGCCGGCGAAGCCGCCGCCACCGGGACGACCGCCGCCGCCACCCGGACGACCGCCGCCACCGGGACCGCGGCCGCCGGGGCCACCGCCACCGGGACGCGGGCCGGCAGCCGGACGCTGCGGCATCATGCCGGGGTTCGGACGCGGGCCACCGGGGCCGCCGCCGGGACGCGGACCGCCGCCCTGCGGACGGGGCATGCCGCCCGGCGTGGGACGCGCGCCGCCCGGAGCCTGCGGACGGGGACCGCCCGCCGCGCCCTGGGGACGGGGACCGCCCTGGCCCTGGCCCTGCGGGCGCGGGGCACCGCCGGGGGCACCGGGGCCGCCCGGACGCGGGGCGCCGCCCGGACGGGGCGCCTGCGGGCGCGCCATGCCGGTGGAGCCACCAGAGGTGAACGGGTTGTTGCCCGGACGGGGACCCGCCGGACGGGCGCCGGGACGCGGGGCGCCGCCACCCGGACGCGGAGCGCCGGGACGGTCGCCGCGGTCACCACGGCCCTGGCCGCCCTGGCCGGGACCGCCCGGACGGGGAGCACCCGGACGCGGCGCCTGGCCGGCCGGACGCGGGGCGCCCGGACGCGGACCGGAGCCCTGGGAGGGCTCGGCGGGAGCCGCCGGCGGCGCCGTGAACTCGGGCGTGGTCGGAGCCGGGGACGCCGGGGCGGGCCGCGGCGCGGGCTTCGGGCCCGGGGTGGGACGGGGGCCGGGAGTGGCCGGCGCGGCGGGAGCCGCGGGCTTCTCGGCGGCGGCCGGCTTGGGGGCCGGCGGGCGCGGGGCGGCCGGACGGGCGGCCTGCGCCGGGGAGGGGGCTGCCGGCTTCGCCGGGGCAGCCTTGCGTGCGGGGGCGGACTTGCCGCCTCCGTTGCCCTGCTGGAGGGCGTCCGTCAGCTTGCGTACAACGGGCGCTTCGATGGTCGAAGACGCCGAACGGACGAATTCACCGAGTTCCTGGAGCTTGGCCATGACGACCTTGCTCTCGACACCGAACTCCTTGGCGAGTTCGTAGACCCGGACCTTAGCCACTTCGCTCCTTTGAGGTCCGGGTTGCGTCCGGACCGTCGCTAGTTCATGGGCGTACTCATCGCGTACTCATCGAGTGCTCATCGCAATCTCGACCTGCTTTCGACTCGCGAGGTACCTAGACCACACGGGGTTCCGTGCGGCACGTTCTTACGGTGTTGCCTGCTCGGCAACTGTTGTCTGCTCGACGTATCGGCGCAACGCCTTTGTGTCGAGCGCTCCGGGGACGCGCAGTGCCCTCGGAAACGCCCGGCGGCGTACCGCCTGGTCCAGACAGACCTGGGCGGGGTGTACGTACGCACCCCGGCCGGGCAGCGTACCGCGTGGATCAGGGACGCACGCGTCCTCGATCGCCACGATCCGCAGCAGTTCAGCCTTGGCCGCTCGCTCCCGGCACCCCACGCAGGTGCGCTCGGGGCATGCTCGGTCGCGTGTCCGGCCAGACACAGTTAAGTCTACCTCCCCGTACGCGCCTCACCCCTGCGGGGCAGCATTCGAACGAATGCAGCGCGTGAACCTGTCGTGATGTGAACGGCTCACGGCTTGGATCCATTCCCCGGACGGGGCGTGGATCCAGCGTCGATCTTCGGCCGAACCGGCCGGCCTGCTCCGCTGCCCGCTCGCGGCCTACTCCGCGGCCGGCTCCGTGTCCGGGCGGATGTCGATCCGCCAGCCGGTCAGCCGGGCCGCCAGGCGGGCGTTCTGCCCCTCCTTGCCGATGGCCAGGGACAGCTGGTAGTCCGGCACGGTCACCCGGGCGGACCGGGTCGCCATGTCGACGATCTCGACCTTGGAGACACGGGCCGGGGAGAGCGCGTTGCCGACCATCTCGGCCGGGTCGTCCGACCAGTCGACGATGTCGATCTTCTCACCGTTCAGCTCGCCCATCACGTTGCGCACCCGGCCGCCCATGGGGCCGATGCAGGCGCCCTTGGCGTTGAGACCGGACCGGGTGGACCGTACGGCGATCTTGGTGCGGTGACCGGCCTCACGGGCGATCGCGGCGATCTCCACGGATCCGTCGGCGATCTCCGGCACCTCCAGGGCGAACAGCTTCTTCACCAGATTGGGGTGCGTGCGCGACAGCGTCACGGACGGCCCGCGGACGCCCTTGGCCACCCGGACGACGTACGACCGCAGCCGCATGCCGTGCGGGTAGGTCTCGCCGGGCACCTGCTCCTGCACGGGCAGGATGGCCTCCAGCTTGCCGATGTCCACCAGCACGTTCTTCGGGTCGCGGCCCTGCTGGACCACACCGGTGACGATGTCGCCCTCACGGCCGGCGTACTCGCCGAGCGTCGCGTCGTCCTCGGCGTCGCGCAGGCGCTGCAGGATGACCTGCTTGGCCGTGGTGGCGGCGATCCGGCCGAATCCGGACGGGGTGTCGTCGAACTCGCGGGGCTCCTGGCCGTCCTCGAGGTCGTCGGGGTCCTCCTTCGCCCACACGGTCACATGGCCGGTCTCCCGGTTCAGCTCCACGCGCGCGTGGCGGCGGCTTCCCTCGGTGCGGTGGTAGGCGATGAGGAGGGCCGACTCGATCGCCTCGACCAGCAGGTCGAAGGAGATCTCCTTCTCCCGCACCAAGCCCCGCAGGGCACTCATGTCGATGTCCACGGCTACGCCTCCTCTTCCTTCTTGTTGTCCTTGCGGCTGAACTCGACCTGGACGCGTGCCCGGACGATGTCGTCGAAGGCGAGTCTGCGCGCGGTGGCCTTGCGGCCCTTGACCCCGGGCACCTCGGTGTCGACGCCGTCGTCGTCGACCTTCAGGATCCTGGCGACCAGCTCGCCGCCCTCGGCCAGCTGGAACTTCACCAGCCGGTCCGTGGCCCGGACGTAGTGCCGGTGTTCCGTGAGGAGGCGCTCCGCGCCCGGGGTGCCGACCTCGAGGGTGTACTCCCCCTCGCCCATCGCGTCCGTCTCGTCGAGCTTCGCCGAGAGCGCGCGGCTCACATCGGCGATCTGGTCCAGGTCCGCACCGGTGTCCGAGTCGACGACGACGCGCAGCACACGCTTGCGGCCGACGGAGTCCACTTCGATCTCTTCGAGATCCAGGCCCTGGGAGGCGACGAGCGGTTCCAGCAGTTCCCGCAGCCTCTCGCTCTGGGTGGTGCTCATCCGGGTGACTCCTCGGCCGCGTGTGCTGTTGTGGGATGGGTCGCGTGTCTGGTCAAAGGGTATCCGGTCGCAGGGAGTGTTGCCGTCCACCCGGTCACGAACGGTGCCGCTGAGCGGTCCCGGGCGAGGGCCCGGGTACCGTGATCACGGGCGGGCAGCCCTTGCGGTCCCCTCCCTCTCGCATGTTTCCCACCACGAGCCCCCGAGGACGTCTGACGTGCCGTTCCCCTCATCGCCGCGCGCCCGGTCGGGGCCGCGCAGAAGGAGTCTGCTCGCGGTCGGGCCCGCGGCCCTCGCCCTGGCGGGCTGCACCGCCGGCCCGGAGGGGTCCGCGGACGCGGGCGACGGTCCCTCGGCGGTCGAGCGCCGGGCACGCGCGCGTGCGGCCCGGGACAGCGAGGAGCTCCTGGGGCGGTACGACGCGGTGATCGCGGCCCGGCCGGCGCTGGCGGGCCGTCTGGGACCGCTGCGGGAGGACGTCGTACGGCACGTGCGGGCGTTCGGAGGTGGCCGAAAAGCATCGCCCTCGGCGTCCGGTCCGGGGTCCGGCCCGTCCTCCCCCTCCGCTTCCCCCTCGGCGCCGGCCGCCGTGCCGGGCGACGACAAGGAGGCCCTGGCCGGGCTCGCCGCCGCGGAGCGCGAGCTGGCCGACCGGCGGTCCGAGGAGCTGCTCGGGGCGCCCGGCGAGCTGGCGCGGCTGCTGGCGTCGGTGGCGGCGGCCGGGGCGGCGCACGTGTACCTGCTGACGGAGGGCGACGCGTGAGCGAGGCGAAGGACCGGGAACTGCGGGCCCTGCAGGCGGCCCTGGCGGCCGAGCACGCGGCGGTCTACGGCTACGGAGTCGTCGGCGGCAGGATCGGCGACGGCAAGCGCGCCGAGGCGCGCACGGCGTACGACGCGCACCGGGCGCGCCGGGACGCGCTGGTGCGCGAGGTGAAGGACCTGGGCGGCCGGCCGGTGGCGGCGGCCGCCGGGTACGCGCTGCCCTTCGCGGTGCCGGACGCGGCGGCCGCCGCGCGGCTCGCCGCCGAGCTGGAGGACCGGGTGGCCGGGGTCTACTCCGACCTGGTGCGGGCCGCGGGCGGCGAGCGGCGGGCCCTGGCCGCCGAGGCGCTGCGGGAGGCGGCGGTGCGGGCGGTGCGCTGGCGCGGGGAGAGCGTAGCCTTCCCTGGGCTCGCCGAGCGGGCGGGCACGGCCCCGCCCTCGGCGGCGCCGACGGCGTGACCCGCGCGGGGCACGCACCGCCACGAGCACGAAGGGAACGACTCGCGCATGGTTTTCGAACCGCCGCAGCGCCTGGTCAGGGCGCTCGGTGAGACGGCCCCGGACGGTGACGACTGGCTGGAGAAGCTGCCCGAGGCGGCACAGCGGGCCGTCGCGCTGCGCGAGTTGACCGTGGAGCGGGTGCAGGTGCCCGGCGGGCGCAGCAGTCTGGTCGTGCTGGTGCGCAGGGCCGACGGGTCCCCGGCCGTGCTCAAGCTGGTGCCGCAGCGGTCGCGGCCGGAGGCGGAGCGGGCCGCGCTGGCGCACTGGGCCGGGCGGGGTGCCGTGCAGCTGCTGGAGCCCTCGTCCGCGGACGGGGTGCTGCTGCTGGAGCGGCTGCACCCGGACGTGTCGGTGCGGTCCCTGCCGGAGGCGAAGGCGCTGCTGGAGGCGGCGGGGACGCTGCGGCGGCTGTGGGTGGAGCCGCCCGCCGGTTTCCCCTTCGAGACGGTGGCCGAGCGGACCGGGCGTCAGGCCGAGGCGATGCGGGCGCGGGCCGGGGCCGATCCCGAGGTGGCCCCGCTGGTGGACCTGGCGCTCGCGGCGCGCGCGGAACTGCTGGCCGATCCGCCCGAACACCGGCTGCTGCACGGCACGTTCCGGCAGAGCAAGGTGCTTGCCGGGGAGCGGATGCCGTGGCTGGCCGTGGGGCCGGACCCGGTGGTCGGCGAGTGCGCGTTCGACCTGGCCCGGCTGATCCGTGACCGGGTGGAGGACCTGATCGCCCAGCCGTCCGGCGCGGCGACGACCCGGCGCCGGATCAAGCGGCTGGCCGAGTCGCTGGACGTGGACCAGGAGCGGCTGCGCGGCTGGACCCTGTTCCGGGCCGTGGAGTCGGGTGTGCGGGCGGGGCGGGTGGGGCGGCCCCGGGACGCCGAGCTGCTGCTGGAGTTCGCGGGCTGGCTGTGAGCGCCCCGGCCGTGCGGAGCGCTCACCCGTGCCCGCGCCGGGCCCTTATGCCGTGAGGCGGGCGACGGCCTCCTCGACCGTCAGTTCCTCGCGTTCGCCGGTGCGGCGGTCCTTCAGCTCCACCACGCCCTCGGCGGCGCGGCGGCCCGCCACCAGGATCTGCGGGACGCCGATCAGCTCGGAGTCCGTGAACTTCACGCCCGGGGAGACGCCGGCGCGGTCGTCGACCAGGACGCGGACACCGGCCGCGGCCAGCTTCTGGGAGATGTCGAGGGCCAGTTCGGTCTGCAGGGCCTTGCCGGCGGCGACCACGTGGACGTCGGCCGGGGCGACCTCCTTGGGCCAGCACAGGCCCTTGTCGTCGGCGCTCTGCTCGGCGAGGGCGGCGACCGCGCGGGAGACGCCGATGCCGTAGGAGCCCATGGTGACGCGGACCGGCTTGCCGTTCTGGCCGAGGACGTCGAGCTTGAGGGCGTCGGCGTACTTGCGGCCCAGCTGGAAGATGTGACCGATCTCGATGGCGCGGTCCAGGACCAGGCCCGTGCCGCACTTCGGGCAGGGGTCGCCCTCCTGCACGACGACGACGTCGACGTACTGGTCGACCTCGAAGTCGCGGCCCGCGACGACGTTCCTGGTGTGCGTGCCCGGCTTGTTCGCGCCGGTGATCCAGGAGGTGCCCGGGGCGACGCGCGGGTCGGCGATGTAGGTGACCTTGTCCAGTCCCTGCGGTCCGACGTAGCCGCGGACCAGGTCGGGGCGGGCCGCGAAGTCCGACTCGGTGACCAGCTCGACGGTGGCCGGGGCGAAGTGCGCCTCGACCTTGTCCAGGTCGACCTCGCGGTCGCCGGGGACGCCGACGGCGACGATCTCGCCGTCGACCTTCACGAGGAGGTTCTTCAGCGTGGCCGAGGCCGGGACGCCGAGGGAGGCGGCGAGGGTCTCGATGGTCGGGGTGTCCGGGGTGGGGATGTCCTCGGCGGCCGGGACGTCCGTGGCGTCGACGGGCTTCAGCTCGTACGTGATCGCCTCGGTGTTGGCGGCGAAGTCGCAGTTGGGGCAGTCGGCGAAGGTGTCCTCGCCGGCCTCGGCCGGGGCGAGGAACTCCTCGGACTTGGAGCCGCCCATCGCGCCGGCGGTGGCGGCGCAGATGCGGTAGTCCAGGCCCAGCCGCTCGAAGACGCGCTGGTACGCCTCGCGGTGCAGGGCGTAGGACCGGGCGAGGCCCTCGTCCTCGGTGTCGAAGGAGTAGGAGTCCTTCATCAGGAACTCGCGGCCGCGCAGGATGCCCGCGCGGGGCCGGGCCTCGTCACGGAACTTGTTCTGGATCTGGTAGAGGATCACGGGCAGGTCCTTGTAGGAGGACGCCTGGTCCTTCACCAGCAGCGTGAAGATCTCCTCGTGGGTGGGGCCGAGGAGGTAGTCGCCGCCCTTGCGGTCCTGCAGCCGGAACAGCTCCGCGCCGTACTCGTTCCAGCGGCCGGTCGCCTCGTAGGGCTCGCGCGGCAGCAGGGCGGGCAGGGAGACCTCCTGGGCGCCGATGGCGTCCATCTCCTCGCGCACGATGCGCTCCACGTTGGCGAGGACCTTCTTGCCCAGGGGGAGCCAGCTCCAGATGCCGGCGGCGGTGCGGCGGACGTAGCCGGCGCGGACGAGGAGCTTGTGGCTGAGGACCTCGGCGTCGGCCGGGTCGTCGCGCAACGTCTTCGCCAACAACTGGGACATGCGCTGGACCGGTGCGTTCGCCATGGTTCGTCTGCTCCTGCTGCGTGTAGGTGATGGCAGGAGGTTAGCCGGGCGGCAGGGGGCGGCGGAAATCGGTTAGCGGCGCAGCAGCGGCAGCGGGGCGCCCATCACGGCGTACGGCTTCGGCGCGCTCGGGAAGAGCACCTGGCGGGCCAGGTCCCGGTAGCCGAGGGAGCGGTAGAGGGCGCGGGCGGGGCTGTCGGTGTCGATGGCGGAGAGGATCGAGCGGGGTTCGGCGGCGCCGTCGGTGATCTCGGTGATCAGGGAGCGGCCGATGCCGCGGTTCTGGTGGCCGGGGTGCACGTGCAGCTCGGTGATCACGAAGGAGTCGTCGAGCCAGTGCTCGTGGTGCTGGGCGCGCAGGTAGGGCTCCACGACGGTGGACCACCAGTGGGTGCGGTCGTTGGGCATGCCGTAGACGAAGCCGATGAGGCGTCCGCCCACGGTCGCGCCGAGGGCGCGGGCGCCGGGGTAGGTCATGTGGCGCAGGACGATCTGGCGGCGGACGGCGACTTCGTCCGGGCCGAGGCCGAAGGCGACGGCTTGGACGGCCAGGGCCTCGTCTACGTGGGCGGAGAGGTCGAGGGGGCCGATCACCAGGTCCATGGCGGGGAGCCTACAGGGGCGTTCCGGTCGTCGTCCGGGCGCTTCAGAACAGAACGCTCATGAAGGCGCCGACCTCCTGGAAGCCCACGCGCTGGTACGTCCTCCTGGCCGCCGTGTTGAAGTCGTTGACGTAGAGGCTGACGACGGGGGCCACGTCGGCCAGGGCGTAGCGCAGGACGGCCGCCATGCCGGGGGCCGCCAGGCCGGTCCCCCGGTACTCCGGGGCCACCCACACGCCCTGGATCTGGCAGGCGCGGTCCGTCGCGGCGCCGATCTCGGCCTTGAAGGCGACCTTGCCGTGAGCGTCGAAGCGGGCGAAGGCGCGGCCGGAGCCGACGAGTTCGGCGACCCGGGCCTGGTAGAGCAGGCCGCCGTCGCCGGCCAGCGGCGAGACGCCGACCTCCTCGGTGAACATCGCCACGCACGCCGGCAGGATCGTCTCCAGCTCGTCCTTGCGCACGCGGCGGACGTAGGGGTCCGGGGTGACGTCGTCCGGCAGCCGGTCGGTGACCATGAGCGGCTGGTGGCGGCGGACCTCGCGGGCCGGGCCCCAGTGGGGCTCCAGGAGCCGCCACAGGTCGGAGGTGGGGCCGGACGGGCCGACGATGGAGGAGCAGCGGCGGCCGGAGCGGCGGGCGCGCTCGGCGAAGGCGCGGACGGCACGCGGTCCGGCGCAGATCGGGACGAGGTTGGCGCCCGCGTAGCACAGGGAGGTGAGGATGCCGTCCTCGTACCAGCCCCACATCTCGCCGCCGAGCCGCCACGGGTCGAGTCCGGCGATCTGCACCCGGGACGTCACGAAGGCGTTCGTGACCGGCTCGCGGTCGAGGACGGCGAGCGCGGCGTCCAGGTCGCTCGGTTCGAGGACCCGTGAGGTGGTCTGCGTCAACACGTGCGGGGCCTCACACACTGGGGTCGGCTGGTCTCCGCACTATAGCCGCGGTGCCGGGGCGGGGCGCTGTGGAGCCCGGGAGGGACGGTCCGCCGGCGGGCTGCGGTTGCGGGGTGGCCCCGGAAGCCCGGCGGGGCCGCACGGCGGTCACAGCCCCGCCCGGCGGGAGTCCGCGCCCCGCCGGCGGCGGGAAAGGGCTCAGCCCGCGACCGCGACCGACGGTTCGCCGGAGGCCACGCCGTCCTTCTCCATCTGCTCGGCCAGCTTCATGGCCTCCTCGATGAGGGTCTCCACGATCTTGGACTCGGGGACGGTCTTGATGACCTCGCCCTTGACGAAGATCTGGCCCTTGCCGTTGCCGGAGGCGACGCCGAGGTCGGCCTCGCGGGCCTCGCCGGGGCCGTTGACGACGCAGCCCATGACGGCGACGCGCAGCGGGACGTCCATGCCGGTCAGGCCGGCGGTGACCTCTTCGGCCAGCTTGTAGACGTCGACCTGGGCGCGGCCGCAGGAGGGGCAGGAGACGATCTCCAGGCCGCGCTGGCGCAGGTTCAGCGACTCCAGGATCTGGATGCCGACCTTGACCTCCTCGGCGGGGGGCGCGCTCAGGGAGACCCGGATCGTGTCGCCGATGCCCTGGGAGAGCAGGGCGCCGAAGGCGACCGCCGACTTGATGGTGCCCTGGAAGGCGGGGCCGGCCTCCGTGACGCCGAGGTGGAGCGGGTAGTCGCACTGCTCGGCGAGCTGCTTGTACGCCTCGATCATGATGACCGGGTCGTTGTGCTTGACGGAGATCTTGATGTCGCGGAAGTCGTGCTCCTCGAAGAGGGACGCCTCCCACAGGGCCGACTCGACGAGCGCCTCGGGGGTGGCCTTGCCGTACTTCTGCAGCAGGCGGCGGTCGAGGGAGCCGGCGTTGACGCCGATGCGGATCGGGGTGCCGTGGTCGCGGGCGGCCTTGGCGATCTCCTTGACCTTGTCGTCGAACTGCTTGATGTTGCCGGGGTTGACGCGGACGGCCGCGCAGCCGGCCTCGATCGCGGCGAAGACGTACTTCGGCTGGAAGTGGATGTCGGCGATGACCGGGATCTGCGACTTGCGGGCGATGGTCGACAGGGCGTCGGCGTCGTCCTGGGTCGGGCAGGCGACGCGGACGATCTGGCAGCCGGAGGCGGTCAGTTCGGCGATCTGCTGGAGCGTCGCGCCGATGTCGGACGTGCGCGTGGTGGTCATCGACTGGACCGAGACGGGGGCGTCTCCGCCGACCGCCACGGACCCGACCTGGATCTGGCGGCTCTTCCGGCGCTCGGCGAGCTTGGTCGGAACGGACGGCATGCCGAGAGAAATCGCAGTCATCTGCTGTGCAACCCCAAGTCGTGGATCAAGGTCCGGTCCCGTGAGCAGCGGGCTCCGAGCTTCGAGATTACGGCACAGGCGCGGGCGCGGGCACATCCCACCCGCGGTGCCACCCGATGGAAGGCGGCCCGGCGGAAAGCCTGCCGGGCCGCCGCGAACTCCGTATGGCTAGGAGATTCTCACCGGGTTCACCACGTCGGCGATCAGGACCAGGATCGTGAAGCAGATGAAGATGCCCGCGACCACGTAGGCGACCGGCATGAGCTTCGCCACGTCGAAGGGGCCCGGGTCGGGCCGGCGCAGCAGCTTGGCCGTGTTGCGGCGCAGCGACTCCCACAGGGCGCCCGCGATGTGGCCGCCGTCGAGCGGCAGCAGCGGGAGCATGTTGAACAGGAACAGGGAGAGGTTGAAGCCGGCGACCAGCATCAGGGCCATGGCCAGCTGCTGGGTGGGCGGGATGTCGAGGGTGAAGATCTCCCCGCCGACGCGGGCCGCGCCGACCACGCCCATGGGTGAGTCGGCCTCGCGTTCGGCGCCGTCGAAGGCCGCGTTCCACAGGGCGGGGATCTTGCCCGGCAGGGCGGCCAGGGAGTCGACGGCCTCGCCGATCCGGTCGCCCATCCAGGTCACGGAGTCGCCGAAGTCCTGTTTGACCACGCCGGTGGCGGCGCTGAAGCCGAGGAAGCCGGCCTGGACGTACTGGCCCTCGACGATCTGGCCGCCGGAGTCCTTCTTGGCGACCTGGTTCGTGGCGATCTTCGCGTGCAGGGTGACCTCCTGGCCGCCCCGCTCGACGACGATCGGCACCTCCTTGCCGGGGTTGGCGCGGATCAGGTCGGACAGCTCGTTCCAGTCGTCGGTGCGGGTGCCGTCGAAGGAGACGATCTTGTCGCCCGCCTTGAGGCCCGCCGCCGCGGCCGGGGAGGCCGGGTCGCCCTTCTCGCACTTGTCGCGGTTCTCGCTCTGGGCGATGACGCACTGGGAGACCGAGCTGACCGAGGTGGTCTGCTGCGTGATGCCGAAGCCCATCAGGACGGTGAGGAAGAGCGCCACCGCGAGGATCAGGTTCATGAAGGGGCCGGCGAACATCACGATCACGCGCTTCCAGGGGGCGCGCGTGTAGAACATCCGCTTCTCGTCGCCCGGCCGCAGCTCCTCGTAGGCGGCGGAGCGGGCGTCCTCGATCATGCCGCGCCACGGGGAGGTGGAGCGGGACTCCAGGCGGCCGTCCGGGCCGGGCGGGAACATCCCGATCATGCGGATGTAGCCGCCGAACGGGATGGCCTTGATGCCGTACTCGGTCTCGCCCCTCTTGCGCGAGAAGATCGTCGGGCCGAAGCCGACCATGTACTGCGGCACGCGGATGCCGAAGAGCTTGGCGGTGGACAGGTGCCCCAGCTCGTGCCACGCGATCGAGAACAGCAGGCCGACCGCGAAGAGGACTATGCCGAGGATGAACATCAGGGTCGTCATGCACGGGCCTCCGCCGTCTGTGCCGCCAGTTCCCGGGCCCGCGTGCGCGCCCAGGTCTCCGCTTCGAGGACGTCCGACACGGTGAGCGAGGTTCCCGTACGCGGGGTGCCGTGCTCCTCGACGACCCGGGTGACGGTGTCCATGATCCCGTTGAACGGCAGCGCGCCCCGGCGGAACGCCTCCACGCACTCCTCGTTGGCCGCATTGAACACCGCCGGGGCGGTGCCCGCGAGTTCGCCGACGTGCCGGGCGAGGTTCACCGAGGGGAAGGCCTCGTTGTCGAGCGGGAAGAACTCCCAGGTCGAGGCCTTGCTCCAGTCGAAGGCGGGGGCGGCGTCGGGGACGCGCTCGGGCCAGCCGAGGCCGATGGCGATGGGCCCGCGCATGTCGGGCGGGGTCGCCTGGGCCAGTGTCGATCCATCCGTGAACTCAACCATCGAGTGGACATACGACTGGGGATGCACGACGACCTCAATGCGGTCGAAGGGAATGTCGTAGAGCAGGTGCGCCTCGATGACCTCCAGGCCCTTGTTGACGAGGGTCGCGGAGTTGATCGTGATGACCGGGCCCATGGCCCAGGTGGGGTGGGCCAGGGCGTCCTCGACGGTGACGGCGGCCAGCTCGGCCTTCGTGCGGCCGCGGAAGGGGCCGCCGGAGGCGGTGACGACGAGTCTGCGGACGTCGGCGCGGGTGCCGGCGGCCAGGGCCTGGAAGAGGGCGGCGTGCTCGGAGTCGACCGGGATGATCTGGCCGGGCTTGGCCAGGGCCTTGACCAGGGGGCCGCCGACGATGAGCGACTCCTTGTTGGCGAGCGCGAGGGTGCGGCCGGCCTCCAGGGCGGCGAGGGTCGGGGCGAGTCCGATGGAGCCGGTGATGCCGTTGAGGACGGTGTGGCAGTCGGAGGCGGCGAGCTGTGTGGCCGCGTCCGGGCCGGTGAGGATCTCGGGGAGCGGCTCGCCGGTGCCGTACTGCGCGGTGAGCGCCTCGCGCAGGGCCGGTACGACGTCCTCCCGGGCCACGGCGACGGTGCGCACGCGGAGCCGGTGCGCCTGCTCGGCGAGGAGGGCGACCCGGCCGCCGTTGGCCGAGAGGCCGGTGACCCGGAAGCGGTCGGGGTTGCGCAGCACGAGGTCGATGGCCTGGGTGCCGATGGACCCGGTGGAGCCGAGGATCACCACGTCCTTCGGGCCGTCGCCCGCTACCGGGTCGTAGACGAGGTGCGGGTCGGCGAGGGGGGCTGGACTGTCGCTCATCCCTCCATTGTTGCCGCAAGGCCCGTCCGTGAGGACAGGGCATCCCCATCCTGAGGGCGCGCGCCGCACCGGTTCGCGCCCCCAGGGGGGTTCCGGCTACCGGACGGGCCGGTGGACGTTCTCCTTCCGCGACGGGCCCGGGGTCGCGTCGGCGATCCAGGGGCCGTCGCCGGACGGGTCGACGATGCCCTGCTCCAGCCATGCGTAGGTGCCGGACAGCACGCCTTGGACGACCTTGCGGTCGAGGTCGTCGGTGTTGGTCCACAGGCGGGTGAAGAGCTCCTCGATCCGGATGCGGGCCTGGCGGCAGAAGACGTCGGCGAGCTGGTAGGCCTCGCGGCGGTTCTCGCCGCGGACGCGCAGGTGCTCGGCCCGGACGCAGGCCGCGCTCATGGCGAACAGCTCGGCGCCGATGTCGACGATCCGGCCGAGGAAGCCCTGCTTGGACTCCATGCGGCCCTGCCAGCGGGACATGGCGTAGAAGGTGGAGCGGGCCAGTTTGCGGGAGGTGCGCTCGACGTAGCGCAGGTGCCCGGAGAGGTCGACCTCGTGCTTGAACTCGGCGTAGGAGGTGGGGAGCCGGCCCGGGCCCACGACCAGCTTCGGGAGCCACTTGGCGTAGAAGGCGCCCGCGTTCGCGCCGGCCTTCGCCTTGTCGCCGAGGGACTTCTCCGGGTCGATGAGGTCGCCGGCGACGGAGAGGTGGGCGTCGACGGCCTCGCGTGCGATCAGCAGGTGCATGATCTCGGTCGAGCCCTCGAAGATGCGGTTGATGCGCAGGTCGCGCAGCAGTTGCTCGGCCGGGACGCCGCGTTCGCCGCGGGCCCTGAGCGACTCGGCCGTCTCGAAGCCCCGGCCGCCGCGGATCTGGACGAGTTCGTCGGCCATCGTCCAGGCCATCTCGGAGGCGTACAGCTTGGCCAGGGCGCCTTCGATGCGGATGTCGTTGCGGTTCTCGTCGGCCATCTGCGAGGCGAGGTCCGTCACGGCCTCCAGGGCGAAGGTGGTGGCCGCGATGAAGGAGATCTTGGAGCCGACCGCCTCGTGGTGCGCGACGGGCTTGCCCCACTGCTCACGGGCCGCCGACCACTCCCGGGCGATCTTCAGGCACCACTTGCCGGCCGCGACGCAGGAGGCGGGCAGGGACAGCCGCCCGGTGTTGAGGGTGGTCAGGGCGATCTTCAGGCCCTGGCCCTCCTCGCCGACGCGGTTGGCGGCGGGGACGCGCACCTGGTGGAAGCGGGTGACGCCGTTCTCGATGCCGCGCAGGCCCATGAAGGCGTTGCGGTTCTCGACGGTGACGCCCGGCGAGTTCGTCTCCACCACGAAGGCGGTGATGCCGCCGCGGTGGCCCTCGCTCCTCGGCACCCGGGCCATGACGACCAGCAGGTCGGCGACCACGCCGTTGGTGGTCCACAGCTTCACGCCGTCCAGCACGTAGTCGTCGCCGTCGGGCACCGCCGTGGTGGCCAGGCGGGCCGGGTCGGAGCCGACGTCGGGCTCGGTGAGCAGGAAGGCGCTGATGTCGGTGCGGGCGCAGCGCGGCAGGAAGCGCTCGCGCTGTTCCTCGGTGCCGAACAGCTTCAGGGGCTGGGGCACGCCGATCGACTGGTGGGCGGAGAGCAGCACGCCGATCGCCGGGCTGGCGGAGCCGGCCAGGGCGAGGGCCTTGTTGTAGTACACCTGGGTGAGGCCGAGACCGCCGTACCGGGTGCCGATCTTCATGCCGAAGGCGCCCAGCTCCTTCAGCCCGTCGATCACCTCGTCGGGGATGCGGGCCTCGCGCTCGATGAGGGCCGGGTCGACCTTCGTCTCGACGAAGTCGCGGAGCTTGGCGAGGAACTCCTCGCCGCGCTGGGTCGCCTCGTCCTCGGGGACGGGGTGGGGGTGGATGAGGTCGAGCCGGAAGCGGCCGAGGAACAGCTCCTTGGCGAAGCTGGGCTTGCGCCAGTGCTGTTCCCGGGCGGCCTCCGCCACCTCGCGGGCCTCCCGCTCGGTGACGGCGGGACGGGAAGAGGGGGTGGTGGAAGCGGACATGAGGGGCACCTCGCCGCATCTAGGATGGGTGATGACTGTACGTTACCGACCGGTCCTACTGGATCGTTGGTACCCGATACCGGATGCTGCCACCAGTCCTCGCGCGGCCGTTCGGCCGAAGGGGGCGGACCTGCCAGTCGAAGCGCTTCGACACGCTATGGACACCCACCCGCGCTGGGGCTAGTGTCGAGCCACCCTCACCCGTTCCTATAGGCACAGCGCGCTGTCGAAGCGCTTCACAAAAAAGTTGGAGAGCCGGATGGTCACCCTCGCCGAGGTCGCCCAGCACGCCGGAGTCTCGGCGAGCACGGTGAGCTACGTCCTCAGCGGCAAGCGGTCGATCTCCTCGACCACCCGGCAGCGGGTCGAGCGGAGCATCCGCGAACTGGGATACCACCCGAACGCCGGAGCCCGCGCCCTGGCGAGCAGCAAGTCCAACATCATCGCGCTGATGGTCCCGCTGCGCACCGACATGTACGTGCCCGTGATGATGGAGATCGCCATCGCGGTGGCCACCACCGCGCGCACGCACGGCTACGACGTGCTGCTGCTCACCGGCGAGGAGGGGCCCGACGCGGTGCGCCGGGTCGCGGGCAGCGGGCTCGCCGACGGGATGATCCTGATGGACGTCGAACTCGACGACGAGCGGCTGCCGTTGCTGCGCGCGACGGACCAGCCGTCCGTGCTCATCGGGCTGCCCGCCGAGACCGCCGGGCTGACCTGTGTGGATCTGGACTTCCGGGCGACGGGCGCGCTGTGCGTGGAGCACCTGGCCAAGCAGGGGCACCACGACATCGCTGTCATCGGTGAGGCGCCCGCGGTCTACGAGCGGCACACGGGCTTCGCCGAGCGCACCCTCGACGGGCTGCGCTCACGCGCGCGCGAGCTGGGCGTGCGGCTGCTGCACCGGCCCTGCGAGGGCGGCTACGACGCCGTGGCGGTCACCCTGGCCCGGATCCTCGACGAGCGCCCGGGCACCTCGGGGCTGATCGTGCAGAACGAGTCGGCCGTCGAACCGCTGCTGGCCCTGCTGCGGCAGCAGGGCCGGGCCGTGCCGGAGGACGTGTCGGTGGTCGCGATCTGCCCCGACCAGGTGGCGACACAGGCCTCGGTGCGGCTCACGTCGGTCGCCCTGCCCGCGCCGGAGATGGGCCGGCACGCCGTGGAACAGCTGGTCGCCAAGCTGGAGGGACGCGGCAGCGACGAGGTCGTGCTGCTCGCGCCCGAGCTGACGGTCCGGGCGAGCACCGGACCGGCGCCGAGCCGCCCGTAGGCCCCCGCCGGCTGCCCCGCTGGGCCGGATCGCGCTGTTCCCGCGGCGACGGGGCCCCGTCGCCGATCGCGGAGCGGGCGGGCCGAAGGGCCGGCCTCCCGCCCGGGCAGGCCGGCCCACCGTGCCGGTCAGCCGGTCAGCCGCCGCTGACCGTCAGGTTGTTGGTGGTGAAGTTCAGACCGCCGGCCGACGAGGTGATCTCGTAGCCGAACTGCACGTCGCCGATGGTCTCGTTGCCCATCCACTTCTTGGTGTCCTTGATCCACTTCAGGATCGGCAGGATGTCGACGCTGCCGGAGCTGGAGTCGGACGTCCGCAGGAACGAGAAGACCTCGTTGGCGCCGTTGTTGCCCTTGTAGACGTTCCAGGTGTGGCCGCCGAGGGTGACGCTGCCCTGGGAGGTGCCGAGCGGTCCGACGGCGCCGTTGTGGTTGACCCAGAGCATGATCTCGTAGTCGTAGTCGGTGTCCCAGATGTCGTACGACGTGTTGTACGCGCCGGACGACGGGACGGTGACGTTGTAGGTGCTGCTGAGCGAGGACAGGGAGGTGATCGTCTTGTTGATCACCTTCTTGGCGTTGGGGTAGGACTTGATGCCGCCGGTGTTGGGGTGGTCGGCCCAGACGCCCCAGTTGGTGCCGGAGTTGGCCCAGACGCACTGGCTGCCCGCGCCGGATCCCCAGATGTTGTTGTAGAGCGTGTAGCCGTTCAGGCTCGTGTTGCCCCACTGGTCGCAGGAGTTCCAGACGGCGGCGGAGGCGGGCGCGGAGGCGAGGCCGACGGTGGCGCCGAGCGCGAGGGCCGGGGCCAGCAGAGCCTTGGTGAACCTGCTCAGGGTGCGTGTTGCCATGGTGTCCCTTCCATGGGTGGGGGGAATTGCGGGGGGATCACCGCGCTCTCACGGTGAGGACGCGGTCTTCTCCGGCGACGAGGTCGAGGGGCTCGCCGCCGGTGGAAGTCCTGAGGTCGACGCGGGCGTCGCGGCCCGGCCGGAGCACGGCGGTGGCCGTGCCGTCCCCGCTCCAGGTGAGGTCCACCTCGGCGCCGAACCGGGTGCGCACGCCGCGCAGCGCGCCGGCGGGGAGGCCGGCCGGGAGCGCGGGGAGCAGCACCAGCCGGTCGGGGGTGGACTGCACGAGCATCTCGATCAGCACGGCGGGCAGGGTGTGCGCGGCGTCGGCGTTGTAGACGTCGCGGCCGGGGTAGTGGGCGCTCATCAGCGAGGCGTGGAAGAAGTCGCCGTCCAGGACCCGGCCGAGGGCGTGGGCGACGCGGTCGCCGTCCCGGAGCCGGGCGGCGACGAGGGCGTGGTGCAGATGGCCGTGGGCGGAGTCGTTCTCGGCGCCGCGCAGTTCCAGGGCGCGGTGGGCGGCGGCCGCGAGCCCGGGGGTGTCGTAGGGGGTGATCTCGTCGAGCGGCCAGACGCCGTACAGGTGGCTGAGGTGGCGGTGGTCGTAGGAGTCCCGCAGGCTCGGCCAGGCCCATTCGGCCAGGGCGCCGTCGGCGTTGACGCGGTGGGGCGGGAGCCGGTCGGCCAGGGCGTTCCAGCGGTCCGCTTCCGGGGTGCCCGGGTGGTAGGCGGCCGCCGTGCGCAGGGCGTGGCGGGCCGCGAAGAGGTCCATGGCGGCGTTGATCGTGCCCCAGCCGGCGTTGGCGGGGCGGTTCTCGGGTGAGTAGGAGGGGACGACGACGAGGTGGCCGTCGTCGTCGGTGCGGGTGAGGAAGTCCTCGTAGAAGAGGGCGACGTCGGCGAGGGCGGCGGCGGTGCGCGGGTCGCGGGCGCCCCGGGTGTCGTCGTGGTCGACGAGCGGCTTGAGCAGCCAGTCGGCTCCGGCCGTCCACAGGTGCAGCGGGTACTCGCGGCTGAAGTGGCAGGAGTGGCCGGACTCGCCGTCGGTGTGGGCGGGGGCCACGGCGCCCCGGGTGCCGAAGACGGCCCGGGCGTTGTCGCGCCAGTCGGGCAGCAGGCGCCGGATCAGGCGCGCGTGGGCCTCGGTGACCTCGGGCAGGGCGGCGGCCGCGGCCGAGGCGGTCTGGAGGTTGAGGTTGGCGTCGTTGGTGAAGGCGCCCGACCAGGCGGTGTTCCAGTCGCCGGTCCACAGTCCGGTCAGGCGGGGCGGGAAGAGGCCGCTCGCGCTGAGCAGGTGGTAGCGGCCGGCGGCGAAGAGGCGCTCCAGCAGGGCGGTGCTGCGGGGCCGCTTGAGCAGTTCGGAGCCGGGCAGGGCGCGTTCGGCGGGGTCGGCGCACAGGTCGAGGGTGACGCGTGCGTAGGCGGTGCGGTGCAGGGCGGCATGGCGGTCGAGGAGTTCGGCGGGGTCGGCGGGCAGGTCACGCAGGGCACGGCCCTCGGCGACCACGTCGAGTTCGCCGGTGTGCCGGAAGACGCGGGTGAGGATCAGCACGGACCGGGCGTTCTCGACCCGCACGCCCGGGGGCACCAGGGTGGTGGTGCCCCCGGTGACGGTGATCCGGGTGACGCCGGTGCAGGCCCGGTCGCTGTCCGGGTAGCGCAGGCGCAGGCTGAGCAGGGCGCCGTCGGGGGTGAGGACGGCGCCGTGGCCGACGCCCAGTCCGGTGGGGGCGCCGGGGAGCCGGTGGTCCAGGTCGAGGTCGAGGGTCAGGGCGGGGCCCGTGACATGGTGGACGATCACGTCGTCGGCGCGGGAGACGAAGACCCGGCCGGTCCAGCCCTCGCAGGCCGCGCTCACCACGCCGGTGGTGAAGTCGACGTCCCGGCGGTAGCCGGGGCGGTCGCCGGGCGGCCGGGCCAGCCGGACCTGGAAGGCGGGGTGGAAGGGCTGCACCCACTGCAGCGGACGGCCGTCCGTGAAGCTCTCGGCGGCACTGGTGTCACCGGCCAGCAGGCGGTCCTGGAGGGCGGCGAGGCCGGCCGCGAGCTGCGGGGGCCGGTCGTCCCGGCCGTTGGGCCGCACCAGCGTGTGATGCGTGACGACGACCCGCTCGATGTTCGGATCGCCGAACACAAGGGCGCCGTGGTGGCCGTTGCCGCTGAGGAAGGCGTCCTCCCAGCGGTCGGCCGGGTGCGGCTCCCAGGTGCCGTGGACGGGGGCGGAGGCGGTCATGGCCGGAGCACCGCCGCTCCGTGGCGCCCGAGGGTGATCCGGTCGGTGACGTCGGTCCCGGTCAGCAGGTCGTGATGGGTGCCGGGCACCTCGACGGTGACCGGCTCGCGGCCGTGGTTGAGCACGAACAGCACCTCGCCCCGGCGCACGGCCTCCACCTGCTCGGGCAGCCCGTCGAGCACCGGCCGCACGCCCGCGCCCGCCGCGACGCGGGCCAGCAGGTCGCGCAGCGCCGCGGGCTCCGGGAGGGTGGAGACGTACCAGGCCCGGCCCTTGCGCAGCACGGCTGGCAGTCCGTCCAGCTCGCCGCCCCGGTAGCGCAGGGTCTCCTCGGCGGTGCCGTCGCCCTCCAGCTCCTCGGACCACAGGGTGCCCCGGAAGCCCTCGCAGGTGACGGTCTCCCCCTCGTCCAGCGGCCACCACTCGTGCAGCGTGCGGATGCCGAACAGCTCCCGCAGCCGGGCGTCCATGCCGCCGGGGCGGACCCGGTCGTCCTCGTCGGCGACGCCGGTGTGGAAACCGCAGACGAGGGTGCCGCCCTGCCGTACGTACGCCAGGAGGTTGCCGATCGCGGTGTCGGGGAGGGCGTACAGCTGGGGCACGACGACCAGCGGGTACGGCGTCAGATCATGCTCGGGGTGGGCGAAGTCGGTGGTGAGGTGCGCCTGCCACAGGGCCCCGTGCCAGGCGCGCAGGACCTCCGGGTACTCCACCCGGCGGGACAGCCGGCCGTCGTGGGCGCCGGCCCACCAGGAGTGCCAGTCGTGCAGGACGGCGATGTCCGCGGTGAGGTGCCGGCCGCTCACCTCGGGGGCGATCCGCGCCAGGTCGGCGCCGAGCTGCTTGACCTCCTGGTACGTCCGGCCCTCCTCCCCCGCGTGGCTGACCATGCCGGAGTGGAACTTCTCGGCGCCCTGCCGGGACTGCCGCCACTGGAAGTAGCAGACGGCGTCGGCGCCCCGGGCCACGGCCTGGAGCGACCACAGCCGGTTCATGCCCCGGGGCTTGGGGTGGTTCACGCCCCGCCAGTTGACCGGCCCGGCCGCCTGTTCCATGAGCATCCAGGGACCGCGCGCCTGGGAGCGGGTCATGTCCTGCACCAGGGCCCCGCTCTGGGCGCCCAGCGGGTCGCGCGGGTCGGGGTAGAGGTCGACGGAGACCACGTCCTCCTCCCCGGCCCAGCGCCACGCGTCCTGCCCGGACCACAGCGGCATGAAGTTGGTGGTGACCGGGATGTGCGGGGTGTGGCGGCGGACGATGTCCCGCTCGGCAGTGAAGCACTCCAGCAGCTGGTCGGAGGTGAACCGCCGGAAGTCCAGGACCTGGCCGGGGTTGCGCAGGTAGTGCGGCAGGCGGGGCGGCAGGATGCCGTCCCAGGTGTCGTAGCCCTGGCTCCAGAAGGCGGTGCCCCAGGCCTCGTTGAGGGCGTCGAGCGTGCGGTACTTCCCGCGCAGCCAGCGCCGGAAGGCGGCCGCGGCCTGGTCGCCGTAGTCGTAGGTGCAGTACTCGTTGTTGATGTGCCACGTGGTCAGGGCCGGGTGGCCGCCGTAACGGGCGGCCAGGTCCTCGGTGATGGCGGCGGCGTAGCGCCGGTAGGTGGCGCTGGAGTGCGAGAAGTGCTGCCGTCCGCCCCACCACTCGGTGCGGCCGTCCTCGGTGACGGGCAGGGTGTCGGGGTGCAGCCTTCCCATCCAGGGCGGGGGCGAGGAGGTCGGGGTGGCGAGGACGACACCGATGCCGTGGTCGTGCATCAGGTCCATCAGCGTGTCCAGCCAGGCGAACTCCCGTGCGCCCGGCTCCGGTTCCAGCGCCGACCAGGAGAAGACGCCGAGGGTGACCGAGTTGACCCCCGCGGCCTTCATCAGCCGCACGTCCTCGTGCCAGGTCTCCTCGGGCCACTGCTCCGGGTTGTAGTCGCCGCCGAAGAGGAGACGGCCCCGGGTCGCGTCGCTCAGGCCGGGCATCAGACGGGGTCCCCGTACTGGATGCCGCGCCCGTTGGTGGCGAGGTAGACCCGGCCGTGGACCCGCGGGTCCCCCGTGACGGCGGCGCCGATCCAGCCCCACTGGTGCCGGTCGTCGTTGATCCGCGTCCAGGTCTTCGCCTCGTCGTCGGAGCGGTACACGGCGGTGATCGTGCCGGTGGAGCCGACCAGGTAGAGCGCCGGGTAGGCGGCGCCCCGGGCGGCCCTGCCGAAGCCCAGGGTGTGCGAGGCGCGGCAGCTGCCGACCCTGGTGCAGGTCGCGCCGCCGTCGGTGGAGCGCCACAGCCCGTTCCCCTTCAGGCTGAGCCACAGGTCGCCGGTCCGGCCCGGGGCGGCCGCCAACTGGAACTCGGCGTCGCCCGTGGCCAGGCCGGTCGCCCCCGCGGTGAAGGTCAGTCCGCCGTCGGTGCTGGCGAACACCGTGCCGGTGGTGGTGTCGAAGGCGTAGAAGCGGGCCGGGTCGACGGGGTCCGCGACCGGGACGGCGCCCTTCGGGAAGGAGGCGACCTCGGTCCAGGTGGTGCCGTTGTCGGCCGAGCGGTGGCCGGGGTGGCCCGCGCCGAAGGACCACAGCAGCACGCTGCCGTCGGCGTTGGTGGCGATCGGCCCCGGGGCGTTCCGGGCGACGGCGGGCTGCGCCGCGAAGGGGGCCCAGGTCTTGCCGCCGTCGTTCGACCAGGCCCCGTTGCCGTGATCGCCCCAGCCCGCCCGGACGACGTACGACGGCTCGGCCGCGGCCAGCGACAGGCCGGTCGACGTGCCGAACACCGGGTTGGACGCCATGCCGCGCGAGGGCGAGGCCGTGAGGCGCTCGTGGTACATCACGCCGATGTCCCCGGACCCGCTGAGCAGGTGCGCCTCGCCGGCCGGGGGCGAGACCAGCTGGCGGACGGAGGCCTCCTCCAGGCCGCGGATCCGCGGCGCCCAGTGCCTGAGGTCGCGGGTGCCGTAGAGGGTGGCGCCCGTGCCGTACACGACGTGCCGCGAGTCGTACGGGTCGAGGGCGAGGGCCTGGATCCACCAGCCGAACTTGGGCTGGTCGCCGCCCCAGTTGAGGAACGGCGTCTCGGAGACGTCGAAGACGGCCGTGTCTTTCAGGGACGTCCAGCTGCGGCCGCCGTCGGTGGAGCGGAAGACGGTGTCGATCTCGGCCCAGCGGTTGTTGGTGGAGACGACGAGCGTGCCGGGCCGGCGGGCATCGACGGCGACCCCGCCGTAGCCGAAGGAGTCGGTGCCGCCGTCGCCGGTGGTCCCGCCGGGCTCGACGGGTGTGACCTCGGTCCATGTCCCGCTGGTGGTGCGGAGCTTGTGCACACTGCCGTCGGACTGGCCGTTGGGTCCGGGGGCGTCGGCGTACGTCACGTACAGCTCGCGGGTGTGCCGGTCGTACGCGGCGCGGATCGGCACCCTGGCGGCGGTGCCCGTGGGCTGCCCGGGGACGGCCTCCCAGGTGGTTCTGCCGGCGGTGCGGTAGAGGTTCGCGGCGGTGCCGTCGGAGTCGCCCCAGCCGGCGTAGACGGTACGGCCCGCCGCGACCAGGAGCGTGATGCCCTGGCCGGTGGGACGCGGCGTGACGGGGAGGTGCACCGCTTGCCACGTGGCGCCGCGGTCTCCCGACCTGAGCAGCCCGTCGTGCCGGGTGCCGAGCCAGAGGGTGTCGCTGTCGCGCGGGTCGACGAGCAGCCGCTCGCCGCAGCCGCGCCCGTCCTCGTTGGCGCCGAGCTGCACGGTGAGGTCGGTGCGCCGCCAGGTGGCTCCGCGGTCCTCGGAGCGCAGCACGGCCCCGTTGCCGGCCCAGGGCTGGGCGTAGGTGCCGAGGGCGAGGTAGAGCCGGTCCGGGTGGGCCGGGTCGACGGCCATGGCCTCCACGCCCAGCAGGTTCCAGTCGTCCCAGCCGATGTGGTCGGTCAGCGGGACCCACCGGCCGGTCCGGTCCTCCCAGCGGTAGGCGCCCCCGATGTCGGTCCGGGCGTAGGCGAGGCCGCGCACGGCGGGGTGGAACAGCACGCCGGTGATGAACCCGGTGCCGCCCTGGACGACGTTGCGCCAGCGGTAGGCCTCGCCGGCGGCGTGCGCGCGCCCGGGCAGGAGAGGAACACCGCTGAGCGCGGTGACGGCCGCGGCCCCGGCCAGGACGGTTCTTCTGCTCGGGCTGGACGCATGCATGGCACACCTCGGCATCGGGGAGGAGGGGGGAGGCGCCCCGGAAGGGGCGCGGGGAACCGCGCGATCGACCACGGCGAAGGCCGCACACGGGCGGCGGCGGGCAGCCCGGGGGTGTCAGCCCTTGACCGCGCCCGTGAGCATCCCCTTCTTGAAGTGCCTCTGGACGAAGGGCGACAGCACGGCGACCGGCAACAGGGCCATCACCATGACCGCCATCTGCACCGCCAGTCCCGACAGCTGACCCGTCTTGATGGCCTGTCCGAGACCGACCGGCGCTTCCTGCTTCTGCACGAGCTGGATCATCACGTTCTGCAACGGCATCATGTCCTGGTCGTTCAGGTAGAGCGACGCGTTGAACCAGGCGCTCCAGTAGCCCACCGCGTAGAACAGCGTGATCACCGCGAGGACGGCCCGGGACAGCGGCATGACGATCTGCCAGAGGATGCGGACGTCCCCGGCACCGTCGATGCGCGCGCTGTCGACGAGTTCCTGCGAGATCCCCATGAAGAAGCCCCGCAGCACCAGGATGTTGAAGACGCTCACCGCGCTCGGCAGGATCAGCGCGAGGTAGCTGTCCGTCAGGCCGAGGGACTGCACGAGCAGGTACGTGGGGATGAGGCCGGCGCTGAAGAACATGGTCGCCAGCAACGTCATCAGGATCCAGCGGTGGCCGAGGGAACCGCTGCGGGACAGGCCGTAGGCGCACAGGACGGACACCGCCATGGAGAACAGCGTGCCGACCAGGGTGACGAGGATGCTGATGACCGCGGCGCGGGTGACCTGGCCGCCGCCGAGCAGTTCCCGGTACGCGATGAAGGTGATGCCCTTGGGCACCAGCACCAGGCCGCCGGCCTCGTCGATGGTCCTCCGTGAGGAGAGGCTGGTGACGACCACGATCCACAGCGGGAAGAGGATCGCCAGGCAGGCGAAGGACAGGGCGATGCCCTTGCCCGCGAGGCCGGCCCTGGAGGGCTCCTCCTCCCACGCGGGGCGGGGCGGTGCGGCCCACGGGCGCGGCTTGTTCGCCGGCTTGTCGACGACGGCGGTCACTTCTTGTACACCCCCTGCTCGCCCATGAGATGGGCCACCTTGTTCGCGGCGAGGACCAGGCCGATGCTGACCACGCCCTTGACGAGACCGGCGGCGGCCGCGTAGCTGAAGTCCTGGTTGCGCACGCCGTTCCACCACACGAAGGTGTCGAGGACCTCCCCCGCTCCCGGTCCGACGGCGTCGCGTTGCAGCAGGATCTGCTCGAACCCGACGGTCAGGGCGTCGCCGACGCGCAGCACGAGCAGGAGCGCGATCACCGGTCGCAGGGCGGGCAGCGTCACGTGCCACATGCGGCGCCAGCGTCCGGCGCCGTCCATCGCGGCCGCCTCGTAGTGGTCCTGGGACACCGAGGCCAGGGCCGCGAGGAAGACGATGATCCCCCACCCGGCGTCCTTCCACACACTCTGCGCGGTGAGCAGGAAGGCGAACGTGTCCGGGTTGGTCATGATGTCGATGCCGTCGTACCCGTTCCGCCGCAGCAGCTGGGAGAGCATCCCCGCGCCGCCGAACATCTGCTGGAAGACGGCGATGACCAGCACCCACGAGAAGAAGTGCGGCAGGTAGAGCACCGCCTGCGCGACGGCCCGCACACGGGGCCGGACCACGCTGTTGATGAGCAGCGCGAGCAGGATCGGGATCGGGAAGAACAGCACGAGCTGGACGAAGAACAGCACCAGCGTGTTCTCGACGGCGTTCCAGAAGGCCGAGTCCTCGAAGATCCGCTGGAAGTTCTCCAGGCCCACGAAGGGGCTGTTCAGGATGGAGACGACGCCGTTGTCGCTGATGTAGGGGTCGTAGTCCTGGAAGGCGACGACGTTGCCGAGGATGGGCAGGTAGTTGAAGACCAGCACCAGCAGGACGGCCGGCAGGGTCATGAGGAGCAGGACGCGATCGCGCCGGAACCTGTGCCGGAGGCTCAGTCCGGCCTCGGGCGGCCTCTTTCGGGATCCGGTGACGTCACCGGGCGCCACCGGGGTCGTCTCGGGCGTTGCGGCCTCGGTACCGCTGCGGGGCACCGTGCTGTGTGACACGGCTGTTCTCCTTGCCTCAGGGCCGGGTCAGCTCGCCGCCGAGCCGTTCTCGTCGAGGAGCTCGCGGTACCAGTCGCGCAGCTTGTCGCCGCCCTTGCTCTTCCAGTCGGAGACGAACTGCTGCATGTCGCTGATCTTCTTCCGGCCGCGGACGATGTCGTCCTCGAGCTGCTCGACGTCGTTGGTGAGGTTGGTGTACCGGGCGGGCTCGGTGATCTGCATGCCCCAGAAGGAGGACTTCCTGGCGAACGCGCCCATCCGCTGCTGCCACTCGACCTGGCCCCTGGCGACCTCGGGGAAGTCGGGGTGCGCGAGGGTCGCGGCGGGAGAGGCGACCATGACGTAGGCGTTCATCACCTCGATGTTGCCCTTGTCGGTCTTGACCGGGACGCCGTCCTCGACGGTGTAGTGGGTGCCTTCGACGCCGTAGTTGGTCATCATGTACTCCTTGGTGCCGTACGGCGCCGCGGTGACGTTGGCGACGGCCAGCACGTCGCGGACGACCGACTCGGAGGCCTTCTCGCTGACGAAGGCGAAGATGCCGGCGGGCTGATCGGCCCACAGGGTGGGATCGCCTCCGTCGTGGCCCCAGACGTCCATGCCCCAGATCTTGAACTCCGGGTTCTGCGTGGCCTGTTCGGCGGTGCGGCCCCACCACTGGGAGATGTTGTTGGGGTAGATCAGGAACTCGCCCGCCGCGAACTTGGGACCCGGGTCGGGGGCGTTCTTGCCCATCTTGGAGTCGGGGTGGACGACCCCGGCGGCGAAGAGCTTGCGGGACCACTCCAGGGCCTCGAGGAACTCCTCGGTCTCGATGCGGTTGACGAGCTTGCCGTCGACCAGGTTCCAGCCGAGCGGTTTCTCACTGCCGGAGAGCACACCGAAGGCCTGGAAGGCGGTCCACTTCATGTCCAGGCACGCCCACCGCTTGGCCCTGGCGTTGGTGATCTCCTTGGCCAGGTCCATGAACTCGTCGCAGGACTGCGGGACTTCGTAGCCCTCCTTCTCGAAGACGTCCTGCCGGTACAGGGGCACCATGGAGGGGGCGGACGGCGCCGGCATGGGCAGGCCGCGCAGCTTGCCGCCGAAGATGGAACGCCGCCAGGCGTCGGTCGGGATCGCGGCGAGGTTCGGGTACTCCTTGACCTCGTCCCCGGACAGGTAGGGGCCGAGGTCGGCGAACTTGCTGATGATGGCGCTGGGTATCTTGCCGCCCATGTTCCACCCGGGGACGACCACCACGTCCGGGACGTCGCTGGAGGCGAGGACCGCGCCGAGCTTCTGGTCGTAGGTGTTGCCGTCCTGGTTCTGCCAGACGACGTCGACGCCGATCAGGTCGTTCATCGCCGTGTAGTAGGCGTTGCCCTGCTTCGGCGGCGAGCCCCAGAACGGCGCCATGACGGTGACCTTGCCGCCCTTGCCGAGCTTCTTCGGCACGGACGTCTTGAGGGTGGCGAGGTCCAGCTTGCCGGTGAAGCCGGCGGCCGAGCCGTTCTTCGACGGGATGTCCGGCTTCACCACGTTGCTCGCCACGAAGGCGGGCAGGATCTTCTCGGCGTCCTTGCCCGAGGTGGTGCCGTCGCGCGACCCGCCGTCCGAACCGCCGCACGCGGCGAGCAGCGGCATCCCACCCGCCACCGCTGCGGTGGCGACCGCCGTGGAGGCGAGGAAACTTCTCCGGCTCGGTCCCGAGGAGGCGGAGGCGGCGTTCGGCGTCATTGCGTCAACCCTTCATGGCACACCAGGACACCCGGCGGAGGCCGTCGGCTGTGGTGTCTCGAGTGGAACTGGCTGAGCTGAAGCGGGACTTCGACCGATGCACCGGGGCTCGCCAGTCGAAGCGCTTCGATGTTGCTGTGAGGTTAAGTGACCGCCCCAGGGCGCACAAGGGTCGTTCCGAAACTTCCTCGTGGGCTCGGTCGCGAGCTTTTTTGTACCCCACTTGAAGGGTTGACGCCGCTCCCTTGACACCCGACCGGTCGTCGAACCAGCATCGAAGCGCTTCGAAAGCGCCTGGCCGATTCAGTGCAAGGGATCCCCACGTGACCGCACACACGCCACCCACCGAACCGTTCCGTGATCCGCGGCTGCCCTTCGCGGAACGGGTCGACGACCTGCTGGGACGGCTCACCCTCGACGAGAAGATCTCCTTCCTCCACCAGTTCGCGCCCGCCGTCGAACGGCTCGGGATCGCCGCGTTCCGCACCGGCCAGGAGGCGCTGCACGGCGTGGCCTGGATGGGTCCGGCGACGGTCTTCCCGCAGGCCGTCGGGCTCGGCGCGACCTGGAACCCCGAGCTGGTGCGGCGGGTCGGCGACGCCGTGTCCCGGGAGGTCCGCGCGATGCGCGCCAAGGACGACCGGGTCGGCCTCAACGTCTGGGCCCCGACGGTGAACCTGCTGCGCCACCCCCTGTGGGGCCGCAACGAGGAGGGCTACTCGGAGGACCCGCGGCTGACCTCGGCGATCGCCACCGCCTACACGCGCGGCCTGCGCGGCGACCACCCGGTGTACTGGCGCACCGCGCCCGTGCTGAAGCACTGGCTCGCGCACAACAACGAGACGGACCGCACCACTTCGTCGAGCTCGGTGCGCCCGCGCGTGCTGCACGAGTACGACCTGCGGGCCTTCCGCGCCACCGTGGAGGCGGGCGCGGTGGCCGGGGTGATGCCGGCGTACAACCTGGTCAACGGCCGCCCCAACCACGTCTCGCCCCATCTGCGCGAGCACCTGCGCACCTGGACCGGCCAGGAGCTGCTGGTCTGCTCGGACGCGGGCGCGCCGAGCAACCTGGTCGACGCCGAGCACTACTTCGACACGCACGAGGAGGCGACCGCCGCCGCGCTCGTGGCGGGCGTCGACAGCTTCACCGACCACGGCACGGACTCCTCGCCGATCACCGGGCGGCTGCGGCGGGCCCTGGAGCGCGGCCTGCTGACGGAGGCGGACGTCGACACGGCCGTGCGCCGCCAGCTTTCGGTGCGCTTCCGGCTCGGCGAGTTCGACCCGCGCGAGGACCCGCACGAGGCGACGGCCGCGTTCGACACCCCGGAGCACCGCGCCCTGGCGCAGGAGGCCGCCGAGCAGGCGATCGTGCTGCTGAAGAACGACGGGCTGCTGCCCCTGGCCCCCGGCACCCGCGTCGCCGTGGTGGGGCTGCTCGCCGACGAGTGCAAGCTCGACTGGTACAGCGGCACCCTCCTCCACCGCTCGACCCCGTTGGAGGGCCTGTACGAGCGGTTCGGCGCGGAGCGGGTGGAGTTCGCCGAGGGCGTGGACCGCATCCGGTTGCGCACGGCGTCGGGCGCGTTCCTGCGCGTGCCGGTGGCCGGGGACGCCGCCGACGAGGTGCGCGGCGCCGAGGGCGCGCTCGACCCGGCGCTGCTGGCGGGCCGCACCGACCTGCCCCCGCTCACCACCGACGCGGCCGGCACCGAACT
The DNA here is from genome assembly GCF_044540565.1 of Streptomyces sp. NPDC085931. Classification (NCBI taxonomy): domain Bacteria; kingdom Bacillati; phylum Actinomycetota; class Actinomycetes; order Kitasatosporales; family Streptomycetaceae; genus Streptomyces; species Streptomyces sp. NPDC085931. The sequence continues at coordinate 30,888 of NZ_JBITSK010000027.1, forward strand.
GGCCCTGGTCGACTGGGGCGGGGGCGTGCTGACCCTGCGGGCGCCCGACGGCCGCTACCTCTCGGTCGCCGAGGACGGGTACGTCCGTGCCGCCGCCGACCAGCCGGGCGGCTGGGTCGTGCAGGAGACGTTCGCTCTGGAACCGCACGGGGACGGGCACCTCCTCAAGCACCTGGGAACGGGTCGGCACGTCTGTGTCTCCGCCGACGGCGTGAAGGTTGCCGACGAGGATCCCGAGGTCTTCGAGCTGGTCGTCGCCGAGCGCGGCGAGGAGGCGGTGGCGCGGGCCGCCGCCCGGGCGGACGTGGTCGTGGTGGTCGCGGGCAACGACCCGCACCTGGGCGGCCGGGAGACCGAGGACCGTACGACACTGCGGCTGCCGGACCACCAGGAGCGGCTGCTGCGGGCGGCCCGCGCGGCCAACCCGGCCACCGTGCTGGCCCTGGTCAGCGCCTACCCGTACGCCGTCGACCCGGCGGAGCTGCCGGCGGTGCTGTGGACCGCGCACGGCGGCCAGGCGGCCGGCACCGCCCTGGCCCGGGTCCTGGCCGGCGACGTCTCCCCGGCCGGCCGCCTGCCGCAGACCTGGTACGCCTCCGACGCCGACCTGCCCGGCCTGCTCGACTACGACGTGATCGGCAGCCGCCAGACGTACCTCTACTTCGAGGGCACCCCCCTGTTCCCCTTCGGGCACGGCCTGTCCTACGCGTCGTTCGCCTACGACGGACTGACCGCGACGGCCGGCGAGGAGGGGGTGCGGGTCTCCTTCTCGGTCACCAACACCGGCCCGGTCACGGCCGACGAGGTGGCCCAGCTCTACGGGCGGGCCGTCGACCCGTCCCGGCCGCGTCCGCGCCGCGAGCTGCTGGACCACCGCCGGATCACGCTCGCCCCGGGCGCCACGGCACGGCTGACCTTCGACGTCCCGCTGTCCGCCCTGGCGTTCTGGGACGTGGCCCGGGAGCGGTGGCGGGTGGAGCCGGGCGCCTACGAGCTGCTGGCCGGCGCCTCCAGCGAGGACATCCGGCTGCGGGCGCGGGTCACGCCGGCCGGTGAGCCCGCCCTCCCGCGCGCGGCCGTCACGGAGGGCCTGGCCGCCGCCTCCTTCGACGAGCAGCGCGGCATCGAGATCGTGGACCGGACGAAGGTGTCGGGCGACGCGGTGACACCGGCCGACGGCTCAAGCGGGGAACTCGTCTACCGGGCCTGCGACTTCGGTACCGGTGTCTCGGGGGTGACGATGGAGGTGGCGGGCGGGGGCACGGTGGAGCTGTCCCTGGACGGCGGCCCGGTGCTCGCGGTGCTGTCGACCGCCGCGCCGACCGCGGGCCCGTACGACTACGTGCCGCTGGTCGCCGCCGTCGCCGCCGCGGGCGTCCACGACGTGCACCTCGCGCTGCGCGGCCCGCTGCGGCTCGCGCACGTCGGCTTCTCCGGTTGAGGGTCCGGAACAGGCCGGCACGAAGGAGGGGCCCGGCACCGGAAGGCATCGGTGCCGGGCCCCTTCGCAGAGCCTATATGAAAATGGTTCCCATAAGCTAGAGAGTGATTCCGGTCAGGACCATCACCCGCTCGTAGGTGTAGTCCTCCATCGCGAACCGGACGCCCTCGCGGCCCACACCGGACTGCTTCACACCGCCGTACGGCATCTGGTCGGCGCGGTAGGACGGGACGTCGCCGACGACCACGCCGCCGACCTCCAGGGCCCGGTGGGCGCGGAAGGCGGTCTGCAGGTCGTGCGTGAACACCCCCGCCTGGAGGCCGTACTTGGAGTCGTTGACGGCGGCGAAGGCCTCGGCCTCGCCGTCGACCTTCTGCACGGTGAGCACCGGCCCGAAGACCTCCTCGCAGGAGATCGTCACGTCGGCCGGGACCTCGGCCAGGACGGTCGGCGCGTAGGAGGCGCCCTCGCGCTTGCCGCCGGTCAGCAGCCGCGCACCGGCGTCCACCGCCTCCCGCACCCAGGTCTCGACGCGCTTGGCGGCGTCCTCGCTGACCAGCGGGCCGACGTCGGTGGCGTCGTCGCTCGGGTCACCGGTGACCTGGGCCTCGACGGCGGCGACGATGCGCGGCAGCAGCCGGTCGTACACCGAGGCGTCGGCGATGACGCGCTGGACGGAGATGCAGGACTGGCCGCCCTGGTAGTTGGAGAAGGTGGCGATGCGGTTCGCCGCCCACTCCAGGTCCTCGTCGCTCGCCCAGTCGGCGAGGACGACGGCCGCGCCGTTGCCGCCCAGTTCCAGGGTGCAGTGCTTGCGCGGCACCGAGTCCATGATCGCGTAGCCGACCTTCTCGGAGCCGGTGAAGGAGATCACGGGCAGGCGCTCGTCCTGGACCAGGGCGGGCATCTTCTCGTTGGCGACCGGCAGGATGCTCCAGGAGCCGGCGGGCAGCTCCGTCTCGGCGAGCAGGTCGCCGATGATCAGGCCGGACAGCGGGGTGGCGGGAGCCGGCTTGAGGATGATCGGGGCGCCGGCGGCGACGGCCGGGGCGACCTTGTGGGCGCACAGGTTCAGCGGGAAGTTGAAGGGCGCGATGCCCAGCACGACGCCCTTGGGGAACCGGCGCGTGAGGGCGAGCCGGCCCTGGCCGCCGAGGTCGGTGTCGAGGCGCTGGGCCTCACCGCCGTTGAACCGCCGGGCCTCCTCGGCCGCGAAGCGGAACACGGAGACGGCACGGCCGACCTCGCCGCGCGCCCACTTCATGGGCTTGCCGTTCTCGGCGGAGATCAGCCGCGCGATCTCCTCGGTGCGCTCGGCGAGGCGCCTGCTGACGTGGTCGAGGGCGGCGGCGCGCACGTGGGCCGGGGTGGCGGCGAACTCGTCGCGCACGGCGTAGGCGGCGGCCACGGCCTCCTCGACCTGCGCGTCCGTCGGCACGCTCACCGTGCCCACGAGCCGCCCGTCCCAGGGGGAGGTGACGTCGAAGGTGTCCTCGCCGGTGGCCTGGCGGCCGGCGAGCCAGAAGGCGTGGGTGGAGGTCATGTTCGTTCCGGCCCTTCGGCGTTGGGGGTGATCCAGTGGTACGGGACCAACGGTAGGGGCGGAGCGGCCGAAGGGCGCTTGTCCGGGCCGTAGCAGTGACACCCCCGGACACTACGGTTTGGCTAGTCCGTGCCGGTCGCCTTCAGGGCCAGCCAGAGTTCCATCCGGGCGTCCGGGTCGTCCAGGGAGCGGCCCAGGATCTCCTCGACGCGGCGCATGCGGTAGCGCAGGGTGTGGCGGTGGACGCCGAGGTCGGCCGCCGCCGCGTCCCACTGGCCGTGCCGGGACAGCCAGGCGCGCAGGGAGGCGACCAGGTCGCCGCGGCCCGTGGCGTCGTGCTCGTACAGCGGACGGAGCATGCCGTCGGCGAACGCCCGTACGGCGTCGTCGGCGAGCAGCGGCAGTACGGACCCGGCCGCCATCCGCTCGTGCTCCACCAGGACGCGTCCGCGCCGTCTGGCCACCGACAGGGCCTGCTCGGCCTGCTTGTACGCGGCCGACGCGGCGATCGGCCCGGCCGGTGCCGACAGGCCCACGACCAGTTCGTCCTCCTCGCCGCCGGGCACCTTCTCCCGCACGGTGCGCCGCGCCGCCTCCAGGGCGGCCGCGTACTCGGCGCAGGCCGCCGCCGCGGCGCCGCCGTCCGCGGCCAGCACCACCAGCCGCTCCCCCTCCGGCACGACGAGCACGGCCTCGCCGGCCCGGGCCGCCGCGGACTCCACGACGTCGGCGAGCGCCGCGAGGGGGTCGCCGCCCGGGTCGGCCGCGGCGAGCGCGGCGGCGGAGGACCGGTCGGGGGCGGGGGCGGCGGCGCGGCCCTCGGCCCGGGCCAGCGCCGCCGAGGCGGACACCGGCACCCGCTCGGCGACCAGCATCCGGAACGGCGCGTCCAGCAGCCCGCCGTACAGGTCCCCGGCGACCGCCCGCGCGTGGTCCGGCTCCCCGGCCAGCAGCATGCGCAGCACCGCCGCGCCGACCCGCTGCTCGGCCGCCTGGAGGGACCGGGAGCGTTCCGTGGTCAGGGTCAGCAGGGCGATGGCCGAGTGCACGGCGTACCGCTCGGCGGTGCCCAGGGTGGCGGCGGTGCCGACGGCGAGCGCGGCGCGCGGGCGCCGGCCGGTGCCCACGGTGTGCAGTTCGACCCGGTCCTCGTTCTCCGGCCCGCCGACCACCGACGAGGCCGGCGCCGGGCGGTCCCGCAGCCGCTGCACGTCGCCGGTGAGCCGCGCGGCCCGCCGTCCGGCCCACTCGGGAGCCGCGGCGACGACGGCGCCCGACGCGTCGTACAGCGCCGCCCAGCCGTCGACCTGGCCGGCCAGCGCGGCCAGCAGCCCTTCCGGCCCGCCGGTCTGCGCCTGCCGGGTCAGCTCGCGCTGGGCGGCGAACCCGGCGGTGACGGCCTTGTACTGGTCGGCGGCGATCGCGGCGGACACGGCCTTGCTGATGGCGAGGAACGGCGTCCGCCGCGGCACCTCCAGCAGCGGCAGGCCCTCCTCCCGGGCGGCGTCGACGAGCGCCTGGGGGATCTCCTCGTAGTTGACGCCCACCGCGAAGCCGAGCCCGACCACGCCGGCCCCGGCCAGCCGCCGCACGTAGCGCCGCATGGCCTCCGGGTCCTCGGCGTCCAGCTTGAGCGCGGTGATCAGCAGCAGTTCCCCGCCCTCCATGTAGGGCACGGGGTCGGCGAGCTCGCTGACGTGCGCCCAGCGGACCGGTACGTCCAGACGGTCCTCGCCCGCCCGCACGGTCAGCTTCAGCGCGGAGTGGTGGACGAGCGAGGCGAGCGTGGGGGGCATGAGGCCTTCAGGTCTGCGTCAGGGCGGTGTGCGCGGGGTGTCCTTTTGGCCGCGGCGTATGAACGACCTGTGACGATTCTGCCTCACCGTACGGTCCCCGCGTACCGCGCCCTCAGCCCCGCAGATTCACCAGCAGGGGCGGCGCGTGCTCGCCCTGCACCGTGGTCAGCGACAGCACCGCGTGCCCGGCGGGCACCGCGTGGGCCAGTTCCGAGGCGGACCAGCGCTCACGCTCGACCTGCCGGACGGTCACCGCCCGGGCGGTCGGCGCCTTGCCGGTGATCACCCGCCGGACCGCGTGCAGCGCCTTGCCGGCCGGGGTCTCGGCGATGATCTGCCGGTCGGTGACGTCACGGGCCTCGGTCCACTCCTTGCCCCACACCTCGGCGAAGTCCTGACCGTCCCAGGGCGTCAGCCCCGCCAGGGCCATCCGGCACCCGGTGGCACCCAGCAGCGGCCCCCGCAGCGGCCGGGCCACGTCGTCCAGCGTCCGCAGGGTGAGCACCACACCGGCGTTCCCGGACCGCAGCCGCTGGATGCCGCGCACGGCCTCGGGCGTGACGACCCCGGTCGCGTCGTCGAGCACCAGGCAGGCGAACAGCGACCGGTCCTCGCGTACGGCGACGCTGGCCGTGAACTGGGCGAGCACCAGCCGCGCGAGCAGCCGGGAGGCGTCGGCGTGCCCGCGCTCGGGCAGGTCGATGCGGACGCGCACGGGATGGTCGAGGGCCTTCAGCGTGAACGGCCGCGACTGGCCCGAGGTGTCGAAGAAGCCCGCGAAGGCGGGCCGGTCGAGCAGCGCGACCCGGTCGGCCAGCACCCCGCCGACGTCTCCGGGCTGCCCCATCTGCCGCTCCCGGGCGTCGAGCTCGCGCAGCAGCGACTCCTGCCCGGACTCCTGCAGCCCCCGCCGCAGCGCGGCGAACGGCCCCGGCGCCCCGTCGAGCAGCTGCCGCAGCTCCGGTACGGAGGGGAAACGCCCGTGGACGGCGCGGAACGGGCCGAGCAGTTGCGCGAGCACGGTGGTGGAGCGCCGGGTGTCGCTGCCCGGGTGCGGATCGGCGAGGTCCCCGACCAGCCCTTCGGCGAGCACGGCCGCGGCCTCGTCCGGGTCGCCGGTGCCGCCGTACAGGTCGAGGTCGTACTCGGACTCCTGGTTGCCGATCCGCACGACGACGTCGTACGCGTCGGCGGGTCCGAGCCCGGCTCCGGCCCCGCCGACCACCACGACGGCGGCCCGCCCGGCCAGGGCGTGCAGGCACAACGACTCGGCGACGGGCCGCACGACGGCCCCGGTCTTCCCGGAACCAGCGGGGCCGACGGCGACGAGCGAGGTGCCCAGCAGGTCGGGCCCGAGGGCGAGCCCGGCGCCGCGGTAGGTGTAGGGGTTGCGGACGTCGTCCACGGCGGTGCCCAGCCGTACCTGCCCGGTGAGCAGGTCGTGGCGGGCGAGCCTGGCCGGCAGGTCGCGGTAGCCGGAAGGGTGGAGGCAGGCGGCGGCGCCGTCCTTCAGCACCGCTGTGCTGAAGGTGGCGAGGCTGTGCCGTCCGGTGCGCACGCCCTGCCAGGCCCGCTGGATCCGGGCGTGGTCGACGTCCCGCATGAGACCGGAGCGGGCGTCGGCGGCCAGCCGCTCGGCCGCGTCGACGGCACCGGCGGCGCGCAGCTCGTTCCACTGGGCCGGGTCGTCCTGGGGCGCCGTCGGGCCGGCCTGGTTCTCGGGCCGGCGGAAGCGCGCGGTGACGAAGCGGCGCCAGACCTCGCCCCAGCGGCCGAGGCGCGCCACCCCGACCATGATCGCCAGGGCTACGAGCAGCTCGTAGCCCCGGTACACCAGGAACGTGCCGGTCTCGCCGAGATCGCTGTCGGCGCCGCGCCAGGCGTCGGGGACGATCAGGTCGAAGGGCACCCACCACCAGTTGCCGAGGTACCCGTTCTGCAGCAGCGACCAGATCAGCCACCCCACCAGGAACGCGATCAGCGCCCCGCTGATCAGCTGCCGGGTGGGGGTGACGTCGGGTTCCTCGGCGGGCCGGGGCCGGTGCCCGAACCGCCACACGCCCGGCGCGGCCTCCGGCCGGGGCGCGCGCAGCCACGCGAGGAAGGCCGACCCGTCCGGCAGCGGCGGCGCCGGCGGCGCCTGGGGCGGCCGGGGAGGCATCGCCGGGATCTCCGGTGGCCCTGCCGGACGCGGCACGGGGTTCGCATGCGTGCCCCGGGCTTCCTGCGTCCCGTCGCTGTCCATCGCCCTTGCCCCCTGACCAGCCGCTCCGTCCACCATCAGCGAGCCAATCTAACGCCCTCCCCTGGGGAGTTCACCGATTGCGCGGCCGCGTCGTGGGCACGGGTGGCCGAGACTGCCATGTCCACCCCGGACAAGCCGCCGTGCCGACAACGCCCACATGGAGCATGCCCACCCCCCTCCCCCCGCCCTAGCCTGCGGGAAAAGAAGTCACAGTGTCTGTACAGGCCCGTCCGCACCACCCCAGGAGCCCCGCATGAGCGCACTGCCGCAGGAGCGTCGTGTCGTCACCGCCATTCCCGGCCCGAAGTCGCAGGAGCTGCAGGCCCGCCGCACCGCCGCGGTCGCGCAGGGCGTGGGCTCCGTGCTGCCCGTGTTCACCGCGCGCGCGGGCGGCGGGATCATCGAGGACGTCGACGGCAACCGCCTGATCGACTTCGGCTCGGGCATCGCCGTCACGTCCGTCGGCGCCTCCGCCGAGGCCGTCGTACGCCGGGCGTCGGCGCAGCTCGCCGACTTCACCCACACCTGTTTCATGGTCACGCCGTACGAGGGCTACGTCGAGGTCGCCGAGGCGCTCGCCGAGCTCACCCCGGGTGACCACGCCAAGAAGAGCGCGCTGTTCAACTCCGGCGCCGAGGCCGTCGAGAACGCCGTGAAGATCGCCCGGGCCTACACCAAGCGGCAGGCCGTCGTGGTGTTCGACCACGGGTACCACGGGCGCACCAACCTGACGATGGCGCTCACCGCGAAGAACATGCCGTACAAGCACGGCTTCGGGCCGTTCGCGCCCGAGGTGTACCGGGTGCCCGTGGCGTACGGCTACCGCTGGCCGACGGGTCCCGAGAACGCCGGCCCCGAGGCCGCCGCCCAGGCGATCGACCAGATCAGCAAGCAGGTCGGCGCCGAGAACGTCGCCGCGATCATCATCGAGCCGGTGCTCGGCGAGGGCGGCTTCATCGAGCCGGCCAAGGGCTTCCTGCCGGCGATCCGGGAGTTCGCCTCCGAGCACGGCATCGTCTTCGTCGCCGACGAGATCCAGTCCGGCTTCTGCCGCACGGGCCAGTGGTTCGCGTGCGAGGACGAGGGGATCGTCCCGGACCTGATCACGACCGCCAAGGGCATCGCCGGCGGTCTGCCGCTGGCGGCCGTGACCGGGCGTGCCGAGATCATGGACGCCGCGCACGCGGGCGGTCTGGGCGGTACGTACGGCGGCAACCCGGTCGCCTGCGCGGGCGCGCTGGGCGCGATCGAGACCATGCGCGAGCTCGACCTGAACGCCCGGGCCAAGCACATCGAGGCCGTGATGAAGGCGCGGCTTTCGGCCATGCAGGAGAAGTTCGACATCATCGGCGACGTGCGCGGCCGCGGCGCGATGATCGCCATCGAGCTGGTCAAGGACCGCGCCACCAAGGAGCCGAACCCGGAGGCGACCGCCGCGCTCGCCAAGGCCTGCCACCAGGAGGGCCTGCTGGTCCTGACCTGTGGCACCTACGGCAACGTCCTCCGCTTCCTGCCGCCGCTGGTGATCGGCGAGGACCTGCTGAACGAGGGCCTCGACATCATCGAGCAGGGCTTCGCCCGCCTCTGAGCCCGCGCGGCGCGCATCTGAGGCGCCGTCGGGGCAGGTGAGCCGCCCCGGTTCCGCTACCGGGGCGGCGAGCGGCAGAGCGTGTGAAGAAGGTGTGCGAGGTGGATGACAGGGCGCCCCGCGGCCTGTCCTGAGCCCTGCCCCTGTCGTAGGTTCTACCCAGATGAGAGATACACCCCGCCCACAGGGGACTGTGGGTGACACCAGGCCGGGGCCTCCCCAGCTTCGACCTGGTCGTGCCCTCGCGCACACAACCGGAGCCTGAGGCTCTGGATCTCCTCACCGATCGGACGGTCGCCCGCCCCAAACCCCCCGGGGCGCGCGACGTTCCGGTCCGGACGGCCGCCTCGGAACCACCCCCCCTGTTCCGGGGCGGCCGACCTCCCTCTTGTCCTCCTCCTTCTCCTCAGCCGCCGGACGCCTCGCGCGCGGCCCGCTCCAGCCGGGCCCGGTGGCTCTCCCACCACGCCCGGTCGCCTTCCGGCAGGTTGTCCGAGGTCGGGATATGGCCGGCGCTCCCGTCGATGAGCTCGCGCACGATGTCCGCGTGGCCGGCGTGCCGCTGCGTGTCGGCGATCACCCGCACCAGGACGTGGTGCAGCGTCACCTCCCGCCGCTCCTCGGGCCACCACGGCACCCGGCCGGTCGCGTCCAGGTCCAGGGCCGCGACCGTCGCGTCCGAGTGCCGCCACGCCTGCCGGTAGAGGTCCTCGATCCGCTCACGGGACTCGTCCGGCGTGGCCCACATGTCGGCGTTCGGTTCGGTGTCCCGCGTGTACCACCAGGGCGGCGGCGGTTCCGCGGTGAAGTACGGCCGCCCGAACGTGTCCCCGAGGTACCCGAGCTCCACCCCGGCGACATGCTTGACCAGCCCGAGCAGATTGGTCCCGGTCGGGGTGAGCGGGCGGCGGGCGTCGTACTCGGAGAGCCCTTCGAGCTTCCACAGGAGCGCGTCCCGGGCGTCCTGCAGGTAGCGGAGCAGGTCCGCCTTCGCGTTCGGTGCCGTCATGCCGGGCAGTGTCGCACCCGGCACCGACAGGCCCGCTCGTGGACGTCCGCGCTCGTGCCAAGCTGGGCCCCATGCCGATCTCCGCGCACCAGGAACACGCCCCGCCCCGCGCCCGCCCCGGCGCCCTGGTCCCGCTGCTCGGTGCGCCCGCCCTGCTCTTCGCCCTGATCACCTGGCAGGTCGTCGCCGACGGCCCGCTGCTGCGGCTCGACGAGCGGCTCAGCCGTGTGCTGGCCGGCCCCGATCGGTTCTCCGAACTCCTGTCGGACCTGGGCAACGTCGGGGTGGCGGTCCCGGTCCTCGCCGTCGCCGCCGGGTACGCCGCCGTGCGCGCCCACCGCGACGGCACCGGCCGCCGGTGGCTGCCGGTGGTCGCCGCCGCCCTGCTCATGGCGCTGGTCCCGGCGCTGGTCGTCCCGCTGAAGGAGCTCACCGACCGCCCGGGCCCGCCGCTCGTCCCCCCGGGCACCGGCTACTACCCCTCCGGTCACACCGCCACGGCCGCCGTCGCCTACGGCGGCGCGACCCTGCTCCTGCTCCCCGGGCTGCGCACCGCCCCCGCCCGCCGGGCCCTGGTCGCCGTCTGCGCCGTCCTCGTGCTCGGGGTGAGTTACGGCCTGGTCCGCCGCGGCTACCACTGGCCGCTGGACGTGGTGGCCAGTTGGTGTCTGAGCGCGGTGCTGCTGACGTCGCTGTGGCTGTTCCTGACGCGGACGCCACGCCCGGGCGGCACCGGCAGGCCCTAGTTGTATTGGCCCGCGGCGTTGTTCACGCGGCTGATCGGTGGGTGGCCGCCGAGTGCGGTGTGGCAGCGGTGGTGGTTGTAGGTGTGCAGGAAGTCTGCCAGGGCTGCTGTTCGTTCGTTGTTGCTGGTGTAGGGCTTGAGGTAGGCCCATTCGTCGAGCAGGGTGCGGTTGAAGCGTTCGACCTTACCGTTGGTCTGCGGCCGGTAGGGGCGGGTCAGCTTGCCGGTCGCGTCGAGGTCGGCGAGGGCCTGCTGCCAGGCGAAGCTCTTGCGGTAGGGCCAGGCGTTGTCGGTCAGGACCCGTTCGATGCGGTCGATGCCCGTGGTCTGGAAGAAGGCCGCGGCCCGGCGGAGGAAGTCTGCGCAGGTGGCGGCCTTCTCGTCCGCGTGGATCTCGCTGTAGGCGAGGCGGCTGTGGTCGTCGACGGCGGAGTGGATGTAGTCGAAGCCCATCGCGCTGCGAGTGGCCCGGCCCGCTTGACGGCCCAGGACCTTGTGGCCGCCGCCGTCGGGGATGCGGCCGAGTTTCTTGACATCCACGTGGACGAGTTCGCCGGGACGGTCGCGTTCGTAGCGGCGGATGATCTGGCCGGTGGGCCGGTCCAGGAAGGCCAGGCGGTTGAGGCCGTGCCGGGTCAGGATGCGGTGCACGGTGGAGGCGGGCAGGCCCAGGATCGGTCCCAGCCGTGCGGGGCCGAGCTTGCGGTCCTGGCGCAGGCGGCACACCCGGGCCTCGGTCGTGGCCGGGGTGCGGTGCGGTGTGGTGCGGGGCCGGCTGGAGCGGTCGTGCAGCCCTTGCTCGCCTTCGGCCCGCCAGCGGCGCACCCACTTGTGGGCTGTGACGCGCGAGATGCCCATCTCGGCCGCGACATGCGCGACCGGACGGCCTGCGCGGACCCGCTCGACGAGCAGCCGCCTGCCGTGAACGGTCAGCCGGGCATTACGGTGGGACACGAAGGCCTCCGTGCGGTGTGTTCCTAGACAGCTCCACCACATCGGAGGTCTTCGCCATGATCAAGCCCGGCAACCGTTAACAACGCTCGTGATCAATACACCTAGGCCGTGTCCGTAAAGTCCCGCCTGCCCTGCGGGCGGACGACGGGACTTTACGGACACGACCTAGTCACCGTTCCGGGTGGCCAGACCCGCGGCCGCCTCGTGCATCGCCAGTTCCAGCAGGGCGGGGTCCGTCAGCAGGCCCGAGCCGTCCGGCGGGACCAGCCAGCGGACGCCACCGGGCGAGGAGCGCCCCGGGTACGGCACGACGATCCAGGTGCCGGCGCCCGCGGTGCGGATGCCCGTGCCGAGCCAGCGGGCGGCGGTGCCGGGCGGCACGAAGAACCCCATGCGCGCGTCGCCGAAGTCGACGAGCACGGGGCCCGGCCGGTCGAGGACGCGGCTGAGCACGTCGAGCGTGGCGTAGCCGAGTTCGCCGGGCAGGATCAGCACGTCCCAGGCGCTGCCGGCCGGCAGCAGTGCGACCCCGAGCGGGTTGCGCTCCCACTCCCAGCGGCAGGCCTCGGGATCGGGTGCGACGGATGCGAGCCACTCGACCGCCGTCTTGGCCCCTGTCATGAGGAAGACCCCCTTCTCTCTCGTGAAGCTCGTGGCGGTCGCGGACGCGTGCTGCGTCCACGACCGCCACGAGGGAGAAGGGGGTCCTGCCGGGGTCATTACGCGGGTTCCGGCCTCCCGTTGGAGTGAACCGGCTCACACCCGCGCGGCCGGGTCGGACGGCCCGCTCAGCTGTCGAAGCCCAGACCCAGTCTGTCCAGCGTCCGCAGCCACAGGTTGCGGCGGCCGCCCCGCGCGTCCGCGCGGGCCAGCGACCACTTGGTGAGGGCGATGCCCGTCCAGGCGAACGGCTCGGGCGGGAACGGCAGCGGCTTTCTGCGGACCATCTCCAGTTCGGTCCGCTCGGTGCGCTCCCCGGCCAGCAGGTCGAGCATCACCTCGGCGCCGAACCGGGTGGCCCCGACGCCGAGCCCCGTGTATCCGGCCGCGTAGGCCACCTTGCCCTGGTGGGCGGTGCCGAAGAACGCCGAGAAGCGGGAGCAGGTGTCGATGGCGCCGCCCCAGGCGTGGGAGAAGCGGACGCCCTCCAGCTGCGGGAAGCAGGTGAAGAAGTGCCCGGCGAGCTTGGCGTAGGTCTCGGGCCGGTCGTCGTACTCGGCGCGGACGCGGCCGCCGTAGGGGTAGATCGCGTCGTAGCCGCCCCAGAGGATCCGGTTGTCGGCGGACAGCCGGAAGTAGTGGAACTGGTTGGCGCTGTCGCCCAGGCCCTGGCGGTTCCTCCAGCCGATGGAGGCCAGCTGGTCGTCGGTGAGCGGCTCGGTCATGAGGGCGTAGTCGTAGACCGGGACGGTGTAGGAGCGCACGCGGCGGACCAGGTTCGGGAAGATGTTGGTGCCGAGGGCGACCCGGCGGGCGCGGATGCGGCCGTAGGGGGTGCGCACGGCCATGCCCGCGCCGTAGGGCCTCAGCTCCAGCGCGGGCGTGTGCTCGTGGACGCGCACGCCGAGGTCCAGGCAGGCCCGCTTCAGGCCCCAGGCGAGCTTCGCGGGGTTCAGCAGGGCGACGCCCCTGCGGTCCCACAGGCCCGCCCGGAAGGTGGGTGAGTCCACCTGCTCCCGTACGGCGTCGGCGTCCAGGTACTCGACGCCCTCGGCCAGGCCCAGGCGGGACGTCTCCTCGTGCCACTCGCGCAGTTCCCGCGCCTGGTAGGGCTCGGTGGCGACGTCGATCTCCCCGGTGCGTTCGAAGTCGCAGTCGATGGAGTGCCGGGCGACCGCCGCCTCGATCGCGTCGAGGTTGCGGGCGCCCAGCCGCTGGAGCGTGTGGATCTCGTCCGGCCAGCGGGTGAGGCCGTTGGGCAGGCCGTGGGTGAGGGAGGCGGCGCAGAACCCGCCGTTGCGGCCGGAGGCGGCCCAGCCCACCTCGCGGCCCTCCACCAGCACCACGTCCCGCCGCGGGTCGCGCTCCTTGGCGATCAGCGCCGTCCACAGTCCGCTGTAGCCGCCGCCCACGACGAGCAGGTCGCAGGTCTCGGTGGTGGTGAGCGCCGGTTCGGGGCGGGGCCGGCCGGGGTCGTCCAGCCAGTACGGGACCGGCTGGGCGTCGGAGAGCGAACGAGTCCACTGATTCATGGCGCCAGCGGCCATGATTTCAACTCCCTACGGTTATGCCTTTTGTCTGTTGCGGCGATTTCCGATGACCATGGAAACCAGGACGAGCAGGACGGCGACGACGAACATGGCCGTGCCGATGACATTGATCTGGACGGGTGTTCCGCGCTGCGCCGAGCCCCAGACGAACATGGGGAAGGTGACGGTCGAGCCGGCGTTGAAATTGGTGATGATGAAATCGTCGAAGGAGAGCGCGAAGGCGAGCAGCGCGCCCGCGGCGATACCCGGTGCCGCGATCGGCAGGGTGACCCGGACGAAGGTCTGGAAGGGCCCTGCGTACAGATCCCGTGCCGCCTCCTCCAGTTTCGGGTCCATCGACATCACGCGCGCTTTCACGGCCGTGACCACGAAACTCAGGCAGAACATGATGTGCGCGATGAGGATCGTCCAGAAGCCGAGCTGCGCGCCCATGTTGAGGAACAGGGTGAGCAGCGAGGCGGCCATGACGACCTCGGGCATCGCCATCGGCAGGAAGATCAGCGAGTTCACGGCGCCGCGCGCGCGGAACCGGTAGCGGACCAGGGCGAAGGCGATGAGCGTGCCCAGCAGCGTGGCGCCGAGGGTCGCCCAGAAGGCGATCTGGAGGCTGACCGACAGCGAGCCGCACAGGTCGGAGACGCCGCACGGGTCCTTCCAGGCGTCCAGCGAGAACTGCTGCCACTCGTAGTTGAAGCGCCCCTTCGGTCTGTTGAAGGAGAACACCGTGACGATCACGTTCGGCAGCAGCAGATAGGCGAGCGTGAAGAGTCCCGCGATGACGACGAGATGTCTCTTGAGCCAGTTGACGAAGGGCATTTAGACCAGATCCTCCGTCCCGGACCTGCGGATGTAGAAAGTGACCATGAGGAGGATGGCCGCCATGAGGATGAAGGAGAGCGCCGCGGCCGTCGGGTAGTCGAGCACTCTGAGGAACTGCGTCTGGATGACGTTGCCGACCATGCGGGTGTCGGTCGAGCCGAGCAGGTCGGCGTTGACGTAGTCACCGGTCGCCGGGATGAAGGTCAGCAGGGTGCCGGAGACGACTCCCGGCATCGACAGCGGGAAGGTGACCTTGCGAAAGGTCGTCCAGGGCCGGGCGTACAGGTCGCCGGCGGCCTCGTGGAGCCGGCCGTCGATACGCTCCAGCGAGGTGTACAGCGGCAGGATCATGAACGGCAGGAAGTTGTACGTCAGACCGCAGATGACCGCCAGCGGGGTGGCCAGCACGCGGTCGCCCGCGGTCAGGCCCAGCCAGCTGGTCACGTCCAGCACGTGCAGCGAGTTGAGCGCGCCGACGAGCGGGCCGCCGTCGGCGAGGATCGTCTTCCAGGCCAGGGTGCGGATCAGGAAGCTGGTGAAGAAGGGCGCGATCACCAGGATCATGATCAGGTTCCGCCAGCGGCCCGCCCGGAAGGCGATCAGGTAGGCCAGCGGGTAGCCCAGCAGCAGGCACAGGATCGTCGCCGTGCCCGCGTAGAGCACCGAGCGGACGAACTGCGGCCAGTACGCGGACAGGGCGTCCCAGTAGGTGGCGAAGTGCCAGGTGACCTTGTACCCCGTCTCCAGCGAGCCCGTCTGCACGGAGGTGGAGGCCTGGTAGATCATCGGCAGCGCGAAGAAGACGACCAGCCAGAGCATGCCGGGCAGCAGCAGCCAGTACGGCGTCAGGCGGCCCCGGCGCCTGGGCGGCTTCGCTTCGGGTGCCTGCGGGGTGAGCGGCGGTGGCGCCTCGGTGAGTGTCGACATCAGGCCGCCTCTTCCACTCCGGCGTCGGCGTCCTGGGCGGCGTCCAGGCCGAAGGTGTGGGCCGGGTTCCAGTGCAGGACGACCTCGGTGCCGGGCACGAGCCGGGGGTCGCGGTCGATGTTCTGGGCGTAGACCTCGAAGTCCGGGCAGACCGGGCTGTCGACGACGTACTGCGTCGAGACGCCGATGAAGCTGGAGTCGGCGATCCGGCCGGTGATGCGGTTGCGGCCCGCCGGGATCTCGCCGGCGTCGTCCGCGTGGGTGAGGGCGATCTTCTCCGGGCGGACCCCGACCAGCACCTTGCCGCCGGTGGTCGCGGGGGCGGAACATCGCGCCTCGGGCAGGACGAGCTTGCCGCCGCCCGCCCTGAGCACGATCTCCTCGCCGCTTGTGGAGTCCACCTCGGCCTCGATGAAGTTCGAGGTGCCCAGGAAGTTGGCGACGAACGTGGTGCGCGGGTTCTCGTACAGGTCGGCGGGGGTGCCGAGCTGCTCGACGCGGCCGCCGTTCATCACGGCGACCGTGTCGGCCATGGTCATGGCCTCCTCCTGGTCGTGCGTGACGTGGATGAAGGTGATGCCGACCTCGGTCTGGATGCGCTTGAGCTCCAGCTGCATCTGGCGGCGCAGCTTCAGGTCCAGGGCGCCGAGCGGCTCGTCGAGCAGGAGCACCTTGGGGTGGTTGATCAGCGCGCGGGCCACGGCGACGCGCTGCTGCTGGCCGCCGGAGAGCTGATGCGGCTTCTTGCGGGCCTGCTCGCCGAGCTGGACCAGCTCCAGCATTTCCTCGACCTGCTTCTTCACCGACTTCAGACCGCGCCGGCGCAGGCCGAAGGCGACGTTCTCGAAGATGTCGAGGTGCGGGAAGAGGGCGTAGGACTGGAAGACCGTGTTCACCGGCCGCTTGTACGGCGGCAGGGCCGTCACGTCCTGGTCGCCCAGGAAGACGGTGCCGGCGGAGGGTTCCTCCAGCCCGGCGATCATGCGCAGGGTGGTGGTCTTGCCGCAGCCGGAGGCGCCGAGCAGGGCGAAGAAGGAGCCCTGCGGGACGGTCAGGTCGAGCGGGTGGACGGCGGTGAAGGAGCCGTAGGTCTTGCTGATGCCCGTGAGGCGGACGTCGCCGCCGGGGCCCGTGGTGTTCGTCATGGTGGTCACGCCCCCGTCAGCTTCGCGAACTTCTCTTCGAACTCGGTCTCTTCCTTCGAGCTCAGCGAGCGGAAGGCGTGCGACTTGGCCGCCATGGCCTTGTCGGGGATGATCAGCGGGTTGTTCGCCGCGTCCTCGTCGATCTTCGCCAGTTCGGCCTTCACACCGTCGACGGGACACACGTAGTTGATGTACGCGGCCAGTTCGGCGGCGGGCTTCGGCTCGTAGTAGAAGTCGATGAGCCGCTCGGCGTTCGTCTTGTGCCGGGCCTTGTTGGGGACGAGCAGGTTGTCCGTGGACGTCATGTAGCCGCTGTCCGGGATGAGGAAGTCGATGTCGGGGCTGTCCGCCTTGAGCTGGACGACGTCCCCGGCCCAGGCGACGCAGGCGGCGAAGTCGCCGCTGGTCAGGTCGGAGGTGTAGTCGTTGCCGGTGAAGCGGCGGATCTGGCCCTTGTCGACGGCCTTCTGCAGCCGGGCGATGGCCGCGTCGTAGTCGTCGGCGGTGAAGTCGGCCGGGTCCTTGCCCATGTCGAGCAGGGTCATGCCGACGCTGTCGCGCATCTCGGACAGGAAGCCGACGCGCCCCTTCAGCTTGGGGTTGTCCAGCAGGTCGGACACCGACGTCACCTCGACGCCGTCGAGCGCCTTCTTGTTGTAGGCGATGACCGTCGAGATGCCCTGCCAGACGTACGAGTAGGCACGACCGGGGTCCCAGTCGGGGTTGCGGAACTGGGCGGACAGGTTGGCGTAGGCGTGCGGCAGGTTGCTCGCGTCGAGCTTTTGCACCCAGCCCAGGCGGATCAGGCGGGCGGCCAGCCAGTCGGTGAGGACGATCAGGTCACGGCCGGTGTCCTGGCCCGCCGCGAGCTGCGGCTTGATCTTGCCGAAGAACTCGTTGTTGTCGTTGATGTCCTCGGTGTACTTGACCTTGACGCCGGTGCGCTTCGTGAACTGCTCCAGCGTGGGGTGGTGCTTGCCGCTGTCGTCGACGTCCATGTACTCGGTCCAGTTGGAGAAGGTCACGGTCTTCTCCTCGGCCGAGCGGTCCTCGGCCGGGACGCCGCCCTGCGACTGACCGGCCGCCGGGATGCCGCAGGCGCTCAGGGTCCCGAGACCGCCGAGGGCGAGTGCGCCGCCCGTGGAGGCGCGCAGCAGGGACCGCCGGGTGAGGGCGGCCCTGCCGTTGGCGAAGCTGCGCCGCATGGCGGCCACTTGGGCCGGGGAGAGGCGGTCGGGCTCGTACTGCTCCATGCGCGTGGTGCCCTTTCGGAGGGTGGGCGGCCGCTGGTCGGGCGGCCTGATACGGCTATCGGTCCCCGAAGACGGTGCGGTGCCAGTCCTTCGCGGCCACCGCGGTGTTGTCGAACATGACGTGCTTGATCTGGGTGTACTCCTCGAACGAGTACGCGGACATGTCCTTGCCGTAGCCGGAGGACTTGTAGCCGCCGTGCGGCATCTCGCTGATGATCGGGATGTGGTCGTTGACCCACACGCAGCCGGCCTTGATCTCGCGCGTGGCCCGGTTGGCCCGGTACACGTCCCGGCTCCAGGCGGAGGCGGCCAGGCCGTAGGGGGTGTCGTTGGCGAGGGCGATCCCCTCGTCGTCGGTGTCGAACGGCAGCACGACCAGGACCGGTCCGAAGATCTCCGACTGGACCACCTCGCTGTCCTGGGCCGCGTCGGCGATCAGGGTGGGCCGGTAGTAGGCGCCCTCCGCGAGCTCGCCCCCGGGTGCCTCGCCGCCGGTCACCACGCGCGCGTAGCCACGCGCCCGGTCGACGAAGCCGGCGACCCGGTCGCGCTGGACGTGCGAGATCAGCGGCCCCAGGTCGGTCCCCGCGGCGAACGGGTCGCCGAGCCGGACCGTCTCCATCAGCGCCGCCGTCCGCTCCACGAAGGCCTCGTACAGCGGCCGCTGCACGTACGCGCGCGTGGCGGCCGTGCAGTCCTGCCCGGTGTTGATGAGCGCGCCCGCGACGGCGCCGTGGGCGGCGGCCTCCGGGTCGGCGTCGTCGAAGACCACGAACGGCGCCTTGCCGCCGAGCTCCAGGTGGAGCCGCTTGACGGTGGCGGTGGCCACCTCGGCGACGCGCCTGCCGACGGCGGTGGAGCCGGTGAAGGAGGTCATGGCCACGTCGGGGTGGCCGACGAGATGCTCCCCGGCCTCCTTGCCGGTGCCGGTGACGATGTTGATCACGCCGTCCGGGATCCCGGCGTCGGTGGCTGCCTGCGCGAAGAGCAGCGAGGTCAGCGGGGTGAGCTCGGCGGGCTTGAGGACGATGGTGTTGCCCGCCGCGATCGCCGGGAGGATCTTCCAGGCGGCCATCTGCAGCGGGTAGTTCCAGGGCGCGATCGACCCGACGACCCCGATCGGCTCGCGCCGGACGTAGGAGGTGTGGTCGCCGGAGTACTCACCGGCGGACTGTCCCTGCAGGAGCCGGGCGGCACCGGCGAAGAAGGCGGTGTTGTCGATGGTCCCCGGGACGTCGAACTCGCGGGTCAGCTTCAGCGGCTTGCCGCACTGGAGCGACTCCGCGCGGGCGAAGTCCTCGGCCCGGTCGGCCAGGACCGCGGCGAAGCGGTGCAGGGCGTCGGACCGCTCGCCGGGGGTGGTGCCCGCCCAGCCGGGGAAGGCCTCGCGGGCGGCGGCGACGGCCCGGTCGACGTCGGCCGTGCCCGCCAGTTCGTAGCGCAGCACCTCCTCGCCCGACGCCGGGTCCACGACCGCGTGGGTACGGCCGGAGGTGCCCCTGGTCAGGCGGCCCGCGATGTACTGCGCGCCCTCCTGGAAGCGCTCCTCGGCCGGGAATCGGTCCGGGGTGGCGTTGCCCGGGTTGTGCATGTCGCTCTCCTCCGTGTCCCCATGAGGGGGCCGGCGTGGCTCAGGCTCGATTTGAGTGCCGATCCTGACAGAGGGATGGGACTCCAACAAGTGATTCCGTTGTTGATTTTTGGTTACGCGACGGAATCTGTCGACCAGGTGTCGAGTCCGCCGGGAAAAGGCAGGACGCTGTGTCAGTGGTGCGTGCCAGACTCGCGTGCATGGAGAAGATCACGGGGGCGGTCGACTCGCGGGAGGCCCTGATCAGGGCGGTTCGCGCGGGGGCCAGGGTCAGGTATCTGCATTTCTGGGGGCACCGTCCGCGGCCGGACGGCCGGATCGGGCCGAGCTGCCTGAGCCAGTGGTGGCCGTCGCCGTTCACCGTGGACGGCGTGGCGTACGCGACCGCGGAGCACTGGATGATGGCCGGCAAGGCCCGCCTCTTCGAGGATGCCGCGGCCGAGCGCGCCGTGCTGGCCGCCGGGCATCCCGCCGAGGCGAAGAAGGCCGGGCGGCTGGTGCGCGGGTTCGACGAGGCGACCTGGGCCCGGGAGCGGTTCCGGATCGTCGTGGAGGGCAGCGTCCACAAGTTCGGGGCGCATCCGGAGCTGCGGGGGTTCCTGCTGGGCACGGGCGAGCGGGTGCTGGTCGAGGCGAGTCCCGTGGACCGGGTGTGGGGCATCGGGCTGGCCGCGGACGACGAGGCGGCGATGGACCCGGAGCGGTGGCGGGGCCCGAATCTGCTGGGCTTCGCGCTGATGGCGGCGCGGGAGCGGCTGCGGGCGGCCGGGGCCTGAGCGAGGGGGCCCGGCCCTGAGAGGGGCCGGGCACGAGCAAGGGGCCGGTCCAGGACCGGCCCCCTCGGTGATCTCGGCGGACCGGCTCAGGAGGCCGCGCCGAGCCCGCCCATGATGGAGGCGAACAGCAGGAAGCCCAGCAGCGGCAGGATCACGGTGGCGATGATGCCGCAGACCAGGCCGGCGGTCGCCGCGCCCTTGTTGGTGGCCTCACCGCGGATGGCCTTGCCCCGGCCGACGGCGCCGAAGATGATCGCCAGGATGCCGAGGATCACGCCGAAGAACCACAGCAGGAAGGTCACGCTGCACACCACGCCGATGATGCCCAGCACCAGGCCCGTGGTTCCCATGCCGTTGCTCGGCTGCGCGGGCATCCCGTAGCCGGCGGCCTGCGGGTAGCCCACGGGCGGAGCGGCCGGGTAGCCGGGGCCGCCCTGCGGGTAGCCGTAGCCCGGGCCGGACTGCTGCGGGTAGCCGTAGCCGGGGGCCGGCTGCTGCGGAGGCTGGGCCGGCGGGCCGAAGCCACCGGGCGTGGGATTGGTGTTGGACATGGACGAGCTCCCCTCCGTTGTCAGACCAGGGAATCGTAGTGGCCGAGTCGGCCGGGGAGTACGGAAGTTTCAGCGCGGGGCCGGAGCGGTGGCGGCCGGGCGCAGGGCGCCGTAGTACGGGTCCTCGTCGTGGTCGTCGCTGTTGATGGCGGCCGTGATGCCGACCGCGATCAGGACGATCACGGTGATGCCGAGGATGATCCCGATGATGCCCATGATCAGACCCGCCTGGGCCTGACCGTGGTTGGTGGCCACACCGGCCTCGGCGCGCTTGCGGCCCTTGATGCCGAAGACGACGGCGAGGATGCCGGTGACCAGGGAGACCACGCCGTACAGGCAGAACAGCGTGCAGGACACGATGCCGAGCACCATCGCGGCGATGCCCATGCCGTTCTGCGGGGCCGCGGGCATGCCGGGCCAGCCGTAGCCGGACTGGGGGTAGCCGGGGTAGCCGTAGCCGCCGGGGGCGACGGGCGGGGGCGGGACCGCGCCGGTGCCGGAGGTGTCGTACCGGGGGGTGCCGGCGGGCGGGGTGAAACCGGCGGCGGGCATCGAGGTGACCGTGGCCTGGTCGTGCACGGAGGGCGGCCCCTGGGTGGGCGGCTGGTCCTTGTCGAGCGACGGCTTGTGCTCCGGGGGCGCCCACGGGTCGTGTCCGCCGCCTGCGCCGGGCTGCGTCGGGTCCGTCATCTGTGCATCCCCCCTGGGTCGATCGTGTCGCCATGCTACGGGCCGCCCGGCCCGGGCCACAGAGCGGGTACGTCGACGATCACGGCCCCCCGGCGAAGCGGCGAGGGCCGCCGACACGACCGAGAGCCAGGGGCGCGGGCGAGGGCCGGGGGCGGGGACCCGGGCCGGGGGCGGGGAGCCGGGCCGAGGGCGCCGACCAAGGCCGGAAGGGCGGACCAGGCCGGTGGCAGTGCCGACGGCCTCCGGCGCAGGCGAGGGCCGTCGACGCAGACCGGGCCGGAGGCGGGGACCCGGGCCGGAAGGGCGGACCAAGGCCGGCGGCAGGGCCGAGGCCCGTCGCCCGGCGAGAGCCAGCGGCGCAGACCAGGCCGGAGACGCAGACCAGGGCGGGAGCGCGGCCCAGGGCTGGCGGCAGGGCCGAGGGCCACGGCGCAGGCGGCAGCCAGCGGCGCGGATTATGGCCGGAGGCGTCGACGAGGACTGGTGCGCAGACAGGGCGGAGGCGCGGACCAAGGCCGGCGGCAGGGCCGAGGCCCGACGGCGCAGGCGGCAGCCAGCGGCGCAGACCAGCCCGGAGGCGCCGGCCAAGGCCGGAAGGGCGGACCAGGACCGGCGGCAGGGTCGAAGACCGACGGCGCAGGCGAGAGTCAGCGGCGCAGATCATGGCCGGAGGCGTCGACCAGGACTGGCGGTGAAGACCAGGCCGGAGGAGCGGCCCCGCGCCCCTGGGCGTACCGCTCCCCCGCCTAGGATGAGAGCCGAGTCATCGATCAGCCGATCACCCGCGCCCGCCGCCCTCGTGCCGGCCCGGCGCCGTTCCGGGGAGGAACCCTTGACCGAGCATCTCGTCGACCCCCAGGCCCCTCGCGATCTGCGGGCCTTCATCGCCGGACTGCCCAAGGCCGAACTGCACGTGCACCACGTGGGCTCCGCCTCCCCCCGGATCGTCGCCGAGCTGGCCGCCCGGCACCGCGACGCGAAGGTGCCGGCCGACCCCGAGGCCCTGGCCGACTACTTCACCTTCACCGACTTCGCCCACTTCATCGAGGTCTACCTGTCGGTCGTCGACCTGATCCGCACCCCGGAGGACGTCCGGCTGCTGACCTACGAGGTGGCCCGGGAGCTGGCCCGCCAGCAGGTGCGGTACGCCGAGCTGACCATCACGCCGTTCTCGTCCACCCGGCGCGGCATCGACGAGCGGGCCTTCATGGACGCGATCGAGGACGCCCGCAAGGCGGCCGAGGCCGAGTTCGGGACCGTGCTGCGCTGGTGCTTCGACATCCCCGGCGAGGCGGGCCTGGAGGCCGCCGAGGAGACCACCCGGCTCGCCACCGACGACCGGCTGCGCCCGGAGGGCCTGGTCTCCTTCGGGCTCGGCGGTCCGGAGGTCGGTGTGCCCCGGCCGCAGTTCAAGCCCTACTTCGACCGTGCGATCGCGGCCGGGCTGCACTCCGTGCCGCACGCCGGCGAGACCACCGGCCCGCAGACCGTCTGGGACGCGCTGACGCACCTGCGGGCCGAGCGCATCGGCCACGGCACCAGCGCGGCCCAGGACCCCGAGCTGCTCGCGCACCTCGCCGAGCACCGGATCCCGCTGGAGGTGTGCCCGACCTCGAACATCGCCACGCGCGCGGTCCCGACCCTCGACGAGCACCCGGTCAAGGAGTTCGCGCGGGCCGGGGTCGTCGTCACGATCAACTCCGACGACCCGCCGATGTTCGGCACCGACCTGGAGAACGAGTACGCGGTCGCCGCCCGTCTCCTCGACCTCGACGAGCGGGGCCTGGCCGGTCTCGCGAAGAACGCCGTCGAGGCGTCCTTCCTGGACGACGCCGGCAAGGCCCGGATCAAGGGCGAGATCGACACGTACACCGCCGGGTGGCTCGGCCGGTGACGTCCTCCGCACAGCACCCGGGTGGGCCGCGGCCCGTGACCGCCGTGGCCCACCGGGGCGACCCCTACCGCGTCCGCGAGAACACCGTGGCCTCGCTCAGGTCCGCGCTCGCCCGGGGCGCGGACGCGGTGGAGGTGGACGTACGGCTCACCCGGGACGGTGTGCCGGTGCTGCTGCACGACGCGACGCTCAAGCGGCTGTGGGGGCACGAGCGTCCGGTGCTCGCGCTGTCCTGGGCCGAGGTGCGCGGCCTCACCGGTGGCGAGGTGCCGGCCCTGACGGAGGCGCTCGCCGCGACCGACGGGCACCGCGTGCTGATCGACCTGCCCGGCTCGCCCGGCGCGCGGGCGGTGCGCCGGATCATGGACGCCGTGACGGAGGCCGGGGCGGCGGACCGCGTCTACTACTGCGCGGGCGCCGACACCATGCTCGCCGTGCGCGCGGCGGACCCGGCCGCCGAGATCGCCCTCACCTGGACGACCCTGGCCCCGCCGCGGCCCGTGCTGCTGGAGGCGATCCGCCCGCGGTGGCTGAACTACCGGTTCCCGCTGGTGGACCGCTCCCTCGCCGACCGCGTCCACGCCGGCGGCCATCTGCTGTCGGTCTGGACGCCGGACACGCGCCGGTCCATGCGCCGGCTCCTCGCCGCGGGCGTGGACGCGATCACGACCAACCGCGTCGACGTCCTGTGCGCCACCCGGGCGAGCGCCACGGCACCGCCACCGGACCGGCCCGGGCCCCGCGGCTAGGTGTATTGATCACGAGCGTTGTTAACGGTCGCCGGGCTTGATCATGGCGAAGACCTCCGATGTGGTGGAGCTGTCTAGGAACACACCGCACGGAGGCCTTCGTGTCCCACCGTAATGCCCGGCTG
>NZ_JBITSK010000028.1:0-29527 GCF_044540565.1 Streptomyces sp. NPDC085931
CTTTGTACTCACCCTCTCGGGCTTTCCTCCGGGCGCTTCCCTTCGGTCTTGCGTTTCCGACTCTATCAGATCTTTTCTCGACCCGATTTCCTCGGTGCTTTCCAGGTTTTCGCTTTCGCGTTTCCCTTTCCGGCGGTTCCGACTCTATCAGATCCTTTCGGGCCTGATTCCCGGTCAGCGGGATTCGTCTTCGCGGCTGTTGGGCCGTTCCGACGAGTGAGACTTTAGCGGATTCCCCGGCTCCCGAGCCAATCGGGGGCCGCGTCCTTTCGAACGGGGATTCCTCATTCCGCGAATACGCACGCCAATGAAACGACGACAGGGCTACTGCGTCGAGTAGTGGTTGGTACCTGCGGATTGGCTGCCCGGGGACCGACCGGAGTCGGCGCTCACGTCGGGCAACTCGGAGAACCCTACGGAGCGGGTCCAGGCGTGTCAACTCTCGGGTGCCGAGGGCTCCGGGGGCGTACGGTGGAGGGCATGACGACGCGTACGTGCAGCCAGTTCTGGTGGGCCGCCTGACGGCGGCCGTCCTCACGTATGCACTCAACGGCCGCCGCTTCGGCGGCCGTTCGTGTTTCTCCCTCCT
Source organism: Streptomyces sp. NPDC085931 (assembly GCF_044540565.1). NCBI lineage: Bacteria > Bacillati > Actinomycetota > Actinomycetes > Kitasatosporales > Streptomycetaceae > Streptomyces > Streptomyces sp. NPDC085931. Next base: position 590 of record NZ_JBITSK010000028.1, read on the forward strand.
GGATCACCGAGGGGCGGCCGCCCGGGGCGGTGGTCACGACCAGGAGGTGGAGAAGAGATGACACGGGTCTTCAGCGGGATCAAGCCGACCGGGCATCTGACGCTGGGGAACTACCTGGGGGCCATGCGGCGGTGGGCCGAGGTCGATCAGCACGCGGCCGACGCCCTGTTCTGCGTCGTGGATCTGCACGCGCTGACCGTGGACCACGATCCCGCGGGGGTGCGGCGGCTCAGCCGGCAGGCGGCGACGCTGTTGCTGGCGTCCGGGCTGGATCCCGAACGGTGCACGGTGTTCGTGCAGAGTCATGTGGACGAGCACGCGCGGTTGTCGTACGTGCTGGAGTGCGTGGCCACCGACGGCGAGATGCGGCGGATGATCCAGTACAAGGAGAAGGCCGCGCGGGAGCGGCGGCGGGGTGGGAGTGTGCGGCTGTCGCTGCTGACGTATCCCGTGCTGATGGCGGCGGACATCCTGGCGTACGGGGCCGGTGAGGTGCCGGTGGGGGACGATCAGCGGCAGCACGTGGAGCTGGCGCGTGATCTGGCCGTGCGGTTCAACCAGCGGTACGGGCACACGTTCGTGGTGCCGCGGGCCACGCGGCCCGGGGTCGCCGCGCGGGTGATGAACCTGCAGGAGCCGACGTCGAAGATGGGCAAGAGCGACGACGTCGGGCCGGGGATCGTCTATCTGCTGGACGAGCCGGACGTGGTGCGGAGGAAGGTCATGCGGGCGGTGACCGACAGCGGGCGGGAGGTCGTGTACGACCGGGAGGCCCGGCCGGGGCTGGCCAATCTGCTGGAGATCCTCGCGGCGTGCACGGGTGGGGATCCGGAGCTGTTGAGCGGTGCGTACACGTCGTACGGGGACCTGAAGAAGGACACCGCGGAGGCCGTGGTCGAGGTGCTCCGGCCCTTGCGGGAGAGGCACAGGGAGTTGTGTACGGATCCCGCTTATGTGGAGGGGGTGCTGCGGGACGGGGCCGAGCGGGCCCGGGGGATGGCGCGGCCGACGGTGGATGCCGCGTACCGGGCGATCGGGCTGCTGCCCGCGGTGACCGAGGGGGCCGGTGTCCGAGCGGGGGTGGCCGGGGTGACCGGGTGAGGTGACCGGGCGGTGGGGGCGGCCGTGCGGGGCCGCCCCTTGCCGGTGGTCAGCTGTTGTTGCCGGTGGCCAGGGCGCGGCTGCGGTCCCGGGCGGCTTCGAGGGCCGCGATGAGGGCGGCCCGCACGCCGTGGTTCTCCAGTTCGCGGATGGCGTTGATCGTCGTGCCGGCGGGGGAGGTGACGTTCTCGCGGAGCTTGACCGGGTGTTCGCCGCTGTCGCGGAGCATCGTCGCGGCGCCGATGGCCGACTGGACGATGAGGTCGTGGGCCTTGTCGCGGGGCAGGCCGAGGAGGATGCCGGCGTCGGTCATGGCCTCGACCAGGTAGAAGAAGTAGGCCGGTCCCGATCCGGAGAGGGCGGTGCAGGCGTCCTGCTGGGACTCGGGGACGCGGAGCGTCTTGCCGACGGCGCCGAAGATCTCCTCGGTGTGGGCGAGGTGGTCGGCGGTGGCGTGGGTGCCGGCGGAGATGACGGACATGGCCTCGTCGACCAGGGCGGGGGTGTTCGTCATGACGCGGACGACCGGGGTGCCGGGGGCCAGGCGTTCCTCGAAGTAGGCCGTGGGAATGCCGGCGGCGCCGCTGATGACCAGGCGGTCGACGGGCACGTGGGGGGCGAGTTCGTCGAGGAGGGTGCCCATGTCCTGCGGCTTGACCGTGAGGATGAGGGTGTCGGCGGTCTTGGCGGCCTCGGCGTTGGTGACCGGGGTGACGCCGTAGCGGGTGCGGAGTTCCTCCGCCCGTTCCCGGCGGCGGGCGGTGACCAGGAGGTCGGCCGGGGTCCAGCCGGCGCGGATCATTCCGCTGAGCAGGGCTTCGCCGATCTTGCCGGTGCCGAGGACTGCGACTTTCTGGGTCATGGCGCGGGGTGCCTCCGAAGGGTGCGTCGTCCGGGGTCCATCCTCGCACCGGGGGGTGGGGGGCGGCTCGGGTGTCCGCTGGGCGGGATGCGGGCGGGGGCTATGCCGTCCGGCGTCTGAGGGTGGCCGCGCCCAGGGCCAGGACGAGCAGAGCGCAGCCGGCGACGATCAGGACGTCGCGGACGAAGGCGGCCGTCATGTCGGTGTGGTGGAGGACCTCGTTCATGCCGTCGACGGCGTAGGACATGGGCAGGACGTCGGAGAGGGTCTCCAGGACCGGGTGCATGTCGTCGCGCGGGGTGAACAGGCCGCAGAGCAGGAGCTGGGGGAAGATCACCGCCGGCATGAACTGGACCGCCTGGAATTCCGAGGCCGCGAAGGCCGAGACGAAGAGGCCGAGGGCCGTGCCGAGGAGGGCGTCGAGCAGCGCCACCAGCAGGAGGAGCCAGGGGCTGCCGGTGACGTCGAGGCCGAGGAGCCAGAGCGCGAGGCCCGTGGCCAGGGCGGACTGGATGATCGCGAGGGTGCCGAAGGCGAGGGCGTAGCCGGCGATCAGGTCGCCTTTGCCGAGGGGCAGGGCGAGGAGGCGTTCCAGGGTGCCCGAGGTGCGTTCGCGCAGGGTGGCTATGGAGGTCACCAGGAACATCGTGATCAGCGGGAAGATCCCGAGGAGGGAGGCGCCGATGCTGTCGAAGGTGCGGGGGCTGCCGTCGAAGACGTAGCGGAGCAGGAGCAGCATCACGCAGGGGATGAGGATCAGCAGCGCGATGGTGCGGGGGTCGTGGCTGAGCTGGCGCAGGACCCGGGCCGCGGTGGCGGTGGTGCGGGACGCGCTCAGGGCCCGGGGGCGGGTGGGGGTGGGCGCGGAGGGCGCGGAGGGGGTGGAGGGGGTGGAGGGGGCGGGTGTGGTGCCGGTGGGCGTGGCGCCGGCGGGCGTGGGGTTCATCGGGTCGTCTCCTTGGTGCGGGCGGCGGCCTTGGCCTCGTCGACCAGGTGGAGGAAGGCGTCCTCGACCGTTCCGGCTCCGGTGCGGGTGCGCAGGGCGTCGGGGGTGTCGTCGGCCAGGACCTCCCCCTCGCGCATGAGGAGGAGGCGGTGGCACCGCTCGGCCTCGTCCATGACGTGCGAGGAGACCAGGAGGGTCGCGCCGCGGCTGGTCGCGATGTCGTGGAAGAGGGCCCACAGGTCGCGGCGCAGGACCGGGTCGAGGCCGACGGTGGGTTCGTCGAGGACCATCAGTTCGGGGGCGCCGAGGAGGGCGACGGCCAGGGAGACGCGGTTGCGCTGGCCGCCGGAGAGGTTGCCGGCCAGGGCGTCGGCGTGGGTGGTGAGGTCGACGTCGGCGATGGCCCGGGTGACGTGCTCGTGGCGGCGGTCGGCCGCGGGGCGGCCGGGGTCGAGGATCGCGGCGAAGTAGTCGAGGTTCTGCCGGACGGTCAGGTCGTCGTAGACGGAGGGTGCCTGGGTGACGTAGCCGATGCGGGTGCGCAGGGTGGGGTGGCCTGCGGGGTGGCCGAGGACGTCGAGGGTGCCGGTGACGTTGGCCTGGGTGCCGACGATCGCGCGCATGAGGGTGGACTTGCCGCAGCCGGAGGGTCCGAGCAGGCCGGTGATGCGGCCTCGGGGGACGGTGAAGGCGAGGTCGCGCAGGACGGTGCGGGAGCCGCGGGTGACGGTGAGGTTCCGGGCGTGGACGGCGGGTTCCTGGTGGGGGGCGGGGTGGGGCGGTGGACCGGGAGCATTATTCATCATGTGATGAATAATGCTCTCGGGGGTGGGGGGCGTCAAGGGTGGGGTGGCAGGCCGGGGGGCGGGGGTGGCGGGCCGGGAGGTCGGGGGTTGCGGACCGGGGGCCGGGTGGTGGACCGGCGGGCCGGGGTGGCGGGGCAGCGGTGTCAGGTCGTGGGAGATGTGGCGAGCAGGAGGATCGCCTCGTAGACCTCTTCCACGTGGCCGTCCGGGAAGGTACTGAGCAGGTGCTCGCGTTCCGCGGCGAGGAAGGACGCGGTGTGTTCCTCGCCGTGGACGAGGAAGACCGAGTGGCTGCCGATGTTGGCCAGGTGTGTGGTGGGGCGATTGGCCGCGTACTGGGCTGCGGCGGCGTTGAAGGAGTGTGGAGCGTCGCGCGGTTTGCGGTGTCGCCTCGGGGTCGCGTGGCTCCCGGCCAGGCGGTCGTCAGGCGCGGCGTTTCCTCGACGGGTTGCCCGAGCGGCGGGTCGTGCGCTTCTCGTACTGCCGGCGGGCCGACTCGTACTCGGCGCGGTGGAGCTTCTCGCCGGGGGCCTCGGTGAGGGAGCGGAGGAAGTAGGCGAGGAGGGAGCCGACGAAGCCGATGGAGAGCAGGCCGCGGAGGGAGGCCTGGCGGTCGGGGTCGGGGCGGCTCGTGAAGCCGTCCCAGGTGTGGCGGAAGGCCATCGCGCTGCAGACCGCGAACATGACGATCATGAGGAGCGAGACGAAGCCGCCGATCGCGGCGATCTGCAGGCCCTGGTAGGCGAGGCGGAGGACGAGACAGGAGGCGACGGCGGCGGCGAGGGAGCCGGCGGCCACGGCGACGCGGCGGGCGGTGTAGCCGCTGTCGTGGTTCAGCCAGGTCGTGCCGAAGAACCGGAGGGGTTGGGGGTGGGGGCCGTCGGGGCTGGCGCCCTGGGGGCGGGGGCCCTTGGGGCTCGGGGTGCCGGTCTCTGCGCTCACGGCTCGATTATGGCTCGGGGCCGTTTCGGCGGGTGCCTGCGGCGGCCGCGGCCTGTGCGGGTGGGTGGGGTGCGCGGCTTCGCGTGCGCGGCGGTGGTGGGGCGGGGGGGGGCCGGGGGGGGGGGGGGGGGGGGGGGGGGGGGGGGGGGGGGGGGGGGGGGGGGGGGGGGGGGGGCCGCGCGGGGGGGTGTCCGTCCTCGGAACGGCGCGATGGACCTCGTCACCGACTCACTGGCGTCGACGCGCCAACCGCTGCGGGCGGACACCCCCCGACACGGCCCCTTACGCCGTCCGGCGAGTGCGGCATTCATCCCCGAACAGGCCCGACGCCTCTCCGCGTGATGGCGGGTGCGGCGGACACCCGGACACCTCACGCCCCTTCCGCGCGACCGCCAGTGCGGCGGACATCCGCAGATGCGGCCCAGCCCTTCCGCGCGACCGCCGGTGCGGCCGACACCCGCGGACGCGGCCCGTGCCTTGCGCGGGTCGGGCGGGGCGGGTGGGGCTTTGTCGCTGCCCGGTGGCACGGCGCTCTGGGTGAGCGCGCCGTGGCCCGCGGTGGGGGCGGGCCACGGCGGTCCCGTCGGATCAGGAGCAGCGGGGCCGGATGTAGCCGTCGCTGCCCGTGTTCACGTAGGCGTCCGAGACGTACTGGCCGCTGGCGATGTTGTCCCAGATGTTCGTCGTGCCGTACGGGCCCGTGACCCAGGTGCCGGGTGACTGGCAGTTGATGGCGACCCGGGATCCCGCGGGCAGGACCTTGACGATCGGGTAGCCCGTGCCGGGGCCGCTGCGGACGTTGAGGCTGACGCCGGGTGCGGTCGGATACGTCGTGACCGCCGCGGCCAGTGTGGTGACCTGCGGCATGGCGGCGCCGGTCGGCTCCTCGGGCTGTTCGGTGCGCTCGATCTCGACAGGCTCGACTGACATGGTGTACCTCCCCCGTTGACCCCATGGCTGCCATGGGGTCCCGTTGATTCCCCGGAGTCACGCCCTCAAACATCTGTGCGCAAACAACCGTCGGAGGCGGGCAAGCCGCCTCTGTCCGGCAGGAGTCATCGACTAGGCTCCGTGCGTCGCGCGGGCGGACGAACAGCACGGGGGTGGTCCCATGGCGTCACAGCGGAACGCCGGAGCGGGCCCGGAAGCGGAACTTCCTGAATACGCCGGTCACTACCGGCTGGAGTCCTGTCTGGGCTCGGGCGGCATGGGTGTGGTGCACCTGGCCCGCAGCACCTCGGGGATGAAGCTCGCCGTGAAGGTCGTGCATGCGGAGTTCGCCAAGGACCCCGAGTTCAGGGGCCGTTTCCGGCAGGAGGTGGCGGCGGCCCGGCGGGTCAGCGGGGCCTTCACCGCGCCGGTCGTCGACGCCGATCCGGAGGCCGGGCGGCCCTGGATGGCCACGCTGTTCATCCCGGGTCCCACCCTCGCCCAGGAGGTGAAGCGGAACGGGCCGCTGGCGCCCGCCCAGTTGCGCCGGCTGATGGCCGGGCTCGCGGAGGCCCTGCGGGACATCCACCGGGTCGGGGTCGTGCACCGGGATCTGAAGCCGAGCAACGTGCTGCTCGCCGAGGACGGGCCGAAGGTCATCGACTTCGGCATCTCGCGGCCCGCCGACAGCGAGTTGCGGACCGAGACCGGCAAGCTCATCGGTACGCCGCCCTTCATGGCGCCCGAGCAGTTCCGGCGCCCGAGGGAAGTCGGGCCCGCCGCCGACGTGTTCGCCCTCGGGTCCGTCATGGTGCACGCGGCGACCGGGCGCGGGCCGTTCGACTCCGACAGCCCGTACGTCGTCGCCTACCAGGTGGTGCACGACGAACCCGAACTCACCGGCGTGCCAGAGGAGTTGGCGCCGCTCGTGCTGCGGTGCCTGGCCAAGGAGCCCGAGGACCGGCCCTCGCCCGACGCGTTGATGCGGGAACTGCGCTCGGTGGCGGCCTCGTACGACACCCAGGCCTTCGTGCCGCGCCGGGCCGCGGAGGAGGAAGAAGGGACGGAGCGGGCCGGGCACGAGGTGGCGGAAGCCGCGCCCGTCCCGGAGGCCTCCGCGGAGGGCGAGCCGGCCCGGCGGCGATTCGGCAGGCGGGGGGCCGTGGTCGCCGGGGCCGTGGGGCTGGCCCTGGCCGGGGCGCTGGCGTCGGTGTCCCTGGCCGGGGGCGGCGGTCCGGGGCCGGAGGTCGCCTCACCGCGCACCACCGCTGCCGCCTTCACCGGGTGGGTGGCCGGGCCGGTGGGCCGAAGCGGCGTGCCGCAGTGCTCCTACGCGGCGGGCGCGCTGCTCTGCGCCCGGGACGGAGTGGTCTACGCCCTCGATCCCATGGACGGGCGGCTGCGGTGGCGGCACGCGCTGGAAGGCACCGCCGCCAGTGGGCCACCGGCCGGTCCGCCCGCCGTGTCGGGCCGGCTGGTGCTCGGCGGGCTCGGGCAGGGGCGCGGGCTGACCGCGCTCGAGGTCGCCTCGGGTGAGGTGGCCCGGCGTACGGAGCTGCCCGCCCACGGGGGGCTGCGGGCGGTGGGCGGCACGGTGCTGCTCACGGCGTCCGACGGCACGGTCAGCGGCGTGGACGGGGCCACCGGTGACGTGCGGTGGAGTCACCGCGTCGCGGGCCATGAGGTGCCCTACTTCGTCTCGTTCGCCGGGGATCCGCTCGCCTACGCGGCGGATGTGGCCGCCGACGGCACCCGCACCCGGGTCACGGCGGTGGATCCGCGGTCGGGCGACGTGCGGTGGCGGGCGGACCTCGACGGGAGCCTGGAACCCGTCGGGACGGCCGACGGGGCGGTCGTCTTCGTCGCGGCCGACGCGGCCACGCAGGAGACGCGGGCCGTGGTGCGCTACGACCCCCGCGGCCGCGAGAGCGTGCGGGTGCCGCTGCGGGTGCCGCTGCAACAGGCCGCGGGCAGTGTGCGCGGGAACGTCGTGCACCTCATGGCGGCGGGCGGGGCGCTGGTCGCCGTCGACCTGGCGGCGCGCGAGCAGCTGTGGAGTCTGCAGACGGGGGTCGTGCGGGGGTCGAGGCCGGTCGCCGACGGCCGGCATGTGTACGTCACCGCGCCCGACGGGCGGCTGCTCGGCGTGGACGCGCGGCGCGGGAAGCTCCTCGGGCAGACGCCGCCCCGGCTGGGCGCGCAGTCGGACCGGGTGCCGGCCGCCCTTCCCGAGCCGGTGGTGGTGGGCGGCCGGGTCTACGGCAGCGCCCCGGACGGGACGGTCTTCGCCGTGAGCGGGCGCGACCCGGCCGGCTGGTAGGCGGCATGCGCGGGGGCCGCCCCCGGTGAAGGGGAGCGGCCCTCACGGTGAAGCTCAGCCCAGCTTCGACACGTCCCGGACCGCGCCCTTGTCCGCGCTGGTCGCCATCGCCGCGTAGGCGCGCAGCGCGGCGGAGACCTTGCGGTCGCGGTTCTTGGGGGCGTACCGGCCGTTCAGGGCCTGCTCGCGGCGGGCCAGTTCGGCGTCGTCGACCAGCAGCTCGATCGAGCGGTTCGGGATGTCGATGCGGATGCGGTCGCCGTCCTCGACCAGGGCGATGGTGCCGCCCGCGGCCGCCTCCGGGGAGGCGTGCCCGATGGACAGGCCCGAAGTGCCGCCGGAGAAGCGGCCGTCGGTGACGAGCGCGCAGGTCTTCCCCAGGCCGCGGCCCTTCAGGTACGAGGTCGGGTAGAGCATCTCCTGCATGCCGGGGCCGCCCTTGGGTCCCTCGTAGCGGATGACGACCACGTCGCCGTCCTTGACCTGCTGGGTCAGGATCTTCTGGACGGCCTCCTCCTGGGACTCGCAGACGACCGCCGGGCCCTCGAAGGTCCAGATGGACTCGTCGACGCCGGCCGTCTTCACGACGCAGCCGTCCACGGCCAGGTTGCCCTTGAGGACCGCGAGGCCGCCGTCCTTGGAGTAGGCGTGCTCGGCGGAGCGGATGCAGCCGCCCTCGGCGTCCTCGTCCAGGGTCTCCCAGCGCTCGGACTGGGAGAAGGCCTCGGCGGAGCGGACGCAGCCGGGGGCCGCGTGCCACAGCTCGACAGCCTCCGGGGACGGGGAGCCGCCGCGCACGTCCCAGGTCTTCAGCCAGTCGGCGAGGGAGGGGCTGTGGACGGAGTGCACGTCCTCGTTGAGCAGGCCCGCGCGGTGCAGCTCGCCCAGCAGGGCGGGGATGCCGCCGGCGCGGTGCACGTCCTCCATGTAGTACGTGCGGTCCTTGGCCACGTTCGGGGCCACCTTGGCCAGGCACGGCACGCGGCGGGAGACCTCGTTGATCTCCTCCAGGCCGAAGGGGACGCCCGCCTCCTGGGCGGCGGCCAGCAGGTGCAGGATCGTGTTGGTGGAGCCGCCCATGGCGATGTCGAGGGCCATGGCGTTCTCGAAGGCCGCGAAGGACGCCACGCTGCGCGGCAGGACCGTGTCGTCGTCCTGCTCGTAGTAGCGGCGGGTGATGTCCATGACGGTCCGGGCCGCGTTGACGTAGAGCTGCTTGCGGGCCGTGTGCGTGGCGAGGACCGAGCCGTTGCCCGGCAGGGACAGGCCGATGGCCTCGGTCAGGCAGTTCATCGAGTTGGCGGTGAACATGCCGGAACAGGAGCCGCAGGTCGGGCAGGCGTTCTCCTCGATGCGGAGGATGTCCTCGTCGGAGATCTTGTCGTTGACCGCGTCGGAGATCGCGTCGACCAGGTCGAGCGTGCGGACCGTTCCGTCGACGAGGGTGGCGCGGCCGGACTCCATCGGGCCGCCGGAGACGAACACCGTGGGGATGTTCAGCCGCAGGGCGGCGTTGAGCATGCCCGGGGTGATCTTGTCGCAGTTGGAGATGCAGATCAGGGCGTCGGCGCAGTGGGCCTCGACCATGTACTCCACGCTGTCCGCGATCAGGTCGCGGGAGGGCAGGGAGTAGAGCATGCCGCCGTGACCCATCGCGATGCCGTCGTCCACGGCGATGGTGTTGAACTCGCGCGGGATGCCGCCGGCCTCGATCACCGCCTCGCTGACGATCCGGCCGACCGGCGCCAGGTGCGTGTGGCCGGGGACGAACTCCGTGAAGCTGTTGGCGACCGCGATGATCGGCTTGCGGCCGATGTCCGCACCCGGTACACCGGAGGCGCGCATCAGGGCGCGGGCGCCCGCCATGTTGCGGCCGTGGGTGACTGTGCGGGACCTCAGCTCGGGCATCGTCGCTCGCTCCTTCAGAGACTGCGTCAGAGGATTCGGAGATTTCTGACTGCTGTCGAGCGTACGCCGGTCATCCAGAGGGCGGGACGCAGTGTCCGGAATGCGGGATGCCCGTCTCGTCGGCGGCCCTCGCCCGGGCTAGGGACCGGTCAGGTGTTCCTGGACGACGGGGGCCAGCCGGGCGATGATCTGCTCCGGCTCCGCCGAGGCCAGCGGCTCGACCTTGATGACGTAGCGCAGGATCGCCGTGCCCACGAGCTGGGCGGCGGCCAGCTCGGCGCGCAGCTCCGCGTCGGGCAGGTCCAGGCGTCCGGCGATGCGGCGCAGGACCTGGGTGGCGACGATCCGGCGGAAGACGGCGGCCGCGGTGTCGTTGGTCAGGGCCGAGCGGACGATGGCGAGCAGCGGTGCGCGGGTCCCCGGGTTCTCCCAGACGCCGAAGAAGAACCGGGCCAGCCGCTCCCCCACCCCGTCGAGCGGGCCCTCCTCGATGGCCCGCGGGGCCTGCAGGGCGGGTCCGAAGGACTGGGTGATCGCGGCCTCGAAGACCTGTTCCTTGGTGCCGAAGTAGTGGTGCACGAGGGCCGGGTCGACCCCGGCGGTCTTGGCGATGCCGCGCACGGACGTCTTCTCGTAGCCGCGCTCGGAGAACTCGTCGCGGGCGGCGGTGAGGATGCGGTCGCGGGTGTCGGCGGACTCCGTGCGCGGGGGGCGGCCGCGGCGGCGGGCCGCAGGTCCGGGTCCGGCCGGGGGCCGGTCGGTCATCGGCGCGGCACCTTCGCGGCCGAGGCCAGGTGGAGCCGGGTGAAGGCCAGGGCCTCGGCCAGGTCGGCCTCGCGCTCCGCGCTCGACATGGCGCGGCGGGTGTTGACCTCGATGACGACATGGCCGTCGAAGCCGGTCAGGGCGAGCCGCTCCAGCACCTCGGCGCAGGGCTGGGTGCCGCGGCCGGGCACCAGGTGCTCGTCCTTGGCGGAGCCGCGGCCGTCGGCGAGGTGGACGTGGCCGAGGCGGTCGCCCATGCGGTCGACCATGGCCAGGGCGTCGGAGCGGGCCGTCGCGGTGTGGCTGAGGTCGATCGTGAAGTGGCGGTAGTCGTCCTTGGTGACGTCCCAGTCGGGGGCGTAGGCGAGCATCTCGCGGTCGCGGTAGCGCCAGGGGTACATGTTCTCGACGGCGAACCGTACGTCCGTCTCGTTCGCCATGCGCCAGATGCCGGTGACGAAGTCCCGGGCGTACTGGCGCTGCCAGCGGAACGGGGGGTGGACCACGACCGTGGACGCGTCCAGCTTCTCGGCCGCCGCCCGGGCCCGCTGGAGCTTGGTCCACGGGTCGGTGGACCACACGCGCTGCGTGATGAGCAGGCAGGGGGCGTGCACGGCCAGGATCGGGATGCGGTGGTAGTCGCTCAGTCTGCGCAGGGCCTCGATGTCCTGGCTGACCGGGTCGGTCCAGACCATGACCTCGACTCCGTCGTAACCGAGGCGCGCGGCGATCTCGAAGGCCGTGGCCGTCGACTCCGGGTAGACCGAGGCCGTCGACAGGGCGACCTTCGCGTCCGGGATCTTCACGGCTGGCTCTGCCATGCAGGACAGGTTACGGGGTGGGGTGGGCAGGTCGTGGGGTGTCCGTTCGCCGTTGTGGTGATTGCCACGTGCAGGGGCCGCCCGGCGCGGGGCGCCTACGCGGACTCCATGTGATCGAGCCGGCGCAGGATGACGCCCTCGCGGAGCGCCCAGGGGCAGATCTCCACCCGCTCCACGCCGAACAGGTCCATCGCGGCCTCGGCCACCAGGGCACCGGCCAGCAGCTGGCCCGCCCTGCCCTCCGAGACACCGGGGAGTCCGGCCCGTTCCCGCTCGGTCATGCCGGCCAGCTTCGGCACCCAGCTCTCCACCGACTCCCGCTTCAGTTCCCGCTGCACGTACGGACCGTCGGCGGAGCGGGCCGCGCCGGCTATGCGGGCCAGCTGCTTGAAGGTCTTGGACGTGGCGACGACGTGGTCGGGGGCGCCCAGGCGGCTGAACTCGCCGACGGTGCGGGCGATCTCGGTGCGGACGTGGCGGCGCAGGGCCCGGACGTCCTCGGCGGCGGGCGGGTCGCCGGGCAGCCAGCCGGCGGTGAGGCGGCCGGCGCCCAGCGGCAGGGAGGCCGCCGCGTCGGGCTCCTCGTCCATGCCGTAGGCGACCTCCAGGGAGCCGCCGCCGATGTCCAGGACCAGCAGCTTCCCGGCCGACCAGCCGAACCAGCGGCGGGCCGCGAGGAAGGTGAGGCGCGCCTCCTCCTCGCCGGTGAGGACCTGGAGCTCGACGCCGGTCTCGGCGCGCACGCGCGCGAGGACCTCGTCGGCGTTGCGGGCCTCCCGCACGGCGGAGGTGGCGAACGGGAGCATCTCCTCGACGCCCTTGTCCTCGGCGGCCTGGAGCGCCCCGTGGACGACCGAGACCAGCCGGTCGACACCGGCCGGGCCGATCGCGCCGTCGCCGTCGAGGAGCTGGGCGAGGCGCAGTTCCGCCTTGTGCGAGTGCGCCGGCAGCGGGCACGCGCCGGGGTGCGCGTCCACCACGAGCAGATGCACCGTGTTCGAACCCACGTCGAGGACACCGAGTCTCATGTACGGAACGCTACTGCCAGCAGGGCCGTCCGCCGTCCTCGGTGCGGGGATGCGGCCCGTACCCTGGAGGCGTGCCAAAGACGAAAAAGGCCAAGCGCGACAAATCACCGGGCGTCGCGGTGTCCGACGAGCAGGGGCTCGACTTCGCTCGCGCGTGGGTGGAGTTTCCCGATCCGGCGGACGACGAGCAGGTGTTCCGCTGCGATCTGACATGGCTGACCTCTCGCTGGAACTGCATCTTCGGCAGCGGCTGCCAGGGCATCCAGGCCGGCCGCGCGGACGACGGGTGCTGCACGTTGGGTGCCCACTTCTCCGACGAGGACGACGAGCAACGCGTGGCCGGGCATGTGGCCAGGCTCACGCCGGACATCTGGCAGCACCACGCCGAGGGCACGGCCAACGGCTGGGTCTCCGAGGACGAGGACGGCGAGCGGCAGACGAGGCCCTTCCAGGGCTCCTGCATCTTCCAGAACCGGCCCGGCTTCCCGGGCGGCATGGGCTGCTCGCTGCACATCCTGGCCCTCAAGGAGGGCCGCGAGCCGCTGGAGACCAAGCCGGACGTGTGCTGGCAGCTGCCGGTGCGCCGGACGTACGAGTGGATCGACCGGCCCGACGACACGCGCGTGCTGCAGGTGTCGATCGGTGAGTACGACCGCCGCGGCTGGGGCCCGGGCGGGCACGACCTGCACTGGTGGTGCACCTCGGCGACCTCGGCGCACGGCGCGGGCGAGCCCGTCTACGTCTCCTACCGGCCCGAGCTGATCGAGCTGATGGGCAAGGCCGGCTACGACCGGCTGGTCGAGCTGTGCGAGGCGCGCCTGGCCTCGCAGCTGCCGCTCCTCGCGCCGCATCCCGCGGACCCGGCGGGCTGAGCGGCCGGGGCCTACGACGTGGCCGGGCTCGGGTCCCCGCCGTCCGGGGGCGGCGGCGTCGAGCCCGCCGGATCGGTGGGTGACGGGTCGGTCGGGGTGGGCGTGGGATCCGGGTCGGGCGACGGGGGAGGGGTGGTCGGCGTCGGGTCCGGGGCGGAGGTCGTGGGCGTCGGGTCGGGCCGGGTGGAGGGCGGTCCGGCCGGGCCGCCGGGGCGCGGGCCGGGGCCGGAGGGGCTGGGCGCGCTGCCGTAGCCCTCGATGTGGACGACGGCCCCGACGGGGGCGACCGCCACCTGCGCGTGCCAGGGGCCGGCGGGCTCCCGCAGGTGGTCCACGTACACCTTGATCGTCAGCGTCTCGCCGGGCCGGAGCGTTCCCGAGGACTGGCTGAGGTAGAGCCAGCCGGCTCCCGTGGTGGCGGACCAGCGGACCGGGGCCCGCCCGGTGGCGGTGAGGGTGACGAGGGTGGTGTCGCCGCTGCTGTCCGCCGAGACCTCCAGGGTGGCCGCGCGGCCGGCGCCGGCGACGCCGATGACCTCGACGGAGACGTCGGCCTTGCCGTCCTTGCCGAAGCGGGGGCCGGGACGGGTGCCGGCGTTGCCGGTGTTCTCGTAGCCGCCGCCCGCCATCTCGCCGTCCAGGGCGAACGGGTCGTCCGCCTCGCGCGCGGAGGCCGAGCGGCCGTCGTGGCCCTCGCCGATCGGGGTGCCCCGGTAGGCGGCCCACAGGGCGAGCACGGGGGCGGCGACGACGGTGGCGACGACGGTCGTGGTCACGGCACGCGCGCGGAGCCGGTCGCGGCGGGCGGCGTGGTCCTTGGGGTCCATCGGGAAGCCGCGCCGGTCGAAGCGCGGCGCGGCGCTGCGCGCACGCGGGTGGTGGGCCATGGCGACGTGCAGGGCCGCGCGGGGCGCCGGCAGGACGGGCAGTTCGGCGGGGGTGACGCTGGTGCCGGGCCAGCGGCCGGGGATGGCGCGCTCGGCGGCGCGGCGGCAGCGCGGGCAGTCGTCGACGTGGCGCACGAGCTCGCGGCGCAGGGCCGTGCCGAGCACGAGCCGGTCGTCGCCGACGAGGTGCGCGACGCTCGGGCACGCCCCGGTCTCGACGACGGCGAGGGCCGCGCGCGTGCGTTCCACCTCGCAGGCGGCGGAGGCGAGCAGGTCGCGGGCGGCAGCGGCGTCCATGCCGAGGACGGCGGCGACCTCGTGGGCGGCGAGGTGGTGGCGCACGGCCAGTTCGAGCGCCTCGCGCTGCTCCGGGGTGGTGCCGGCGGCCTCCGGCCAGGCCAGCAGGGCCAGTTCGCGACGGCGCCGCTCGCGGACCTCCTCCGAGAGGGCCGGGGCGGCCGGCCGGTCGGCGCGCTGCCGGTCGGCGCGGCCCGCCGCGTGGCTGCTCTGACGTTTCTGCTTGGCCTCGGCCAGCTTGCGCAGGCACGCCCAGCGGGCCAGCGCGTAGAGCCAGGCCCGGCGGTCCGCGGGCGCGTCGGGGACGTGCCGGCCGCGGCGTTCGGCGAGGGCGAGGACGTCGCCGAGGGCGGCGGTCGCGGCGTCGTGGTCGCACAGCACGGACAGGCAGTAGGTGAACAGGCCGTCCAGGTACGGCTCGTAGCGCGCGGGCGGCCGCTGCGCCAGCGTGCGCGCCGCCGCGCGGTCACGCGCTTCCCGGTGCGCCCGATGCGCGCCGGCCGTGCGGGTCGAGCGGGTCGAGGTCTCCGGAGAACTGCTCATCATTCGGCGACCGTAGGCGGCCGGGAGGGGCGCCTTCCGACGGCTTGAGCACTTTTAATCCGTACGGGTGAAACGATCCCTCAATCGGGGACACGAGCCACCGGCCAGGGCCCCGGCGGGGGGTGGCGGAGCCCTGGCGCGCAGGTGGCCGCGCCGTCCGGTGCCCGCGATGTCAGTGGCGGCGGTTACGGTTCCGTCCATGGCTGCCCGTACGAAATCCACCAAGGACCGCCCGTCCTACCGCTGCACGGAGTGCGGCTGGCAGACGGCGAAGTGGCTCGGCCGCTGCCCCGAGTGCCAGGCCTGGGGGACGATCGAGGAGTACGGCACGCCCGCGGTCCGTACGACGACGCCCGGGCGGGTCACCACCTCCGCCCTGCCCATCGGCCAGGTGGACGGCCGTCAGGCCGCCGCCCGCACCACGGGCGTGCCCGAGCTGGACCGCGTGCTCGGCGGCGGGCTGGTCCCGGGCGCGGTGGTGCTGGTCGCGGGCGAGCCCGGCGTCGGCAAGTCGACGCTGCTGCTGGACGTGGCGGCCAAGTCGGCGAGCGACGAGCACCGCACGCTGTACGTGACGGGCGAGGAGTCGGCGAGCCAGGTCCGGCTGCGCGCCGACCGCATCGGCGCCATCGACGACCACCTGTACCTGGCGGCGGAGACGGATCTGGCGGCGGTGCTGGGCCATTTGGACGCGGTGAAGCCGTCGCTGCTGATCATGGACTCGGTGCAGACGGTGGCCTCCCCGGAGATCGACGGCGCGCCCGGCGGCATGGCCCAGGTCCGCGAGGTCGCCGGGGCCCTGATCCGGGCCTCCAAGGAACGCGGCATGTCCACGCTCCTGGTGGGTCACGTCACCAAGGACGGCGCGATCGCGGGCCCGCGCCTGCTGGAGCACCTGGTCGACGTCGTCCTGCACTTCGAGGGCGACCGGCACGCCCGCCTGCGGCTCGTACGCGGCGTCAAGAACCGCTACGGCACCACCGACGAGGTCGGCTGCTTCGAACTGCACGACGAGGGCATCACGGGCCTCGCCGACCCGAGCGGACTTTTCCTGACACGTCGGGCCGAACCGGTCCCGGGCACCTGCCTGACCGTCACCCTGGAGGGCCGCCGCCCCCTGGTCGCCGAGGTCCAGGCGCTCACGGTCGACTCCCAGATCCCCTCCCCGCGCCGCACCACCTCCGGCCTGGAGACCTCCCGCGTCTCGATGATGCTGGCGGTGCTGGAACAGCGGGGCCGGATCAGCGCCTTGGGCAAAAGGGACATCTACTCCGCGACGGTCGGCGGCGTGAAGCTCTCGGAGCCCGCGGCGGACCTGGCGGTCGCCCTCGCCCTGGCGAGCGCCGCGAGTGACACACCTCTCCCCAAGAACCTCGTCGCGATCGGCGAAGTGGGCCTCGCCGGCGAGGTGAGGCGAGTCACGGGCGTGCAGCGCCGCCTGGCCGAAGCCCACCGCCTGGGCTTCACGCACGCCCTGGTACCGGGCGATCCGGGGAAGATCCCGGCGGGCATGAAGGTCCTGGAAGTCGCGGACATAGGGGACGCCCTGCGGGTCCTCCCCCGCTCCCGTCGCAGAGAGGCCCCACGGGACGAGGAGGGTCGCCGGTAGACTTTGCCCTGGTCTCGCCCGTCCGTGCGAACCGAGCGCGCGACACGGGGGCGCCCAGAACCTGCGACCGGAGGAGTGCAGTGGCAGCCAACGACCGGGCATCAGCTCCCGGAAAGTCCGGCGGGAGTGCCGGTACCGATGGCCTGATGCGCGCCTCCCTGAGCGCCGTGGCACCCGGAACCGCCCTCCGCGACGGCCTGGAGCGTGTGCTCCGCGGCAACACCGGCGGTCTCATCGTGCTGGGCTCCGACAAGACGGTCGAGGCGCTGTGCAGCGGCGGTTTCGTACTGGACGTCGAGTTCACGGCGACCCGGCTGCGCGAGCTGTGCAAGCTGGACGGCGGCATCGTGCTGTCCTCGGACCTGTCGAAGATCCTGCGCGCGGGTGTGCAGCTGGTCCCGGACCCGACGATCCCCACGGAGGAGACGGGCACCCGGCACCGCACGGCGGACCGCGTCAGCAAGCAGGTCGGCTTCCCGGTCGTGTCGGTCTCGCAGTCCATGCGCCTGATCGCCCTGTACGTCGACGGCCAGCGCCGGGTCCTGGAGGACTCGGCGGCGATCCTGTCCCGCGCCAACCAGGCCCTCGCGACCCTGGAGCGCTACAAGCTCCGCCTCGACGAGGTCGCGGGCACGCTGTCGGCGCTGGAGATCGAGGACCTGGTCACCGTCCGGGACGTCTCGGCGGTCGCCCAGCGCCTGGAGATGGTGCGCCGTATCGCCACGGAGATCGCCGAGTACGTGGTGGAGCTCGGCACGGACGGCCGGCTGCTCGCCCTCCAGCTGGACGAGCTGATCGCGGGCGTCGAGCCGGAGCGCGAGCTGGTCGTGCGGGACTACGTCCCCGAGCCCACGGCCAAGCGGTCCCGCACGGTCGACGAGGCCCTCGCCGAACTCGACGCGCTCAGCCACGCCGAGCTGCTCGAACTGCCCACGGTGGCCCGCGCGTTGGGTTACACGGGCTCGCCCGAGACGCTGGACTCGGCGGTGTCCCCGCGCGGTTTCCGGCTCCTCGCCAAGGTGCCGCGCCTGCCCGGCGCGATCATCGACCGCCTGGTGGAGCACTTCGGCGGCCTGCAGAAGCTGCTCGCCGCGAGCGTGGACGACCTGCAGACGGTGGACGGCGTGGGCGAGGCCCGGGCGCGCAGCGTGCGCGAGGGGCTGTCGCGGCTGGCGGAGTCGTCGATCCTGGAGCGGTACGTCTGATCGCTTCCACCGGCCGTGGGGGGGGGGGGGGGGGGGGGGGGGGGGGGGGGGGGGCCGCCCCCCCCCCGGGGGGGGGGGGCGGGGGGCGCCCCCCCGGGGGGGGGGCCCCCCCCCCCCCCCCCCCACGGCCCTCGCGCTTCAGTCGGCGGACAGCACGAACGAGGTCTGCACCTTCGCGAAGCCCGGGGCCTTCGCCTCCACCAGGTAGGTGCCGGTCTTCGCCGAACCGGCCGGGGGCGTGGCGCACTCGGGGGCGCTGGGCTTGCGGTCCCACTTGACCACGTAGGTGATGTCGCTGCCCGCCGGCACCCGGTACAGCTGGCGCGCGGCCCCCTTGGGGCAGTCCTCGGAGGACCAGTAGTCGTCGTCGCTGCTCGCCGGCGTGACCGTGAACACCGCGTGCTCCGGCCCGAGATCGATCTTGCAGTCGTTGCCGGAGACGTTCCGCGCGGTGAGCAGGAACGTGGGCGTCTGCTCGGGGTCGTAGGTGTTGTGCCGGCTGCGCAGGCTGAACTTGACCACGCTCGCCGTGCAGTTGGGCAGGGTGGACCCGGCCGGGAGCGTGTCGCCCGCGCCGACGCCGCCCACCGTGCTGCCGCCCCCGGAGCCCCCGCCCGACCCGGCGGATCCGCCGGAGCCCTCGCCGGAACCGTCCCCGGAGCCGTCTCCCGGGCCACCGCCCGCGCCGTCACCGGACCCGTCGCCGTCACCGGAACCGGACGACGAGCCGCCCGAGCCGCCGCCGCCCGACTCGTCGCGTCCGCCGGGGGCCTGGCTGATGGCCGGGCCCGAACTC
This sequence comes from Streptomyces sp. NPDC085931, assembly GCF_044540565.1. NCBI lineage: Bacteria > Bacillati > Actinomycetota > Actinomycetes > Kitasatosporales > Streptomycetaceae > Streptomyces > Streptomyces sp. NPDC085931. Next base: position 19,228 of record NZ_JBITSK010000028.1, read on the forward strand.
GACGGGCCGGGCGTGATGGAGGGCGCGGGATTCTTGCCGTTGGCGCCGTTGTCGCCGTCCTTGCCGCCCCCGCCGCCCATGGTCACGATCCAGGTGATCAGCAACGCCAACAGGGCTACCACAGACACGAGTACGACCCTCCGACGCCAGTAGATGGAGGAGGGAAGCGGCCCGACCGGATTGCGCAGAGATCCCACGGCGCAAACCTTACGAGAGAACGGCGCGTTCTCTTGTCCCACCCGCCGCTCGGGGCACAACTTTTCCGGATCATCATTCCGGAACACGCCGTCCCACCCCTGTCTTTCGTCGGGTACGGCACCCGACGATCGCGGGGTGTGACGGTTCCGGCCCGCCGCCTACCGTCCGTGACCATGACGTTCGCCGACACCGCGCTCTACCGCGACATCACCGACTTCGCCCGCGACACCCCGATGTGGGTACGGCAGGCGGCCGGACTGTGGACGGAGGCCGGACTGCTGGTCTTCGCCGCGCTGTTCGCCGCCGTGTGGTGGCGCGCCCGCCGCGACAGTCCGCGGGCGTTCGCGATCGCGGCCCTTGCACCTCTGGCCACGGCAGGGGCGTACGGGTGCGGTGAGGTGCTCAAGTCCCTTGTGGCGGAGGAGCGTCCGTGCCGTGCGGTCGCCGGTGCGGCCGCGGCACGCAGCCCGAGCAGGCCCGTGCCGCCCCCGGACGGAGCGCAACCGCCGCCGGTGGCCAAGTTGTTGACGACGGTGACGAACGTGCCCGCGGGCCGCCGCACCACCGACACGACCACGGGGGCGCCCGGCGCGTGCCGTGCCGCGTTCGTCAACGCCTCCCGGACCACGCGGTACAGCAGCCGCTCGGTGGCCCCGCCGGGCTCCGCTCCCGCCTCCCGCCCGGCGGGCTCGAAGCGCACGGACAGCACCGACTGCGCGGCCCGGGCGACGAGTTGCTCCAAAGTCTCGCCGGCCGGGGCGAGGGGTACGGGCTCGTCGTCCCCGCGCAGCACGCCGATGATCCGGTGCAGCCGGTCCGTGGCGTCCGCGGCGGCCGCGCGCAGGTCGGCCGCCGCGGAGCGGTGCGCGCCGGCGAGTCCGGGGGCGACCTGGAGGGCGCCCGCGCGCAGGGCGACGAGGCTCAGCTCGTGGCCGAGGGAGTCGTGCAAGTCCTGGGCGATCCGGGCCCGTTCGCGCAGCCGGGCGCGTTCCCCGGCATGGCGCTGCTCGTCCTCCAGCCGGGCGGCCCGCAGCCGGCCCGCCTCGGCCGGCTCCCGGCGCTGCCGCCAGTAGCGCCCGCCCAGCCAGGAGAAGACGCAGCCGAACAGCAGCGTGCCCGTCAGGACGAACCATTCGGGCGCGGGGTCGGCCCCGACGAGCGCGATGCGCGCGGTGCCGGCACAGCCGAGGGCGGTGAAGCACAGCACGGCGGGACGCGCCCGGGCCGCCCGGAGCCTGAGCAGCAGTGCGAACACGCCGAGGGCGGGGCCGTAGGAGACGTTGAACAGGGCGGGGGCGGGGGCGAGACTCACGGTGGCCGCGAGCCCGAAGGCCGCCAGGGGGGCGCGGCGCGCCGACCCGGCCGCGACGGCCGGCGCGGCCACGCCGGCGGCCTGCTGCCAGGCCGGCCGGGGCTCGTTCAGCCCGAGCCGGTCCGCGGTGAGCGCGGGCAGGGCGAGGACGGCCCAGAGCAGGGCGCCCGGGCGACGGAGGCCGGGCGAGGACGTTCCATGCCGCCGACGCCACAAGCGGCGGGCCGGGCGGCACTGCTGCCGATCGTCGGGTACCGGACCGCTGCGCCGGTGGCGACGTGCCCGCGACGGCGCCGGTGCGTGGCACCATCGGAAGGCCATGACTGCTCCCACGAAGCCCGCGCACCCCGCCCCCGCCGAGACCCCCGCCGCCCCCGCCTCCGGTCCGCCCGGCCGGGACCTGCACGCCCCCGTCATCGACTGGTTCGACGAGAACGCCCGTGACCTGCCCTGGCGGCGCCCCGAGGCCGGGGCGTGGGGCGTGATGGTCAGTGAGTTCATGCTCCAGCAGACGCCGGTCAGCCGCGTCCTGCCCGTCTACGAGCAGTGGCTGGCCCGCTGGCCGCGCCCCGCCGACCTGGCCAAGGAGGCGCCCGGCGAGGCCGTCCGCGCCTGGGGCCGGCTGGGCTACCCGCGCCGCGCGCTGCGGCTGCACGGCGCCGCGGTGGCGATAACGGAACGGCACGGCGGGGACGTACCGGCCGACCACGCCCAGCTGCTGGCGCTGCCCGGCATCGGCGAGTACACGGCGGCGGCCGTCGCCTCCTTCGCCTACGGGCAGCGCCACCCGGTGCTCGACACCAACGTGCGCCGGGTCCTGGCCCGCGCGGTCACCGGCGTGCAGTACCCGCCCAACGCCACGACCGCCGCGGAGCGGAAGCTGGCCCGTGCGCTGTTGCCCGACGACGAGCCGACCGCCGCGCGCTGGGCCGCCGCCTCCATGGAGCTGGGCGCGCTGGTGTGCACGGCGAAGAGCGAGGCGTGCCACCGCTGCCCGATCGCCGCGCAGTGCGCGTGGCGGCTGGCGGGCAAGCCGGAGCACGACGGCCCGCCGCGCCGGGGCCAGACGTACGCGGGCACCGACCGGCAGGTGCGCGGGCGGCTGCTGGCCGTGTTGCGGGAGGCTCCCGGGCCGGTGCCGCAGGCCGTCCTGGACCGGGTGTGGCACGAGCCGGTGCAGCGGGCCCGCGCCCTGGACGGGCTCGTCGCCGACGGTCTGGTGGAGCCGCTGGCGAACGGGCTGTACCGGCTGCCGATGACCTGACGCGCAGGAACGTCGGCCTGACGCACAGGAACGTCACGGTCGCCGCCCTGCCGTCACCGCTCCCACACCCAGGGCAAATCACCCCATACCCTCCCCAACAGGCCTATGGGTTTACCCCGTTCCGACATCCGTTACACAACCGACGGACAGCCGAGCGCTGGCCGCAGGCTGCTTCGGACAGCGCCGTGACAACGCCTCCGTACCTTCGGATGCGTTCCCGGAAGAACCGGGGACGACTGAGGACCACAGGCAGTGCACGGGCGGCGGGGAGCCGGCCCGGAACGGGGAAACGGGAGGCGGTTCACCATGGCGCAGGGCGAGGTGCTCGAGTTCGAGGAGTACGTCCGCACCCGGCAGGACGCGTTGCTGCGCAGCGCCCGCCGCCTGGTCCCGGACCCGACGGACGCGCAGGACCTGCTGCAGACGGCACTGGTGCGCACCTACGGCCGCTGGGAGACCATCGAGGACAAGCGGCTGGCCGACGCCTACCTGCGCCGGGTGATGATCAACACCCGGACGGAGTGGTGGCGGGCCCGCAAGCTGGAGGAGGTGCCCACCGAGCAGCTCCCGGACGCCTCGGTCGACGACTCCACCGAGCAGCACGCCGACCGCGCCCTGCTGATGGACATCCTGAGGGTGCTCGCCCCGAAGCAGCGCAGTGTCGTGGTGCTGCGACACTGGGAGCAGATGTCCACGGAGGAGACGGCCGCCGCCCTCGGCATGTCGGCCGGAACGGTCAAGAGCACGCTGCACCGGGCGCTCGCCCGGCTCCGCGAGGAGCTGGAGTCCCGCGATCTGGACGCACGCGCGCTGGAGCGTGAGGAGCGGGAGCGGTGCGCGGCCTGACCGGTGAGGGTTCCGCGGGGAACCGGGGCGGCATCCAGGCGGTGATCACGGCACTGGCCGTGTTCGCCGCCCTCGCCCTTTTCGCCTCCTCGTGTGCCGCCGGCGGCACCGGCGCCCGGGACGAGGGCCCGGCCCACTCCGACGCCGTGGCGGGCGCCGCCGCCGCCACGCCGACCGCGGCCCCGTCGCGGACGCCCGACACCGTGGACGCGGTCCGGCTCGTCAAGGACGACCCGAAGGTCGCGCCGGAGGTCAAGCGGGACCTGAAGCCGTGCGTGGCCGACGAGTACCCCGTCGACGTCTCCTACGGGAAGCTGACCGGCGGCTCCGCCGACGACGTCGTCGTCAACGTGCTGACCTGCGGTGACGCGGTGGGTGTGGGCAGTTATGTGTATCGCGAGCAGGGCGGCTCGTACCAGAATGTGTTCAAGGCCGAGGAGCCCCCGGTCTACGCGGAGATCGACCGCGGCGACCTCGTGGTGACCAAACAGGTGTACGACAAGGGTGACCCGGTGTCGAGTCCCTCCGGGGAGAACGTGATCACGTACCGCTGGTCGTCGGGCCGGTTCGACGAGGAGTACCGCACGCACAACGACTACGGGAAGGTCGTCGGCGACACCCCGTCGCCGGTGCCCGCGAGCTGACGCCGCCGGACAGCCGCGTGAACCGTTCGGGCGCCCCGGGCCGATCACCCGGTGAACGCGGCGCCCGTCCCGCGCGTCACAGCGAAGAGAACGCACCCCACGAACCACTGAAGGACAGAGAGCACCGGGATGGCAGACCAGACCCACGTCCTGTTCGTCGAGGACGACGACGTCATCCGCGAGGCCACGCAGCTCGCCCTGGAACGGGACGGCTTCGCGGTCACCGCGATGCCCGACGGGCTGTCGGGCCTGGAGGCGTTCCGAGCCGACCGCCCCGACATCGCGCTGCTCGACGTGATGGTCCCCGGCCTGGACGGGGTCAGCCTGTGCCGCCGCATCCGCGACGAGTCGACCGTGCCGGTGATCATGCTGTCGGCGCGGGCCGACTCCATCGACGTGGTGCTGGGCCTGGAGGCGGGCGCCGACGACTACGTGACCAAGCCGTTCGACGGTGCCGTGCTGGTCGCCCGGATCCGCGCGGTGCTGCGGCGGTTCGGGCACGCGGGCGGGGACCGCGGCGAGGAGCGGGCCGCCCCGGCCGACGGCGGGGTGCTGACCTTCGGGGACCTGGAGGTCGACACCGAGGGCATGGAGGTCCGCCGCGCCGGCCGGCCGGTGGCGCTGACGCCGACCGAGATGCGGCTGCTGCTGGAGTTCTCCTCGGCGCCCGGCACGGTCCTGTCCCGGGACAAGCTGCTGGAGCGGGTGTGGGACTACGGCTGGGGCGGGGACACCCGGGTCGTCGACGTGCACGTGCAGCGGCTGCGGCAGAAGATCGGCCAGGACCGGATCGAGACGGTCCGGGGTTTCGGCTACAAGTTGAAGGCCTGAGCGGGATATGAGGGGGCACTTCCGGCGCCTGGTCGCCACGGGCCTGGAGCGGGCGGGCATCCGCACGGGCCTGAGATGGAAGCTGAGCGCGGCCATCGCGCTGGTGGGGGCTCTGGTGGCGATCGCGCTGAGCCTGGTCGTGCACAACGCGGCGCGGGTGTCGATGCTGGACAATGCGCGCGACCTCGCCGACGAACGGATCATGATCGCCCAGCGCAACTTCGAGCTGTCGGGGCGGATGAACTTCCCCAACACCAAGATCGACGATCCGAACCTCCCGGAGGAGCTGCGCGACCGCGTCGAGGCCGGCCAGCGGGCCACCTACGTGGCGGACCGGCCCGGTGACGCGCCGGACATATGGGCCGCGGTGCCGCTGAAGAACGGGCACGTGATGTCCCTGCACTCGGGCTTCACGGACCGCAGCTCGGACATCCTGAAGGACCTCGACCAGGCCCTGGTGATCGGCTCCATCGCCGTCGTCCTCGGCGGCAGCGCGCTCGGCGTGCTCATCGGCGGGCACCTGTCGCGGCGGCTGCGCAAGGCGGCCGTCGCGGCCAATCAGCTCGCGGGCGGCGAGACGGACGTGCGGGTGCGGGACGCCATGGGCGGGGTCGTCCGGGACGAGACCGACGACCTGGCGAGCGCGGTGGACGCCATGGCGGACGCCCTGCGCCAGCGCATCGAGGCCGAGCGGCGGGTCACCGCCGACATCGCGCACGAACTGCGCACCCCGGTGACCGGGCTGCTGACCGCCGCCGAGCTGCTGCCGCCCGGCCGCCCGACCGAGCTGGTGCTGGACCGGGCCAAGGCCATGCGCACGCTCGTGGAGGACGTGCTGGAGGTGGCCCGTCTGGACGGCGCCTCGGAGCGGGCGGAGCTGCAGGACATCATGCTGGGCGAGTTCGTCGCCCGGCGGGTGGCGGCCAAGGACCCGGACACCGAGGTGCGGATCGTGCACGAGTCGGAGGTCACCACCGACCCGCGGCGCCTGGAGCGCGTGCTGTTCAACCTGCTGGCCAACGCGGCCCGGCACGGCAAGCCGCCCGTGCAGGTCACCGTCGAGGGCCGGGTCATCCGGGTCCGCGACCACGGCCCGGGCTTCCCGGAGCACCTGCTCGCCGAGGGCCCGAGCCGCTTCCGCACCGGCAGCAAGGACCGGGCCGGGCACGGGCACGGCCTGGGCCTGACCATCGCGGCCGGGCAGGCCCGGGTGCTGGGCGCCCGGCTGACCTTCCGCAACGTCCGCACGCCGGGCGCGCCGGAGGGCGTGCCGGCCGAGGGCGCGGTGGCGGTGCTGTGGCTGCCGGAACACGCGCCGACGAACACGGGCAGCTACCCGATGCTGCCGGCGTCGTAGACCGCGCCGGTCAGCAGGACCAGTCCTGGTCCATGTCCAGGCCGCCCTCGCGGGGCTGGGTGAACGAGAACCAGTTGCCGGAGTCGTCGCGGAACAGCGCCTCCGTGCCGTACGGGCGCTCCTGCGGCTCCTGGAGGAACTCCACGCCCCGGTCCTTGAGCTTCTCGTAGTCGCCGTGGATGTCGTCGGTGGTCAGCACGCCCGCGCCGAGCGCCCCCTTGGTCACCAGCTTCCTGAGCATCTCGGCGGACTCGGGGTCCATCGCGGGCCCGCCGGGCACCATCAGCGTCAGCTCGACGTCGGGCTGGTTCGGCGAGCCGACCGTGAGCCAGCGCATGCCGCCCTCGCCCATGGTGAGGTCCGTACGGACCTCGAGGCCCAGCTTCTGCGTGTAGAACTCCTTGGCCCGGTCCTGGTCGAGGACCCAGACGGTCGAGATGGCGAGACCCTTGATCATGGCGTGCTCCTGCTGCTTCGCGGCCGGTCGGTGCGTGCCCTGCCACCGTAGGCAGCGGAGGTGTCAGCGCGCTTCTCCGGAATTGCGCTGCTCGTCGGCGCGGGCCGGTGCCGGGGCGGAGCGGAAGCCGCCGGCCCAGAGCATGGCGTAGCAGCCGGGGATGAGGGCGGCTCCGCGGCCGACGTGCCGGGACCGGTACGCGCTGGGCGACAGGCCCGTCCACGCCTTGAAGCGGGCCGAGAACGTGCCGACGCTGCTGAAGCCGACCAGGTGGCAGATCTCCGTCACCGACAGGTTCGCCGTGCGCAGCAGGTCCTCGGCCCGCTCGATCCGGCGGTGCGTGAGGTACTGGCCGGGGGTCTCGCCGTACGCCTCCTTGAAGGCGCGGATGAAGTGATACCGCGAGTACCCGGCGTGCGCGGCGACGGTGTCCAGGTCGAGCCCGGGGTCGGCCCAGTCCCGGTCCATGGCGTCCTTGGCGAGCCGGACCTGCCGCATCCTGTCCATGCGACCGATGGTGGCACGGGGGTGTGACAGCGGCCGTTTCCCCGGGCGCACGGGGTCCCGCCAGCGGCCGGGCGCCCGGGGATCCGACAGCGGCCGGGGCGTACGAAGCCGGCGGACGCCCGGAGATTCGACAGCGCCGGGGCGTACGGGGGCCGGCCGGACGCACGACAATCCGACAACGGCCAGCCGCACGAGGACCAGCCGGACGCACGGGAATCCGACAACGGCCGGACCCACAAGGGTCGGCCGGGCGCACGAGTGCCGGCCCGGCGCACGCCGCACCGGCGCGACCGCCGGGTCCCCGAGCACCCGGCGACACCCGCCCGTCCCCGGGTGCGCCGGAACGGCGGGGGCACGGCCGAACCCCCGGGGCCGGGGCCCCGGGGGCTCGTGGGGGTGAGCCGCTGTGCCGGTCGGCGTGCGGGCGTCGCCCTGCTGAGCCGCGCCGGTCAGACCGACTCGGCCACCGGTGTGCGGGCCGTCGCCGGGCCCTCCGGCCCGGCGTCCCCCGCCGCCTTCGGGCCCGCTCCCTTCAGCGGCACCTCCTTCACGAACACCGCCGCCGCGAGGGCCAGGACCGCCACCGCGGCTCCGAGCAGGAACGCCGAGTGCGTACCGGCGGCGACCGCGTGCTGGTAGGCCTCGCGGGCCGCCTCCGGCAGCTTGGCCAGGCTCGCCTGGTCCAGCTGGGCGGACTGCTCGGTCACCTTCGAGCCCAGCGCCCCGGCCCGCTCGGCCATGACGTCCTGGACGCGGTGGTTGAACAGCGCGCCCATGATCGCCACGCCGAAGGAGGAACCGAGCGTGCGGAAGAGGGTGGTGGACGAGGACGCGACGCCCATGTCCTTCATCTCCACGCTGTTCTGCGCGACGAGCATGGTGATCTGCATCAGGCAGCCCATGCCGAGGCCGACCACGGCCATGAAGACACCGGAGGTGAACCGCGAGGTCCCCGTGTCCATCGTGGACAGCAGGTACAGGCCGACCACCATCAGCGCGCTGCCGAGCACCGGGAAGATCTTGTACTTGCCGGTGTTCGTGGTCACCCGCCCGGCGACCATCGAGGTCACCAGCATCGCGCCGAGCATCGGCAGCAGCAGCAGCCCGGAGTTGGTCGCGGAGGCGCCCTGCACGGCCTGCTGGTAGAAGGGGAGGAACAGCGTGGCGCCGAACATCACGAAGCCCGTGATGAAGCCGATGACCGACATCAGCGTGAAGTTCCGGCTGCGGAAGATGTGCAGCGGCAGGACCGGCTCCGCGGCCCGCGTCTGCCAGAACACGAACCCGACGAGCGCGGCGACGCCGATGCCGATCAGCTCCATGATCCGCGCCGAGGACCAGGCGTACTCGGTCCCGCCCCAGGTCGTGACCAGCACGATCGCGGTGATGCCGACGGTCAGCAGCACGGCGCCCAGATAGTCGATCCGCGCCTGCGCCCGCTTCTTCGGCAGGTGCAGCACGGCGCTCACGGCGACCAGCGCCACCACGCCGAGCGGCAGGTTGATGTAGAACGCCCAGCGCCAGCCCCAGTTGTCGGTGATCGTGCCGCCGACCAGCGGGCCGCCGATCATCGCCAGCGCCATGACGCCGGCCATCATGCCCTGGTACTTGCCGCGCTCCCGGGGCGGGATCAGGTCGCCGATGATCGCCATGACGCCGACCATCAGACCGCCGGCGCCCAGGCCCTGGATCGCCCGGAAGCCGATGAGCTGTCCCATGTCCTGGGCCATGCCGCTGAGCGCCGAGCCGATCAGGAACAGGACGATCGACGACATGAACGTGCCCTTGCGGCCGTACATGTCGCCGAGCTTGCCCCACAGCGGGGTGGAGGCGGCGGTGGCGAGCGTGTACGAGGTGACGACCCACGAGAGGTGTTCGAGCCCGCCCAGCTCACCGACGATCGTCGGCATCGCCGTACCGATGATCATGTTGTCGAGCATCGCGAGCATCATCGCGATCATCAGCGCGAGGAGCACGACCCGCACGCTCCTGGGTTTCCTCCCCCCGGCGTCGGCGTCCCTGGGCGCGGCCGCCGCCGTCGTGTCCGTTGTGTCCGCCATCGCTTCCCACTCCCCCAGCTACCGCTACTTACTTGCCGACCGGCTAGTGACTACACTCGGAAGCTAGCCGCGGAACTAGCCGGGCGTCAAGTAAGTTTTCTGGAAAGCGAGCGGCGTAGGAGGATGGGCGGCACCATGGACGGCACCAGGCAGCGGCGCCGCGGGGACACCCGCCGGCGCATCCAGGACGTGGCCCTCGAACTCTTCGCGGAGCAGGGCTACGAGAAGACGTCCCTGCGCGAGATCGCCGAGCACCTGGACGTCACCAAGGCGGCGCTCTACTACCACTTCAAGACGAAGGAAGAGATCCTCGTCAGCATCTTCGAGGACCTCACGCAGCCGATCGAGGACCTGATCGACTGGGGCCGGCGCCAGCCGCACACGCTCCGGACCAAGCAGGAGATCATCCGCCGCTACGCCGACACGCTCGCCCAGGCGGCGCCGCTGTTCCGCTTCATGCACGACAACCAGGCCTCGGTACGGGACCTGCGCATCGGCGAGTCCTTCAAGGCGCGCGTGCACAGTCTGCGCGACATCATCGTCGACCCGGACGCGGACCTGGTCGACCAGGTGCGCTGCGCCAGCGCGATCTTCACGCTGCACGCCGGGATGTTCCTGCTCCAGGACGTGGGAGACGACCCCGAGGAACGGCACAGGGCCGTCCTCGAGGTCGCCACGGACCTGGTGACCCAGGCCCACCGGGGAGCCAGAAGCTCCTAGGTGTATTGGCCCGCAGCGTTGTTCACGCGGCTGATCGGTGGGTGGCCGCCGAGTGCGGTGTGGCAGCGGTGGTGGTTGTAGGTGTGCAGGAAGTCTGCCAGGGC
>NZ_JBITSK010000029.1:0-26974 GCF_044540565.1 Streptomyces sp. NPDC085931
CCAACCCGGGCCCCCCCTTTGGGGGGGGGGGGGGGGGCCCCGGGGGGGGGGGGGGGGGGCGGGGCGGGGGGGGGCGGGGGCGCCCCCCCCCCCCCCCCCCCCCCACGGCCCTCACCGGCGGTACCGCCACCGCCCTGCCCGCACCGGCCGCGCCGGCCGCCCCCGGCGCACCCCGCGGCGCCGACCGCGAGCGGTGCCTCGCCGTCGCCCGCGCCCTGCTCGTCCTCGACTCCGACGACCGCCCCCTCGTCCCCCGCTACCAGCGCGTCCTGCGCGACGGCCTCCCGGCCCGCCGATCCCGCCCGAAGGACGTCCTCGTCATCGGCGCCGGCCCGGCCGGGCTGGTGACCGCCTGGCTGCTGAAGCGGGCGGGCCACCGGGTGACGGTCCTGGAGGCCAACGGAAACCGGGCGGGCGGCCGCGTCAAGACCTTCCGCAAGGGCGGGCACGAGGGCGCCGCGCAGCCGTTCGCCGACCCCCGCCAGTACGCCGAGGCGGGCGCCATGCGCCTGCCCGGCAGCCACCCGCTGGTGATGCAGCTCATCGACCAGCTCGACCTGAAGAAGCGGCGCTTCCACTACGTCGACGTCGACCAGGAGGGCCGCCCCGCCGCGCGCACCTGGATCCACGTCAACGGCATCCGGGTGCGGCGCGCCGACTACGCCCGCTCGCCCCGGCGTGTGAACCGCTCCTTCGGGGTGCCGAAGGCCCACTGGGACACCCCGGCCGCCGCCATCCTGCGCGCCGCCCTCGACCCGGTGCGCGACGAGTTCAGCCGCGTCGGCCCGGACGGCAAGCGCGTCGACAAGCCCCTGCCCGAGCGGCTGCGCGGCTGGGCCCGCGTCATCCAGCGGTTCGGCGACTGGTCGATGTTCCGCTTCCTCACCGAGCACGCCGGCCTCGACGAGCGCACCGTCGACCTGATCGGCACCCTGGAGAACCTCACCTCACGCCTGCCCCTGTCGTTCATCCACAGCTTCATCGGCTCCTCCCTCATCAGCCCCGACACGCCCTTCTACGAGCTGGAGGGCGGCACGGCCGTCCTGCCGGACGCGCTGCTGGAGCGGGTGCGCCAGGAGGTGCGGTTCGACCGCCGGGTGACCCGCATCCAGTACCACCACCCCGACCGCCCGTCCCCGGAGGACGGGCACGTGCGGAGCAAGGGGCCGCACGTGTGGGTGGACACCGTGTCCGAGGGCCGCCACGGCCCGGTCGTCCGCGAGCAGTTCACCGCCGACGTCGCCGTGGTCACGGTGCCGTTCTCCGGGCTGCGCCACGTGCAGGTCGACCCGCCGCTGTCGTACCGCAAGCGCCGCGCGGTCAGCGAGCTGCACTACGACAGCGCGACCAAGGTGCTGCTCGAGTTCAGCCGCCGCTGGTGGGAGTTCGACGAGGCCGACTGGAAGCGCGAGCTGAACGCGGTGAAGCCGGGCCTGTACGAGGCGTACCGCACGGGCCGGGCCCCGGCGGACGGCAGCCTGCTCGGCGCGCACCCCTCCGTCCCGGACGGGCACATCACGGCGGCCCAGCGCACCCACTACGCCGCCAACCGCGCGATCGGCCGCGACCAGCCGGAGGCGGCCGGTGTGGTGGGCGGCGGCTCGGTGTCGGACAACGCCAACCGCTTCATGTTCCACCCCTCGCACCCGGTCCCGGGCAGCGCGGGCGGTGTGGTGCTGGCCTCCTACAGCTGGGCGGACGACGCCCTGCGCTGGGACTCCCTGGACGACGAGGCGCGCTATCCGCACGCGCTGTGCGGTCTGCAGCAGGTCTACGGCCGGCGCGTCGAGGTGTTCTACACCGGCGCGGGCCGCACCCAGAGCTGGCTGCGCGACCCGTACGCCTACGGGGAGGCGTCCGTGCTGCTGCCCGGACAGCACACGGAACTGCTGCCCGCGATCCCGGCGGCCGAGGGCCCGTTGCACTTCGCCGGGGACCACACCTCGGTCAAGCCGGCATGGATCGAGGGGGCCCTGGAGTCCGCCGTGCGGGCCGCCCTGGAGGTGCACACGGACTAGGTCCGTCGTGTGGATCACGCCGCAGACGCGCGTCCTGGCACGCGCGTCTGCGGCGTTGTCGTCGGTCGCCGACGCTCCGCGTCGACTCCCTCCTCCGCCTTGCGGCTGCACACACCGGACCACGCTCCCCGGCGCTGAACGGCACCGTCACTTTCCTGCGACCTGATCCCAACGACGGCCCCAGCCGGTCCGCGTGACGGAGCCCCGGCCGCACGGCCGGGGCTTCCGCGTCCCCGGACGGCGGCCCGCGGCGGTCGTTCCGCCGCGACCACAACGACCACAACCTCCGTTGATTCCGCAAGCGAGACACCATGTCGGCGGCCGGGCACCATGTGGCCCACCTCACCCTCCCCCACAGGGCATCGACCTACCCGCAACGACGTACCGACAGGTGGTGGCACTCGTGCGCCTGCGCACTCCCCTCGCCCTGCTCGGGGCCGCCGTGCTCGTGCTCGTCGGACCGCCGCTGCTGACCGCCGGCAGCGGGGCCGAGACCGGCACACAGATCCCGGGCCTGCGTTTCATGGTCCCCAACACACCGGGCGGCGGCTACGACATCACGGCCCGCACGGCAGCGAAGAACGCCGAGGACGCCGGACTCACCCACAACATCGAGGTGTTCAACCTGCCCGGAGCCGGCGGCACGGTGGGCCTGAGCCGGCTGGTGAGCGAGCACGGCAACGGCAAGCTCGCGATGTCCATGGGGCTCGGGGTCGTGGGCGCCGTCCGCTCCAACGACGCCCCGAAGACGCTCGGCGACACCACGCCCATCGCCCGGCTCACCGAGGAGCAGGACGTCGTCGTGGTCGGCAAGGACTCCCCGTACCGGACGATCGACGACCTGATCGGCGCCTGGAAGGAGAACCCGGGCAAGCTGCCGGTGGGGGGTGGCTCCTCCCCGGGCGGGCCGGACCACCTCGCGCCGATGCTGATGGCCCGCGCCGCCGGGATCCCGCCGAAGCAGGTCAACTACATCCCCTTCGACGGCGGCGGCGAGCTGCTCGCCTCCATCCTCGGCAACAAGGTCGCCTTCGGCGTCTCCGGCGTCGGCGAGTACCTCGACCAGATCAAGGCGGGCGAGCTGCGTCTCCTCGCGGTCACCGGCCCCGAGCGCGTGGAAGGGCTGGACGCGCCCACGCTCCAGGAGGCCGGATACGACGTGAACTTCACCAACTGGCGCGGCATCGTCGCCCCGCCCGGGCTGACGGACGGCGAGCGCGCCAAGCTCGTGCGGCTGATCGAGGAACTGCACGACTCGGACGAGTGGCGCGAGGCCCTGGAACAGAACGGCTGGGACGACGCCTTCCTCGGGGGCGAGGAGTTCGGCGCGTTCCTCGACGCCGAGGACAAGCGCGTGGTGTCGGTGCTGAAGGAGCTGGGACTGTGACGACGCGGACCACCGATCTGCCCCCCGCGCGGGAGGGCGAGCGGCGCTCGTGGCTGAAGGAGCACTCCGAACTCGGCGTCTGCGTCCTGCTGCTGGCGCTCGGCGTGCTCGTCCTGACCGACGCGCTCACCATGGACGTCGACATCGCCCAGCGCGGACCGGTCGGGCCGAGGACCGTGCCGGTCGTGGTCGGGGCCGGCCTGCTCGTGATCGCTGCGCTGCTCGCCGTGGACGTGCTGCGCGGCGGCCGGGGCCAGGCCGAGGGCGGCGAGGACGTCGACCTGTCGGAGCCCGCCGACTGGCGCACCGTGCTGCTGCTGGCCGGGGTGTTCCTCGGCGCGGCCGTGCTGATCGAGCCGCTCGGCTTCCCCGTCGCGGGCGCCCTGCTGTTCTGGGGCGCGGCGTTCGCGCTGGGCAGCCGCCGGACCGACCGCGACCCGCTCATCGCGGCCGGGCTCTCCCTCGTCACCTACGTCGTCTTCAACAACCTGCTCGGAGTGCCCCTGCCCGGCGGTCCGCTGATGGAGGTGCTGTGACATGAACGCCCTCAACTCCCTGCTGGACGGCTTCGGTACGGCCCTCACGCCGGTCAACCTGCTCTGGGCCGCGATCGGTGTCCTGCTGGGCACGGCGATCGGGGTGCTGCCGGGCATCGGCCCGGCGATGGCGGTCGCGCTGCTGCTGCCGGTGACGTACGGGCTCGACCCGACGGGCGCGTTCATCATGTTCGCCGGCATCTACTACGGCGCGATGTTCGGCGGCTCCACCACCTCCATCCTGCTCAACACTCCCGGCGAGAGCGCGGCGGTCGTGGCGGCCATGGAGGGCAACCCCATGGCGAAGTCCGGCCGGGGCGCGCAGGCCCTGGCGGCGGCGGCCATCGGCCACTTCGCGGGCGGCATGGTCGGCACGCTCCTGCTGGTCGCGCTCGCGCCGACGGTCGCCGACCTGGCCGTGGACATCGGCGCGCCGGACTACTTCGCCATCATGGTGCTGGCGTTCATCGCCGTGACGTCGGTGCTGGGCGCGTCCCGGGTGCGGGGCATGGCGTCCCTGCTCATCGGTCTCACCCTGGGGCTGGTGGGCCTGGACCAGATGACCGGCCAGCAGCGCCTCACCTTCGGCTCGCTGCAACTGGCCGACGGCATCGACGTCGTCATCGTCGCGGTCGGTCTCTTCGCCATCGGCGAGGCCCTGTGGGTCGCGGCGCACCTGCGGCGCAGGCCCCCGGAGCCGATCCCGGTGGGGCGTCCCTGGCTGGGGCGCGACGATGTGCGGCGGACCTGGAAGTCGTGGCTGCGCGGGCCGTTCATCGGCTTCCCGTTCGGTGCGATCCCGGCGGGCGGTGCGGAGATCCCGACTTTCCTGTCGTACGTGACGGAGAAGCGCCTGTCCAAGCACAAGGACGAGTGGGGCAAGGGCGCCATCGAGGGCGTCGCGGGTCCGGAGTCGGCGGCGTCGGCCTCGGCCGCGGGCACGCTGGTGTCGATGCTGACCCTGGGCCTGCCGACCACGGCGGTCGCGGCGGTGATGCTGGCCGCCTTCCAGCAGTACGGCATCCAGCCCGGCCCGCTCCTCTTCGAGCGCGAACCCGACCTGGTCTGGGGCCTGATCGCCTCGCTCTTCGTCGGCATGGTGCTGCTGCTCGCGCTCAACCTGCCGCTGGCGCCGGTGTGGGCGAAGCTGCTGCGCATCCCGCGGCCGTACCTGTACGCCGGGATCCTGTTCTTCGCGGCGGTCGGCGCGTACGCCGTCGGCGGCGAGGTGATCGACCTGGTGATCCTGCTGGTCATCGGACTGATCGGCTTCGGCATGCGCCGCTACGGGCTGCCGGTGCTGCCCGCCGTCATCGGCGTGATCCTCGGCCCGAACGCCGAGCAGCAGCTGCGCCGCGCCCTGCAGATCAGCGACGGCAGCGTCACGGGGCTGGTCGACACGCCGTTCGCGGTGACCGTGTACGCGGTGGTCCTGGTCCTGCTGGCCTGGCCGCTGCTGCGCAAGGCGGTGACCCGCGGCCGCGCCACGGCCTGACCGCGTCACCCCGGCCTTCCCACCGGATACGGCGACCCGTACGCGCGGACCTGAACACCGCGCGTACGGGTCGTCCGGCGTCACCGGTCGTCCCGGCCCGGACGCGGACGTCGCGGCGCGCCTACCCCTTGACGCGTCACGGACAACGGTGGCTTGATGTCATGGGAGCGCTCCCACCTCCTCCAGGGAAGGGACCACCATGCGCAGAACCCCCCGCACGTCTCCCCGCTCACGGCTCGTCCCGCTCCTCGGCCTGCTGGCCGCCCTGCTCCTGCCCCTCGCACTGGCCTCCGCGCCGCGCGCGTCGGCCGTCCCCGCCGCGGATCCGGTGCGGGTGATGCCGCTCGGCGACTCGATCACCGGGTCCCCGGGCTGCTGGCGGGCCGTGCTGTGGAACCGGCTGATCAGCAGCGGCTACACGGACATCGACTTCGTCGGCACCCTCCCGCCGCAGGGCTGCGGGCAGGCCCACGACGGCGACAACGAGGGCCACGGCGGCGAGCTGGTGACCCAGGTGGCCGACCGGAACCTGCTGCCCGGCCGGCTCGCGGCCACCGACCCGGACATCGTTGTCATGCACTTTGGCACCAACGACGTGTGGAGCGGCATCGCCCCCGACCGCATCCTCGCCGCCTACACCGAGCTGGTCGGGCAGATGCGGGCCGCCGACCCGGACATGCGGATCCTCGTCGCGCAGCTCATCCCGATGAACCCGGGCAGTTGCCCGGCCTGCGCGCAGCGCGTCGTCGACCTCAACGCGCGGATCCCCGCGTGGGCGCGGGCGACGAGCACCGACCGCTCCCCGGTCGTCGTGGTCGACCAGTGGACGGGCTTCAGCACGGCCGGCGACACCTACGACGGCGTGCACCCCAACGCCTCCGGCGACGCGAAGATCGCCGCACGCTGGTTCCCGGCCCTGGCGGCGGTCCTCGACGCGGGCGTCCCGCAGGACCCGGGCGACCCCGGCGATCCCGGCGACCCCGCCGCCTGCACCGCCCGCTTCCGGGCCGTCTCCGCCTGGCAGGGCGGCTATCAGGGCGAGGTGACGGTGACCAACACCTCCGCCTCGGCCGCCGCGGGCTGGACCGCGACCGTCGCCCCGGCGGGCGGCGCGCGGCTCACGCAGGTCTGGAACGGCACGCTCGGCACGGCCGCGGAGGGGAAGGTCACCGTCTCGAACGCGGACTGGAACGGTGCGCTCGCCCCCGGCGCGAGCGCCACGTTCGGTTTCGTCGCCGACGCCCCGGCAACCGCCGGCCCCCCGGCGGCGACCGTCACCTGCACGGTCCGCACCCCCTGACACCGGGCCGGGCCGCCGGCACCCGCGCACCGACGCCACCGCCCTCCCGCCCGACCGGGCCACGGCGACCGGCAGCCGCGGACCAGCGGGCCACGTCCGCAGGGCACCGCACGCCCCACCACGAACGCCCCGGCCGGGCGGCGAACCGGCCGGCCGGAGATCCGCCGCACCACCGGCACCACGCGCCCAGGCCCCACCCGATCCCACCTCCGGAGCCGCCATGAGATCCCACGTACCCCCCACATCCCGGCCGGCCGCCGTCGCCGCCGTCCTGCTCGGCCTGCTCCTGTCCCTCCTCACCCTCACCACCCCGGCCCACGCCGCCCCCACCGGTTTCCGCGTCGAGAACGGCCGGCTTCTGGAGGCCTCCGGGAACGACTTCGTGATGCGCGGCGTCAATCACGCGCACACCTGGTATCCGGACCGGATCAGCTCCCTCGCCCACATCAAGGCCAAGGGCGCCAACACCGTCCGGGTGGTGCTCTCCAGCGGGGACCGCTGGACCCGCAACGACACCGCCGACGTGGCGAACGTGGTCGCGCAGTGCAAGCAGAACCGGCTGATCTGCGTCCTGGAGGTGCACGACACCACCGGCTACGGCGAGCAGAGCGGCGCCGTCACGCTCTCCCGCGCCGCCGACTACTGGATCAGCGTGCAGAGCGCGCTGACCGGCCAGGAGGACTACGTCATCGTCAACATCGGCAACGAGCCGTACGGCAACACGAACTACTCGGCGTGGACGGCCGACACGAAGGCGGCGATCCAGAAGCTGCGCGCCGCCGGGTTCGCTCACACGATCATGGTCGACGCGCCCAACTGGGGCCAGGACTGGGCGTTCACCATGCGCGACAACGCCGCCTCGGTCTTCGCCGCCGACCCGGACGCCAACACCGTCTTCTCGATCCACATGTACGGCGTCTTCGACACGGCCGCCGAGATCACCGACTACCTCAACCGCTTCGTCACGGCGAAACTCCCTGTCGTGGTCGGCGAGTTCGGGCACGACCACTCGGACGGCAACCCCGACGAGGACACCATCCTGGCCGTCACCCGGCAGCTGCGTCTCGGCTACCTCGGCTGGTCCTGGAGCGGCAACGGCGGCGGCGTCGAATACCTGGACATGGTCACGAACTTCGACCCGGACCAGCTCACCGGCTGGGGGCAGCGGCTGTTCAACGGCGCGAACGGCATCGCCGCCACCGCCGAGGAAGCGGCGATCTACTCCTCCGGCGGAGGCGACACCACCGCCCCGACGGCCCCCGGCACCCCGGCCGCCTCGGGGGTGACGTCCTCCTCGGTGACCCTGACGTGGGGCGCCGCCACCGACGCCACGGGCGTCACCGGCTACGACGTCGTCCGGATCAGCGGCGGCGTCGAGACGGTCGCGGCCAGTACGACCCGCACCACCGCGACCCTGACCGGCCTGTCCCCCGCCACCTCCCACACCTTCGCCGTCTACGCCCGGGACGCCGCCGGCAACCGCTCGCCCCGCTCGGGCACGGTGACGGTGACGACCGCGCCGGGCGGCACCCCGTCGGCGTGCGCGGTCGGCTACCGGGTGACGGGCAGCTGGCCGGGCGGCTTCCAGGGCGAGATCACCGTGCGCAACACCGGTACATCGGCGATCAACGGCTGGACGCTGCGCTGGACCTTCCCGGACGGTCAGCGGATCACCAACCTGTGGGGCGGGACGGCCACGCAGAGCGGGGCCGACGTCAGTGTCGCGGCCGCCCCGTACACGGCGACCGTTCCGGCCGCCGGTTCGGTCACCCTGGGCTTCACCGCGACCCGGGGAACCGTCCATGCCGACCCCACGGCGTTCACCCTGAACGGCACGGCCTGCTCCCTGAGCTGACCGCGCCCCGCGCGGCGGTGCCGCCACGGCCCCGTCGTCCGGGCCCGGCGGCACCGCGCCGCCGGGTGCGGCAGCCGTCCCGGGTCGAACCGGGCCGGGCCGTGAGCTGAACTCCGTCCTCCGCAACCGGGATGCCGCCACGCACCGTCTGTCGTCATAGCCGCCGCATGACCGGGCGGCCACGACCACGGCCCGGTTCGGGCCACGACAACGGGGAGTTGCATGCGTACGAAGCTCGGCTCGATCCTGGCCGCGACCGTCCTGGCGACCGGCCTGGGCGTCGCGATGGCGCCCAGCGCCTCGGCCGCCGACAACTGCTGGGCGGACGGGGACGGCATCCGCTCCTGGTGCCGCAACGTGTCCGGCGCACCGGTATACGGCTACATCGGCAACAACCACATCTACCCCGACCCCACCAAGGTGGTCGGCTACATGTACTCCAACCCCAGCTGGTTCTACTGCAAGCTGGACGGCCAGGCCTGGGTCGGCGGGCCGCACCCGACGCGCTGGCTGCTGACCGTGGCCGACAACGGGAAGCTCGGCTACATGAAGGACACCGCGATCTACAGCGAGACCGACCCGGTTCGCAACTGCTGACCTCACGTCCGTGCGCGACCGTGCCGCAGTCCGCCGTGGAGGGGGCTGCGGCACCGCCGTGTCCGGCCTATACTTCTACACATCTGTAGAAACTCATACACGCACGTGAAGGAGTGGACGCCGCCATGGTGTTCAAACGACTGCTCGGCGCGCTCGGTGTGGGCGGCCCCACGGTCGACACGGTTCTCGACCCGGCTCCCGTCCGGCCCGGCGGCACGCTGACCGGCCGGGTCCGGCTCGAGGGCGGCACCGCCGGCTTCGAGATCGAGCACCTCACCCTGGAGCTGGTGGCCCGGGTCGAGGCGGAGCACGAGGGCGGGGAGAGCGAGGGTGTCGTCGCCTTCGACCGTTTCACCGTCGGCGGCGGCTTCCGGCTCGCGGAGGGCGAGGAGCGGGAGGTGCCGTTCAGCGTGACCGTGCCGTGGGAGACGCCGGTCACCGAGCTGCACGGGCAGAGCCTGGGCGTCGTCCTGGGCGTGCGTACCGAGCTGTCGGTGGCGGGCGCGAAGGACAAGGGCGACCTGGACCGGCTCGACGTCGTACCGCTGCCGGTCCAGGAGGCGATCCTGGAGGCCTTCGGCGGGCTGGGGTTCGGCTTCCGGTCGGCCGACCTGGAGTATGGGCGCATCGGCGGCACGGGCCAGCGGCTGCCCTTCTTCCAGGAGATCGAACTCGTCCCTCCGTCCGCCTACGCGCAGCAGGTCGACGAGATCGAGCTGACGTTCCTGGCGAACCCGGGAGGCATGGAGGTGGTCCTGGAGGCGGACAAGCGGGGCGGTCCGTTCTCGCCCGGCCATGACGCGCTCACCCGTTTCACCGTCTCCCACGAGGAAGCCGGGCAGCGGGACTGGCCCACGGTCGTCGACGGCTGGATGCGGCAACTCGTCGAGCACCGGGCGTCGTACGCCTCCCCGATGGGCCACGCCTCCCCCGCCGCGTTCGCGCACGACGGGCAGCAGCACGACGGTCACCGCCCGGGCCCCGGCACGGGCACCGCCGTCGCCGCCGGCGCGGCCGGTCTCGCGGTCGGGGTCGCCGGCGGCCTGGTGGCGGGCGAAGTCGTCGACGAGGTCGGGGACTTCTTCGAGGGCGAGGAGGAGGAAGAGGAGGGCTGAGGCCCGTCCGGGCGGTGGCTCAGAGCGGCGTCGCCGCGTGCAGGATGAACACCATCGTCACGGCCGAGTTCGCGGACGACATCGCCGACACCGCCGTCCCGGCCGCCGCGGCCCACGCGGCGAGACCGACCGAGGTGAACGCGGGGGGCCAGTTGCGCGCCGCCGGCGCCGGTCCCAGCAGCGCCGCCACCCGGCGCGGCACCGGCCCGGGCGCGGCGAGCCCCGCGAGCGTCGGCGCCGGTGTGCCCCGGGAGACGAGCGCGGCGGTGCCGATGGCGCGGGCCACCGTGCGACGGCTGCCGATCGCCCGGGCCGCCTCCTCGTCGGCCCACCGCTCCGCCGTGTACGCCACGGCGGTCCCCAGCGGCCGCAGGAACGGGTTGGCCCGGGCGGCGAGCCGCACCGCCAGCAGGAAGCGGTCGTGCCGACCGGTCAGATGGGCCCGCTCGTGGGCGAACAGGGCCCGGCGCTCGGCCGGCGCCAGCCGGTCCAGCAGGGCCGTGGTGACCACCACACGGCCCGCGCGCGTCCCCCGGGCCCGGCGGCCGGGCAGCGCGTACGCGTAGGGAGCGGCGTCGGGCAGCACGGCCACCTGCGTGTCCGGCAGGCCGGCCAGCGCGCGGTGCGCCCGGCGCCGCACCCTCGCGTGCCGCGCCAGCGTCCGGGCGCAGGCCACCAGCACGGCGCACAGCGCGGGGATGGCGGCCTTGCCGGCGATCTCGTCGTACGGCACCGCCGCCCGCACCTCGGGGTCGGACCAGCCGTCGGGCAGCGGGTTGCCGGGCAGCTGGGCGGTGCCCACCACCATCACCAGCCCGAGGCAGACCGTGCTGCACACGGCCAGCACCACGGCCAGCGCGGTCAGCAGCCGGGTCGCGGTGCGCGGATGCAGGTGCTGCTCGGCCAGGCGCGCGACCGGCCAGGCCGTGAGCGGCAGGACCAGCGGCAGAAAGACGAAGACCCCCATGAGGCTTCAGTCTTCCCCCTCGCCGTGGGCCTGCTCCAGCAGGTCGCGCAGCAGCCGTTCGTCGTCCGGGCCGAGGCCGGTGAGGAAGCTGGCCAGCACGGCCTCGCGGTCGCTCTCGGCGTCCAGGACCTTGCGCATCTTCCGCGCGGCCAGGCCCGCCTGGTCGGAGGCGGGTGTCCAGACGAAGGACCGGCCGACCCGCTCCCGGGTGACCGCGCCCTTGCCCAGCAGCCGGGTCAGGATCGTGATCACCGTCGTGTAGGCGAGGTCGCCGCCGAGGCGTTCCTGCACCCAGCCGGCCGTGGCCGGACCGTCCGCCTCCCGCAGCGCCGACAGCACCAGCGCCTCCAGCTCGCCCTGCCCCCGCCGGGGACGCTGCCGGGGATCCGTCACCGCCCTGCCTCCCTTCCGCCGCACCGCGTTGCCCGTGCGGACATCGTATAGATCCGCCGGACCGGCCCCGCCATCTTCTACAGTGCTGTAGATTCAAGAGCGACACCACCGCACACGCCAACAAGGAGCAACCGTGGGAGTTTCCCTCTCCAAGGGCGGCAACGTCTCGCTCAGCAAGGAGGCGCCCGGCCTCACCGCCGTCCTGGTCGGCCTGGGCTGGGACGTGCGCACGACCACCGGCACCGACTACGACCTCGACGCCTCGGCGCTGCTCCTGGACGCCTCCGGCAAGGTCCCCACGGACCGGCACTTCGTCTTCTACAACAACCTCAAGAGCCCCGACGGCTCGGTCGAGCACACCGGCGACAACCTCACCGGCGAGGGCGAGGGCGACGACGAGAGCATCAGGGTCGACCTCGCCGCCGTGCCCGCCGGGATCGACCGGATCGTCTTCCCGGTCTCCATCCACGACGCCGAGCACCGCGGCCAGAGCTTCGGGCAGGTCCGCAACGCCTTCATCCGTGTGGTCAACCAGGCCGGCGGCCAGGAGATCGCCCGCTACGACCTGTCCGAGGACGCCTCCACGGAGACGGCCATGGTCTTCGGCGAGCTCTACCGGCACGGCGACGAGTGGAAGTTCCGCGCCGTCGGCCAGGGCTACGCCTCCGGGCTGGCCGGGATCGCCGCCGACTTCGGCGTCGGCGTCTGACCGGGTCGGCCCGGAACGACCCGGGAGAACCCGTGGCCCACCCGCCCCGCCTCCGCCCGGAGGACCGCGCGGACTTCGAAGCGGTACCGCGGCCGTCGTTCGGGCCGGGCGGTCCGCTGCCGGCCCTCGCGGTGCTCACCCCGCTCGTGGCGGCCGGCTCCGCCGGGGCGCTGCTCCTGCTCGGCGGCGTGCTGCGGGCGGCGGGTGCTCGGGGGCCGCTGCCCGGCTCGCTCGGTACGGCCGGCTGGACCCTGGCCCTCGTCGCCGCTGTGACCGGACTGGCCGCCGGGGCCGCGCCGCTGCGGGCGGCCCTGCGCCGGCGCGCCGGCCCTCCCACGCGCTCCGAGGCGGCGATCACCCCCTGCTCCCCGCCCGATACGCTCGCGCCGTGCCCGGCCCGGGCGAGAAAGGACAGGACACCATGTTCGGACTGAGCGAGCTCGCGATCATCCTCATCGTCGTCATAGCCGTCGTCGGGATCAAGAAGCTCCCCGAGCTGACGCGCTCGGCCGGCAAGGCGGCCCGCATCCTCAAGGCCGAGGCCCGGGCCGCGAAGGACGAGGAGGCCGGGACGGCCCCCGCGCCGCGGGTGGTCCGGGGCGAGGTCGTCCGGCCGGGCACCGGGACGCCCCCGCCCGGCGCGCGGACGGCGGACCCCCCGGACCACCGCTGATCCCTCCCGCGCCACAGCGGCACGACACCGAGGCAACCGCGTGACGGCGTGACGGCTAGAGCGTGCGCTCCAGGCGGTCCGCCACCAGCTTCACGAACTTCGCCGGATCCTTCGGCTGGCCGCCCTCGGCGAGCACCGCGAGGGTGTGCAGCAGTTCCGCGGACTCCGCCAGCTCCGAGCGGTCCGTGCGCTCCTGGTAGGCCTGGTTCAGGCCCTTCACCAGCGGATGGCCCGGGTTGAGCTCCAGGATCCGCTTGGTGCGCGGCACCTCCTGGCCCATGGCCCGGTACATGTTCTCCAGGGCCGGGGTCAGGTCGTGCGCGTCGGAGACGACACAGGCCGGGGAGACGGTGAGCCGCGTCGACAGGCGCACCTCCTTGATGTCCTCGTCCAGCTGCTCGCGCATCCAGCCGAGCAGCCCGGCGTACTCCTCGGCTTGCTTCTCCCGCTCCTCGCCGGCCTTCTCCGCCTCCTCGCCGTCCAGGTCGATCTCGCCCTTGGCCACCGACCGCAGCTTCTTGCCCTCGTACTCGCCGACGGCGTCCACCCACACCTCGTCGACGGCGTCGGTGAGCAGCAGGACCTCGATGCCCTTGGCCCGGAACGCCTCCATGTGCGGGGAGTTCTCGATGCTCTGCCGGGACTCGCCGGTGAGGTAGTAGATGTCCTCCTGGCCGTCCTTCATCCGCTCGACGTACTGCGCGAGCGTGGTCGGCTCGTCCCCGTGCGTGGTCGCGAACGAGGCGACGGCGAGCAGGGCGTCGCGGTTCTCGGAGTCGGTGACCAGGCCCTCCTTCAGGACCGTGCCGAACTCGCGCCAGAGGGTGGCGTAGCGGTCGGCGTCCTTGGTCATGATCTCCTTGACCGTGGACAGCACCTTCTTCGTCAGCCGGCGCTGCATCATCCGGATGTGCCGGTCCTGCTGCAGGATCTCGCGCGAGACGTTCAGCGAGAGGTCCTGCGCGTCGACGACGCCCTTGACGAAGCGCAGGTAGGGCGGCAGCAGCTCCTCGCAGTCGTCCATGATGAAGACGCGCTTCACGTACAGCTGGACGCCGCGCTTGAAGTCCCGCGTGAACAGGTCGTGCGGCGCGTGCGCGGGGATGAACAGCAGCGACTGGTACTCGAAGGTGCCCTCCGCCTGGAGCCGGATGGTCTCCAGCGGCTCGCGCCAGTCGTGGCTGATGTGCTTGTACAGCTCGTGGTACTCGTCGTCGGAGACCTCGTCGCGCGAGCGGGCCCACAGGGCCTTCATGGAGTTCAGCGTCTCCGGCTCGGGCGCGTCCTGCCCCTCAGCGGCCTCCGGGACCATCCGGATGGGCCAGGTGATGAAGTCCGAGTACCGCTTGACGATCTCCCGGATCTTCCACTCGGAGGTGTAGTCGTGGAGCTGGTTCTCGGTGTCGGCCGGCTTCAGGTGCAGGGTGACGGAGGTGCCCTGCGGGGCGTCGTCCACGCGCTCCAGGGTGTAGGTGGCCTCGCCGCGCGAGCTCCAGCGGGTGCCCTGGTCCTCTCCGGCCCGGCGGGTGACCAGCGTGACCTCGTCCGCCACCATGAAGCCGGAGTAGAAGCCGACGCCGAACTGGCCGATCAGCCCCTCGGCCCCGGCCGCGTCCTGGGCCTCGCGCAGCTCCTTCAGCAGGGTCGCCGTGCCCGACTTGGCGATGGTCCCGATGAGCTGCCCGACCTCGTCGTACGACATGCCGATGCCGTTGTCCCGCACGGTGAGGGTGCGGGCCTGCTTGTCGACGTCGATCTCGATGTGCAGGTCCGACACGTCGGCGTCGAGCGAATCGTCCCGCAGCTTCTCCAGACGCAGCTTGTCGAGCGCGTCGGAGGCGTTGGAGACGAGTTCACGCAGGAAGACATCCTTGTTCGAGTAGACCGAGTGGATCATCAGCTGCAGCAGCTGACGGGCCTCTACCTGGAACTCAAACGTTTC
The DNA here is from genome assembly GCF_044540565.1 of Streptomyces sp. NPDC085931. Taxonomy (NCBI): domain Bacteria; kingdom Bacillati; phylum Actinomycetota; class Actinomycetes; order Kitasatosporales; family Streptomycetaceae; genus Streptomyces; species Streptomyces sp. NPDC085931. The sequence goes on from NZ_JBITSK010000029.1 coordinate 14,988, forward strand.
GGTCGTCATGGTTCGCGAATACCTCACAGGTCGCACAGTCGCCTGAACTGGTGGCAGTCACTGTAAGACACCACGTCAGGCGGGAGGACCGGAAGTCAGACGAGGCGGGCGAAGACCACGAGGTTCTCGGTGTAGTCCCGGGCCCGGCGGTCGTAGGCGCCGGCGCAGGTGATGAGGCGGACCTGGGCGTCGGGGGTGTCGCCGTAGACGCGCTCGCTGGGGAAGGCGTCCTTGCGGAACGACTCCTTGTGGTCGACGACGAAGGTCGCCCTGCTGCCGTCGGCCCGCTCGACGTGGAACCGGTCGCCCTTCTTCAGCTCGCCGAGCCGGGCGAACACCGCCGGTGAGGTCGTGGTGTCCACGTGCCCGGCGATGATCGCGGTGCCGGCCTCGCCGGGCGAGTGGCCCTTGGCGTACCAGCCGACGAGATTGGTGTCGTCGGGCGGCGGCGGGTCGAGCTGCCCCGTCCGGCCGATGGCCAGGTCGGTGAAGGGCGCGTCGACGGCGATCTTCGGGATGAGCAGGCGGACCGGCTCGGACCGCGGCAGGTGCGCGGCGGCCCGGGACGGGGCAGTCGCCGCGTCGGGCGCGGCGGAGGCGGTGGCCGCCACGGCCGGCGGGGCGTGCGGCGGACCGCCGGCGTCGGACGACGTGCCGCGGCCGCCGACCAGGTGCGCGGTCATCAGCAGCGCGGCCGCGATCCAGATCGTGGTCACGACGGTGCGCAGCCGGCGCCTCGGTGCGGGGGCGGGCTCGGCCGGGGAGGGGGGACTGGCTGCCATCGGGGACCACCTCATTCGGGCACGGCGACGGGTCGGGCGCGGCAGCGGGCGCGACCCGCGGGAGGACGAGCCGGGCCGCCGCGACGCCCGTGGGGCGTGCGGCGGCCGCGGCGGCTTGTGGCGTCAGGCAGCCGTCATGCGGCACCCTGCGACGCCTGCCGGCGGCGCAGCGCGTACAGCCCGGTGCCGGCCACCGCCAGCACCGCGAGGCCGCCGGCGGTCACGCCCGGCGCCCCGGCCAGCCCGCCGCCACCGGTGTGCATGCCACCGTGCGGCTTGTCGTGCTTGCCGTGCCAGGAGCCCTTCTCGTGCTCGTCCTGGCCGTGCTCCTCGTGCTTGCCGTTCTCCTCGTGCTTGCCCTCGTCGTGCTTGCCGTTCTCGTCGTGCTTGCCGTTCTCCTCGTGCTGGCCCTCGTCGTGCTTGCCGTTCTCCTCCTTGCCCTCGTCGTGCTTGCCGTTCTCCTCCTGCTTGCCGTTCTCGTCCTGCTTCTCGCCGTAGGCGTCCTCTTCCTGCTTGTCGCCCCAGGGGTCCTCGGCGTCGGGGTTGTCCCAGTCGTCGTCCGCGTTCACCGCGGCCAGGGCTCCGCCACCGGTGTGCACCCCGCCGCGCGGCTTGTCGTGCCGGTCGTGCTTGCCGTGCTCGTCGTACTCGTCGTGCCGGTCGTCCTTGCCGTTCCAGGAGTCCTTGCCGTGCCCGTCGTCCTTGCCGTGCTCCTCGTGCTTGCCCTCGTCGTCACGGTGGTCGCCGTAGCCGTTCTCGTCCTGGCTCCCGTCGTCGTCCGCGGTCAGCCCGGTCAGCGCGCCGCCGCCCGTGTGCATCCCGCCGCGCGGCTCGTGGTGTGTGCCGTCCTTGTGGTGCTCCTTGCTGTAGGAAGTCGTGTCGTGGTCCCGGTCACCCATCGCCTCGGCGCAGGCGGTGGGTGCGGCGATCGCGAGGGCGGCCGTGGCCGTGGCCGTCGCGAGCAGCATGCGGGCAGAGCGCATCGGTGAGTCCTTCCGTCGCCGACCGGGCAGCTGACGCCGCGCCAGCTCACGAGACCCGGTCTCGACGTGCACCACCGTCAGTCATGCCGGACCGCTCCACCATCCAGGGCGTTCACACGGGTTACGGCCCCACTCCGACGGCGGCATCCCGGCCCCCGCCGGGCCGCTGCCGGGGGAGCCGCAACCGCCCGCCCCCGGGCACCGTCTCCTACGGCGACACGGGGGCGCATCCGCGGGCCCCCGGACCGCAGCGGGAGGCGCTCATGGCCATGGTCGGCCTGTTCTGGATCGGCGAGGACTCGGTGCACGTGGGGGCCGAGCCCGTGGGAGCGGGCCCCGGGGTGCGGCTGACCGAGGACGGCGTCGCGGTGTCCGGCGCCGGCGGGGGCGGGTTCTGGACCTGGGACGAGGTGGTGAGCATCGAGACGCACGACGTGCCGGTGCGCTCGGGGGTGCGCAGGCTGGCGTCCATGGCGTTCGACGCCGCGCTCGTCGCCGTCACGGGCGACGGCGAGCTGCCGCCGGCCTTCACCGTGGAGGTGGCGACGGCCGGGGAGACGGTCCTGGCGGACGCGCACGCGGCCGTCGCCGGTGGCAGCTACCTGCCCTCGGAGTACGAGCTGTCCACCGCCCTCCTGAGGCGGCTGGCCGAGGGCGGCGCCGACATCGCCGAGCTGCTGGCGTGGGGCCGGGAGCACGCGGCGGAGGGCACTCCCGGGCGCGAGGAACGCGAGGCGCTGCTGCGGAAGTGGGCCGGGCTGTAGTCCGGGCCCGGCCGCTGCCCCGGCCGCTACCCCCGTCCGCGGTGGCCCGGGCGGGCCGGGTCCGGGTCGACCAGCTGGGCCGCCAGGCCGGCCAGGACCAGACCGCAGGCGATGAGCAGGCCCTGGGACCAGGCGATGCCCGACCCGAGGGCGGCCACCCCGAGGGCGAGGCCCCACCAGGCGCCGGTGCGCCGGTACTCCCGGGGCCGGACCGGGCGGCCGGACCGCAGAGCGCGGGCGAACCGGGGGTCCGCATGCTCCAGGCGCGCTGCGAGATCGACCAGACGTTCGTCTTCGGACGGGGGCACGGCGACTCCTTCCGGAACCCGGCAGCGCTGGGGGGCGGGGCACGGCCGACGCCATGACGCGTCCTGCGGGCCGGGCCCCGTGACGATGCGGCGGGGACGGCCTGCCGCCGCCGTCCCACCGGGGCTTCAGCGTCTCCCCCCTCCAGAGGCGTCCGCCATCGGGCCCTGCCCCCATCCTTCCCGGTGTCCGCACCCCACGAACGCCGGGCGGCGGGGCGGGTGTTCGGCCCGCCCATGGGTGCTGTCCCCCAGGGCAACGCCCTCCCTCGCCCGCCGGGGCCGGGTGCGGGGAGCCGCGCGGGGTCGCGGGGAGAGCGCTGCCCGCCCCGCGCGCCCCACACGGTGCCGCTAGCGCTCCGCCTCGGCGGGCTCGGGCACGGAGGGCGTGCCGCCGGCCGGGGCGTCCCGGTCGGACGGGGTGCGGCCGGGCAGCAGGTCCTGGCCGGCCCGCAGCGCGCGGGCGAGCAGGTGGGCGCGTCCGGCGGCGATGGGCCCCAGCACCGCGAGGACGAGGACGTACCCGGCGATGAACGGGGCGAGGCGGGCGTCCAGCCCGGCGGTGGCGGCCATGGCGGCCAGGATCAGCGCGAACTCGCCGCGGGCGACGAGGGTGGTGGCGATCTCGGCGGCGGGCTCGGTGCCGTAGCGGTACACCCGGGCGACGAGGAGCCCGGCGGCGACGTTCATGACGACGGTGAGCGCGGCCGCCGCGGCGACCGGACCGGCCACGGACAGGATGTCGCCGGGGTCGATGGACAGGCCGAAGGCGAAGAAGAAGAGGGCCGCGAAGGCGTCGCGCAGCGGGTGCACCAGGTCCCGGATGCGGGGGCCGGAGGGGGTGCCGGCGAGGATCAGGCCGACCATGAACGCGCCGATGGCGTCGGCGACTCCGAGGACCTCGGACACCCCGGCCACCAGGACGGCCGCGCCGAGGAAGCTGATGACGAGCAGTTCGTCGTCGCGGGTCGCGATCAGCCGTCCGACCAGCCGGGTGCCGTAGCGGGCCGCGGCGGCCAGCGCCAGCAGGAAGCCGAAGGCCTTGGCGCCCTGCAGGACCGTGTCGCCCAGGCCCTGCGCGCCGCTGATGACCGGCTGGAGCGCGGCGAGGTACAGGGCGAGGAAGATGTCCTCCACGACGATGACGCCCAGGATGAGCCGCGTCTCGGGGCGGCCGATGCGGCCCAGGTCGATGAGGATCTTGGTGACGATGGCGGACGAGGAGATGCCGAGGACACCGGCCAGGACGAGGGCCTCCCGCACGCCCCAGCCCAGGGCGAAGCCGAAGGCCAGGCCCGCGCCGACGTTGAGAAGCAGGTAGATGCCGCCCGCGGTCAGCAGGCGCCGGCCGCCGCTTCTGAGGTCGTCGAGGTGGAACTCCAGGCCCAGGTAGAACAGCAGCAGCACCAGTCCGAGTGCGGAGAGCATCTCGAAGTCGTGCGCGTCCTCGACGATGACCAGCCCGGGGGTGTGCGGTCCGAGCAGGATGCCGGCGAGCATGAACAGCGGGATCGTCGGGAGTCCGATCCTGCCGCCGAGGCGGGCGAGGAGGGCGGCGGCGAGGAAGGCGCCGCCCATGGCGAGCAGGGTGTCAGCGTGTCCCACGGGTCACCGCCTTCGTGGGCGCGCGGCGGGCGGATCGTTTCTTCGTACGGGGACGGATAAGGGCTCCTCCTTGGTGGGGCGGTGCGGGGGCGGGCGATGTCGTCGTGCGGCGCGCGGGCGAGTGCCGTCGGCTCCGGCGCGGTCGGCTCACACGACGCTGCCAGCCTCACACGGGCACCGGTGGCGCGGCCATCGGTGCCCGCACCCATATCCGGGCGGGGGCGCCACCCATGCTCGTCCCGTCCCGCCGTCCCGTCAGACGTGCCGGTGCCCGATGCCCAGCAGGCTCGCCGCCGCCCCGAAGTCCGCGGCGTGGTGGCCGACCGCGAGGGACCAGTGGTGGCCCACGCCCGTGGCGCTCCACGCGTCGACCCACTCGCCGGGGTCGCATCCGAAGGCGACCCTGCTGGTGGTGTTGCCGATCTCCAGCAGCGGTCCGGGGACGACGGTGCCCTCCGAGGTGACGAAGGACAGCCCGCCGTCGGCGTCCTGGCCCAGTCCGAGCAGGGTGACGGGCCCGTGCCGCACGTCGAACTCGACGCTGACGCCCCAGCCGCGCTTGCCGTGGTAGACGCCGAGTCCGCGCAGGAGCGGGTCGCGGGAGGCGACGGCGAGGTGGGCGGGCCCGTCGTGGCCCATCTCCACCACGCCGTCCTCGAAGTTCAGGGCCTGGATCTCCGTGAAGGAGCCTCCGGTGCCGATGCTCTGGGAGGCCAACTGGGCGACGGAGGTGCGCAGTTCGTACTCGCCGGCGGCGGGCACGCCCCGGGCGGTGAGCAGGGAGGCGCCGAGGATCATGCCGGCACCGAGCCGCTCGTGCAGTTCGCCGTCGAGGCCGCGGTGGTAGTAGGCGAGGCTGTCGAGCGCGAAGTCCGCCACCAGCCGGTCGAGGGCGACCGAGACGGTCGCGCCCCAGGCGAAGTCCTCCTCGGCCACGCTGCCGTGCAGGGTGAAGACCTGCCGGGCGAGCGCCATCCGCTCCCGTGTCTCGGTCTCGGTCACCCGCTCGACGCGGTGCCGCAGGTCGTCGAACTCCAGCACCTCCACGTGCGAGCCGAACGTCGCGGACAGCAGGGTCGGGTCGGTCTGCACGTCGAGCATGCCCGGGTACACGTGCCCCATGAGGCCGTGCCGGGCGTGCCGGAGCGCGGCACGCACCTGCGCGGCCCGGATCCACCGCTCGATGCGCCGCCAGGCGGACTCCTGCCGCAGCCAGCCCGACACCGACCGGAAGGGGATGCCGGCGCGCCGGAAGACGTTGCCGACCTCGGGGACGGGGCACTGCCCGCAGTAGGCCAGCCAGGCCCCGGTGTCGAAGGAGGCGTGGTCCATCCGCTCGGTCGGCTGCAGGTCGACGACCAGCACGGGGGTGTGCGAGCGCCGGACGATCGGCAGCACCATGGAGGACGTGAGGTAGGTGGTCAGGAACAGCACGATCAGGTCGCAGTCGGCGCGGCGCAACTGCTCGGCGGCGCGCGCCCCTTCCTGCGCGTCGGAGATGAACCCGGCGTCGGTCACCTCCGCGTCCATGGCCCGGAACCGCTCGGCGACGTAGGCGGCGGACTCCTTCAGTTGCGGCAGGAGGCCGGGGAACTGGGGCCAGTAGGCGCCGAGTCCGCCGGCGACCAGCCCGATGCGGGCGGGGCGCCGGGTGACCGGCGGGAGCAGGTCGTGCAGGGCGGCGGCCCGTGCGGCCGTGCGGTCCGCTGTCGTTGCCATGGTCGTGCTCCTTGTCGGGTCGGTCTGCGACGGCTCAGGGGCTGGTGACGCGCAGGTCCGCTCCGCCGGGCACCGCACCGGGCGCGCGCGGGACCAGGACGCGGATGATGAACACGCCCGCGAGCGCCGCTGCCGTCATGCAGGCGGTGATCGTCCAGAGCAGGACGGCCGGGCTGTGGTCGGCGAGGGCGGGGGTGAAGAACGCGGCGATCGCGAACACGCCCCGGGACAGGGCGTAGGTGAGGCCCTGGGTGGTGCCGCGGGTGTCGGCGGGCAGGGTGAGCTGCGACCACACCTTGTAGTTGGCCTCGCCGGCGAAGGGGTTGGAGAGCTGGTAGAGCACGAAGAAGACGAGCATGCCGGCGAGGGCGCCCGCGGTGAGGGACGCGATGACGAACGCGAGGATCTGCACGACCGCGGCCACGTGGAAGAGCCGGTCGCGCCAGGGGGTGTCGGCGACCCGGACGAAGGCCAGGGTCAGCAGGACCCCGATGGGGATGAAGGCCAGGTTGATGCCGGTGGCCAGGCTCTGGGAGGCGTCGCTGACGGTGACGAGGAGATAGGTGCCGAACTGGCCGAAGGTGTTGGCGCCCAGGCCCCAGGTGACGTAGAAGACGAACGTCGCGGCCATCGGCAGCAGGGCGGCGCGGGTCCACACGTTCTTCAGCGAGATGCCCTCCGGGGCGTCCTGCGGCTCCGGGCCGGCCGTGGCGTGACCGGCCGGCAGTTCCAGCCGGGAGCGCAGGGCCCAGGTGACGAGCGCGGCGACGGCCAGTTGCCCGGTGATGAGCCGGGCGCCGGTCATGCCGGTGGTGGACAGGACGAAGCCGAGGAAGACGGCGACGGTGATGCCCAGCATCCACATGACCTGGGTGAACGCCACGAGCCTGCCCCGGGCCCAGGACGGCGCGGCGTCCGACACCACCGCCAGGGAGGTCGGCAGGTCGGCACCGGCCGCGAGTCCCGCGACGAAGACGCCGATCAGCAGGGTGATGTCGTCCGGCGCCAGCGTGATGACGAGCGCGCCGAGCGCGAAGCAGAAGATGTCCCAGTTGTAGACGCGGCGGCGGCCGAAGAGGTCGGCGAGCCGTCCGCCGACGAGGGATCCGACGGCGATGCAGCCGGTGACGAGCGCGCTGACCGCCCCGGCCGTCCACACGCCCATGTCGTAACGGTCGCGGTAGATGGCCAGGTTGACGGAGATGCTCACGATCAGCCCGGCGTCGAGGTAGGAGGCCATGCCCGACAGGGCGGCGGCCTTCCAGAGCGGTTTCGGGATGGGGCGGGTACCGGCCATGCTGCGACTCCGTCGTCTGGTGACATCGCGGTTCCCGGGGGCCCGGTCGCAGCGAATATAGGGCGCCGAAAACGTTGCAACAAGGTGCTGCGCACGGATACGCGGGATGACGTCGGCCTACGCCCCACCGGTCCCGGCTCTGGCGCGACCTCCCCTGCTTGCCTACGGTGACAGCGTCCTGAAAACGTTTTAGGGGAAGGACCGCGTCCGTGCTCTCCCCCACCCTCCGGCAGCTGTTCGACGATCCGCCCCGCGCGTTCGGTCCCACGCCCCTGTGGTGGTGGTCGGGCGCGAAGGTCACCCGCGATCGACTCGCCTGGCAGCTGCGGGCGTTCGCGCGGGGCGGTGTGCACAACCTCGTGATCATCAACCTGGCCCCGGCCGGCCCGGCCTTCGGCGCCCCGGCCGACGACCCGGCCTGGTTCAGCGAGGAGTGGTGGGCGCGCTTCACCGACGCCTGCGAGATCGCCGGCGACCTGGGCACGCGCCTGTGGTTCTACGACCAGATCGGCTTCTCCGGGGCCAACGTGCAAGGGCAGGTGACGCGACGTCACCCTGGGGCGGCGGGGCAGGCGTTGCGCTGCCGCACCGTGCGGGTCCGCCGGGGCGAGGTGGGTCTGCGCGAGGCCGAGACGCCTGTGGCCGCCTACGGTGCCCGAGGCCGCCGGCTCGATCTCGGCGCGGACGGGGCCGTCGGGGCCGGCGACGGGACGGAGGTGCGGCTGGTCACGGCCGTGCCCACCGCGTTCGACTACCTGGACCCGCACGCCGTCGGCCTGCTGATGGACGCGGTCCACCACGAGTACGACCGCCGCGTGCCCGGGTATCTGGGCACCGTCGTCGCGGGCAGCTTCCAGGACGAACTGCCCGGCACGAACGCCTGGAGCCACCGCTTCGCCGAGGAGTTCCGCGCCCGGCGCGGTTACGACCTGCTCGATCGGCTGCCGGCGTTGTTCGGTGCGGACGCGGGGGTGCCGGAGGGGAAGGTCCGCGCCGACTACTACGCGGTCCGGGCGGAGCTCACCGAGGAGGCGTTGTTCCGCCCGCTCGCCGACTGGCACCGGCGGCGCGGACTGCTGCTGGGCAGCGACCAGAGCCACCCGGCCCGCGCGGGCCACCCGGCCCAGTCGACGCAGATCTACACCGACTACTTCCGCACCCACCGCTGGTACAGCGCGGCGGGCAGCGATCACCACGGCGACGCCAAGGTGCACTCCTCGATGGCGCACCTCTACGGCCACGAACGGGTGTGGATCGAGGCGTTCCACTCCTCCGGCTGGGGCGGCACGCTGGAGGAGACCTACGCCTGGCTGCTGCCGTTCCTGCGCAGCGGCGCCAACCTGTACAACCCGCACGCCAGTTACTTCGGCACCGCGGGCGGCTGGTTCGAGTGGGCGCCGCCCTCCACCGACTGGCGCCAGCCGTACTGGAAGCAGTACGCGGCGTTCTCCCGGGCCGTGGCGCGGATCTGCTCGATCATGTCGTGGGGCGGTTACGCGGCCGACGTGGCGGTGCTGCACCCCACCGCCACCATGCAGGCGCTGCTGCCGCTGGACGCGCCGGTGCGGCACTTCGGCGACGGCCGGCTGGGCGCGGGCCATGCCGCCGCCGACGAGACGCAGCGGCACTACCTGGATCTGTGCGGCACGAACAACTGGCTCGCGCCGCACGCCGGTTCCCTGGACCGGCACGGGATCTCCTTCGACGTGGTCGACGACGACTCGGTGCAGCGAGCCGGGGTCTCGGGCGGCGCCCTGCGGATCAGGGACCTGGCGTACCGCGCGGTGCTGCTGCCGTCGGCGAGCGTGCTGGAGGAGGGGACGGCGCGCCGGCTGGCCGAACTGCTCGACGCGGGCGGGCGGGTGGTGGTCGTGGGGCGTCCGCCCGTGACGGCGGCGGGCCGGTCCGGGGACGACTTGGTGGTGGCCGCGCTGACCGCCCACCCGCGGCTGGAGCGGGTGGCCGGCCCGGAGGATGCGGCGGCCGCGGTGGCCGACGTGGCCGGGTACGCGACGGGTGAGGTGCCGCTGCTCGTCCGGCGGCGGGGCGGTGCGGGGGTGGCCCTGGTGACGGCGGCCTTCCCGGAGATCGGCCCGCACCCGCTGCGGCCCGGTGCCGCCCCGGCCGCCGCCGGTACGTCGACGGTGACCGTGCGGGCGCGCCTCGCCGAGGCCGAGGTGTGGAACCCGGCGACCGGCTCCCGCCGCACCGCGCGCGTGACGGTCCGCGGCGGCGGCACCGTCTCGGACGTCGAGGTGCCGCTGGAGGGCGCGCCCGCCGTGCTGGTGGTCTGGCGCGAGGAGCCGCCCGTACCGGGCGGACCGTCCGCACGGCCGGAGCCGGCAGAGCCGGAGCCAGTACCGCCGGAGCCGGGACCGGCCCGGGCGGAGGGACCGGCCCGGGCGGAGGGACCGGCCCGGGCGGAGGGACCGGCCCGGGCGGAGGGACCGGCCCGGGCGGAAGGGCCGACCCGGGCGGAAGGACTCGCCCAGGCAGAGGTCTCGGCCCAGACGCAAGGACCCACCCAGCCGGAGAAACCCGCCCAGACGCAAGGACCCGCCCAGGCAGAGGAACCGGCCGAGACGCAAGGACCGGCCCAGGCCGAAGGACCGGCCCAGGCCGAAGAACCGCGGCCGGGAGGTCGGCATGTCGACCTGTCGACCGGCTGGTGGGGCCGGCTCGTCCCCACCCTGGACAACACCTGGGGTGACTTCGCCCTGCCCCCGGGCGCGCCCGTGGACGAGCCGCAGATCTGGACCATGGAGTGGACCGAAGGCACGGTGTGGGAGCGGGTCCGGGCCACCTACGGCAACCGCGTCCGGGTGCTGCCCCCGGTCCCGGCCGGTGAGGTTGCCGAGCCGCTGGACGCCGCTCGCGCCGAACGGGTCCTGGCCGGTGAACTGCCGCTCGTGCCGCCGGGATCCGGCTGGGACCTCGCGGTGTTCTCGTCGAGCCGCGGTGTGCCGGACCAGGGCGGGCTGCTGGGCACCAAGGGGCTGGTGAACGAGGAGTTCGTACGGGTTCCCGTGCCGGGCGGCGGGACGGCCGCCCGGGTCCGGGCGATCGTGGAGACCGCCCGGCGGGGGCCGGCCGAACTGCACGTGGGCGCGGAGGCGGTGACCCGGGTGTGGTGGAACGGCGAGCCGCTGACCCCGCGGGACGGTGGCTACCTGGCCTCCGCGCCGGTGACCGTGACCCGTGGCCGGAACGTCCTGGAGTACGAACTGTCCGGTGCCCAGGACCGGCCGGCCGCGATCTCCGCCACCGGCGGTACACCGCTCGGCAGCTTCTTCTGCCTGTCCGGGCCGGGCGGGCTCGGACCCCGGCCCCGGTTCATGCGCCTGCCCGGCGGAGTGCGGCCGGACGGTCCCGTGACCTACCGCGCGCGGCTGCGGGTCCGGTCCGGCGACGCTCCCGCGGTGCTGGTCGTGGGGGCCGCGTCGGCGGTCACCGTGCTGCTCGACGGGGACGTGGTGGCCCGGCAGGAGAAGGTGGAGTACTACGAGGCGGACTGGGGCGCCGTCGCGATGTTCTTCCGCCACGCGCCCGTGCTGGGGGCGGGCGAGCACACGCTGGAGGTCGTCGCCGCCACCGCGGACGCGGTGTTCGTCGACCTGGTGGTGGGGTCCGGCGCCGGGGCGACGGCCCTGGTGAGCGGCGCAGGCTGGGAGGTGGGGACGGGCGCGGGCGCGTGGCGGGGCCGGACCGTCGAGGACGAGCGCAGGCGCGGGGAGCTGCGGCACTGTCATGCGGCCGTGCGGCCGCACCCGCTGCCGGACTCCGCCTGGCTCACCGGCCGGCCGGTGCCGGACGGCACCGTGTGGCCGTCGCGGACCACCGACGACGTCCGCCCCGCGCCCCAGCGTTTCCGGTTCACCGTGCCGCCGGGAACGGTCTCGCTCCACCTGCCGTCGGCGCTGCGCACGCGCGTACGGGTCGGGGACGGGGAGGAGGTCTGCCCGGCGGGCGACCGCCTGACGCTTCCCGAACCGCCGGCGGAGCCCACCCGGGTCGAGGTCGTCACGGAACCCACGGCGTTCCAGCGCGGCGGCTCGGCCTGGCGCGGCCCGGTGCGGGTGCGGACGGTGCCGGCGCCGCTGCCGCTGGGCGACTGGCAGGAGCTGGGGCTGGACGGCTGGAGCGGGGGTGTGACCTATGAACGGGAGGTCCGGGTGCCGCCGGGGCCCGATCCGGAGCTCGACCTGGGGCGGGTGCGGGGCAGCGTGGAGGTGTCGGTGGACGGGGAGCCGGCCGGGGAGGCGTTCTGCGCGCCGTACCGGTTCCCGCTGCGCGGTGCGGCCGGGCGGACCGTACGGCTGGAGGTGACCGTGCGGGGGACGCTGGCGCCGTATCTCTCGCAGGCCACTCCGACGCAGTGGGCCTTCGCGGCCCAGCTGGCCACGGGCCTGTTCGGGCCCGTGACCCTGCGGCTGCCGTCCTAGGTGTATTGATCACGAGCGTTGTTAACGGTTGCCGGGCTTGATCATGGCGAAGACCTCCGATGTGGTGGAGCTGTCTAGGAACACACCGCA
>NZ_JBITSK010000030.1:0-3675 GCF_044540565.1 Streptomyces sp. NPDC085931
ATTCGCCGCTACATCATCTGGCGAAACCGTCACGCCGCCGATCAACGACTACGAGCCGTGGTCGACAGGGCGAACGTTGCCTGATGCGGCACTAGCGTCGCTGTCCGGGGTGTTCAAGTCGACTGCCGACCGGATCATCGACCATCTGGGACCGGCTCTCGCTGCAGCCGCGCCAGTGGTTCCGCAAGGACACCGTGCTGATCGCCGCACGTCAGACGGCGGTGAAGCCGCCGTCGGCGGGTATCACGGCTCCGGTGATGAAGCTCGAGCGCGGTGAGGCGAGGAAGCAGAGAACCTCGGCGATCTCTTCGGGTTGTGCGACTCGGCCCAGGGGCTGGGCGTCGGCGAACGATGCGAGGTAGGCGCGGCTGTCCGGGCGGATCGTGTCGAGGAAGTCGGTCTCGATGACGCCTGCGGCGACAAGGTTGGCGCGGATGCCCCATGGTCCGCCTTCGACGGCGAGCACCTTGGTCAGTTGGGCCAGGGCGCCTTTGGACGCGCTGTAGGCGGCGCCTTCGGGCAGGGCGACGGTGCCGGCGTAGGACCCGGTGCTGACGATGCTCCCGCCGCCCCGGCTCTGCATCGTTCGGAAGGCTTCTCGGGCGCAGAGGAAGGCTCCGCGGGCGTTGACGGCCATCACGTTGTCCCAGTCTTCGGCGGTGGTTTCGGTGACGGGTTTGTTCAGGGTGCGGCCGGCGTTGTTCACCAGGATGTCCAGTGCTCCGAAGGTGTCCAGCGCCGAGCGGACTGCGTGGACGGCGGTCTCCTCCCGCGTGATGTCGCCCCGCATCGCGAGGACGCCGGGGAACTCGTCCTGCAGGGTCGTGACGTCGGGGCGCAGGTCGACGGCGACGACGCGGGCGCCGCGGGCGTGGAGCAGTGCCACGGTCTCCTTACCAACGCCGCGCGCGGCGCCGGTGACCAGGGCGGTCCTCCCGGCGAACTCGGATGCTTCGGCGGACGCGGCGGTGGACGTCATGATGAGGGCCTCTCGTAGGGATCGGGGGCGCGCGGTTTCCCGCGTCGGATGTCTGGGCTGGTGTGCGGTCACGCACTCACGGGGCGGACGGCACAGGAGATGGGCGCGCTTGCCGGGCGTGCGCACGGGGGGTGTCGTGGACGCCCGGCGGGCGGGTCGTTCAGTGTGCGGTGAGGCCGCCGTCGACGACGAGTTCCGAGCCGGTGACGAAGGAGGAGTCGTCGCCGGCGAGGAAGAGGATGGCGGTGGCGATCTCGTCGGCGCGGCCGGCTCGGCGCATGGGGGTGCGCTGGATGTCCGGTTGCTGGTCGCCCTGTTCCTGCAGGAGGTCCTCGATCATCGGGGTGGCGACTACTCCGGGATGTATCGAGTTGACCCGCACGCCCTGTTGGGCGTACTCGACCGCGGCCGTCTTGCTCAGCAGGCGCACCGCGCCCTTCGACGCCTGGTAGGCCGCGGCCGCGCCGCTGCCGACCAGGCCGAGCACGGACGAGGTGTTGATCACCGACGCGTTGCCGCTGGCTCGCAGCAGCGGCATCGCCGCTTTCATACCGAGCCAGGTGCCTTTCTGGTTCACGTCGATCACGCGGTCCCACATCTCCTCCCGCGTGTCCTCGACACCTGGCCAGTCCAGGATTCCGGCGATGTTCACCAGCACGTCCAGCGCACCGAAACGATCGCGTACGAGGGCCGTCACCTCTTCCCATTCCCGGGCGGAGGAGACATCGAGGCGGGCGGTCGTCACTTCCGCGCCACCTGCCTCGATGCGCCGCGCCAGCTTCTGGAGGGGTTCCGGGGTCACATCGGTGATCACCAGCCGGGCGCCCTCCTGGGCGAAGAGTCGGGCGGTCGCCGCACCGATCCCACCGGTCGCACCCGTGATCAGGGCCACCTTTCCCTCAAGACGTCGTCCGCTCATGAATACGGTCCTTCCCTTGCCTTCGATACGTCTGTCAGCGACTGCTGCCTGCCTCGGCAGTCGGTCCGCTCCCACGAGGAGCCGGTCTCCCCGACCGCAGCGGCTACTGCTCGAGCCCCGTCGTCCGGCTACGCTCGCCGTTCTGCTGCGACGGGCTCGACTCCCGGTACAGCACGAGGTGTTCGTGGTAGAGCACTCCGTCGCGGATGTCCCCCGTGGCGGTGAACCCGGTGTCGTCGACGTAGTCCAGGTGGTTACCGGTGACCGTGTAACGGCCGGTGTACGCGCTGGCCCGCTCGCCGCGAGCCTCGTCGTAACGGCCGTCCGGCAGCAGCTCCTGCCGGATGTACCGGTCGTCGGTCACCCACATACCGACCACATCCACGTGGTCGTCCTCGATCGCGGCCATGGCGACCCCTCTCCTCGAACGGTGCGGTCTCTCCCGCTCCACCGAGTCTGCGCAGGTGAGCGGCGACCTACCAGGACGCATGCTCCCTGGGTGCACCACACCCATGCAGCCCACCGGCGCGCCGCCTAGCCTGAAGACATGGACGACAACCACCTGGGGGACTTTCTGCGCGCACGCCGCGCCGCCCTGCGCCCGCACGACGTCGGGATGCCGAGCCACGGGACCCGCAGAGTCGCCGGGCTGCGCCGCGAGGAGGTCGCCGTCCTGGCCGGAGTGAACGCCGACTACTACACCCGCCTGGAGCAGGGCCGCGAACGCAACCCCTCGCCCCAGGTGATCGAGGCCCTCAGTCATGCGCTGCACCTCGACGAGGACGCCAGGGCGCACCTGTACCGGCTGGCCGGGGCCACGCCCGGCGACCGGCTCTCGCCGCACCGCACCGCCCGCGTCAGCCCCGCCCTGCGACAGCTGATGGACGGCTACTCCCATACCCCGGCGTTCGTCATGAACCGAACCCTCGACCTCCTCGCGGTCAACGCGCTGGCGCAGGCCCTCTACTCGGCGTTCACCCCGGCGGACAACCTCGCCCGCATGACCTTCCTCGACCCGGCCGGCCGTACCTTCTACACGGACTGGAACCGGGCGGCACAAGCCACCGTCGCCAACCTCCGTGAGGCGACCGGCTTCGAACCGGACAACCCGCGGCTGCGCGAACTCGTCGGCACCCTCACCGAGCACAGCGCGGACTTCGCGCGCCTGTGGCAGTCCCACACCGTGCGAGGCAAGACGCGGGACGCCAAACACTTCCTCCATCCGGACGTCGGTCCGCTCACGCTCACCTACCAGGCGTTCGACGTACGCGAGGCACCCGGCCAGCAACTCGTCATCTACCACGCGGAACCGGGCAGTCCCAGCGCCCACTCCCTGCACTTGCTCGGCTCCCTGCATGCCACCCGGCGGCAAGACGGCTTCCAGCACTGAGCTGATCAGCCAGCACGACCCGCAGACCTGCCCCGGTAGTGCGACTTCGCCCCCCGGGGGCTCCCCTTGCCGGACCGGCAAGGGCAAGGCGGCCGTCCCGTACCACACCGCCCGCTTCCACCTCGTGCCCCAACTCCCGAAGGCCGGATCCGATGGGACGCGGCCAAAGATCGAGCGGTCGATCGCCTGGTTGTTCGGCTACCGCCGCCTCGCCGTCCGATACGAGCGAAAGGGCTCACACTTCCTCGCCTTTCACGGTCTCGCTGCAGCCCTGACCGATCACAAGAAGCTTTCAGGACTGGGGTCGGGGGGGGGGGGGGGGGGGGGGGGGGCCCCCCCCCCCCCCCGGGGCCCCCCCCCGCCGCGCCCCCCCCCGCCCCAGCGCCG
>NZ_JBITSK010000030.1:3685-24546 GCF_044540565.1 Streptomyces sp. NPDC085931
ACCCGTCTCTGCGCCCAACCTCCCCCCCCCTTTACCGGTTGGGCCCCCCGCCCACCCAAAAACAATTTTTTTTCGGGGGGGGGGGGGGGGGGGGGCCCGCCGGGGGGGCCCCCCCCCCCCCCGCTCGTGATCACCGGACATGCCCGGGCGCAACTGATCAGGCCAGGGTCACCGGTGCCTGCAGTTCCGTCACCCAGTCGTCACGGTTCTCGGGGCACTCCAGGTTGACCTCGCGGGGGTAATCGTTCGACCGGTAGCCGTTGGCATCGATCCAGCGGGCCAGGGCCTGGGCGGTGGGGAGCACGGTGTCCATCGAACCGCGGTGCACGATGGTCGCCGCCTGCTCGAGGGACGGCAGGTCGAGGACGCGGAAGGCACCGTCCTGGAGAGGGGCGGAGACCTGGACGGCGGCGTGGACGGTGATCCTGCCGCCACCCTCCGGGGCGTCCTCGTAGCAGGCGATGCCAGGGCCCGTGGCGGTGATGCCCGCCTCGTCCAGGCGCCGGAACAGCTCGTCGTAGAGCGGCCCGATGACCGGGCCGATGCTCTCGGGCTCGAAACTCGCGGCGGTCGCGGTCAGCTCCGCCACACGGACCGTGGGGACGCTCTTGATGACGACGTCGTTCGTGGGCATGTGCCCCTCACTCTCGATCGCTCGGAGCCTCGCCTCGACCTGGACCAGCCGTGCTCCCGCGGCAGCCATGGCTGTCTCGAGTTCTGCCCGCCGCAGCCGCAGCATGCCGCGCATTTCCTCGGCGCCAACCTTCTCGTCCACGATGTCCTGGACCTGCTGAAGCGTGAATCCGAGGTCCTTGAGCGCGATGATCCGGTTGAGGCGGGCGAGCTGCGCAGCGGTGTAGTAGCGATAGCCACTGGCAGGATCGACTTGGGCCGGGCGCAGCAGGCCAGTCGAATCGTAGTGACGCAGCATCCTGACTGAGACGCGGCCGTGCCGGGCGAATTCTCCGATGGTGAACATGATGTCTCCCAGCTGATCGCCTGACACGGTGTGAGGGTCAAGAAGCTACTTGGCCGCCGGGGGACAGCGAGAGCGCGTGGTTCGGCGCAGCTCCATGTAGTCCCCCGAACGAGCAGTCCGTGACGAGGCATCACCACGCGCATCCTCTTGGAGTTCGGCGATTTTGTAGTCGATGCGCGCCAATCGCAACGCGTGCCGCAGCCTGCGGCCCGCAGTCGCGGCTGGGTTTCCGGCGTGCTGCCGGCCCGCGCCCCGCGCGTGAGCGCGGAGCACGGGGCCGGTTCCGGGCTGGGCCGGGAGGGGTCAGTTCCCGTACTGCAGCGGGCGGTAGGCCTTGTACTCGCTGCCTGCCGTCAGTCCGTACGTCACCGAGCGGTGGCTGGTGCCGTGCACACTGCGCTGCTCGTACGCCGTGTAGGAGCGGTGGGCGTCGTCGTTCCACTTCTCGAAGATGACGACGTGCCGGGTGTTGCTGGTGCCGATGGCGTCGATGACGAGGTCGCCGGGCTGGAGCTCGTTCATGGCGATGGGGCGTGTGTGCCTGCGGTCCGCCAGCCCCTGGGTGTTGGTGCCGGGTGTGGGCAGACCCAGCGCCATGGAGGCGTAGCCGGAACAGTCCTGCCGGTAGCCGTCCCGCCAGAACCGGTCCTGGGCGTAGGGCACCGGGCGTCCGTTGTTCGCCGTGAGCCAGACCGCGGCGCGTTGCAGGGTCTGCTGCCGTGAGCCGGGCTGCGGGGCGGGCTGCTCCGCCCGCACCGGGACGCCCGGCAGCCGGTCTTCGGGGATGTCCACCGCGACGACGGTGAGGAAGCCGGTGACGGGCTGGGTGATGTGGGCCATGAAGGTGGAGCAGGCGTTGCCCTCGCAGACCCGGCGGCCGGTGTCGACCTGGTAGTCGGCCGTGATGCGGTCCTGACCGGCGCTGGTTCGGTTGATCATGCCCACGGAGGGCGAGTTGATGTCGGGCTTGGCGTGGACGACCCAGCGTGTCCCCCAGGTGGGGAAGGAGTCGGCGGCCCGCAGGCCCGTGACGCCGACGTGCGTCGGTGCTGCCGCCGTGGCCTGGTCCGGCGCGGCGACGCCGCCCGTGGCGAGGCAGGTGAGGGCGAGCACGGGCAGCAGTCGGCGCAGGGCGGCGGACCGAGCCGCGGCGGGCCGGGAGGCGCGCTGGGCGAAGCTGGACATGGACATGGGTGTGGACATGGTGGTGGTGTTCCTTCCGGTGGAAGTGGGTGTTTCCGGCGATGTCGCGGGTCGGGTGATGACCCGCGGCAGGTCAGGCGGTCAGCCCGCGAACGCGGAAGTGCATGACGCGGTAGGGCCATCCCGCCGCGGTGTTCCACTGGCTGACCGACAGGTGCAGGTCGTCGAGCGTCGACCCGGGGATGACGTAGCCGCCGTACAACTGCGCCACATGCGTGTCGTCCTCATTGCCCCAGGAGGTGCCCCGCAGCAGCGTGCGGCGGTGGGCGGTGGCCAGGTTCGCCGTGGGGTGGTCGGCGACGAGGCCCTCGATGCGGTAGTCGCCCTGGTTGAACCAGGTCAGCACCCACCGCCCGCCGAGCGGCCGCAGGCACAGCTCGCCGAAGGCGCCGTCCAGGACGGGCGTGGGTGTGTTGCCCCAGGCCCAGCGGCCGTCGGGGCCCCGTCCCCACGGCTCGTAAGCCCCGGGTTCGGTCAGCCGGCCGGGGCGGACCCGGTGCAGGATGACGGGTTTGTTCCGCTGGAACCCGGTGGACAGGACGTAGACGTGGCCGTCGTCGCCGAGAGCCCAGGTGAGCAGCTGGAACATGCCGCCGTGCAGGTCGGGGGCGAACACGGCACCGGTGGGGACCCAGGTCGCGCCCGAGTCGTCCGACCGCCAGATCTCCGTGCGCACCACGTTGCCGAGCCCTTTGTTCACCATGACGTGCAGGTACATGCTGCCGCCGAGAGTGATCACGTCGGAGGGCAGCACGGTGGAGTACTCGGGGTTGTCGTGGTCGTACGGCCACAGCTGGCGGGCGTGCCGTCCGCCGACCGCGCCGGTCCAGACGACCGATCGGCCGGGCCCGTCGAAGCGCCCGTACAGCGCCACGGGTGAGCGCCACCACCCGCCGCCGACCCTGGCCTCCTCGAACGTGTCGCCGAAGACGAACAGAAGCCGGCCGTCGGGTGTCCGTACCGGCACGCCCAGGTCGGTGGCCTCCATCCGGAACCGGGTGGTGAGACCGGGGCCGGTGAGGTCGGCGACCTTGGAGACCCGCAGCGGGCCGGCCGCCGTGTGGGCCGGGGCGCCGAGCAGGGAACTGCCCAGGGCCGCCGTCGCGGCTGCCCGGAGGAACCCGGCCCGGCTCAGGTGGACCGGGCGGACGGGGGCGCGTGCCTCCGTCGATCCCCGAGGCGCAGGCGGGACGCTGTCCGGTGTGCTGTCGTGCATGAACGCTCCTGATTGGAGGTGAGATGAAGGGGAGGGGGGAGGGGGGAGGGGTGGGAAGGTGCGGGATGGCCGCGGTGCCCGGGGGCGTCCGCCCCCGCGGTGTCCGCGAGGACGTACGCCGGGCCCGGAGCACGCGGGAGCCGGCCTGCGGGTATGCCGTCCCCCTTGGCCGCTTCGGCCAAGTCGGCGGCCGGAGCATGTGGTTGCGGGGCGCGGCAGTCAGACCCCGCATCCCTTCCATGGGTGGTCCGCCCCGTCGGAGGTGGGACGCGCTGTCCCGCGTCCCACCTCCGCCTTCCGAGGCCCCTCGTCGAGTGGCCGGCTGGGGACTCCGGTGGTCCAGCCCGTTCGGCAGGTCTCCAGGACACGCCGAACGGGCACGGGCGGCCGGATGATCAGCGGTTGCTCCACAGGTGGTGCAGGAAGCCGCCCTTCCCCGGGGCGCAGCTGTAGCTGTCCCAGTGCCTGCGCGCGATGCCGGCATCGCCGGCATCGCGGCACGTCTCCTTGGTGAAGTACCAGCCGCGGTAGACGTCGTGGCCGTCGGCGAGCGGCTGCTTGAGGGAGGGCGCGGTCTGGGCGGCGACGGCGGGAGCGGCGACGGCGGGCGCGGCCGCGCCCACGCCGAACACAGCCGCGGCGGTGACCAGGAGCGCGGGCAGAACCATGCGTGCACGAGTCTTCACGGGATTCCTCTTTTCCGTCCGTTGTCCGGTCCTCGGTGCGGGACCTGATGCACCGTTTGTAGCCGCTAATCTGTTGTTCAGGACCGGCCGTCCGACGCTGAACAAACGGATGCCGAACAATCCGTGTGACCGGGGGAGGGGTGGGTGCATTGCCACGGGGAGAGATTCCTCTGGACCCGGACGCAGGTCCGCTGTTCGAATTCGCGGCGGGTTTACGGAAACTGAGGGAACAGGCCGGCCGCCCCACGTACCGGGATCTCGCACGGAAAACGCACTACGGGATCGCGACGCTGTCCTCGGCCGCGGCGGGTCGTCAACTTCCCAGCCTGGCCGTCACCCTGGCGTACGTCCGTGCCTGCGGTGGTGACGAGCGGGAATGGAAGCTGATCTGGCAACGGACGGCTGACGCGTGCACAGGCGCGGACACGTCGACCGGGACCGGCCCGGAGAACCGGCGAACGAGCGGCGCCACACCGCCCTATGTCGGTCTGGCCACGTTCCGGGAGGCCGACGCCGCGTTTTTCTTCGGCCGCGAAAGACTCACCGGCGCACTCGTCGAACACCTGATGGAAAAACGGATTCTCGTGTTGTTCGGGGCTTCGGGATCCGGTAAGTCATCGGTGCTGCGCGCGGGTGTGCTCCCCGCCTTTCCCGACGTTCCCTCGCTGGTCTTCACACCCGGCCCGAATCCCCTGGAGGAATGCGCCGCACGGCTGGCGGCCCGGGCCGGCATCGCTCCCGGCCCGGTGCACGCAGAACTCACGGCCGAGCCACGCACCTTCCACCGGACAGTGCGGCAGATCCTCGCCATGCAGCAGGAGGAAGGCCCGTCGGCGGACGAGTTGCTCGTCGTCGTGGACCAGTTCGAAGAGGTCTTCACCCTCTGCCGTGACGCGCGGGAACGGGAGCGGTTCGTCACCGCGCTCGTGCACGCGGCACAGGCCCCCGACAGCCGCACACGGGTCGCCATCGCCGTGCGGTCCGACTTCTACACGCACTGCACCCGGCTGGCTGCTCTCGTCGACGTCCTGCCCCACGCCCACCATCCCGTCGGCCCCATGACCGCCGAGGAACTGAGAGCGGCGATCGTCCAGCCCGCCGCCCGCTCCCGGCTCACCGTCGAAAGTGCCCTGCTGACCACCCTCATCGCCGACGCCCACGGCCGGCCGGGAGCGCTGCCCCTGCTGTCGCACGCCCTGCTGGAGACCTGGAAGCGACGCCGTGGCAACGCCCTCACCCTGGCCGGCTACCGCGCGGCCGGCGGCATCGAGGGCGCGCTCGGCCAGACCGCCGAAGAGTTCCACACCGCCCTGAACGACAGCAGGCAGCAGGCCGCGCGGCGGCTGTTCCTACGGCTCGTCGCGCTCGGCGAGGGCACCGAGGACACCAAACGCCGCGTGCCACGTCAGGAACTCGACAGCACACCGGACACCGAGTTCGTCCTCGAACAAGCGACCCGGGCCAGGCTGCTGACCGCCGACGCCGACCACGTGGAGATCACCCACGAGGCGCTGATCCGCTGCTGGCCCCGGCTCGGCACCTGGCTGGATCAGGACCGCAGCCAGGAACGCCTGCACCGGGCCCTCACCGAGGCCACCACCCTCTGGGAGTCGCTGAACCACGATCCCGACACCCTGTATCGCGGGGTACGCCTCGCCGCCGCGAAGGACCTCCCCCGAGAGGCGCTGACCGCCCGCGAGCGCGCCTTCCTCGACGCCAGTGAGGCAGCGGCACGGCAGGCCCGCGAGCGTGACCGCCGCCGCCTGCGCCGCCTGCGCCGGCTGTCCGGAGCCCTGGCCGCCCTGCTCGTGTGTGCCGTGGCCACCGCCGCCTTCGCCGTACGCGCACAGAACACCCTCACCCGGCAGCGCAACGAGGCCGTGGCCCTCCGGGCTGCCGACGAAGCAGTGCGTCTCAGCCAGCACAAGCCGTCACTGGCCGTCCAGATCGCGCTGGCCGCATACCGGCAGACTCGTCATGAGCGTACGCGGGACGCCCTGCTCAACACCCTGTCCGTCACATCGATCGGCCCCGCGACAGCCGGTCCCGAACGCAGCGGGCGCGCGCCGCTCCAGCACACCCCGGCCGGGCACACACCGGCCGTCCCTGCCGACGGCCGCGTGCTGGCCATGGCCGACGGCTCGAAGATCGTCCTGTGGGACATGAAGAACCCACGACAGCCCCGCCGACTCGGTACCACTGAAGGAGCCGGCCTGGGCCCGATCCAGTTCACCCGGGACGGCAACACACTGCTGGGCGTCGACAGCGAGGGCACGCTGCGGCTGTGGGACGTGACCGATCCGCGCCGCCCCAGGGCGTTGTCGAAGCGGCCCACGGACCACAGCGGCTATGTGTACTCCGTGGCCGTGCGGCCCGACGGTCGCGTGGCCGCCACCGGCAGCTATGACGACACGATCCGCCTGTGGGACATCAGCGACCCGGCCCGCCCCCGTATGCTCGACCAGCTCACCGGGCACGACGGTGACGTCAAACCGGTGGTCTTCAGCCCTGACGGGAAGACCCTGGCCTCGGGTTCCAACGACCACGACGTCCGCATCTGGGATGTGAGCGACCCACGTCACGCTTCCCTCGTCGCCAGGCTGACCGGGCACGAACACTTCGTCGACGCTCTCGCCTACAGCCCGAACGGCCGCACCCTGCTGAGCGGAAGCGACGACCATACGGCGAGGCTGTGGGACATCAGCGCTCTCCCCGGGCACTCCGGACTGGGCCGGCTGGCCAGACACACCGACATCGTCACCAGCGTGGCGTTCGCCTCCCACGGCCGCACCGCGGTGACCGTGGGCATCGACGGCGTGGTGAAGGCCTGGGACATGACCGACCGCACGCGCCCCGTCCCCCTGGCCAACCTCACCAACCCCCGCGGGACGGTGAAGGAAGTGCGCTACCTCAAGGCAGACGGCACGTTCCTCACCGTGACCGCCCACCACGGCGTGCAGATCTGGTACACGGATGTCGACCGGGCACTCGCCGACGCCTGCGACCGCGTCCACGGCACCATCACCCGTATCCAATGGTCCCGATACTTCCCCCGCCTCGCCTACGCCCCGCCCTGCCCGCACCGCTTGTGACCGCAGCGCCTTCGAGCCCGCCCGGGCGAGACCCAGCCTCACTCGGCTCGCCCTACAGACGCGGACGACAGAAGCGAGCACCTCCGATGCACCGTCCCAAGCAACTGCGGCGCGTCCCGCAGCGACATCTCCTGTCGGCATGTGGTGCGGGCGAGGCCCCGGTCGTAGGTGCCCGCCAGGCGCTGTGCTTGGTCGACGAGCTGATTGCTGGCCAGGGGCCTCATTGACGTCTCGCGCTGATTGGCTTCGTTCGCTTCAGACGGTAGGTGTGTGGCGCGGTCCGTGCCTCGGTCGGATTGAGGACCGTATCTGACCTACTTGCTACGTACTTTTGTGTACGGTCGGCCAACGCGGCTCGACCACCGCTCAGCGCGGTGCCGCCTCAACAGGCAACAGGCAAGGAGTGACGTGACAATTCTGGTTACTGGTGCGACGGGAACTCTGGGGCGCCACGTGGTCGAGCGACTTCGGCAGGCCGGACAGACGGTTCGCGCGCTCACGCGTACCCCGGCGGAGGCGACCAGCCTGCCCGACGATGTCGAAGTGGTGGGCGGCGACCTTACGAAGCCGCAGACATTAGCCGCGGCTTTCAGTGGGGTCTCGGCCGTGCATCTGCTCGGAGCCACCGGGTACGACCACACCCCGTTGCGGATGGGGCCGCAGATTCTGGGGATGGCCGCCGAGGCGGGCGTGCAGCGGCTGACGGTCCTGTCGCCTGGTGAAGGAGAGCTGGGCAAAGCCGTGCGTGACAGCGGCATGGAGTGGACGTTCATCTGGCCGATCGACCTCATGTCGAACGCACTGGGATGGGCTGAGGTCATCCGGCGTACGGCGGAGGTTCGCGAGCCGTACGCGAACCGCAGAACCGCTTCGGTCGACGAGGCGGACGTCGCCGCCGTTGCCGCGACCGTGCTGGCGAGGGGCGGCTATGCGGGAAGGAGCCTCATTGTGTCGGGTCCCGAAGCGCTCATGCCGGCCGACAAGGTGTCCGCCATCGCGGCGGCGACCGGCCGTGAGATCCGGTTCACCGAGCTGACCGACGATCAGGCACGTCGGCACTGGCGGGCTGAGGGGTGGCCCGAGGAGGGCATCGAGTTCATGCTGCACATGTGGGCCACCGTGCCTGAGACGGTAGCCAAGGTGACTTCAACGGTCGAGGAAGTTGTCGGCCGCCCGCCGCGGACCTTCGCACAATGGGCCGCCGCACACGCCGACGCCTTCCGCGCCTGATACGTGACAAGGGGCCGCCACATTCCTCGGAGCAGACATTCCCTCGAGGCGTCGAGCGTGCCACTACCACCGAGAAGATCTCCCAGCCCTACCGGTTCGCCGACGGCTTCCAGGACCCGACCGGCCTGTACCACTCGTTCGGGGCCAGCTCTGGACGCACTCTCACTCGGCAACGATGCAGCAACCGTGGGCAAGGCATGGAACGCAGCCCTAGACGGCGACTTCGGCAGGGCTGCCGGCATCACCTTCGGTCTGGCCTTCGGCAAAGTGGTTGAGGGAACCTGCATCGGCGTAGCCGGGGCTCTCACGGGAGGTACCGGAGCAGCGGTTGCCGCTGTCCCCTGCATGGTGGCCGGCGAGTATGCCGGCTCTTTCGCCGAAGAACAAACTGTTGAAGCCTGGTCATAGTCAGCCCGGCACGGGGCGGCGTCACCCAGCGCCGCCCCGTTTACATCGAGGAGAACTCGTGATTCCAATCGCCTCAGAAGGTAAAGGGTGGTGGATTCCCGAAGGGTGGGGACCATTCATCTTTATCGCTGCCGTCGTGTGCGTGTTCGGAATTATCCTCTATTATCGAAAACAACAGAAGTGAGGCGTATCCGACGGCGAGTCGCTGCAATGCTTTTCGTGGCAGGGTGCGTCACAGGAGCAGGCATGGTGATCGCCCATATGCCTAGATATCTCGCTGTCATCTTCTCGAGCCTGCTGTTTCTGGGTTCTTTCCTTGCCCTCCGACATGACAAGCCGAATACGTAACTTGACTTCGCTCGCTGGCACCCGGAAGTGCGCCGGAGTCAGAGCGTCCTCAGCGGGCCGCTCAACGGTGTGCCGGCGTCCCTGAAGTCGCCGACTGCCTGTGATCACGTTGGCCGGTTCGGTCGTTGTGTGGATCAGTAAAGCCCTTCGCGGGATCGTGGATCGGAGACGGACGGCCGCCGCTGTGTCAATGGAAGGAGGTGGCACTGATCCTGAGCTGACGGTCATGTGCCACCTCAGGGCGGCCGGGTCGCTGTGAAGATGTGGAGGTTGTGTATCAGTGCTGCATTTTGTGAATCCTGCAGGAAAGGATCTTGGGTATCTGGCTGCTGAGAGATTCTTGTATTCATGGGGGCAATGCTTGTCGTGGCAGTCATGGTTGCTGTCGCGCGTTGGTGCCAGAAGTGAGGCATGTCAATGAGAAACGAATCAAAGCCAATCCTGCGTATTCTGGCTTACTACCTCATTGGACTCGCGACGGTCATGGCTATATCGGTCATTGTCATGCTTGTGATGGGAGCCAGGCTCACAGGTATTCACGCGGCACCGTTGGTCGCGGCGGGTTTCGGTTTGCTATTGCTCCGCCATGCCAAAAGGCCCAGTTGAGTTCCAGTCAGTGAGCATTTTCAGCGTGACCATCTATCAGGTGACAGCTGGGGCGCCTCTGGCGTCAAGCACTTGCCGGGGAGGCAGTCAGTTGAAAGCGTCGGTCATGCAGTCCACCCGGCAGTCGGCGGCCTCATAGCGCTGCCGGAGGGCGGCAGCTGCTTCTTCGCGTTCCACAAAGCGGTACCCGTAGTGCTGGCGCGCCACCCTGGTCACGTCTCCGACCGTGACGATGGCCGGTTCGCCGTGTGCAGCGCGTCGACGCGCTCCGGCGATTGCCATGTCCGCAGAGCGCAGCAGGTTTTTGGAACGATCCCGGATCACGGCTGCTTGGGCGCGTTTCGCCGAGAGGGGACGCAGGACACGTCCTCTCCAGAGGCAGCCGGCGGCGACAAGGATGAGACCGAGCGCTACGAACAGGAGTCCGCCTGGGGCGTGAGGTCGCATCTATCCAGTCTTCACCACTCGCGTGGTGATCGTCATGCCCGCGTCGGCGGCCGATTGCCGGAGCGACTTGGTGTCAGTGAGCCCCTGCGCAACGCACGAGGCTCCCGTGCCGTTGAGGGGGGGCGTTCGAAGTCTCAATTCACAGGCACAGGAGCCGCGTTGGTTCCGCACTCTGACGCACTCGACCTGCCTCACGCCCTGGTCGAGTGGGTCACCATGCTCATCGTCACCCGCGAGGGTGACCGCCGCTGCAAGCTCCCACCGCACCAGCGTGCCCTGGTCGGCCTGGTGTACCTGCGCCGGCACGACACCCTCGCCCAGCTCACTGGCGGGTTCGGCATCTCCGTCGGCACCGCCCACGCCTACACGACAGCCGTCGTTGACCTGCTCGCCGACCGGGCTCCCGGCCTGCTGCGTGCTCTGCGCGAGACGGACCCGGACTACGTCCTGCTCGACGGCACCCTTGCCGAGTGCGACCGGGTCGGCGACGGCCGGGCCGACTACTCCCACAAGCACCGCCGACTCGGGGTGAACGTGCAGGTGGTGCCCGACCCCGCCGGACGCCTGCTGTGGACCTCGCCGACGATGCCCGGCCGCGCGCACGATCTCACTGCGGCCCGCGCCCACCGGATCATCCGGATCTGTGAACGCCAGGGCGTCCCGATTCTCGCCGACCGCGCCTACATGGGAGCCGGCCCATGGGTGACAACACCCCTCAGACGCCCGCCGGGCCGTGACCTCACCCCGACCCAGCAAAGCATCAGCGGAGCGCTGGCCACGGCACGGGCGCCGGTTGAACGTGGCGTCGCACGACTGAAGTCCTGGCAGATCTTCCGCAAGTCCCGGTGCAGTCCGAATCGAATGTCGTCAATCTCTGCGGCCGTGCTCACTCTGGAGCGGCAACGCTGAAAGACCTCATTGCCGGAAACGGAACTGTCCGACCACACCCCCAGTGTGCGCCTGACCTCGCTGGGTGGAGTAGACGCCGCACATCTGGCCCTGCATGACATAGAACTGGCTGAATGCCGGTTCGCTGGCGCCGTTCACCTCGACCAACTGAAGGTCGACGGTTGGTGCACCTTCGCCTCCACTCCCACCAGCTGGTATTGGCGCTTCCCCTGGCGATGGAGCCCTCGCAACACCGTGGCCGAAGAGCACCACTGGCGGACCCGCAACGCCCCACACCCCGAGCAGGCCACCGCTCAGGGCTGGACACCCCCACCAGCCGACGCCCCCGAACTGCGGCCAGCGGCGGTCGCCGCGCTGTACCGGCAACTGCACAAGCCGCTGGAGGACGGCAGGAACGAACCGGATGCCGCCGATTTCTACTACGGCGAATGCGAGATGCGCCGCCACGACGCCACACGCCCCCGAGGGGAACGAGCCCTCCTGATCGCCTACTGGGCCCTGTCCGGCTACGGACTGCGCGCCACCCGCGCGCTGACCTGGCTTGGGGCAGCCATGGCCGCCACGATCGCAGTGGGCTGCTACCCACACCGGCCCGCGAGACCAGCAAGGGCGGTCGGCCGGATAAGCATCCCCGCCGCGAGATCGTCGACGCCATCCGCTACCTCGTGGACACCGGCTGCAAGTGGCGAGCCCTGCCTGCGGACTTCCCGCCCTGGCGCACGGTCTGGGGATTCATGGCCCGCTGGGCAGCCGCCGGCATCATCGGCCAGATCCGGGACCAGCTGGCGGGGCGGATCCGCCGTGACATGGGCAAAGGCCCCCGAGCGGTGGCCACCGTGATCGACTCCCAGAGCGTGAAAGCCACAGAGACCGTCTCCAAGGCCACCCGCGGCTTCGACGCGGGCAAAAAGATCAATGGCCGCAAGCGCCACCTGGTCGTCGACACCCGCGGCCTGCCCCTCATGGTCATGGTCACCCCGCCGACCTGCACGACGCCGCAGCCGCCAAGGAAGTCCTCTTCCGCCTGCGCCTGATGCACCCCGAGATCACCATCGTCTGGGCCGACTCCGCTTACGCCGGGAAACTTGTCGACTGCACCTCAACCTGACCATCAAGCCGGTCAGCCGCCCCAAAGACGCCTCCGGCTTCGTCGTGCTGCCCCGCCGCTGGGTCGTCGAGAGGTCGCACGCCTGGATGATGCACGCCCGCCGTCACGCGAGAGACTACGAACGACTCATCCAGCACTCCGAAACCCTGATCACCTGGGCCGCCACCACCCTTGTGACCAGGCGCCTGGCCCGGAGCGGGGCGGCCCCCAGCTGGCCAAGGAAACCGGCGCCGGCCGGCTGATCATCCGGGCCGCCTACGAGCAGCCGGGCTGCTCGGACAACCATTGCGTTGCAGCGTCCAGGACGGGATCTTTACTTCCTCCGCGCCCGAGGTTGTCGACGACTGGCTGGTCAGGCGGTATGGGGCTGTCGTATGCGCGCCCCGTGCGGTCGGCGTCCTTCACCTCCGTCAGATTGAGGATCGCCCCGTCGGACAGTCGGTGCTGTGCGTTGCCGGTGGGGACACCTGTGGTGTCCTCGCCGAAAGAGCGCGTATGAAGGCGCCCACGAAAGGCCACAGTCACCGCCTCCCCGGAACTGGCAGTGGATCGGCTGGTGAGCACCGCGGCAGGGGCTGATCCACCGCCTACCGGAGGACTTGTTCCCCAGCCGGTGGAGTCACCGTCCAGACGAGGGCTGCCCTTCTCAATGGACCACACCGTCCTCTTGCCGTCCGCATCGACGAATGCTCCGACGTCGCCGTCACCGAGGATCGGTCCCACGACGGCAAGCATCGGCCACATGTTGCCACCGCGGTTACGGCGCAGGTCGATCACCCAGCCGCAGGCGTTCGGACGATTGGCCTTCGCCACGGCATTTCGCCCCTCCCGCACGTACTGCTGATAGACCTTCTCTGATCCCTGGACGCCGGGGAGTGACAGATACCCCATGCGGCCGGGCAACGCCCGCCCTTCCACAGGGTTGCGGATCTGCTCGTCCCCTTGCAGCTCTTTCGCTCTCTTCGGGTCGATGAATCCGCTGTGCCCGTCTCCCAGTTTGCTCAGGGCTATCTTGATGGCCTGATAGGTATCGACGGGTCGATGCGCGTTGCCGGCTTCGGTGAAGGCTGCTCGCCGTATGTCATCCCATTCGACATCGTCGCGGCGAAGTGCGTTGTCCTCCATCAGGTCCAAGGCGGTGGACAGGTAGGACCGCGCCTCGTCAGACATTGCCGCGCCAGGGGGCGACGCTTCCCCTCCCGAGCACCCGGACCCAACAGCGAGAACACACACCAACCCAGCAGCCTTTAAACGCGGCAAACGCCCCCGAACCATGTGCCCTCCCGGTCAGCCAAATGAGTCGATCTATCGGTGACCCTAACTTCTGATGACCAGCGCTCGGCCGACTCCGGTTCAGAAACAGGCTCTTACCTTGTCTCTTATGGTTTGTGAGCTTTGAGCTGATTACGTTCAGCGATGCTCTCGGGGCGTCTGGTCGATTTGCCCACGTTGTAACGGGCGGCTGGCCGCCGGTTCTTCGAGCCAAGTGGACGGCCTGGGCCGGGAGTTGATGGTTTGGGTGCACGGGCCGGACTGTGCAGGTGAGGGCGGAGGTTCCTGAACCCGCGTCGGACCCGGGCCACGGGCGGGCTCGGCCCGCCTCTCCCAGGGGCGGCGGAGATCGGCCGCGGCCTCGCGGGTGAGCCGGAGCTGGGTACGCGCCGCGATCACGAGCCACGTCCACCGGTCTGCGGCCTCGGGGCTGCGGAGCTTGGGACGGGTCCAGCCGAGCGTCTGCTTTACAAAACGGAAGGTATGTTCAAGATCGAAGCGCCTCAAGAACGCTTGCCACCGCAGATCGACGTCCTCACCGGTCATGCCGGTCCTGGAGGACCACAGCCAGACGGGCAGTGGGTCACCTCCGCCGGGCAGATGGTCCACCTGGAGGCGGATGAGGGTGCCCTCCATGATGGGGAGTTCGCCGTCGTGATCGATCCACGCGCTGCGGGTGGTGAGCCGGGGGTGGATACGGTCCCAGGCCATGGCCTTGGCGGTGCCGTAGCGGGCGGTGACCTGTACTGTCTTCGCGTCGGGATCGCCCCAGGTATCGGGCCTGGCGAAGCGGAACTCCTTGCCGTGCTTCGGCGGCCGCCCGCCTTGGGGATAGGACAGGGAGTACTCCTTGGACGAGGGTGTCGGCCGTCGCATGACACGGTCCGCACGCATCCGTCCCAGCACCTCGACGGGGAGACCGTCGAGGAGGTAGGCCATGCGCGGGGCGTCGTAGCCCTCGTCGAAGACAACCAGGATGTCCGGATCGCCGTCCTCCCACTGGCCCTGGCCGATCAAGTTGTTCACGACGCGGCAGACCTGCCGGGCGGTGGCCTCGGCGACATCATCGTCGGGGCCGAGACGGACCGCGTCCAGCAGCTGGCATCACGAGGTGCGGCCCGTCTCCAGCGCGGTGACGAACGAGTACGGCCAGCCGGGAATGAACTGGTCACTGGATCGTCCCGAGCGTCCGTAGACTTGGCAGAACAGACGGTCCGGGCTGGTCGGGGCGTCCGGACGCAGCCACGGCGAGACATCGACGGCCAGGACCAGGCGCCCGTCGGCGGCCTTGGGCTGCGGCAGCACGGCCAGTGCCTTGCGCAGCCTGTCCGCGTCGATGCGGCCCTGGTTGAGCGCGTCGTACCGCGCCGTGCCCACGCCGGTGTTCAGCCAGCAGCGTCAGGTCGACCGGCGAGGTCACCGGCCCGTTCTCGCAGAGCATCGCGTCCGTGACTTCGAACAACGTGTCACCGCGTCGGGTCAGACATCCGTAGAAGTCCTCCCGAAAGTGGGACTTGAAGCCGAATGCCTCATGCCGGGCATCGTGGTGCAGCAGACTCACCCCTGCGGCCTTCGTATGAGTGCGGTTCTGCGACGGAACGCATGCTCATGCGGGGGCCGTCCGCCTGTCCGGCCAATGCCCAGGTGGGCGGCCTAGTTCGAGGAGCATTTCGACTCATCGGTAGCCTGCATCACCATGATGCGCGCTTGGACCTTGCCGATGCTGCTTGTACTCAGCGGCTCAGCCGTCGCGGCTGGGCAGATCTTCAAGGGGAGCCCCGGCACAGCCGCAGCACTCCTGCTGGCGTTCCTGGCTCTCGCAGGCGTGAACTCCCCCCTGATCTTCCCGAGGTCGATCGGTGCGCAGGAGGCACAACGCCGCAGCGCAGTCGACGGCCGACCGGTCGTCTTCTGGCGGCCGGGCTGCAAGTACTGCATACGACTGCGCATCGGGCTGGGCCGCAGCGCCCACCAGTTGCACTGGGTCAACATCTGGCGCGACCCGGCAGGAACTGCAGTGGTGAGAGCAGCCAACGACGGCAACGAGACCGTGCCGACCGTCGTGGTGACGGGCCAGCCACACACCAACCCCGATCCCGGATGGGTGCGCGAACAGCTCTCCCCTTCTGCGTGATCAGAAACCGCGCCCTGCGGAGAGGCACCCGCAGACACAAGCGCACAAATCATAAAAGACAAGCTAACTGCCCCTGCGTCGCTCGGCGCGGTATCGCCCAGGTGTCACACCGTGCGAACGGGTGAAAGCCCTGTGGAAGGCGGGGGTCGACTGATAGCCGACTGCTGCGGCGATGGACTCGACCGGGTCTTGGGTCTTGCGCAGGCGAACCGCTGCCAGATCCATACGCCACTGTGTCAGGTAGCTGGCCGGGCTCTGCCCGATGGCTGCCGGGAACCGGCGGGACAGGGTCGCCCGGGAAACGCCGAGAGCGGAAGCCAGCGTTGTTGTGGTCCATGGCTGTCCGGGCTCAGCGTGCAAATGTTCCATCGCGCTGCGCACGAGCGGGTCTTCGAGCACTCCGAGCCAGGTGCCACGATGTCCGGACCGGGTGGGGAGCCAGGCGCGCATGAGTTGCACGAGCATGACGTCGACCAGGCTGTTCAGCACCGCTCTTCCCGCTATGAGTGGGCGACTCAGTTCTCGCCCGATCATCCGGACGGTGTCGTCGAAACCGGCCTCACCCTGGTCCCCGCGGATGTGCACCACCTCCGGCAGCGCGCCGAGGACCTGGGTCCGCACCGTGTGGTCGCAGTCGTAGCTGATGGTCAGGATGCGGGTGCGGGCGGGCTGTGACCCCAGGCGAATCACCTCACCCGTCTCGAGTGCCCGGGCCGCCATCGCCGGATCGGCTGCTACTGAAGTGCCCGTCCCTGGCGCGCTGCCAAGCATGTGCGACGGCCCGTACGGCAGGAGCACCACGTCGCCCACCGCCAGCTCCAGGCACTGCGGCGACAAGTGTCTGCTTTCGAGCCAGGCGCTGCCGGCGGTCACCACGTGCAGAACTGCCGTAGTGCACTCTGTCACCGGGATCGACCAGCTCCCGCCCGCCTCGATCCGTGCGCCGATCGTGCCCCGCACGCCGGAAATCTCCAACACGTCCGCAACGAGATCCATGCGTCCAGATTAGATGACACAAACGAGCAAGAAAGTGAGTAGTTCAAGCATCGACTGCTCACAGGATGCTCCATACGGTGAAGTCATGACAACCGATACCATGCGGGCACTCGTCGCGACCGGCTACGGAGATCCCGAGCAACTCACGATCGCCGAGCTGGCCATCCCGCGCCCCGGCCCCGGCCAGATCCTGGTGAAGATCGCCGCCTCGACGATCAACCCCACCGACATGCGCGTCGTCACCGGCGGCTATCGCGAACTGGTCGACCTGCAGTTCCCCTACACACTCGGCAACGAGTTCGCGGGCACCGTCACCGAAGCCGCACCGGACGTCACCCGCTTCCGCGTGGGCGACGAGATCTTCGGCATGGCCCTGCCCCGCCAGCTGCGCCTCGCCGCCGACCCCGTACGGCCGTCACTGAGCACCGGTGCCCTCGCCGACTACGCGGTCTTCGAGGCGGACACGCCTGCACTGGGCCACCGCCCGGCCGCCCTCGGCGCAGAGCAGGCCGCGTCCCTGCCGATCGCGGGCGGCACCACACTGGCCATCATGGACACCGCGAAAATTCGCCCCGGCGAGTCCGTCCTCGTCATCGGCGCCACCGGCGCGGTCGGCCTGACCCTCATTCCGAACCTGGCCACAGCCGGCGCCGAGATCACGGCCACCGCCCGCACGACCGAGGCCGCTGAACTCCTGCACAGCCTCGGAGCCCACCACACGGTCGGCTACGACGGCTACCCCACCGGAGTCGACGTCGTCCTCAACCTTGCGCTCTTCGCCGACGGCCTGCCTACGGCGGCACGCAGCCTGCGCCCGGGCGGCCGGCTGATCTCAATCGTCTTCCCCCCGCCGGAACCCCGGCACCTGGAACGCGACGACGTGGAACTGGCCTTCGTGATGCAAATGGGCGATGAGACCAACGGCGCATGGGCCGTCGCCCAGGCCGCAACCGCGGGCCGACTCTCCACCCCGATCGCCCGCCGATACTCACTCGACGACGGCGTCGAAGCGGCAATCGACTATGCCCGCAGGCACCCGCTCGGCAAGATCGTCGTAACTGTCTGAGCGGAGAAGCCGCCCCCGCCTCGCTTTCGGGGTGCTGAGTGGGCCTGGTGAGAATGACCTCGGCATGCCGGTTCTACTCGACTGCTGGTCGTGGAGATCTGTTCGGAATTGCGCAGGTCACGCTCGCGCTCCGCCCGTCGAAGCCCGGCCCGACGAGGCCGACCGGCAGACGCGTGAGTACGCCAACAACCTCCGGCAGGCCGCACTCCCGGTCCACGTCCGGGACGAGATGGGCCGCATCGAACTCAGTCTCGCAGTACGGTTCCTGGCCTTGTGTCGCCCACCAGGGTTGGACTGTCGGATCCGTTAGGACGTCTACTACGTCGCCGAGCGCGCCGCGATGGCACTTGACCTCGGGCACGTGGAAGCAGTGAGCGGGAGATCCGGCACATGGAACAGGTGGGTTCCATGGAGCCACGGGAAAACCGCTGACCCCGAGACAACCAACGACACCAGCTCAGATTGGCGATGGTTCGGCTGTCCGCGACACGTGTCGCGGACAGCCGAACCATCGCTGCCTGCGGATTCACCCCGTGACGCGCAGCCTCTGGAGCGAGGGCCACCGGGTCGATCACGAAGACGCTGGTCCTGAGGCGTGTATCGAGAATGGATCTTGCGCATGGAATGTTGTTGGTTCATGGCGTGTGGAGCCTGACGGACGAGCAGTGGGCGGTGCTTGAGCCGCTGTTGCCGAGGGGCAAGAAGCCCGGCCGGCCGCCGATATGGACCCGGCGGCAGCTGATCGACGGCATACGGTGCCGGGTCCGCACCGGCATCCCTCTGGCGGGACATGCCCGAGCAGTGCGGGCCGTGGGGTCGGGCGTACGACCTGTTCCGCCGGTGGCAGCGCAACGGCATCTGGCAGCGGATCTTCACCCAGCTCCAGGCGCGGGCCGACGCCAAGGATCTGGTCACCTGGGACCTCAACGTCGACTCCACCGTGTGCCGAATCCACCAGCACGCCGCCGGGGCGCGGAAAAGGGGGATCTGCAGAGGAGCCGCCCGGCGGCGTCGCCACTGAGCCGGCCGACCACGGGCTGGGGCGTTCGCGCGGCGGCCTGACCACCAAGCTGCATCTGGCGGTCGAGCAGGGACAGAAGCCCATGTCCATCGTGCTGGCCCCCCGGGCAGCGCGGGGACTCCCCGCAGTTCGAGGCCGTCCTGGGCCGGGTCCAAGTGCCCCGACCGGGGCCGGGCCGGTCGCGCACCCGGCCGCGGCGGGTGCGCGCCGACAAGGCGTACGCCTCCCGCACCAACTCCGCCTACCTGCGGCGGCGGCGCGGCATACGCTGCACCATCCCGGACAAGGCCGATCAGGTGCGCAACCGCAAGAAATGCGGCTCGCGCGACGGGCGGCCGCCGACATTTGATCCCGAGGACTACAAGCTCCGGCACCCGGTCGAATGCGGCATCAATCGCCTCAAAAGACACTGCGCCGCGGCCACGCGGTACGACAAACTCGCGGTCCGCTACGAGGCGACCGTGCTCGTCGCGGCCATCAACGAGTGCCGTTGACCAGACGTTTCGCTCACCTACTGGTTAGCCTGAGCGGTCGTGAACAGACGGCGGCAGAAGAAATTGTCCAAGCGTCTCGTGGAGGCAGCGGCCTTCGGCGACAGCACCCAGATCAATATGCTGCTGCGAGCCGGGGCCCGCCCGGAGGTAAGCGACACTGAGGGCACCACGCCTCTCTACGCTGCATCCGTCCAAGGAGCCGCCGACAACGTCTTGTGTCTGCTGGAGGCCGGGGCATTGCCCGACACCGAGAGCGGACGAGGTGCGGAAGGCACGCCCCTGTGCGCGGCCGCATGCTGGGGCCATACCCAGACGGTGCGTGCACTCCTCGCCCATGGTGCCGACCCCAATCTCCGCGAAGACCACGGCATGGGCCGTTCCCCGCTGGAATGGGCGATGACCGGGCCCTACCCCGAAACGATTGCCATGCTTCTGGCGGCAGGTGCCCGACCACACGACCGAGCCACATCACCCATCTCGTAGTGCCAGGCCCCGTGATCCACTTCCGATACACGACCTAGGCGGCGGGCTCGGCGCCCGCCCCGGTCAGCCGTACCAGGTCCTCGGCGAAGTGCGGGTAGCTGGTCGCCACCGAGTCCCAGCCCTCGATCACGGTCGTCCCCTCGGCCGCGCACGCGGCGGCGACGGCGGCCGTCATTGCGATCCGGTGATCACCGTGGCTGTCTACTCAGGCCGGGCGCAGTCGGGAGGTGCCCTCGATGACCATGCCGTCCTCCGTCTCGGTCACCTTCACGCCGAACGCCCGCAGCATCGCCGTGGTGGATGCGATCCGGTCGGACTCCTTCGCCCGCAGGTCACCCGCGCCGGAGATCACGGTGGCGACCGGCTCCCCGCGCCGGCACCAGCGACATGCCTGTCGACGCCGGCCACCCGAAGAGCGTGACGAGCTCCGGGTCGTCGCCCGCCGACACGGCGCCTCCTCGCTGCATGGACGCATACCCGCGGCCTGCTGATCCGGCAGGCGCACGCATGCGCGGCTGCCGTACGGCTCATAGGCTGGTGGTGCTCGGGGCTAGCGCCGAGGTCTTTCATGCCCCGAACCGTGTGGTCAGGCGCCATCTCCTTCGGTCTGTCACCATGCCGATCAACGTCGTCAGCGCCACCGAAGATCACAGTGTCCACTTCCGCCAGTACCATCTGCAGGACATGGGCCGCGTGCGGGTGCGCAAGTTCTGCGAGGCCGAGGACCGCGAGGTCCGCAATGACGAGATCGGCAAGGGCTACCAGCTCACCAAGGAGCAGGTCATCCCGATCAGCGACGACGAACTGCGCGACCTGCCCCTGCCCACCGCCAAGGCCATCGAGATCGAAGCGTTCGTGCCCCTGGAGTCCGTCGACCCCATCCGGATCGGCGAGGGCTACTACCTCCAGCCGTCCGGGCAGGTCGCCCACAAGCCCTACAAGCTCCTCGCGAAGGCCCTCGGGCGCTCCGTCAAGGTCGCCGTCGCCAAGTACGCCTGGAGCGGGCGGGAACGCCTGGGCCTGCTGCGGGTGCGTGGCGACGGGAAAACCGCTGACGCCGAGACAACCAATGAGACCAGCTCAGATTAGCGACGGTTCGGCGGCCCCCCCGCCCCGCGGCCGGCCCCGCCCCGGCCACCCCACACCCCCCCCGGGCGGGCGCC
>NZ_JBITSK010000030.1:24556-25007 GCF_044540565.1 Streptomyces sp. NPDC085931
GACCGCAACTTTTCGGCCGCGGTGCGGCCCCCCCCCCCCGCCGGGGGGGCCCCCCCCCCCCGTCGCTACCTGCGGATTCACTCCAGTCCACGCCAGCTAGTCCGAGAGAAGCGACGGCCCGCCGACCAGCGCGCCGAGCGGCAGGCCCTTCCAGGCACTCCGCTCACCCCGCCTGGCGTTGCGCGCATTCCAGCCAGGCGACGCCACCTGCTTGAAGGCCGCGCCCGGCCCGGGCCGGGCGCATGACTGTCGGCGCACGGCGACCTGGGCGGGCGGGCCGCGGCGGCCTCGCGCGGACCAGCCCCCTTGACGCTCTAGTAGACCGGTCGTATTGTTCTGGGTGTCGGAAGAACTCGGAACACACTCGGAGGTTGGACGTCATGGGTCGCATCAAGGTCGGTACGGAGAACAGTGCGGACATCGAGCTGCACTACGAGGACAAGGGTTCGGG
>NZ_JBITSK010000031.1:0-6244 GCF_044540565.1 Streptomyces sp. NPDC085931
TCGCCGCTACATCATCTGGCGAAACCGTCACGCCGCCGATCAACGACTACGAGCCGTGGTCGACAGGGCGAACGTTGCCTGATGCGGCACTAGTTCGTGGAGAGGGCCGTCCTCCCATAAGCGGGAGCAGAGCCCGACAGGTGAACCGGCGGCCGTGAGCCCACGTTGTGAAGGGGTCAGTCGGCACACGGTGGGAGTGATGTGATGGCAACGCCGGCAAGGACATCAGTGGCCGACATCCGGCCCAGCACGGCATTGTCCTCCGACGATTTCGCAGCCGGATTCGTCGCCGAGGATCTGCGGACCGCCCCGCCCGGAGCGGCGCAACGACAGCCCGACTTCTTTGCGGGCCCTGCGACGGAGTCTTCACGCGCATATGGCGGGCTGGGACGAAGATGGCGCTGACCGTAGGGGAGATGGCCGCTCGCCAGGATCGGCGCTGGACGGGGCAAGTCACCTTTGTGGGTGCATCTCACGGCTTGGCCGCGACAGGGGAGTGGAGGTGGCGGACAAGGTCTTGCGAGGTGTGAGAAGCGTCCGGGGCGCACTGCCGGCGCCCGGCGTGGACACTAGCGCGGTGAGTCCGCGGGCGCGGCGAGGGCGGCGATGAACGCCGGGCGGGCCTCGGCCGGTACGTGGGCGAGGACATAGGCGCGGACCACCTCGACGTGGCGTGCGGACGCGGCGCCGAGGTGACGGGTCCTTCTTCGGTCAGCGTGGCCAACGCCGCATGACCGTCGGTGGTGTCGCGCTCGCGACGACACCATCCGCGGGCGATCATCTGTTCGCCACGCGGCTGACACGGCTGGCGGACAGGCCGGTGGCCGCGGCGAGATCGCTGATCTGCCGCGCGTGCTGCGGGATGTCCCGCAACGCGTCCAGCGCCGAGAACTCGGTCATGGCCAGTCCGCGGTCCGCGGCATGACGCCGTCCACGGTGCGGGGAAGCCGCTGTACCACCCGGCCGAGGCTGCGTCAGATCAACCAGCCTGCGCGCGCAGTTACATGACGCCGGGTAATGGAGTGACTGCCTATCCGGAGGGTCCGTGCATGTGTCACGGATTATCACCCCCGCCTTCTATACGACTGGTCTACTCTTAGGCTAGGGTCCTGACCATGAGCACTCCAGAGATCGCGATCTCTCCTCGTCTGCACGTCGCTGTCCACCCGCGCGGCACCGGCGACGGCGGGCGGAACCGCAGCGCGGGACCGTCCGGCGCCTACGCACCGGCTGCGGGGATGACGTCGGCAGCGGTCCCCCGAACCGCCTGGAGACGGCCCGCGGCAGCGGTCTTCACCGTGGGATGGGGAGCCAACATGTTCGCCTCCGTCCTGCAGGTCTATCGGGGAGACCTGAGCGGATCGCAGGTTAACGCTCTGTTCGGTGCTTACGCGCTGGGGCTGATCCCGGCTCTGCTGGCCATGGCCCGGGTCTCCGACCGCCTCGGTCGGCGGCGCGTGCTTCTGGCCGCCCTGGTGCTCTCCGCGCTCGGCTCCGCGGTGATCCTTTCCTCCGGCGGGGCGTTCGGGACGATCCTGGCCGGGCGCATCCTGGTCGGAGTCAGCGCCGGCGCGGCGTTCGGGCCGGGAACGGCGTGGATCAAAGAACTCTCCGACACCGCGAAGACCGGCAAGGCGACGGCGGGGGCAGGGGCGCGGCGTTCGGCGGTCGCGCTGACTGCCGGGTTCGCGGTCGGACCGCTGCTGTCCGGTGTCATCGTCCAGTGGCTGCCTTCGCCGCAGACCGCGGCCTACCTGGTGCACATCGCTCTGGTGGCACTGACGTTGCCGGTGGTGTGGCGCGCTCCTGAGTCGGCTCCGTCCACCGCCGGGCGGGGCAGCCGCCCGGCGCGCTCCGGTGCAGGGCTCATGAAGGTGCTGATCAGCCGCCTCTTTCTGACCGCGGTGCTTCCGACGGCACCTTGGGTCTTCGGTGCCGCGACCGTCTCACTCGCGGCGCTGCCCGTCCTGGTGCCTCTGGGCGGGTACGGCGCCGCTGGCGGCGGTGTGGTCGCCGCCGTCACCCTGGGCAGCGGGATTGCGGTACAGCCGTGGGCGCGGCGTCTGGCCCGGCGCTCGACGTCGGTACCGTTCCGCACCGGCATGGCGGCGGTGATCGCCGGGCTGCTCGCCGCGGCGCTCACCGTGGCCACTGGGTCGCTGGTCCTGCTGTTGGCGACGGCCGTCGTCCTCGGATCGGCCTATGGTCTGCTGCTTGTGAGCGGTCTCCAGCTCGCGGAGTCGCTCGCCGGCCCGCAGGTCGTCTCGCTCGTGATCGCCGTGTTCTACAGCCTCACTTACGTCGGATTCGCCTTCCCGGTCCTCGTGCAGGTACTGGGCAACCTCTGGAGCCCGGTGGCCGTCCTGGTCGTGGGCTCGGCACTCGCGGTGGCTGCCCTGGCCACGACTCTGATCGCGTGGCCCGTGCGACGGGCGCCACGGGCCGGGGCCTGAACCGCCTTGTACGCGGTTGGCGGACGTCACGACGGCTGCCGGCGGGATCGGGGTGCCACGGACTCACCCGGTCCCTCCGGCGGATGCCAGGGCGTGGCAGGCGGCAATTCACGCAGTAGACGACTGGTCTGTTCCTAAGTTAGGATCAGAGCATGCCAGCCACCAAAGCCCGCAGTACCGATGCTCGTCGGAGCATTCTCGACGCCGCCCGACAGATCATGGCTCACAAGGGCTACTCGGCCGTCGGCCTCAATGAGGTGCTCGCGCAGGCTGGCGTACCGAAGGGCTCCTTTTACCATTACTTCGCCTCCAAGGACGCCTTCGGCGAAGCTCTGCTGCAGACCTACTTCGAGCAGTACCTTGCCGACATGGACCGGACGCTCGCTCAGCCCGGCCAGTCCGGCGCCGAGCGCCTGATGGCGTACTGGCAGTCGTGGCGAGAGGCGCAGAGTGTCGACGACTGCCAGGGCCAGTGCCTCGTCGTGAAGTTGGCAGCAGAGGTCTCCGACCTGTCCGAGCCGATGCGGCTTGCCCTCATGCAGGGGACGGACGCGATCATCGACCGCCTCGAGCGGACCATTGCCAGTGGCCTGACGGACGGCTCCATCGCAATCGAGGGTGCGCCGCGCGATATGGCGCGTGGCCTCTACGACATGTGGCTCGGCGCCAGCGTCATGACCAAGATCCGCCGGAATCTCGGGCCGCTTGACACAGCCATGGCGATGACTCGCCGTCTCCTGCACGCGTAGGGGCCGTCTACGCCTCACGGTTCAGTGCTCGGCGGCAGCCCACGCGCGCCATGCACCCGGCCCGGCGAAGTGCGAGGGCTCCGCCCGGTCTCCGACTCTCCCGGTGGGACCTGGTGGAGGTCGTCGGCCCCGTTCGCTCAGGCCGGTCATCGAGGTGACGGACCCGCCGTCAGGCGTGCCCGGCCCGTCTGCCACCATGATCTCGAACGTAGCGACGATCATGCCAGTCCGCCCGCTTGTGCCCGCAGTCCGCATGGCGCCGCACCGACAGCCGGTCTGGGGCGCCCCACCGCACAGGCCGACGAGCGGAGAGGAACGCGAAGCATGAGCAATGATCCTGGACTTGCGCGCAGGGATGACCCGAACAGGCTTGCCGCCGACACCGGGTCAGGAGACAACGGACCCGCGGTGGTCTCCTTAGCCCCGGGCTACACCTTGACGCTCGCCGACCGACAAGAGGTGTGCGAAGCCCAGCAGTTGCGCCACGATGTGTTCGCAGCCGAATTCGGCGCCCACATGTCCACTCTGGCCGGCGGCCTGGACGCCGACGAGTTCGATGAGCACGCCGACCATCTGATCGTGCGTGAGAACAGCAGCCGGAAGATCGTCGGAACGTACCGCATGATGCCACCGCGCTGCGCAGCGCTCGTGGGTGAACGGTTCGGGGACCGGACCTTCGATCTCGATGCCCTGCAGCCCATCGCCGCGGACCTGGTGGAAACGGGACGCTCCTGCGTTCATCCCGACCACCGCAACGGCGCCGTCATCAACCTGATCTGGAGTGGTATCGGCCAGTACATGCGCCACACCGGGCATCGCTGGCTGGGCGGCTGCGCCTGGGTCCACCTGCAGGGGGACAACGGCACAACCGCTGTCACCTGGAACGCGATACGCGCGAAGTACCTGGCCCCGCCCGCATACCGGGTCACCGGGCACGAGCCGCTCCTGAGCGACGACACGGTCGATGTGGACGGCCTGGTCATGCCGCCGTTGCTCCGCGGTTACCTGCGACTGGGCAGCTGGGTGTGTGGTGAGCCGGCGTACGATCCGGATGCCAGAGTGGCCTCGTTCTACGTACTTCTGTCCCTGGACCACATGAATCCGCGCTACCGCCGACACTTCTTCGAGTAGGAAAGCCGGGCCAGAACCGGGCTGCCGTCAGAGCGCCCGGAGTCGGTCCACCCTCCACCTCGTCGGCCGCACCGTGCTCGAGCTCGAGGGTGCGGTGCAGCGACCTTCCCGACCAGCCGCCGATCCCTCGCGATCGCACATCACCCGCCACCTGGGCCAGGCAGTGTCCTGCCGGTCGCCGGACGCATCGGCGGGTTCTTCCTTGCCGACGCTGGCCCGGGTGACTGCCGCGTTGTCCTTCCACCCCTTCCACGTGGTCTCTGGTACGAGACCCATATGGGCGATGCGCAGCCGCTGCGCGAATTCCTCGGTGACCAGCAGCCCGCCGCTCTCGGCCCGCACGGCGGAGTCAATGGGTTGCTCGTCGGCGGTCGTGTCGAAGCCGAACAGCGACTGGAGAGCGTGCAACGGATTCCGGGCCGCGCTCGGAGCGAGGGGCTCGAGGATCTCGGGAGAGGCGCTGCCGGTGATCCGGGTATGGGGTACATCTGTGGGGACGCCCCGGCCGGCGGACGCTCTCGGTGCGGGGCTGGAGCGTCCATCGTCCGGAGCGCTCTGTGCCCCTGGACGGCTTCGCCACGCCCTTGTCGGCATCGTGGGCCGAGCCGCACTCGCTGACAGTGAGTACGGTCGCTGTCAGCGCGAGGACTATGACAGTTGGCGCGCTTGAACGCATCGTGACACCGCCCCTGTGGAGTGGGTGATTCATTTTCCGAGTGCCTTCTGTAGGCCGTTGACCGGTCGGACGACGTGGCGGAGAGGGAGCCGGACCGGATTCCGGCAACCACGGCGGCACTACGGCATCCATCGGCGGCGATTGGCTCACGGCCGAAGGCGGCGCGCGGAGCGCTGCGTACGCGTGGTCACGGGGCCTGCCGGGACGTGCGCACCAAGGGGAGAGGGGGCGCGGACGACGAGTCGTGCACGGGCCGGCCGCCGTGGGCGCAAGCGCCGTGTGGCGCGATCCCTTTAGCCATGACAGGTGTGCGATGGCCGTGGCCAGTGCTGCGCCGTCCTCGCCCGGGATCTGGTTGCGCAGGCGCACTACACAGAGTCCGGTGGTCAGCGCTGTATCCAGGTCGGTGATCCGCAGGCACAAGGTCGCCGCCACCGTACGGGAGGCCGCCGAGGCGCTGCGGGGCGCCGGGGGCCAGGTCGAGGAGGTGAGCATCCCGGCGTTCGAGCGGGACAACCCTCTGGAGCTGTTCTACCGGCAGCCGGTGTGAGCCGTTTCGCCCTAATCTCGGTCTTCCTCGAGGCATGGCGCGAGCGCAACCTCGGCGAAGGCTTCGACCACTACATCGCCGTGAAGAAGTCCGCCGACATCACACCAGAAGCGGACTCGACTGGGTCATCCTGCGTCCGGCCGCCCTGCTCGACGTCCCCGGCCGGGGAACCGTGGCGCTCGGACCTGCCGAGACACAGGAGAAATCCCC
Organism: Streptomyces sp. NPDC085931; assembly: GCF_044540565.1. Classification (NCBI taxonomy): domain Bacteria; kingdom Bacillati; phylum Actinomycetota; class Actinomycetes; order Kitasatosporales; family Streptomycetaceae; genus Streptomyces; species Streptomyces sp. NPDC085931. Next base: position 5,770 of record NZ_JBITSK010000031.1, read on the forward strand.
CGGGCGGATGTGGCCCTGACTCTCGCCGAACTTCTCCACGAGTCCCGCATCACCCGGCAGAACCTCGAACTGACCACCGGCACCGCACCGATCACGGACGCGGTACGCGCGAACATACGCAGGCGCTGAAAAGAGGGAGCGGCACCCCGAAGTGAGCCGGGCGGCTACTCGCCCGGCTCACGGCCGTCTCAGCCCGCGCGGATGATGAGGCTCCACCGCAAGGGCTCTGCGGCCGGAGAGGTCAGCCCTGCCCCTGCGGAGTCAGCAGAGGCAGGGAAGTCGGTGTGCCCGGCACGCCGGTGGGCCACCAACGCTCCGACATGGCATGCAGCAACGCTGCCCCGAACGTCGCCGACTCGGCACCGGCCGGCGCCCGGCTTACTGGGCGAGGAAGGTCAGTAGGGCTTGGTTGACTTCGGCGGTGTGGGTGGTCAGCAGGCCGTGGGGGGCGCCTTCGATTTCGATGTACTGCGCG
>NZ_JBITSK010000033.1:0-1566 GCF_044540565.1 Streptomyces sp. NPDC085931
CTAGTGCCGCATCAGGCAACGTTCGCCCTGTCGACCACGGCTCGTAGTCGTTGATCGGCGGCGTGACGGTTTCGCCAGATGATGTAGCGGCGAATCATGCTGCCCTGCTCCTTGTGGCTGGCATGGTCGGTGCCGTCCAGGGCGAAGTAGCGCAGGGCGGTGAACTGGGCCTCGATGCGGTTCAGCCACGAGCTGTTCGTAGGCATGTAGGCGAGCTCGACGTTGTTGGCCGCGGCCCAGTCGCCGACCCGGCTGTCCTTCTTCGTGGTCAGATGCGGGGAGAAGTTGTCGAGCACGATCGCGATACGGATTTCGGGCGGGTAGAGGGTTCGCAGGTAGCGGCAGAACTCCAGGAACTTCGTCCGGTTCTTCTTCGGCTTGACGTGGCCGTAGAGCTTGTCCCGGGCAAGGTCGTAGGCGGCGAACAGGTGCCTGACCCCGTGCGGGCGGGTGTAGGTCGCCCGCCGTCGGGGCCGGGGCTCCCGGTCGGGGTCCTTATGCCGTCCGCCGCGCTCGGCCCACTGCCGACCGGGGTGGGGCTGGAGGTTGAGCGGCCCGAACTCGTCCAGGCATAAGACGACTTCGGGCTCGCCCTCCTCGGGTATGACCTCGCCGTCGGCGATGGCATAGAGGTGCTCGACGCGGGCCTTCTTGGCGGCATAGTCAGGGTCGCGGGAGGTCTTCCAGGTCTTTATGCGTTGAAAGGACACGCCCTCCTCTCGGAGCAGGACCCGAAGGCCCTCGTGGCTGATGTCGTCGACCACCCCCTCGGCGACCAAGAAGTCGGCCAGCTTGGCCAGGCTCCAGGTCGAGAACGGCAGACCGTGCTCGGCGGGCCTGGACTTGGCGATCTTCTTGATCTCGCGCCGTTCGGGCAGGGTGAACGTCCTGGGCCGACCGCCCTTGTACTTCGGGTAGAGGGAGTCGAAGCCGTCGGCGTTGAAGTTGTGGATTACATCCCGGACCCGGTCCCCGCTGGTGAACGTCACCTCGGCAATCTTCGCCACGGGCATGCCCTGCGCGGACAGCAGCACCATCTGCGCCCGTCGCCAGGTCACCACCGACCCGCTGCCCCGGCGGATGATCCGCAGCAGGCGCTGCCCCTCGCCGTCATCGATCTCGCGGACGCGTACTCGCTCAGCCACCAGCACAGCTTCCCTGCCGCGTGCTGCCGGCCATGGTCATTCCGCCGGCGTGCCGATCCGCAGCCGGTTGCCATCAGGGTCGCGCAGTTCAATCTCACGCGCCCACGGAGCATCCTTCGCCTGCACACCGAACTCGGAGGCGATGGCCTCGACATCACGAACGCGGAGGTAGACCAACGTGTCGGGACGGGCATCGCCCTTGTGCTCCGACAGGAACAACCGCACCCCGCCCCGGGCGACCTCGACGAACGCGGGAAGTCCCGCTTCGAAGCGGTGTTCCCACTGCTTGGCGAAGCCCAGCCGCTCGTACCAGGCGACCGCCGCCGCAGCGTCCTCGACGCGAAGAATGGGAATGACCTCTTCGTCCATGGAGTCATCGTCGCAGACCACCCAGGGCGAACGTTGCCTGATGCGGCACTAG
>NZ_JBITSK010000034.1:0-1376 GCF_044540565.1 Streptomyces sp. NPDC085931
GAGCTGGGGGTGGCCGCAGAGACCAGCGAGAAGCGACTGTTTACTAAAAACACAGGTCCGTGCGAAGCCGTAAGGCGATGTATACGGACTGACGCCTGCCCGGTGCTGGAACGTTAAGGGGACCGGTTAGCTCCATTTCGGTGGGGCGAAGCTGAGAACTTAAGCGCCAGTAAACGGCGGTGGTAACTATAACCATCCTAAGGTAGCGAAATTCCTTGTCGGGTAAGTTCCGACCTGCACGAATGGCGTAACGACTTCTCGACTGTCTCAACCATAGGCCCGGTGAAATTGCACTACGAGTAAAGATGCTCGTTTCGCGCAGCAGGACGGAAAGACCCCGGGACCTTTACTACAGTTTGATATTGGTGTTCGGTTCGGCTTGTGTAGGATAGCTGGGAGACTGTGAAGCTTGGACGCCAGTTCAGGTGGAGTCGTCGTTGAAATACCAGTCTGGTCGTGCTGGATGTCTAACCTGGGTCCGTGATCCGGATCAGGGACAGTGTCTGATGGGTAGTTTAACTGGGGCGGTTGCCTCCTAAAGGGTAACGGAGGCGCCCAAAGGTTCCCTCAGCCTGGTTGGCAATCAGGTGTTGAGTGTAAGTGCACAAGGGAGCTTGACTGTGAGACCGACGGGTCGAGCAGGGACGAAAGTCGGGACTAGTGATCCGGCGGTGGCTTGTGGAAGCGCCGTCGCTCAACGGATAAAAGGTACCCCGGGGATAACAGGCTGATCTTCCCCAAGAGTCCATATCGACGGGATGGTTTGGCACCTCGATGTCGGCTCGTCGCATCCTGGGGCTGGAGTCGGTCCCAAGGGTTGGGCTGTTCGCCCATTAAAGCGGTACGCGAGCTGGGTTTAGAACGTCGTGAGACAGTTCGGTCCCTATCCGCTGTGCGCGTAGGAGTCTTGAGAAGGGCTGTCCCTAGTACGAGAGGACCGGGACGGACGAACCTCTGGTGTGCCAGTTGTTCTGCCAAGGGCATGGCTGGTTGGCTACGTTCGGGAGGGATAACCGCTGAAAGCATCTAAGCGGGAAGCCTGCTTCGAGATGAGGACTCCCACCTCCTAGAGAGGGTAAGGCTCCCAGTAGACGACTGGGTTGATAGGCCGGATATGGAAGCCAGGTAACTGGTGGAGTTGACCGGTACTAATAGGCCGAGGGCTTGTCCTCAGTTGCTCGCGTCCACTGTGTTGGTTCTGAAACCACGAACAGCCCCATGCCATGGTCACGGTGTGGTGCGGCTGGACAGTTTCATAGTGTTTCGGTGGTTATAGCGTAGGGGAAACGCCCGGTTACATTCCGAACCCGGAAGCTAAGCCTTACAGCGCCGATGGTACTGCAGGGGGGACCCTGTGGGAGAGTAGGACGCCGCCG
>NZ_JBITSK010000035.1:0-1263 GCF_044540565.1 Streptomyces sp. NPDC085931
AGCGTCCTCGACGCGAAGAATGGGAATGACCTCTTCGTCCATGGAGTCATCGTCGCAGACCACCCAGGGCGAACGTTGCCTGATGCGGCACTAGGTCACCCGAACCGGCCCTCACAGCATCGCCGACCCACCGGGCTGAAGCCCGATGGGTCGGCGATGCGGAGTGGATCTTTCGTAGAGCGGCGGCGACCTCGTCGGCCGGCGGATCGAGCGATGGAATGAGCGCCTGGAACGGCTGGGGCCGGGACTGCTTGCAGCGGCCATGCCGCCTGGCTCCCTCAGGCGCGGGTGGTGGTGAGTGCGATGAGGGCTTCGGCGGCGGGGCCGGAGGAGGCGGGGTTCTGGCCGGTGATCAGCAGGCCGTCCTGGACGACGTAGGGCTGCCAGTCGCCGATCTTGGAGTAGTGGCCGCCGAGCTTGATCAGTTCGTCCTCGACGAGGAAGGGAACGATGTCGGTGAGCTGGACGCCTTCCTCCTCGGAGTTGGTGAAGCCGGTGACCTTCCGGCCCTGGACCAGTGGGGTGCCGTCCTCGTTGACGGTGTGGCGCAGGACACCGGGGGCGTGGCAGACCAGGGCCAGGGGCTTGCCGGAGCGCAGGGTCGTCTCGATGAGGCGGGCGGAGGTGGCGTCCTCGGCGAGGTCCCACAGGGGGCCGTGGCCGCCGGGGTAGAAGACGGTGTCGTAGTCATCGGCCTTCACCGAGTCCAGGCGCACGGTGTCGGCAAGGGCGGCGGTCGCTTCGGGGTCGGCTTCGAAGCGGCGGGTCTGGTCGGTCTGGTTGGCGGGCTCGTTGCTCTTGGGGTCCAGCGGGGGCCGGCCGCCCTTGGGCGAGGCGAGGGTGATGTCCCAGCCGGCCTCCTTGAACCGGTAGTACGGAGCGGCGAGTTCCTCCAGCCAGAACCCGGTCGTGCGGCCGGTGTCGCCCAGCTGGTCGTGCGAGGTGAGAACGATGAGGACCTTCATGACGAATACTCCCTAACGAGTAGACCGGTCGTCTCTCAGGAGTACAGAAGACCGGCAGAACCAGGTGAAGCCGAGTGGCGAAACGGAGGAGTCGGATGGGTCTACGTGGGCCGTCCGGCGGCGGGATCACGCCATGGGGTCATGTGCGTCCGCCGGGCGCCGGACACCGCACCGGTCCGCCACGAGCACGGACCGCGGGAGTCACTGGGCGAGGAAGGTCAGTAGGGCTTGGTTGACTTCGGCGGTGTGGGTGGTCAGCAGGCCGTGGGGGGCGCCTTCGATTTCGATGTACTGCGCG